>JAFLBH010000001.1:1225435-1838153 GCA_017303905.1 Bacteroidota bacterium
AAAACTATTTACGTATAAATGGTTTTAACAGCGTGGATGGTATTTTGGGAGATTTAGGCGTTTCTTCTCATCAGTTCGATGTTGCCGAAAGAGGTTTTTCCATTCGTTTTGATTCCAAATTGGATATGCGAATGAATCAACAAAGTGATTTGTCGGCTCGTGAAGTCATTAATAATTATGATGAAAAGCAACTGCTCTTCATTTTTAAAAATTATGGTGAAATCGATAACGCGTTTCGCTTGGTAAAACTCATTATCGAAAAACGAAATGAAGAAACCATTGAAACCACCGATGATTTAAAAAAAGCGATTAAATCCTGTACGCCAAAATTTGAAGAGAGCCGTTACCTCGCGAAAGTGTTTCAGGCAATAAGAATGGAAGTGAACCAGGAGATGGAAGCACTCAAAGAATGTTTATCACAATGTGTGGAAGTGCTGAAACCGGGTGGGAGATTAGTGATTATGTCTTATCACAGTTTGGAAGATCGTTTGGTGAAGAACATTATGAAGACAGGAAATATTGAAGGCATTGAAGAAAAGGATATTGTTTTCGGAACAAGTAAAAAAGTATTTAAGCTTTTAGGTTCCAAACCAATTATTCCGAGCGAAGATGAAATTAAAAATAACAGCAGAGCCCGTAGCGCAAAACTTCGGGTGGCTGAAAAAATATAGAGTACTAATTATATAACTAAAAACCTAAGTGTCCAACAAATTCAGAGAAGTTCCTGTAAAGGAAATTATAGAGAAAGAAGTTGAAAACGTTGATTCAAAAAAATCAACAACGGACACCCCTCCCCCTATCCGCCGCGGCGGACGCAAAAAAGGAGTATTAGCCAAAGGTCTTTCGGCTGTATTCAGCGGTACATTTTTAACTAATGAAAGCACACTTAAGCATGTGCCTTTCATCTTGTTCCTCGCTTTAATCGCAATTCTGTACATCGCTAACGGTTATTATGCCGATGACAAATTGCGTGAGGTAAATAAAATCACCAATGAATTAAAGGAGTTGAGGTCGGAATACATTTCTACAAAATCAGATTTAATGTTTGTGAGTAAGCAAAGTGAAGTGGCAAAAGCCGCGGAACCATTGGGAATAAAAGAACCCATTGTACCGCCAATGAAGATTAAAGTGGATTCAACAGTTGCAATTAAATAAGTGGAGAATAAAAAAGACATATTAAGTCGCGCTTACATTGTATACATACTCATGTGTGTGTTTGCTGTAACTATTCTTTACAGAATTTGTGTTATCCAATTTAAGGAAGGTGAACATTGGAAAGCGCGTGCCGAATCCTTAACTACAAAATTAGTTGAGATTGAAGCGGTACGCGGAAATATTTTTGATGCTAATGGAAATCTGTTAGCGACTTCTTTACCTTATTACGAAGTGGCAGTAGATATCAATGCACCGGGCATCGATGATAAATTGTTTAACAGTAAAAAGGATTCTTTGGCACAATGCTTAAGCGATTTATTCAAAGATAAAAGCAAACGCGAGTACTTGCGCATCTTAAAAAGTGCCCGTTCTTCAGGTGATAATTACGTGGTATTAAAACGAAATGTTCCATACAAAGATTTACAAGCGCTCAAAAAATTCCCGATTCTTCGTCGTGGTCGCCGCGGCGGTTTAGTTACGTTGCAAACGAATAAGCGTGAACGCCCTTTTAAAATGTTAGCAGCACGTACCATCGGATTATCCCGTCAGGGAGTTAAACCGGTTGGACTCGAAGGCGCATTTGATACTATTTTATTAGGTACACCCGGAAAACGTTTAATGCAAAAAATTGCAGGTGATGTATGGCGTCCTATTAATGATGAGTTTGAAGTTGAGCCAAAAGACGGAAGTGATTTGTATACAACCATCGATGTAAACATACAAGATGTGGCATCCCATGCATTATTAAAAACCTTAGTTAAAAATAATGCGTCATATGGATGTGTGGTGTTGATGGAAGTGAAGACCGGAGAAATTAAAGCCATTGCCAACTTAACACGCAATCAAAAGGATTCGACTTCTTACTCTGAAAATTTAAATTATGCAATTGGTTATGCCACGGAGCCGGGTTCAACATTTAAGTTGGCTTCTATGTTGGCGGTAATTGATGAGTACAATATTTCATTGGAGGAAAAAGTGTTTGTAGGTGATGGTAAAGCTATGTTCTCTAATTTGGAGATGAAAGATTCTCATGCGCCGGAAACGCCAACCTTAACTGTACAGCGTATTTTTGAAACTTCATCGAATGTAGGCGTCGCTAAATTGGTAACAAAATATTTTTCGAAAGAACCACAAAAATTCATTGATAAATTAAATTCATTTCATCTGGATAGAAAATTAGGAATCACCATTCCGGGTGAAGCAACGCCACGTATCAAGCAAACAAAGAATAAAGATTGGTACGGAACTTCATTGCCCTGGATTAGTCACGGTTACGAAAGTTTAGTAACACCAATTCAAACTTTAACCCTTTATAACGCCATTGCTAATGATGGTAAAATGATTAAGCCACGCTTCGTAAAAGAGATTCAACGCAACGGAAAAACAGTAAAGAAATTTGAAGCCGAAGTGATTGCCGAACAAATTGTAAAAAAGGAGACTGTAGCGAAGGCAAAAAAATTAATGGAAGGTGTGGTTAAGAATGGTTCAGGAAAAGGATTAAATGTGAGCGCGTTCCCGGTTGCCGGAAAAACAGGTACTGCAAAAATTTCCAAGAACGGTATTTACGAAAAAACATATCAGGCCTCATTCGTTGGGTATTTCCCGGCTGATAATCCACTTTATACTTGCATTGTTCTAATTAATACGCCAAGTAATGGCGTTTATTATGGAGGCTTAGTAGCAGGACCGGTGTTTAAAGAAATTGCTGAAAAAGTATATTCAGGAAGCCTTGATTTCATTCAGCCAATTAATACAAAACAAAACCTACTAACCAAAGCGCCTGAGGTTATCAAATCTAAAGGAGAAGAATTAGAGAAAGTATGCGACGCATTTGCTTTACCAAAAAAGAATGGCATTGATGGAAATAAGTACGTTGCAAAAAGCACCGGCGATTCAACTAAAGTTGTTTTGGTAGAAACAAACATCGAAAGCACCTTGAAAAAAGGATTGATGCCAAATCTGCAAGGATTATCAGCGAAGGACGCTTTGTTTTTATTGGAGAATAACGGATTAAATGTAAAGTTGTTCGGTGTTGGTACCGTAAAAAAACAATCTCTGGAAGCCGGAAAGAAATTTAATAAAGGTGATAAAATCAGTTTAATACTCAGCTAAGTGAAATTATTAAGCGACATATTATATAAAACCCGTTTGGAGGAAGTGATTGGTTCAACACACATGGCTATTTCTTCTGTTACGTTTGATTCACGCAAAGTAAAGAAGGATACATTGTTTGTGGCAACTCGCGGAACTGCAACCGACGGACATGCATACATTGATAAAGCCATTGAAGCGGGTGCTGTTGCTATTGTATGTGAGGATCTTCCGGAAACAAGAAAGGAAAATGTAACATACATTAAAGTAACGGATTCAACACACGCTCTAGGATTTATTGCCTGTAACTATTTCGACAATCCTTCTACGAAATTAAAACTGGTTGGCGTTACCGGAACTAACGGTAAGACAACCACGGTTACTTTATTATTTAATTTATTCAGAACACTTGGATACAATGTAGGATTGCTTTCTACTGTTCAAAACAAAATCAATAACACTGTTATTCCTTCAACCCATACAACACCGGATGCATTATCCTTAAATGAATTGTTATCGGTAATGGTGGAACAAGGATGTGATTACGCTTTTATGGAAGTGAGTTCTCATGCGGTTGTACAGAACAGAATTGCAGGTGTTCAGTTTACCGGTGCCATATTCACAAACATCACGCACGACCATTTAGATTACCACAAAACATTTGACGAGTACATTAAGGCTAAGAAAAGATTTTTTGATAATCTTCCTGAAGAAGCTTTTGCAATCACTAACAAAGATGATAAAAACGGGATGGTGATGTTGCAAAACACTAAAGCGCATAAATACTCCTACAGCATTAAAAATGTAGCCGATTATAAATGTAAGATTATCGAAAATCATCTGAACGGATTGTTATTGAATATTAATAATCATGAAGTTTGGGTGAAGTTGATCGGAACATTTAATGCGTATAATGTTTTAGCTGTTTTCGCAGCAGCACATTTATTAAAGCAGGATGTCATTAATATTCTTACCACATTAAGCAATTTAAATTCGGTAGAAGGACGTTTCCAATATGTGAAATCGGAAACCGGAATTATTGGTATTGTAGATTATGCGCATACACCGGATGCATTGAAAAATGTATTAGAAACAATCAAAGACATTCGTTCAGGAAATGAAAATGTAATTACGTTGGTGGGTTGTGGTGGTGACCGTGATGCGGCAAAACGTCCGGTGATGGCAAATATCGCTTGTCAGTATAGCAACAAGGTAATTTTAACTTCTGATAATCCGCGCAGCGAAGATCCGGAGGAGATTTTAAATCAAATGCAAGCTGGTGTTGATGCAAGTGATTTCAAAAAAACATTACGCATCAGCGATAGAAGAGAAGCGATTAAAACAGCTTGCACCTTAGCACAAAAAGGCGATATCATTTTAATTGCCGGAAAAGGTCACGAGAAATATCAGGAGATAAAAGGCGTGAAACATCCATTTGATGATTTAGAAATTTTAAAAGAAACGATTAAAGCAATGGGAATTTAATATGCTGTATTACTTATTTCAATATTTAGATAAACTTGATTTTCCGGGAGCGGGTGTGTTTCAATACATCTCTTTCCGCGCAGCATTGGCTTTAATCACTTCGCTATTGATTTCATTAGTGTTTGGTAAGCGCATCATCGAATTTATCCGCCGCAAACAAATCGGAGAAACAATACGTGAGTTAGGATTAGAAGGACAAGTACAAAAAACCGGCACGCCAACGATGGGTGGTTTAATTATCATTCTGGCCATTATCATTCCTACTTTATTATTTACTAAAGTTCTTAATGTTTACATCATCTTAATGCTTATCTCAACAGTGTGGTTAGGTGGCATCGGTTTCTTAGACGATTATATCAAAGTATTTAAGAAGAACAAAGAAGGTTTACAAGGCAAGTTTAAAGTAATCGGACAAATCGGAATTGGATTGATAGTAGGAAGCGTATTGTATTTCCATCCGGATGTAGTGATAAAGGAACGCATTGAAAGTACCGGTGCTGATATTGGAAAAATTTCCGGACAAACAGAAATGAAATTACATGCACCAAAGTATGCTAGTACGCCAATTAAAACCTTAAAAACAACCATTCCGTTTCTAAAAAATAACGAGTTGGATTATGGCAAATTTATTTCATGGCTATGCGATGATTGCGCTAAATACGGCTGGATCATTTTTATTCCAATGGTAATATTAATTGTTACCGCTGTATCTAATGGTGCAAATATAACCGACGGTATAGATGGTTTGGCTGCAGGAACGAGTGCCATCATTGGAGTTACTCTTGGAATTTTAGCATACGTTTCCGGTAATATGGTGTTTGCAGATTATTTGAACATCATGTATTTGCCAAACACAGCGGAGTTGGTGGTATTCATCGCTGCTTTCGTTGGTGCATGCGTTGGTTTCTTATGGTACAATGCTTATCCGGCACAAGTATTCATGGGCGACACAGGCTCTTTAGCAATAGGTGGAATCATTGCTGTATTTGCTATCGCCATTCGCAAAGAACTTTTGATTCCGATTTTATGCGGTGTGTTCTTGGTGGAAAATCTTTCGGTCATCATGCAAGTATTTTACTTCAAGTATCAAAAGAAAAAACGCGGATTGGAATACGCACAAACACATCGCTTGTTTAAAATGGCTCCATTGCATCACCATTATCAAAAAGTTGGTTTTCACGAGTCGAAGATTGTAATGCGCTTTTTCATTATTGGATTAGCATTGGCGGTATTAACTATTGTAACACTTAAGTTAAGATAAATTGAAACAAAGAATTGTCATATTAGGTAGCGGCGAAAGCGGAGTAGGGAGCGCCATTCTGGCTAAACAGAAGGGCTATGACGTATTTGTATCCGATAAAGGTCTTATTAAGGATAAATACAAAAAGCCATTGCAGGAAAACGGAATTGCTTTTGAAGAAGGAATGCATACAGAAGATTTAGTTTTAAATGCAACGGAAGTAATTAAAAGTCCCGGTATTCCTGAAAAGGCCGATTTAGTAAAAAAGTTACGTGAGAAAAATATTCCGGTTGTTTCTGAAATAGAATTTGCGGGCCGTTATACCAATGCCAAGAAAATTTGCATCACAGGTAGTAATGGAAAAACCACCACCACCATGCTTACTTACCACATCCTTAAAAAAGCAGGATATAATGTTGGTTTAGGTGGTAATGTGGGAAAAAGTTTCGCCTATCAGGTGGCTACTGAAAACTTCGACTACTACGTATTGGAGTTAAGTAGTTTCCAATTAGACGATATGTACAAGTTTAAGGCCGATGTGGCGGTGTTGTTGAATATCACGCCTGACCATCTCGACCGTTATGATTACAAATTCGAGAATTATGTAAAATCAAAATTCCGGATTACACAAAACCAAACAGAAACTGATGCTTTTGTTTATTGTGATGATGATGCAGTGATGAGTGAGTTTATGAAGCATCACCAAATCAAAGCAGAAAAAGTGCCATTCAGCATCAAGCATAAAATTGAAGGCGATGGCGCTTACTTAAATGAGAACCAAATAACCCTTAATTATAAAAACCAAAACCAAAATCCCTTAATTATGACAATCGAACAATTAGCTCTGCAAGGTAAACACAATGTTTACAATTCAATGGCCGCTTCATTAGCAGCTCGTATCGTAGATGTACGCAAAGAAACCATCCGCGAAAGCTTACAGGATTTCCAAAATGTTGAACATCGTTTGGAATTCGTAGCTTCTATCAATGGTGTTGAGTTCATCAACGATTCAAAAGCTACTAACGTTAACTCGGCATGGTATGCACTTGAAAGTATGCAAAAACCAACTGTTTGGATTTGCGGCGGACAAGACAAAGGAAATGATTACAACGAATTGTTAGACCTTGTAAAGCACAAAGTAAAAGCCATCGTTTGCTTAGGAGTTGACAACAAAAAAATCCTGAAAGCATTTGAAGGCGTAGTGGATACTATCGTTGAAACTAAATCGGCAGCAGAAGCAGTAGCTGCATCTTACAAGTTAGCTAAGAAAGGTGAAGCAGTATTGTTATCGCCGGCATGCGCAAGTTTTGACTTATTTCAAAACTACGAAGACCGCGGTATGCAATTTAAAGCTGCTGTAAGAAGTTTGTAAAAAATTAACCGATCAATTAAATCGTCTTCCTCAAAAAGGGAGACAGGAGGTAATGCGTGAAACTTTTTAATTATTTAAAAGGAGATAAGGTGATATGGGCTATCATGCTCTTGCTATCACTCATTTCCATCTTGGTTGTTTATAGCGCCATTGTTACTTTGGCACATAAATTCAAGCAAGGTAATACCGAGTATTATTTATTTAAACACATGGTGATTATCACCTTGGGATTTGGTTTAACGTATGTGTTTCATAAAATTAAATACACGGTATTCTCAAAAGTCGCGCAAATCGGTTTTATACTTTCCATCCCATTATTATTATATACATTATTGCGCGGTGTAAGCGCAGGCGAGGCAAGCCGCTGGTTAGAAATTCCGGGAATCGGACTTACCTTCCAAACTTCCGATATTGCTAAATTAATGTTGCTAATGTATGTTGCACGCGTATTAACAACAAAGCAAGAAGAGCTAGGCGATTTCAAATCGTTGTTCAAGTATTTATTAATACCAATCGGACTAGTTTGCGCCTTAATATTACCCGCCAACTTTTCTACGGCAGCATTGCTTTTCGTAAACTGTTTGTTTTTAATGTTTGTAGGTCGTGTAAAAATTCGTTTTTTACTTTACATCCTCGGATTTTGTATCGCCTTTGCTTTATTATTGGGCGTTGTGATTTATCAATTTCCAAACGCAATTCCACGCGGAGCTACTTGGAAAGCGCGTATTGAAAATTTTTCTAAAGGCGATTCAAAAAGTAATTATCAATCAGAGCAGGCTAAAATTGCCATTGCAACCGGTGGAGTTATTGGAAAAGGTCCGGGTAACAGTACGCAACGCGCATTTTTGCCGCAAGCCTCTTCGGATTTTATTTATGCAATTATTATAGAAGAGTATGGTTTGTTAATTGGTTTTGTAATGCTCTTTCTCTATATGATATTTTTATTTCGAGGTATTCGCATTATGCGAGATACAGACAAAACATTCGGCGGCTATTTAGCTTCGGGTCTTGCATTCAGTTTAGTCTTTCAAGCTTTAATTAATATGGCGGTGGCTGTTAATTTGTTTCCGGTTACTGGTCAGCCATTACCATTAGTAAGTATGGGTGGTACTTCCATTTGGTTTACTTGTATAGCCATAGGAATTATTTTAAGTGTTAGCAGAAGTAGTGACGATAAAACAACAGAGAACCTTGAAGAAGCTTAAAGTTATATTGAGTGGTGGCGGAACGGGCGGACATATCTTCCCTGCAGTATCTATCGCTAATGAAATAAAAAAATTAGTTCCTGAAGCTGAGATTTTGTTTGTTGGCGCTCTGGGGAAAATGGAAATGGAAAAGGTTCCAGCTGCCGGCTATAAAATTATCGGATTACCCATTGCTGGTATTCAACGTAAATTAACATTAGCCAATCTGAAATTCCCTTTTCTGTTAATTCAAAGTATTTTAAAAGCACGTTCCATAGTAAAAGAATTTAAACCGGATGTGGTGGTAGGAACAGGCGGGTATGCAAGCGGACCGTTATTACGTGCAGCTACTTCAATGGATGTACCGGCTTTAATCCAAGAACAAAATTCATACGCGGGTGTAACGAATAAATGGTTGGCAAAAAAGGCGGCAAAGATTTGTGTGGCATATGATGGCATGGAGAAATTCTTTCCGAAAGAAAAAATTATGCTTACGGGCAATCCGGTTCGTCAGGATATAAAAGATGTTTCACATTTAAGAGAAGAAGGACAAAAGTTTTTCGGATTAAATCCTGCTCAAAAAACTTTATTGGTGATTGGTGGAAGTTTGGGAGCGAAGGGAATCAACGAAGGAATAGGCGAAGGCTTACAGGTTTTAGCTGATAATAACATTCAGCTAATTTGGCAGACAGGAAAAGTATATTTCGAAAAGGCCAAACAACAAGCAAGTCCATTCCAATCCAAAAATATTAAAGCGGTAGATTTTATTTCGCGAATGGATTTAGCCTACGCGATTGCCGATGCTGTTGTTTCACGTGCAGGTGCAGGTGCGGTTTCAGAATTGTGTATCGTGAAAAAGGCTTCTATTTTAGTTCCGCTTCCAACCGCAGCTGAGGACCATCAAACGCAAAATGCCATGGCATTAGTGAATAAGAAAGCGGCAATTTTAGTGAAGGACACAGAGTGTAAAGAAAAGTTAGTGAAAGAAGCGGTAGCCTTAATTAATAATGAATCATTGAAGAGCGAATTAGAAAATAACATGGCGCCATTAGCTTATCATAATTCGGCTAATGTAATTGCCAAGGAAGTTTTAAAGCTGGCAAAGTACAACTTGTAAAATCTATTCTCTGAATTACGAACGTAATACGAATGAAGATACTCGATTATAAATTATATTATTTCTTAGGTGTAGGCGGAATAGGCATGAGCGCATTGGCCCGTTTCTTTAATCATTATGGTAAGAATGTTCAGGGGTATGATAAAACTCAAACTGTACTTACCAAGGAATTAGAAGGGGAAAATATAAAGTGCCACTATAATGAAGATGTTGAACTGCTTAAATCCATTCTCTCCGGATTTAAACCCGAGGAGGTTTTAATTGTGTATACGCCGGCCGTTCCAAAAAATCATGCTGAGTATGTTTATTTGGAAAGTAACGGATTTAACATTAAAAAGCGTTCGCAGGTTCTAGGTGAAATAACACAATCATTCAAAACCATTGCGATTGCCGGAACGCATGGCAAAACAACTACAACTACCTTGGTTACTCATCTCTTAAAAACAGCGGGCATTAATTGCTACTCATTTATGGGTGGAATTTCAAAAAATTACGGAACCAATTTGCTTTTAGGAAACCCGAGCGATGCCAACGCTTACGTGGTGGTGGAGGCCGATGAATACGACCGTTCTTTCCTGACACTTAGTCCGCACATTGCCGTTATTACCAGTGTAGACGCGGATCATTTGGATATTTACGGCGATAAAAACAGCGTACTGGAAGGCTATTTTCTCTTCTCAAAACAGGTTAAATCCGATGGGTGTTTGATTGTTAAAAAGAATGTTGATAACGAATTGAAGCTCACCAATAAGAGGCTTATCTACTCGCTAAATTTAAATACGGAATATTGTGCTGAATCGGTGCAGGTTAAAGACGGCGCCTTTCATTACGATATTGTAAGTCCGGTTGAGAAAATTACTGATGTGGTAATTGGCTTACCCGGTTTACACAATGTAGAGAATTCCATAGCTGCAGTTACCATAGCACAACAGTTAGGAATAAAAGGCGAAACTATAAAACAAGCATTACGTTCTTTTCAAGGTGTTAAACGCAGGTTCGATTACAGAGTGAAATCAGAAAATGTAATTTACATTGACGATTATGCACATCATCCGGAAGAGTTGAAAGCATCCATTGGAGCAGCCAAACAACTTTATCCCGATAAAAAAATCACCGGCATATTTCAACCACACTTATTTACACGCACCCGCGATTTTGCGGATGATTTTGCAAAAAGTTTGGACATGCTGGATGAGTGCATACTGCTTGAAATTTATCCGGCACGCGAATTACCGATTGAGGGTGTCAACTCACAAATGTTGTTAGACAAAATGAAATCGTCGAATAAGCATTTGGTACAAAAAGAAAATGTTCTGGAATTTTTGAAAAATAAAAATACAGAAGTGTTAATGACGATGGGAGCAGGGGATATCGATAAACTGGTTACACCAATTGAAGAGTTGCTAAAGCAACGTATAAAGTGAAAGTAAACTATAAAAAAATATTAATTACAGTTCTTTGGATTATTGCATTATCGGGCTTAATGGCTTCGCTGGCTTTTGTTAGCAAAAAGGAAACCAAAATTGTTGCAAAACAATTGGAGATTAATGTTAACCAAACCGGTGAAAATGATTTTGTGGATGAAGATGATATTAAGCGTTATTTTGAAGAGCGCAACGATGTTATTCTGAATGCTGAATTAAAAAACATCGATATCAATTCACTCGAAAAAGCATTAAATGCACATCCCGCCATCGAAAACGCTGACTTAAGTGTTTCGGTGAATGGTGATGTAAAAATTGATGTGCTTCAACGCACCCCACTTGTTAGAGTGATTACCATGAGTGGAGAAAGTTACTACATCGATTCACAAAGTAAACTAATGCCATTGAGCGACAAATTCACAGCAAGAGTACTGGTTGTAAACGGACATATTTACGAGCCTTTTATTCGCCGCAACATGTATTCAGTGAAGGAAATCGCTAAAAACGAAATTTTTAGCGAAGTAAGTATGTTGGATGATATTTATGAAATGGCAACTTACATCACTAACGACTCAATTCTTAATCCCTTGATTCAGCAATTGAGTATAAATGAGGAGCGTGAATTTGAAATGTATCCTTCAGTAGGCGGACACAAAATAATTTTTGGAGAAGCAAAAGATATTGCTGAAAAATTTGAAAAACTGAAATTGTTTTACAACGAAGGCTTAAACAAAACCGATAATTGGAATAAATACGCTATAGTAAATTTAAAATATAAAAACCAGGTGGTTTGCACCAAAAAGTAAAATTTATGGAAAACGCAGTTAACTCAAGCAATCAAAACCAGGGATCTGATTTAGTGGTTGGATTGGATATTGGTACAACTAAAATTGCTGCAATTGTAGGCCGTAAAAATGAATTCGGCAAAGTAGAAATTCTAGGCATTGGTAAGGCTGAATCATTAGGCGTTACTCGTGGCGTTGTTGTTAATATTGAGCAAACTGTAGCTTCTATTAAAGCTGCTGTTGCCATTGCTGCAGATAAAGCAAACGTTGATATTGGCGAAGTAATCGTAGGTATTGCCGGGCAACACATTAAGAGTGTTCAACACCGTGGAATGATTACACGTCAGTCTTTAGATGATGAAGTTAATCAAAAGGATGTAGATACTTTGATCGATAACATGCACCGTTTAGTAATGAGTCCGGGTGAAGAAATTATCCATGTGATTCCTCAGGAGTATATCATCGACAGCGAAATCGGAATTAAAAACCCAATCGGACATGCAGGTATTCGTCTGGAAGGAAATTTCCATATCATTACCGGACAAGTTTCTGCGGTTAAAAATATTTTTAAATGCGTTAACAGAGCAGGATTAGAAACAGTGGATTTACACTTAGAGCCATTAGCAAGTGCTGATGCGGTTTTAAGTGATGAAGAAAAAGAAGCCGGTGTTGTTTTAGTTGACATTGGTGGTGGAACAACCGATGTGGCTATTTTCTATGATGGCATTATTCGTCATACTGCTGTAATTCCTTTCGGAGGTAATATTATTACAGATGATATTAAAGAAGGTTGCAGTATTATTAAAACACAAGCGGAGCAATTAAAAATCAGATTTGGTTCTGCGTTAGCGCAGGAAAATCAGGAAAATGAAATTATTTCTATTCCTGGTTTACGCGGTCGTCCGCACAAAGAAATTTCAGTGAAATTCTTAGCGCAGATTATTCAGGCGCGTATGGAAGAAATTTTAGAGTTCGTTTTATTTGAAATTAAAAACTCAGGTTACGAGCGTAAATTATCAGCAGGAATTGTAGTAACCGGTGGTGGTTCTATGTTAAAGCACTTACCTCAATTAGTGATGTTAACGACAGGAATGGATTGCCGCATTGGAACACCAAACGAACATTTAGCAGCTGCTGATGATGAATTAAAAAATCCATTATATGCAACCGGTGTTGGTTTAGTAATGAAGGGTATTGAGAAATACGAGCGCGAAGCGAAGCGAGGAAACAATACCATGAAAGTGGCTGAAGTAACACAAGAAGAAAAAAAGAAGGAAGAAAAGAAAGTGGTCGATCATTCCAAGAAAAAAGCAGGAACATTCTTTGATACTTTAATTACCAGAGCCAAAGATTGGATGAGCGACGATATTGAATAATGATGAATGTTAAGTGTTGAGTTTTTAATAGATGAAACACTAAATATTAAAAACTAATAACTAAAAACTAATAACTAATAAATATACCAACATGATGCAATTTGAATTACCAAAAGACGAACACTCAATTATCAAAGTAATTGGTGTAGGTGGAGGCGGAAGTAACGCCGTTAACCATATGTACCGCTTAGGTATTAAAGGAGTAGATTTTATCATTTGTAATACGGATCACCAGGCTTTGGAAAAAAGTCCGGTTCCTCATAAAATTCAGTTAGGTTCACACTTAACAAAAGGATTAGGCGCAGGCTCAATTCCTGAAGTAGGTCGTGAAGCGGCTATTGAATCAGTAGAAGAGATTCGCAAATATTTAGAAGATAACACGCAAATGGTGTTCATCACTGCCGGTTTAGGTGGTGGTACGGGTACCGGTGCGGCGCCTGTGATTGCTTCAGTGGCGAGAGAATTAGGTATTTTAACTGTTGGTATAGTTACTATTCCTTTCGCCTTTGAAGGTAAGAAACGTCGTGCTCAAGCCGAGCAAGGTTTGGAAGAAATGAAAAAGTATGTAGATACTTTATTAGTTATTGGTAATGATAAATTGCGTGAAATATACGGCAACTTAAAAATGAGTGAAGCTTTTGCTCATGCCGATGATGTATTAACCGGTGCTGCAAAAAGTATCGCTGAAATCATCAGCTTACACATGCATATCAACGTTGACTTCAACGATGTGAAAACAGTAATGAAAGACAGTGGTGTGGCTATCATGGGTTCTGCGATAGCGAGCGGAGAACGGCGTGCATTGCGTGCCGTAGAAGAATCATTAAATTCACCATTATTAAATGATAATGATATCCGCGGCGCACGTCATGTGTTATTAAATATCATGAGTGGTTCTGATGATATCGATATGGATGAATTTGGAGAAATCACTGACTTCATTCAGGAAGCTGCTGGTGGTACAGCAGAATTAATTACAGGTTATGGTACTGATCCTTCATTAGGTGATAGCGTATCGGTAACAATTATCGCAACCGGATTTAATACAAAATCATTTGGTTATGAGCCGCCGATTTTAAATAAAGACCGTAAGGTGGTAAGTTTAGATCAGCCGGAAGTGAAGCCGGTTGCAGAAGTAAAGCAAACCAGTATTGTTGACGAAGTTCAAAAAGCTGAACCGTTTGTGTATACTAAAACAGAAGAGAAAGTAGAAGAGCCGGTTGTTGTGAATGTAGTGCCAACTGTAATTGAAACAAAGCAGGAGGAAATTACCTATACCGTTAATACAACCGAAACTACTATTGAAAGCAAAACAGAAGAAACAGTTTCTGAAAGTACAACTACTACTGAATTTACTTTCCATACAGTAAATAGCGAAACAACGGATACAACTTCTGAAGAAAGTCATACTGAAACAGTTTCTCGTGAAGAGCAAATTCGTTTAGCGCAAGAGCGTATACGCAAGCTGAAAGAAATTACCTTAAAGATGAAAAGCCCGGATGGTTTAGCGCAATTAGAAAAAGAGACAGCCTTTGCGCGTAAGAACATCCAATTGGAGAACAAAACGCCGTCATCTGAATCACAAGTATCTCGTTTCACTTTATCAGAAGGTGACGACAAAAAAATCGAGATTCGTCCGAATAACTCTTTTCTGCATGATAATGTGGATTAATTAAACAAGTCCTAAGATAAAAAGCCGCTTCCTGTAAGAAGCGGCTTTTTTTGTAGGAAAGATGGGAGGAAAGTTATATATCTACGGTAGACTATGAATTTGCTTTCGGAAAAAGCTGAAAATGTTGTATATTATAGTAATTATATATTGGAATATGGGTTCGATTCCCGTACGGGCTACTACTGTAAGGTGATGTTAGATTAGGTGTTTTTACGTATTGCCTCTCTCGTTTATTTTGCTTTATTTTACTTACAAATTTACCTCTATGAAAAAAACCTCGTTACTTTTCATTTTAGGACTAACCTTTTTTGGGTTCGCCTGCGATTCTTCAGAAACCACAAATGAAGTATCTGTTAACACAATAAATACCACAACGAATAATACAACCGAAGACAGTGATTCTTCTGAGTCAGAAAGTAAAGAAGAAAAACTAGCCAAACTAGCATTGAGTACAACCACAAACGCTATAGATGCTTGGCAAAAAAAAGACAGTATAAGAGATTCTAAAGAACCTCATATCTGGGTTTATCAAATTGGAGATTCATATGATGACGATGACCTAGCTGCAAAAGCATTCGATAAACTTAAAGAAGCAGAAGTAGATGTTTATGTATTCCGAAGAAAAAGAAAAGAGTACTATTTAATAAAAGGAATTGGAGAGACTGAAAGGAAAATATTAGACGACTCACTTAGTAATGTTCAAAAAAGGGTACATGCTCGAATTCAAATCATAGATTTATCAAAGGAATGCAGAAAATTGCCCACTAACACTGACGCAATAAAATACAAAATAGACGGTGAGAAAAAATACGCAGATTGCAAGAAATGCGAATAAACTTAGGCTAGTTTTTAATGTGCAATTCCCTACATATCGAATCTCCCGCTAAGTGGCTATTCAAACGAAATAATTTTCTTTTCTGTTTTACAATTCTATTATTTTTCATATTAAATAATGTTATTGTAAACGTCATTAATAATTTATTTTTTAAAACAATAGGTTACGTTTATCCAACTACATTTAAGGATTTTTTGTTTATAACAATTTTCTTGGCGATTATAAGTTATTACAGATTAAAAAAGTGGGAATACATTCCTTCCGGAACGATTACCTCGCTACTTCTATTATATCTGCTGTTTTACTCGTACTATCGCCTTTACAATCATGTATGGGAGTTCACTCCGTTTGTTTATCTTCCTAAAGCTAAATATCTTGACGTAATTGCATTGATTCCGATTTGTAATTGCTTCATTTGGGTCGCGCATTGGGTCAAGTGTGAGAAAAAAACTGATAAGTCAAAAAATTCACTATTTGATGATAGCCCAATTGAGCAAGAGAATAATGATCTATTAGGGTATAACAAATATGCCATCTCGTTGGCCTCAAAAATTGAAGCCAGTACATTTGATAAATCATTTGCAATTGGAATTAATGGTTACTGGGGTATTGGAAAAACTTCTTTTATCAATTTACTTAGAAAAAATTTAAAAACTGAAGATAAAGTATTCGTAGAGTTTAATCCATGGGACTGCAAAACACCAGATGCAATAATTCAAGATTTTTTTGAAACATTTCAAGAATCTATCCGCCCTTATCACTCGTCCCTAGCAAGACAATTACTTAAGTACTCAAGTCGATTAGTAAAATCTCAAGAGAATTCAATAACGAATACTCTCCATATTGCAACTTCTGCTCTTAACGGTATTGATTCCATTGAAAGTTTATACAAAAAAATAAATGAAGCCTTAAAACAGATTAACAAAAAAGTAATAGTAATTATTGATGATCTTGATCGCTTAGATTTTAAAGAAATAACCGAAGTACTAAAACTTATTAGAAATACGGCCAATTTTTACAATACTTTCTTTATTGTTGCCTATGACCGTAATTATGTTGTGAACTCTTTGAAAGGTTTAGAAATTCATAAGCCTCAACACTTTCTTGAAAAAATTTTCCAAATAGAAGTTACACTTCCTCAATTTGACAAAATTATATTTAGAAGAAAGTTAGTGGATTTAATCAAACCACATATTCGAGACGAGTTCCATAAATCAGTTGAAGAAAGTATTGTAGGTACAGCAATTACGAAACCAGCTTATTTAGATAAATGGCTAACAAGTATGAGAGATGTGACCCGTTTGGCTAATTCGTTGGTGATTAATTATGGGAAACTACAAGGCGAAGTTGAATTTGATGAGTTTTTACGCCTTGAAATTCTTCATCTCAATTATCCAACCATTTACGAAGCTTTATTCCGAAGAAAAGATGAAATGCTTGACACTAAGGATAAAAGTCAGAAGAGAACTTATGTACTTCGAAAAATAAATGAACAAAACAAACCTACTCAATACGCAATAGAATCCTTTCTAAGTAATGAATGTGACGAAGACGGTGTTAACAAATGCGAAATACAAGATGTATTATCATTGATAAAAGGCTTGTTCCCTGATGATAATTACGCTTGGAGTTCGAGCACAGATTTCTTGTCCGTAGTTTATCCTAGCAATTTTTCAAGGTATTTTAATTTTGAGCTTCTTAAAGAGGATTTGTCTGAGGTTGATTTTAGTAAAGCAAGAAAATCTAGTTACTCAATATTTAAGAATAAAATTGACGAATGGGTTGAACAAGGACTGGAGTATTTAATTAGAGAACGCTTTGCAAACATAAGTGAATTTGATGATAAAGAAGATTTTGAAAAAATCATTTCCTTGATTCTCTATTTTGCTCGTAAGGAAACGAAAAAGGATAAATCTTACTCGACTTTAATTGGTTATGACTCTAATGATTTGCAAAGTAAGCTAGGTCAATCGTCACAAAAAAAATACTATAATTATACGGACGGGGGTAAAGATTTCAAAAAATTTGTTCTTCACCAATTCTTAAAAAACCCACCGTATGAAATTGAAGCGGCTATTATTAACGACTGGTTATCACATTGGCCCGATGACTTTGTACTTCCGTTCGATTACGGTGAACGTTTAGTGTGTTATTATTTCGCGCGACATATTAGAAAAATGGAAAAAATGGATAGATCCTTTTGGTATTTTTTCCATTGCTGCAAATACACCAAATGGGTTCCAAGAGACAATTCGGGTACCCGCGATGGTTATAAAACAGTATTTGATAAAGCCAAGGAAATTGTAAAGGAATTTGTTTTAACTAAAGACTTAGAAGGTTTTTTAGTTGCAATTATTGAACATAATTGGCGTGGTGATGATGATAATAGTCAATTTGCAGTAAGCGATACGGTGAGGCAAGTTTGGGATTCTTGGCAATCATTTAAAGATTTTATTTATTCTCTAAATATTACTTCTGAAAAACTAGATGAATTCAAAACATTCTTTGAAAAATTTGAGAAAACACAATTTAAGAAATATGTCGAATTTGACTTTAAAACTATTCCGGTTAGAAAGCGTGGCTAATTGCTTTAGCAAGGCAATGTAAATTCCTTTCCCTGGATATTTCTACGTTACGTCAGCTAAAGAAGGTGGACGCGCTGGGATTCGAACTCGCTTTCAACTCTTTTATACAAGCTATTTTCACTCTCTCCTTTTATCAAATATACATAATCCTCCGCTTTTTCTGAATGGAGTTCTGCGGTATACCGTAGATTTTTAGTATCGGTATACCGCGCTCTCATACAAGCTGGCTCGTCTCTAAAAAAGCCCACCGGGCTTTTTCTTAACGCTCGGCCCTGCTACACCGTAGATTTTTACATAGGTATACAGTGTTCATGCCCTTACCGGCTTACGTTTACGGTGTATGATTGTTTTTTTAGCAGTTGCGGCTTTTAATTTATAAGGTCGGTTAAAGGCTTCTTGTTTTAGTTTAAAATGTAAAGCAAGTATACGTATGCTTTCTTTTGATAAACCTTTTTTATAACTGAGCATATCCGAAACCAAACCTTCACTTACCTCTAAAAGATTGGCCAATTGATAAGCTTTCATTTTATGATCTTTCATTAAAGATTTTAAAAGCTCAACAGGATTTAACTCTGTAAAATCGGAGTGTTCATCATCCCATTTTTTTATCAATAAGTTAAGCAAGGCTATTTCTTCCTTAATTTGTTTGTTTTTTTGAGAAGTAAAAACTAATTCTTCCAAAACTTTACAATAGTTGAAGTACTGCTTCTCAGAGGTAATGATTTTATATTTCAGTGTTTCCATAAACTGTTTTTAATATATACTTACTGTGTATTGTTCGTTTCTCGCACAAATCGCGTCGTACTGCGCATGTGTGCCAATCCATAAAACAAATATATGCACTTCATTTTCACCGAACGCGTACTTACATATCATGCGATAATTGTTTCCTCCGATATCAAATACAACGCGGTGAGAGTTTTTACCCAAAAAGTCTGCCGTATTAAAAGTGCTCTTTATATCACCGGGTTTTTCCCAGTTTGCTACTTTTACCTTGCTCAGCCAATCTTCCAAAGAGTTTTTGCTGTTCGGATACCTAAGCGAGTAATTTTTTATGGTTTGCTTTTTTATAAGGTTTATTCTCATACAAGTATACGGTTAAAAAAATAAAAAGTTCACAAAAAGTGAAGATTTATTTGTAAAATTTTAGAAAGGTTAAAACTAAATAGGATAAATAAAAGGTCTTGCTATGGTTTATAGCATTTGTACAGATTGAACTTATTGTACAGTGTTAAGTTTAGACTCACCCCCAACCCCTCTCTACAGGTAGAGAGGAGGGAAGAGGCAGGCAGAGGTGTAATAATTAATTTAGGTTTTTGTACTCCCCCCTCTCTGTTTACAGAGAGGGGCAGGGGTGAGTCCCACGAAAAATCTTGCACTTTCTCGAACTCAAAACCCATGTACAATAAGTTCAATTTTCCTAAAAGCTATAATCTGTAGCAATACCGGTATCATTGGCGTTCTAACTTTGCCGTTCTATTAAACGAGTATGAAAAGAGTTAAATTTAATGAAGTTTACAAAAATGTAAACTTTTATAATTATATTTACGTATAAATATGAAGGTAGAGTTTAAAACAGAGTACCTTTCATATTTGTATAGGACTCCCATAGATGAAATTAAAGGCAAACATGTATTTTCGAGAGAAATAATAAAACAATACAAGAAGAAAATTCAGTTAATGATTGTTGTTAACAATGTAACACAATTGAAACAGTTCAGAGGATTAAACTTTGAATATTTAAAAGGTACAAGGAATGGGGAGTGCTCCATTCGGTTAAACAACCAGTATCGTTTACTGTTTGAACAAAAAAATGATAAAGAAATTTCTATTGTACTGATAAAGGAAATATCAAAGCATTATGAATAAAAAAATAGCCAATAACCTGATGCCCGGTGATATTTTTCATCCGGGAGAATTTATAAAGGATGAGCTTGAGTCACGTGGTTTAAGTCAACAGCAATTAGCTGATAAAATGAAAGTGAGTAAAACTGAAATTAGTCTCGTTGTGCACGGTCATCGCGGTATTAATATTAAACTCGCTGTTTTATTGGAGAAAGCTTTAGGTATTGATGCGGAACTCTGGATGAATCTCCAAGTAAAATATGATATTGATAAGCTGAAACATAAAATACAAAAATCTATTAATAAATCTAAATTACCTTCATCAAAAAAAGCCGGACTCAAACGTTTGGTGCGAGCAGCTTAAAATTAATAGGCATTTTAGGTTTTTGTACTCCCCCCTCTCTGTTTACAGAGAGGGGCCGGGGGTGAGTCCATATAAAAACAGGCCCGGGGGTGAGTCATAATATTCCCAAAATTCCTTTAACTTAGCTTAAAATTTACAATCATGTCATTTGAAGATAAAATAAACGGCGATATCAAAACCGCCATGCTGGCTAAGGATAGCAAAAAACTGGAAGTTTTAAGAGCTATTAAAAACGTGGTTATTATATTAAAAACATCACCTGAAGGAATTTCTGATGATGCTATAATGAAATCTATACAGAAAGAGGTTAAGAAGCGTAAAGAGTCGGCAGATATATTTAAACAACAAAACCGTGCTGATTTGGCTGAGGTGGAATTATATCAGGCATCCGTTATGGAAGAGTACTTGCCTAAACAAATGGGTGAAGATGAGATTAAGGCAGAGTTAGTAAAGATAATTGCACAGGTTGGCGCTTCTTCTGCGGCCGACATGGGTAAGGTGATGGGTGCAGCATCAAAAGCTTTTGCCGGCAAAGCGGATAACAAAATTGTTTCTCAGTTAGTAAAGGATCTTTTAGCAAAATAAACTCGGACACTTCGACGAGCTCAATGACCGAGCGGTATCGGTCGCCGAGCTTGTCGAGGCGCCGATTCATCTATCTAACATTTGAAAAAACTCATCATATTCTTTTTCTTTATTATAACTGCGGCACAAGCGCAGGTTAAAGAAACAGAGTATGTTTTAGAAAAGCCGCACGATTACGATAAAGATCCGGCTCGTACGGCTACGTATTTTGAAATAGGCGGTAACGGCAGTTTATACTCCATAAATTTCGATGAAATATTTTTGTATCGTGAGGAATTTAAAGTAGCCGGACGATTAGGATTCGCTATTTTTCCCAATGGTTATCACATTGAGCAAGCTTACGTTTTTGAAAACAATTATATTTTATTTCGTAATCCCCATCATTTAGAGTTAGGTCCCGGAATAACTCTTCAACGAAAATATCAGGCTTCCTGCCGAGACAGTACAAATTTTATTTGGGAAAGTCTTTGGTATGGTATGTTACGAGTTGGTTACAGATACCAAAAACAAGAAGACGGTTTTTTCTTCCGCGCCGGATTGTTAGGTATTCCTTATAAGAAAGATGATTGTGGTACGGAATTCCCGCCAAAAAATAAATTCTGGTTCGGAATTTCAGTTGGTATCAGTTACTAATTACATACCCGGTGGTAAATCTGCAGGTGGTTTGCCTGAATTCACGGTATTCATTGTAGAATCAGTATTCCCACTCAGAAAGTTCTTTTTCTTCTCGCAGCGTCTTACACTTTCCATCGCAATGTCCAATGTTTTGTTGTCGTAAGTTTGTGTAATTACGTTTCTATAATACTGAATAGCTTTATCAAAATCGCCCTGAGCTTCATACATAATAGCCCATTCGTTATTAATGGTGGCTTTATTAATGCCCGGAACATTTTCTGCTTTTGTCAGTAAATCTTTTAGTTCATCAAGTTTTTTAAGCGTAGAAAAAAGAATGGCAGCGTTATAATAAACCGCACTGTATTCAGGATTTGTTTTCAAGCAAATTTTATAATGCTCTTCTGCCTTCGCGTAATCGCGAATTTTTGTTTCGTAAATGTATCCTAAATGATTGTGTGCTTTCCCAAATAAAGGATCATCCGCTAAAATCTCATTCAATACATCAATAGCATCGTTGATTTTTCCGTCTTTAATTAAAAGATCGGCATTATCCAATAATTCTTCGTTCTTAAAGTTCATTTTAATTCTGTGTATCACCCCAGCCGGTGTATGTTTTGTTTTGTACTTTTAATTCTACTTTGCGATTGTGTGTATCACCTTTCGCGTCGTCGGTGCATTTTTCGTCTTTAATTTTTAGAGTTAATTTACTACCATCGTTTTCAGCTTCGTATTCAAATCCTCCTGCATCAGCAGCTTTATAAAAATCATCGCTAATCCACAAACTATCCTTGCCATAGTTCAATAACACTTTCATGTGTCCCGAATAAATTTCCATGTACCAACCCGGCTCTGTTCCAAATGCTTTGAATAATAACTTTGATTCTCCCTCTTTGGCTAATTGTTCCACAATAGCCATTTCCTTTTTTACATCAGCTATTTCATTAGCGATATCGGTTGAATCGGGCTCCATCTGAGCGTCGAGTTTCTCAATTTGTTCGCAGCTCACTAAGCCGAAAACCAATAGTGCTAAAAATAGTTTTTTCATTTATAGATTTTATTTGCGTTTAATTACTTTTTTGGCAGCTTCAATTATATTATCTGTTTCCAAACCGTATTTCTTCATTAACTCATCCGGTGTTCCGCTCTCACCAAAACTATCATTCACTGCAACAAATTCTTGAGGTGTTGGTGATTTGCGAGATAATAACTGAGCAACACTGTCACCTAATCCGCCATTCATCTGATGTTCTTCAGCAGTTACAACGCATTTAGTTTTAGCGATGGATTTTAAAATAGCATCTTCATCCAATGGTTTAATCGTGTGAATATTGATCACTTCCGCGCTTATTCCTGCTTCCGCTAATTTAGCTTCGGCTTCAATGGCTTTCCAAACTAAATGTCCGGTAGCAATGATGGTTACATCTTTTCCTTCAGTTAATACAACAGCTTTTCCAATTTCAAACTTTTGATCAGGTGCAGTAAAGTTTGGTACTGCAGGGCGACCAAAACGTAAATAAACCGGACCATGATGTTTAGCAACAGCAATGGTAGCGGCCTTTGTTTGATTAAAATCACAGGTGTTAATGACAGTCATGTTTGGTAACATTTTCATTAAACCAATATCTTCTAAGATTTGATGCGTTGCGCCATCTTCGCCCAATGTTAATCCGGCGTGCGAAGCGCAAATCTTCACGTTCTTATCAGAGTAAGCAACACTCTGACGAATTTGATCATACACACGACCTGTGCTGAAATTTGCAAAAGTTCCTGTAAACGGAATTTTTCCGCCAATGGTTAAACCGGCTGCCATACCAATCATATTCGCTTCAGCAATTCCCACCTGAAAAAATCTGTCAGGAAATTCTTTAGCGAAAGCATCCATTTTTAATGATTCAGTTAAGTCGGCACACAATGCCACTACATTGGCATCTTGTTTTCCGATTTCTAGTAATCCCGCTCCAAATCCTGAGCGTGTGTCTTTCTTTTCTGTAAAACTATATTTTGTCATAATAAATTAATTCAATCGTATGTTGGTTGTTTGTCCTGATGTAACTGTAAATTTTTTCTCTTGTGTTTTAATTGTTTCTTTGGTGTTTTCTCCTCTGAATTCCAACTTATAATTACCGGGTTGAAGATAAATAATTTCACTTTGAATATTGCTATTTAAATTACATACCCAGGTTACTTGTTTGCCGTCGTCGAGATAAATGCTGCCATAACCAAGTGTACCGCGGCTCACGTATACATTACCGGAAGCTGGAATTTTAATAGAGTTGGTGGTGCTTTGTTTTATTTCCACATCATTTAATTTGATACGCGGCAGGGTTAAAATTTCAAGATCGTATTTACCTACAATGTATTTTTCACTTTTTCCGAATTCATGAACGTTTAACGTTTTCATATTTCCTGCTTGTCGAACAATGGTGGTTGGAAAGTATTTCGATAAGGTTCCTTCAATCTCCAATTTTAAAAAACCTTGTGGTGCGTCAACAGGAATTACATTGTGTTTTCCTTTTATGATAGTTATGTTTTTCTTTTCTACCGGAGGGATGGTATGAACCGTTAGGTTATATTTCAAATCGGGATCCAAAACAAGAGTATCCGGATTACCACGGTGATTGATAGTGTGCAAATAGTTGTATTTTATTTGTCCGTTTGATGCATCGTAAAACGTCATATTCACGTCCGTTTCGGTTGGCTTTTTGGTAATATCCAGTAAATCTACCTGCACTGTTGTTTGAGAAATGGCCTCGGTTAAAACCAGTTTTAATACATCGCCAAAATTAGCTTCGTTACTCACATCATAAAATTTACCCATGCAACCAAACACGTCAGCAAACTTTACATCCAATCCAATCCCAATCACAAAAGGACGAAGAAAAATTCCTTTTTTCTGTAATTCCATGGAGACCTTACACGGATTTCCTTCACATTCTTCAATGCCATCGGTAATTAAAATAACAATGTTGCGACAATTAGAGCAAGGTGTGAAATCAGCAATTGATTCTCCCAAAGAAAGCGCAATAGGTGTTGTACCCATCGGTTCCAATTTCTTAATACGTTGCTTTATTTTTTCAGAATTGGTAGTAGCAGAAGCAAAAGGAACTTCGAGCTTGGTATCCTTACAGTTTTTCTCTTTAAAAAAAGTAGTATGTCCGTAACAGCGAAGCGCTAATTCTAAATTTGGAATGGATTTTAGGCTGTCAAGGAATTCAGCCATTACTTTTTTCGCTACTTCAATTTTGATGTTGCTGTTCCATGGCGCATACATGCTATATGAGTCATCGAAAATAAAAAGAATGCGATTGGTTGGTTGAGCGAAAAATGAGAAGAAGAAAAATGCAAAAACAAAACTTAAAATTTTAGACTTTTTGAAATTCATACTTTTTGAAACTAGTCCAAAAAACATGCCTTTCATTTCTAAAATCCTACAGTTCATTCATTCAAAAATTAATAATCGCCTAAGGTTTCTTCTAATTGTCCGAGAGCAGCTTTTAATTGATCGTCATTAGGAGCTTTGCCATGCCATTTGTGAGTGCCCATCATGTAATCAACGCCGAAACCCATTTCGGTGCGCATTAAGATAATAACGGGTTTTCCTTTGCCAAGATACGTTTGTGCATTCTTAATTCCTGAAATCACTTGTTCCATATCATTGCCATTTGCAATTTCTAAGGTGGTCCAACCGAAAGCTTCAAATTTAGCTTTCAAATTTCCTAATGAAAGTACATTATCTACATCACCATCAATCTGGCGACCATTATAATCTACAGTAGCAATGTAATTGTCGATTTTGTTAGCGGCTGCATATAAAGCAGCTTCCCAAATCTGTCCTTCTTGTAATTCGCCATCACCGTGTAAGCTATACACAACCGAATTATCTTTGTTTAATTTTTTACTCAAAGCTGCACCAACAGCAACACTCATTCCTTGTCCGAGTGAACCACTTGCAATACGCACGCCCGGTAAATTTTCATGTGTTGTAGGATGTCCTTGTAAACGTGTATTTAATTTTCTGAATGTTTTTAATTCTGAAACAGGAAAATAACCTGCACGAGAGAGAACACTATAGTAAACAGGAGAAATATGACCGTTACTCAGGAAAAACAAATCTTCACCTTTACCATCGATTGTAAAGTTTTTCGGATTATGTTTTAAAATATCATTGTATAGAGCTACAAAAAACTCAACGCAGCCGAGAGAACCGCCTGGATGCCCTGAATTTACAGCATGCACCATACGTACGATGTCTCTTCTTACTTGTGAACTTAATTTTTTTAATTCGGAAATATTGGCCATAATAAGCAATTTGGGCAAAAATACTATTTGCCTAGGCCACTATTCAGTAATGTTGAAAATATAGGAAGTATGTTAAAAACTATAGAGAGTATAGAGAGAAGGTAAATTGACGATGGCCCCTGCAATTGCTATATTTGCAGGTTTGTTGAACTAGGGGATTCAGAGAGAAAAGTATAGAAAATACCTAACTAGCTGAGTTCTAAAAATCTGAATTTAAATAAAATGGCTTTAAAGTGTGGAATTGTAGGGTTACCGAATGTAGGAAAATCGACCCTTTTTAATTGTTTAAGTAATGCAAAGGCGCAAGCGGCGAATTTTCCGTTTTGTACGATTGATCCAAACGTAGGTACGATTACAGTGCCTGATGAGCGTTTGAACAAGTTGGCTGAATTTGTAAAACCACAAAATATTTTACCAACTACTGTTGAGATTGTAGACATTGCTGGCTTGGTAAAGGGCGCCAGCAAAGGCGAAGGTTTAGGAAATAAGTTTTTAGCAAACATTCGTGAGTGTAATGCTATTTTGCATGTGTTGCGTTGTTTCGATGATCCAAATGTAGTACACGTGGATGGTTCAGTGAATCCGGTACGTGATAAAGAAATTATCGACACCGAGTTACAGTTGAAAGATTTGGAAAGTGTTGATGTGAAAATCAAAAAGTTTGAGAAGCAAGCAAAAACTGGTAGTGATAAGGAAGCTGTAAAAACGTATAACACGCTTTTAAAAGTGAAAGCTACTTTAGAGAGTGGAAAATCGGCTCGTGCTGCTAATCTTGAAGATAATGAATTGCCATATGTTGAGGATTTACATCTGCTCACTATTAAACCGGTGATGTATGTATGTAATGTTGATGAAGCGTCTGCAAAGAGCGGGAATAAATACGTTGACCAAGTTAGAGAGGCTGTGAAAGATGAGAATGCTGAAATTTTAGTGATAACCGCACAAATGGAAAGTGAGATTGCTGCGCTTGAAACGTATGAAGAAAAACAAATGTTCTTACAGGAGATGGGTTTGGATGAGCCGGGCGTAAATAAATTAATTAAGTCGGCATATAAACTTTTAAATCTTCAAACTTACTTTACGGCAGGCGTGAAAGAAGTACGTGCTTGGACAATCACAAAGGGAATGAAAGCACCGGAAGCAGCCGGCGTAATTCATACAGATTTTACAAAGGGTTTTATCAAGGCAGAAGTAATCGGTTACAATGATTTCATTACACTCGGTTCAGAAGCAGCTTGCAGGGATGCCGGTAAATTAAGAATTGAAGGTAAGGAGTATGTAGTTGCAGACGGAGATGTGATGCATTTTAGATTTAATGTTTAGTTAATTATTTATTATTTCGGGTTATTTATTTCGAGTGGATTTGAGTAAATAAAGAAGTACAAGTTATAATGGGAACGATACGAAGATTTGAAGATTTGGAAGTTTGGCAAGTAGCTAGAAAGCTAAATACGGAATTAATTCCTGTGTTACTGCAGCTAAGCGAAAGCAAAAGTTATGGATTAAAGGAACAGTTAGATCGTTCGGCAGGTTCTGTTATGGATAATATTGCCGAAGGGTTTGAAAGAGATGGGAATAGAGAATTCATCCATTTTTTATCAATAGCAAAGGCTTCCTTAGGTGAAGTAAGGTCGCAATTATACAGAGTGTTAGATAGAAATTTTATTGATCAGAAACAGTTTGATGAGTATAATAATAAATGTCTGGAACTTGCGAATCAAATTGGACGTTTTATGACTTATCTTAATAATTCAAATATTCAAGGAAAGAAGTTTTTAAAACCAAAAGAAATTCTTTCTTCGAATAACAAACCCGAAATAACAAACTCGAAATAAACAATAACAAATGAAAAATCACGAAATAGATTACAAGATTTCAGGCGAAGAATTACAATGTGTGGAGATTGAATTAGATCCACAAGAAGCAGTTATTGCGGAGCCCGGAAGTTTTATGATGATGACAGAAGGCATCGAAATGCAAACCATGTTTGGTGACGGTAGTAATCAAGGTGGTTTCATGGGTAAATTATTTACAGCCGGTAAGCGTTTGTTAACCGGCGAAAATTTATTCATGACAGTGTATTCGAATGTTTCAAATCAAAAACGTCAGGTAACATTTGCAGGACCCTATACCGGAAAAATCATTCCGATGAATTTAGCACAGCTCGGCGGAAAAATTATTTGTCAGAAGGATAGTTTTTTATGCGCGGCAAAAGGCGTAGATATCGGAATTGAATTTCAAAAGAAATTAGGAACCGGATTGTTTGGTGGTGAAGGATTCATTATGCAAAAATTAGAAGGCGATGGAATGGCTTTCGTTCATAGTGGAGGTTACATTATAGAAAAGGATTTGCAACCCGGCGAATTAATAAAAGTAGACACAGGATGTTTAGTTGCCTTTACTCAAACTGTCGATTACGATATTCAATTTGTGAAAGGGGTGAAGAACGTTATATTCGGTGGAGAAGGTTTGTTTTATGCAACGCTTCGCGGTCCGGGTAAGGTATGGCTTCAGTCATTACCAATTAGTCGTTTAGCAGGTAGAATTTTATCTTACGGCGGTGGTATGGGAAGAAAACGTGAAGAAGGAAGTATCCTGGGCGGATTAGGGAATTTATTAGATGGGGATGGAATTTAATTATTTCGGTTTGAAGTTTCTGGTTTCTTAACCATGAACTTTAAATCGAACAGAAATCAACTAGAAATTAAAAACAAGAAACTTGAAATAGAACATGGCAAAACAAGCAGGAAGTTATAACGAAGATAGTCTTTGATGAGAAAATTAATCATATACTTATTCTGTTTTGTAGTATTCGTTTCATTTGGACAAAAAAAGCATGTCTTTAATGAAAGTGTTACTGATTATTACAGTAAGGTTGACAGCTTGCCGTTTTTTTTATATGAAAAGGCTGAGCTCGATACCTTTATCGCCCTGAATAGAGTAATACCAGTAACAGCAGAGATATATGGAGTTAAATGTGAAGCACATGTTGGATTTAAAGTTGATGCTAAAAACAATATCAACTCGCTTAAGAATTATTATACCGATATTGTGTTTCCAAAGAACGTAGTAATGAATGATTACAAGTATTATGATTCGCTTAAGTTGTTTTTTGAAAAGGAGACACAAAGATTAATTATGGCGACGGACGGATTATGGTTTTCTGACTCATTGAAATGCAAAGGGGAAATAAAGTATAAGATTTTTTATATCAGTGATGGGTATAATAAACTCAATAAGAATGCAGATAATGCATATTTTAATACAAAAGGTAATACGGCACCAAAGAATATCGAATTAGGAAGCCCAGCTTCACTCTTGGTTAAAAAGGATTTGTATAATTATGGTGTACGAAAATTTTCTATAAAAAGAACACTGTTGGCAAAAGCTTATTTTGTAGAAGCTATAAAATATTACCCAAAGGATATAGATGCCCACTATAATCTCGCAACATGTTATCTGAAATTAAAGGATCAACAAAAGGCGTGTTATCATTGGAATAAGTGTTTAGAATTGGGTGATAAAGAAGTGCAAACAGAAATAAATAAATATTGCAATTAGACTATGGCAAAACAAGCAGGAAGTTATAACGAAGATAGTATTAAGTCGCTCGACTGGAAAGAGCATATTCGTATGCGTCCCGGTATGTACATCGGGAAGTTAGGAGACGGTTCAGCTTTTGACGATGGAATTTATGTTCTTATCAAAGAGGTAATGGATAACTCCATCGATGAATTTATGATGGGTGCCGGCAAGAAAATTGAGGTAAATGTGAAGGAAGGTATTGTTTCTATCCGAGATTATGGTCGTGGAATTCCATTGGGAAAAGTAGTGGATGTAGTTTCCAAAATAAACACCGGAGGTAAGTACGATAGCGAAGCATTTAAGAAATCAATCGGATTAAATGGAGTAGGTACAAAAGCGGTGAACGCTTTATCAACTTCTTTCAAAGTGACGTCTTATCGTGACGGACAATGTAAAACGGTTGAGTTTACTCGCGGTGAAATAATTAAAGAACACAAACTTTCTAAGTCTGATGAACCGAATGGAACTTATGTTGAATTCAGACCGGATGATACCATCTTTAAAAAATACCATTTCGTACACGAGTATATCGATCGTATGATTTGGAATTACGCGTTCTTAAATACTGGATTAACGCTTTATTTTAACGGTGCCGAATACAAATCAGAAAATGGTTTAAAGGATTTATTAGAGAAAAATATTTCCGGAGAAATTTTATATCCTATTATTCACTTAAAGGGAGAGGATATTGAAATTGCCATGACGCACAGTAATGAGCATTTCTCTGAAGAATATTACAGTTATGTTAATGGTCAGTATACAACGCAAGGCGGTACGCATCAAGCGGCTTATCGCGAAGCGGTAGTGAAAACTATTCGTGAATTCTTTAAGAAGGATTTTGACCCAACGGATGTTCGTAAATCTATCATCGCTGCTATTTCAGTAAAAGTTCAGGAGCCTGTATTCGAATCGCAAACTAAAACTAAATTGGGTTCACAGGAAATTGCACCTGGCGGACAATCGATGCGTTCGTTTGTTGGCGATTTTATCAAGCAACAATTAGATAATTACTTGCATAAAAATCCTGAAACCGCACGAGCTATAGAGGCAAAGATTTTAGCGAACGAGCGTGAACGTAAGGAACTTTCGGGAATTCAAAAATTAGCACGCGAGCGCGCTAAAAAATCAAGCTTACACAATAAAAAATTACGCGACTGTCGTATACATTTGGATGATATTAAAAATCCTCGTGCACACGAAACCACTATTTTCATTTGTGAGGGAGATTCAGCGAGCGGTTCTATTACGAAAACCCGTGATGTAAATACACAAGCGGTGTTTAGTTTAAAGGGTAAGCCTTTAAATTGTTTTGGTTTGGGTAAGAAAGTAGTTTATGAGAATGAAGAATTTAATTTACTTCAGGCCGCTTTAAATATTGAAGAAGGATTGGATGATTTACGTTACAATAATGTGGTTATTGCAACCGATGCCGATGTGGATGGTATGCATATTCGCTTATTGCTTTTAACGTTCTTCTTACAGTTCTTCCCTGATTTAGTTAAAAACGGTCACGTTTATATTTTACAAACACCATTGTTCCGCGTACGTAATAAAAAAGAAACAGCTTATTGCTATAGTGATGAAGAGCGTAAGGCGGCCATTGCAAAACTCGGACCAAAACCTGAGATCACCCGATTTAAAGGTTTGGGAGAAATTTCTCCGGATGAATTCAAGCATTTTATCGGAAAAGATATTCGTTTGGAACCGGTGTTGTTAGATCAACAAGCTTCCATTCAGCAATTATTAAATTATTATATGGGTAAAAATACCCAGGAGCGTCAGGAATTCATTATTGAAAACTTACGCGTTGAATTGGATGTTGAAGAAGAGCTAGTGAAATAAGTAAAAGAACTTTAGGATAATTATGGCAAAGAAAAAAGATAATAAGGATAAAGAAAAAGAGAATAACGAACTGCCCTTGATGCCTATTCCCGGTGCTGAGCCAATCGATACGCACAATAATGTGGATAGCATTAGACACGTATCAGGAATGTTTAAGAATTGGTTCATCGACTATGCATCTTATGTAATTCTGGAACGTGCTGTACCCGCCATTGAGGATGGACTAAAACCGGTACAACGCCGTATCTTACATAGCATGTGGGAACTGGAAGATGGTCGTTACAATAAGGTAGCGAATCTTATTGGTAACACCATGAAGTATCACCCGCATGGTGATGCAAGTATCGGTGATGCTTTGGTAACCATGGGGCAAAAAGATTTATTAATCGATTGTCAGGGTAACTGGGGTAACATTCTAACGGGCGACAGTGCTGCGGCACCACGTTATATTGAAGCGCGTTTGTCTAAGTTTGGATTGGAAGTGCTTTTCAACCCGAAAACAACCAATTGGGGATTAAGCTATGATGGCCGTAATAAAGAGCCTATTAACTTGCCTGTAAAATTCCCATTGTTATTAGCGCATGGTGTAGAAGGTATTGCGGTTGGATTGGCGTGTAAGATTTTACCACACAACTTTATTGAGTTGATTGACGCCTCCATCATGGTGTTAAAAGGTAAGAAGCCACATTTGTATCCGGATTTTCAAACAGGCGGTATTGCCGACTTTAGTGAATACAATGATGGTTTACGTGGTGGAAAGATTAAAATTCGCGCGCGCATAAAGGAAGTAAATTCGAAAACTTTAGCGATCACTGAAATTCCTTTCGGAACAACAACCGGCTCTTTAATTGATTCAATTTTAGCGGCTAACGATAAAGGGAAAATTAAGATTAAGAAAGTGGAAGATAATACGGCGGAAGAGGTTGAAATCTTAATTCACTTACAACCGGGTATTTCTCCTGATAAAACAATAGATGCTTTATATGCGTTCACGAATTGTGAGATGAGTATTTCTCCGAACGCCTGTATTATCGAAAACGAAACACCGAAGTTTATTGGTGTTACAGAAATTCTTAAAGCAAGCACATTCGCAACAGTTGAGTTACTGAAGCGTGAATTGGAAATTGAAAAACATGAGCTGGAAGAAAAATGGCATTTCTCTTCTTTGGAGAAAATCTTCATCAAGGAAGAAATGTACATCGATTTCAAGAAGTACTCGAATAAAGAATCTTTATACGAATACTTACATGGTTGCTTTAAGCCACATCGCAAAAAATTATTACGCGAGATTAATGATGATGATTTACATAAACTGACTCAAATTCCGATGATTCGTATCACACGTTTTGATACCATTAAGGCGGAAGAGTTTATGAAAGATTTAGAGGCAAAAATCGCTCAGGTGAAACATCATTTAGCGAATCTGACGGATTACGCCATCGAATACTTCAAAAACCTAAAAGTTAAATACGGTAAAGGAAAAGAACGCAGAACGGAATCTAAGCAATTAGAAACCATTGTAGCCACTCAGGTTATCATGGCTACTGAGAAGTTGTATGTAAATCGCGCGGAAGGTTTCGTTGGTACAAGTTTAAGAAAAGACGAATTTGTTTGCGATTGCTCTGTACTGGATGAAATCATTGCCTTCTCAGCAGAAGGTAAGATGAAAGTATTTAAAGTAGCCGACAAAGTGTTTGTTGGAAAGGATATTCTTCATGTGGCGATATTTAAACGTGATGATGATCGTACTACATATAATATGATTTATCGCGACGGACCAAAAGGTATTACCTTCATGAAACGTTTTAATGTGGGTGGTGTAACCCGCGATAAGGAATATGATTTAACGAAGGGCACCAAAGATTCTCACGTGTATTGGTTTACCGTAAATCCAAATGGTGAGGCTGAAAAAGTACGCGTGTTGTTGCGTCAGGCTTCCGGATTACGTAAATTGGAAATTGATATCGATTTTTCTGAAATGGAAGTGAAGGGCAGAGGCTCAGTTGGTAATATCGTTACAAAATACAGCGTTAGAAAAGTTGAGCTCCTTAAGAAGGGTGTGGCGATTGTTGGCGCCGAAGATTTTTGGTTCGATGATACTGTGCACCGTTTGAATAAGGACGGAAGAGGAACTTACTTAGGAAAGTTCAGTGGAGATGATAAGATTTTAACTATTACCAGCAAGGGCTTCTATAAATTGTATACTTACGATGTGTTAAACCACTTTGATGAGGATATTATTTTAATTGAAAAATATTTCCCGAGTCAAACTTTAACTTGTATTTATTATGATGGTGAGAGTAAGTCGTATTTCACGAAACGATTCCTGCCGGAAAATATTTCAAGTAAATCTCTATTGGTTACCGAGCATCCTGAATCGCGAATGGAATTGGTTACGCCGCAGGTAAATCCAACCATCGAAGTTAGTTTCTATAAGGAAAAGGGCAACAATATAAAGAATGAGAAAATTAATTTGGTTGAATTTGCTCCACCAACCAATATGAAAGCGAAGGGTAAGAAATTATCTTCGTATAAAGTAAAAGACATTACTTTATTGGAACCACAGGAAATTAAAGACGCGAAGAAGTTCTTGGGAAACGATGACGACAGTGGTTTATCGCCAATGGAGTTACACCGAAGAGCCATGGAAAAAATGAAATCGAAAGATTTATTAGGAGGAGAAGGACAAATAAGCTTTGAATTCTAAATTTCACTAATAAAAAAATCCCCGGTCAATTTGATCGGGGATTTTTATTTTACTACTATTCGTCCGAGTAGTTTATTCACTTGCATTTTGATTTGCGTTAAGCGCAAAATATCTTTTAAAATTTCTTCATGTGTTTCTCCGGGAGCGGTTTTTAATTCCTCCTGCATGTCATGAATCATTTTACTCAAGCGTTTTTCTTTTAAACTGTAAATGGTATGTTGAGTAGCTTTTTTAAGATGATAAATTTCTCGTTCTACCAAAACACCGAAAGCATTCCATTTTTCGCTGAGCTCTTCGGTTGCAGATGCTAAATCAATAGCGAATGTAGATATAGCTGGATTTAAATGGTTTTTGAAATAATTAAAATCAGGTAATTTATTTTCCTGAAGCTGGTGCATGTATTCGTCTAATACCATTTGATGTATTGGATTAAGGAAATCAATACCATCACGCATTAATTCAAACAGTACATATTCAGAAACAGATAATTCAAAATCATGATGTTCTTTATCTTCGTTCTCAGCTTCTACTTCTATAATAACATTTCCGTAGTTAAGGATGAGTCGCAATAATTCCTTCTCTTCGCTTTCCGCTACAATAAGATTTTCCTGTTTTTCCTCTGTTCCTGTTAATGCCTCTGTGAGCGCTTCATTTACTTCCGGTTGAACAGGTTTATTTTCACCTTTTGATGCTTTGTTTCTCCTTAACTTGGTAACCTCCATTTGCAGAACATTCTCCTGCAATTCCATAATGGAAGCACATTCTTTAATGTAAACCGAACGGATAATGGCATCCGGAATTAAGGAAATACTTTGAACGATATCTTTAATTACAGTTGCTTTCTTAATCGGGTCATTTTTAGTTTCATTGAAAAGTGAACGGGTTTTATAAGCTAAGAAGTCCTGAGTGTTATTTTCTATGTATGTTTTAAATTCATCGGCCGTCACTTTTTTGCTGAATGAATCCGGATCGTCATTATCCGGAAACATCAACACTTTTACATTCATGCCTTCTTCCAATAATAAATCAATAGCACGCACGCTTGCTTTTTCGCCGGCACTGTCGCCATCATATAAAACCGTAATGTTATTGGTGAAACGGTGAATGGCTTTTATCTGTTCAACTGTTAAAGATGTTCCGGACGAAGCAACTACGTTTTCGATACCCGACTGATGCATGGAAATAACATCGGTATATCCTTCTACTAAATAACAATTGTCTTTTTCCTGTATGGCTTTCTTCGCAAACCACAATCCGTACAGAACTTTACTTTTATCGTAAATGTCAGTTTGCGGAGAGTTGATGTATTTCGCTAACTTTTTATCACTGCCTAAGATTCTACCGCCAAATCCAATAACACGTCCGCCGACATCGTGAATAGGAAACATTACACGTGAGGTATATCGATCAAAAATATCTTGTTCGGTGATAGGGTTTCCTTCAACGTGTTGGTTACTTAAGATGCTTAATCCGGTTTTTACCAAATATTCTGCTTTGTATCCGTTTTTTACGGCATCATGACTGAGTGCACGTCGTTCTTCAAAACTATATCCTAATTGAAATTTTTCAATAATATCGTGACGAAATCCGCGCTCAATAAAATAGCTTAAACCAATTGATTTGCCTTCATCGCTATTGTATAAATTATGGGTGAAGTAACGTTGCGCGTATTGCATCACAATGTATAAGCTTTCCTTTTCGTTTTGTAATGCTTTTTCTTCAGGACTAATCTCGCGTTCAACAACCTCGATATTATATTTTTTAGCCAGCCATTTTAATGCCTCCGGGTAACTTAGTTGCTGACTGTCCATAATAAAATTGACAGAGGTGCCGGCTTTACCGCAACCGAAACATTTGTAAATTCCTTTTGCCGGAGAGACAGTAAAGGAAGGCGTTTTTTCACCATGAAAGGGACATAGACCAAGATAATTGGCGCCGCGTTTTTTCAGCGTAATAAAATCGCCAACAACCTCCTCAACACGGGCGGCATCAATAATTTTGTCTATGGTTTCTTTTGGTATCAATTAAACGGAAAAGGGAATTAAATTTAAGCATAAAAATGCCAAATTCCCTCTCCGAATCGATAAAATACAGACTATTAAAGGGTTATTCTCCTATTGCACGGGTAATTTAATTACTTCCGGCTCTCCGTTAATCGTTAAATGGAGGAAGTAAATTCCGGAGCTGTATTCCTTTAAATCGAGTGGTAAGTAAATTTTCCGTGTGATGATTTTCCCGTAATTAATTAATAATCTTCCCAATTCATCATAGAGTGTAAAGCTGCATTCTTTTTCCACATCAAGATTTTTCTCTAACACGAACTCATTCGCACGAATGGTTTTGATGAGTAAGCCGGATGCATTAGCTAAATTGTTTATGCCTGTAGTAATGGCGTTGCTCACAACAACAATTTGTGTGGTTGTATCATTACATCCCGTACTGCTGGTGCTAATTAAAGTAACTGTATAAATACCGGGTGAAGAATAGTTGTAAGTAGGATTCATCGCAGATGAAAATCCTAATCCATCACCAAAATCCCAATAATATGAACTTGCGCTCGAAGAAGTATTTGTACATGTAATCAATGCACCCGCGCTTAAATAGGTTGTGTCTTCACACATGAATTGAGACACCGGAAGCATAACGTTATTAATAACAAAGCCGGTTGTGTTATTGTCACACATGCCAACTGTATTTACTTCAACTGTGAATGTGCTACCGGATAAATTTTTTAAAGTATCGGCAGTCGATTTATTTAAGGAAGTTTGTATGGTATTTCCAATAGAGTTTTTCCAATAGTAATTCCAAGGACCACTATTTGCACCTTGCGCGATAATTTCACCGGATGTTGGCGCTGCGCAATTTGGTTGATTAATATTACTGTTGATGGTGAGCGGATTCATTGTAATGTTCAATCGGAAACGAGCCACACTTGTTGTGTCGGCTAATGTGAATACATAACTGTTAGTTTTTAAATTGGTAGTCGTGTTGGTGAACACATCATATAAATTGATACATGCTCCTGCAGGGAAAGAAGAAATGTTTTCAGGACTAATCGTATAAGTTCCGGAGTAACCTGTAAGCGCTTTTAATGGCATGCTGAAATTCCCGCTAATTGGCGCCACACCATTGATTTGAAACTGAACATTGTTTTTTTCAAGTGCAAGTGTAGGCGCGTATGGGTCTTGTCCGCGCATTTTGTAAGCATCGTAACTATCATCAAAAGTATCGTTGGCACCACTCTGTAAATACAATACGGTTTCATCATCATGTCCCATCACACTTTTTAAATGTAAACGAAGTAACGGTGTACTGCTAGCTACACTGGCGCTTTGATTCACTTTCAAAAATGTTGGATTACCGCCAACTTTATTGGCTTCTTGTGCAACAATAGTGCTTGTACCTGTAACATGCACATAAAATCCTTGCCCCATTGGTATAGTATCGCCAATTCCACCGGCACCAATTGCGGGACTACTAATGTTGTTAACGTAAGTTGCATGAGAGCCTGATCCGGCATTTAAATCCGGATTGTAAGCATAAATGGCGTTGTCTAAGTTTGCAGCAGTGCCTTTTAATAAACTCCAACGAACAGGAGAGGGGTAAGGATTCGTAATTAAATTCCAGCCATCGTTAGCCGGTGTACCGGTATTAGTGTATTTAAGCGGAATATTTGTGTTGAATTTTCCAACAGAACCTGTTACATCCATGGTAATGTTAGTTGTAGTAACTGAACCGGTACCCAAGTAAACCCAATAACCTGTATTCGGAGTGATAGGATCTGTAATACCACTTAATGGTACATAAGCACTTGGGTTATCATAAGCACCACCTACTGTTTCATCATAAGTATAGATAGATAGAAAACCGGAAGCACTTCCATCAGGACAAGAAGGACAGCTGATATAGATATCATCATCCCAATCTTGATAGGTAAGTGCAGAAGTGATTGGCGCTCCTAAAAGCGTCCAGCCGGTAAAGCCTCCGGGTGCAAACCGTTGTACGGTAACATTACCAATGATGTTTCCTGAACCTGTAATTTGTGCAATGCGTGCGGTATTGGTTGCAGTAGACACCATCGTAAATACTTGCGCATTGGTGTTGAAAGTGCCATTGTTGAGTGTTAAAGTTCCAATGAGGTTTTCGGAATTATTTAAAATGGCACCTGCATTATTATTTAAAGTAATGTCAAAAAAATCAGTAGTGCTGGTTCCTCCAATACTTTGAGATATAGTTCCATTAAAGAAAACTAATCCGCTTCGTGCATTAAATGTTCCGCTGTTTAAGAAGTGACTTCTGAGCGTAAGCTGATTGTTGGTAGTTCCAACATCAACAGTAGCTCCGGAGTTAATTGTAACTATACTGGCGGTAATAGCGCTAGAAAAAGTTTTTACGCCGCTGTTTGAAAATGTAAGGTTATTAAAAGTTTCTCCTCCGGCTTTAAAAATACTTTGCGCTGAAGTGGAGTTAAATGTTACAGTTGAATTACCTGGTACAAAAGTTCCTGCATCAAACCAATTTCCACCAACATTAATATTTAAAGTAGTTGTTCTCAAACTACCACTGTTAATATTTACATTACGTATAACGGTTAAAGGGCTTGTTACAAGCGAAGCTGTAGCATTCGCGCTGCTTACCGATAAATTACCAATAGGATAGCTTGTGTTTAAAATCATTGTTTGTCCTGCAGGTGTTGCAGTACTTCCTATTTGTAGCGTACCTCCCGTAACGGTTCCTCCAATTGAACCTGTATTCGTAAAGCCGTAATTTTGTGCGCCACCGCCACCTTCACGCGGAATAATTATTAATCCTCCGGTTTGATTGAATTGTGAACCTACTCCCGTGATATGAAACGGAGCATAATTTGTGTTGGTTGATCCAATAGAAGGAACTGTCACGGTTCCATTACTAATGCTGAAATAAGAAAGATTATTGATGCCAACATTGTAATATTTACCGGCGATGTTTAAAGCGCCGCCATTCATAGTAACAGAGCCTCCGCTCGATAAAATATCTTCATTAGCTGCATTCCCAATATTAGCAGTTCCGTTTGTAATCGTAAGTTTTCCAATTAGAGTTATGCCCGCACCTGTATTGATAGTGGCATTGTTTGAATTTAACCAAATGCCACAAGTTTGTCCGATAGTAGTTGCAGCAGTAAATGGGGTGAGGTTAGAAGTGTTTGTTTGAGAAAGTTTGAATGTACCGTTTGATAAGGTTAGAAAATTTGCGTTTGCAGTAAAATTACTTGAGGCTACTTCTAAAATGTTATTTGAAGTAGAGCCCATGTCGAGCGTAATAGTGTTGAAACTATACGTACCGGTGCCGCTTATAGTTTGACTTCCGTTTTTATTAAAAATTATTCTACATAAGCTATTAGCATCGGTTGAAAAGTTAAGAGTTCCATTATTGATGATATTTCTTTTTGCAATGACGGTGTGAGTAACATTAGAGCCACCGTTTACACTGAAGGAGGCAAGTGAATTAATAGTAATGTTATTTCCAACATTTAGTATACGAGCAGTACCGCCTCCAAATTCTAATTTTGCCGCAGCTCCTTGACCAATAGTTAAGTTATTACAAGCTCCGCTTACATTGATGGTTACAGTGTGCCCATTTGCTATCGTAACATCTTCACCCGCGGCAGGCACACCGTTAGGTGTCCAAGTAAGCGCGTTACTCCAATTACCTGACTGGTTAGAGATTTTATTTCCATTAGATAGAGTAGCTTGTGTGCCTGTAAGTGCTGTACTCAAACACCCTTCAGTTACCGCATAAACGCGCCACTGATAACTTGTAGAAGGAATCAAGCCTGTAATATTAGCTGAAGTTGCGTTAGCGGCAGTTTGAGTAACGAAATTGAAATTAACGCCATCATCCGAATTATAGATTACATAACCAACTTCGTTAGTGGCCCAATTAGTCCAATTAAGCGTCATTGCACTTGAAGTTACGCCGCTAAAAGTTAAACCGCCAACAGGATTAGCAGGAACCGGAGGAGTAAAAATGTACTGGGAGTTAGCAGCAGGCATTGCTGTAAGATTATTCTGGACAGTGTTATTAAACGTGTTCGCATTTGCGGTTTGTAACATTTTTAATTGAGCGAGTGTGGGAACTGCACTAATAGTAGCGCTGTTTAAACCCATGCTATAAGAAAAATTTTGTGTGCCCTGAGTCATGGTGCCATAATTAATTTTAATAACACCGGTGTTTTCTATAAGTTGCACTTGAAAATTTAAGCTGGGAGTTGTGTTTAAATAAACAGCCATATTAATCCATTCAATAGTAAAAGTTCTGCTTGGTGCAGTTCCTGTTAAAGAATATTTAATACTTGTTCCGAGTGGATCAACACCACCTTGTGCCGTTAAATCATCATAAAAAGGTGCAATAGCAGGATTGGTTGAATTAGCAGGATTAGAGTTAGTGAAGGCAGTGTTTTGATAACCGAAATCATCAGCTGTAGGGCCACCGTCGTCTGTTGAAGCTGAGAAATCTATAAATCCATTCGTAGAAGCAGAGATCTTTGTGTAACGAATTCCGTTGTACCAAAAGTCAAAACCGATATCTTGAAAATCACTTCGGTTATCGTCCTGAGGAAATGTTCCGGTATTTCGCCATGTGCTAAAGGCATTTCCTGTTGTACTTATAGATGGATAACTTACACCTGTGTTTCTTACAGAGGTGTAGTTTTGTAATGTTTGCGAATTAATGCAGGTAACTGCTATTATTTGCAGAATAAGAGGTAAAATTTTTCTCATCAAATGCGTTTAGTAAAACTCCTAAAAGGATTTAATTATAAAATTACAATATTGTAATAGAGAGATGGAAAAAATTAGATGAACACTGTTTTTTTGTAGATTTAAATTAACTCATTGTTAGTCAATGAAAAAGGCCGGGTATTTTAGTCCGGCCTTAAGTATGAGTTAATGATATAGCTTATTCTGCTGATTCAGTAGATGAGGTCTCTCTTTTACCTTTAGCTTCAGCAACCACAATTTTCCTTTCGTTATGATCGCTACCATTTAAACCGTTGATCGCTGCATTGCCTTCAGAATCATTTGGCATTTCAACAAAACCATATCCTTTACTGCGACGCGTTTCCTTGTCTTTAATGATACGTACATTCGATACTTCGCCGTATTGCTCAAATAATTCTTTTAAAGCTTGCTCTCTTACTTTAAAACTGATGTTACTAACAAAAATGTTCATAGAAATGATATTTATTATGTTAGTAAAAATAATAAAAATAATTCAATCTCCAAATTTTTAGTATTGGTCGTCAAAAAAGCCCGATTAAAAGATTTTTGCCTCCATGCTGATTTCAACATTGGCATCTTTTGGTAACCGTTGAGCCTGTATGGTGGCACGAGCCGGAAAATCCTTCTTAAAGTATGAGCTATATACCTCATTTACATGCACAAAGTTATTCATGTCGTTAAGGAAGATGGTGGTTTTCACTACGTTATCAAATGTACAGCCGGCTTCTTTTAAAATAGCCTCAATGTATTCCATCACCAATTTAGTCTCTTCTTTAATATGTGCCTTTACCAATTGCTTCGATTGAAGATCCATGGCAATGGTTCCTGAAATATAAACCGAATCCCCAACTATAACAGCCTGATTATAAGGGCCAATTGGCGCCGGTGCATTTGAAGTATTCACTATCTTTTTCATATGTTAAATAATTTGTTTTTACAAGGCCATTTAAATAACCATTTTGTTGTCATTAAAATTTATCTAAAGAAGCATGGTTATTTCATGATAAATTGAATTTGCTTAACAAATATAACAAAAAGCCGCTCGCGATGAGTGGCTTTTAATAACAATTTTAATCTTCTCTGTTATTACCAACAAATCTCATAATATAGTATATCAACGTAGTAATGGAGGCTAAAGCGGAAACAAAATAAGTATAGGCTGCCCATTTTAATGCATCTTTTGCATCCTCATGTTCACTTCCATAGGTAATTCCCGCAGAGTTTAACCATACCAAGGCACGTTTGCTGGCGTCTACTTCCACTGGTAAAGTAATAATACTAAACAGCGTTAGAATTCCTTGAAGAACAATAAAAATTAAAAGCATGGTATTTCCCATTCGTGGCATTACTGCACCCAGCAAAGCCATACCAATTACCAGGAAGTTCATTATGGTTGAACTGATTTGTACGGCAGGAACTAATTTGCTTCTCATGGTTAGCCATGTATAAGCAGTAGCGTGCTGAACGGCATGTCCGCATTCGTGAGCCGAAACGGCAGCTGCCGCTACATGCCGACCGTGATACACATCGTTGCTTAAATTAACTGTTTTCGTTAAGGGATTGTAATGATCTGTTAATTCTCCCTCTACCGAAACAACTTTTACATCGTAAATTCCGGATTCACGAAGCATTCTTTCTGCGACTTCTTTACCACTTAAGCCGCTGGTTAATCGTTCCTGCGAATAATGCGCAAATTTTGATTTCAACCTGGAGCTTACCAAAAAGCCAATAAGCATGAATACTATGCCTATTAACAATAAAAACGGATCAAACATATTTTTTCTTTTTATAAATCGGTATCAAAAAGGATGCCTTCTTGATTTATGTGACAAATTTACAAGTCGGAATACCTCCAAAACACGCCGTTTGTCAAAATAGCAGCCTATATGCTTCGTTCTAACATAAATTAACAAGCCTCTTTTAGTAAGTAAATGCAGTTTTGTCCGTTCATAGGTGCATACTGCTTAGCTTTATGTTTTTGATAATTTAAATTAATGCAAAAACCACTTATACTTGTAACAAACGACGATGGCATTAGCGCACCGGGAATTTTATTTTTGTCATCTGTTGCAAAACAGTTTGGTGATGTAGCAGTTATTGCGCCTGATAAACCACAATCTGGAATGGGTCATGCCATTACCATTAACTCAACTTTACGCATTCAAAAAACAAATTATCATAACGCCTTACTCGAATATAGTTGCACCGGTACGCCGGTTGATTGTGTGAAAATGGCCGTGAATAAATTATTACCTCGTAAGGCGGATCTTGTTCTATCAGGTATTAATCATGGCAGCAATAGTTCTATTAATGTTATTTACTCCGGAACTATGTCGGCAGCAATTGAAGGAGCTCTCGAAAGCGCGCCTTCCATTGGTTTTTCTTTATGCGATTATAGTATTGATGCGGATTTTAGTCAGGCAAAATCCATTATCGAAAAAATAATTTCAGAATCTATAAAAAATAAAATGCCTAAGGGTGTTTGTTTGAATGTGAATATTCCAAAATTAAAAGCAGACGAAATAAAAGGAATTAAAGTATGCCGACAAGCGCGTGCAAATTGGGTAGAAGAGTTTGAAGAACGCTTCGATCCATACGGAAGAGCGTATTATTGGCTTACCGGTAAGTTTGTCAATTTTGAACCAGAGTCAAATGATACGGATGAATGGGCGTTGAGTAACGGTTATGTTTCTGTGGTGCCCACTCAATCTGATTTAACATCTTACCAAAATTTAGAAACAATTAAATCCTATTTACTATGAGCTGGATAGAAAAGTTAGACACATTCTGGAAAGGGTTGGCAATTGGAATTTTATTTCCGTTGTTGTGTTTTTTCTGTTACTGGCTGTTCATGCATAGCTATATGGCTTTCCCTGTAAAATTTATAAAGTATCTGATGTTCGGACAAATGCTCAGTAACACAATAAAAATGTGCGCCTTGGGTAATTTGCTGATTTTTTATTTCTTTCTGAATAAAGGATTAAATAATGCGACAAAAGGAATTATTACAAGTGTAGTTATATACGCGGCTCTTGTATTTTATGTCATGTATTTTCACGAGGAGGCATTTTGAAGTATTATGTAATAGCCGGAGAGCCTTCGGGCGATTTACACGCGTCTAATTTTATGCGTGAGTTAAAGGCGTTGGATCATTCTGCCGATTTTTATTTTTTAGGAGGTGATTTAATGGAGCAAGTCGCGAACCGTAAGCCAACTATTCATATCCGCCAGATGGCGTTTATGGGGTTTGTGGATGTTGCTAAGAATCTTGGAAAAATTAAACAGAATTTCAAAATCGTAAAACAGGATATTGAATTACAGAAACCGGATGTGGTTATTTTAGTGGATTATCCCGGGTTCAATTTAAGAATGGCTAAATGGGCAAAGGAAAAGGGTTATAAAGTGTTTTTTTATATTTCTCCTACCGTTTGGGCATGGAAAGAAGGTCGCGTACAAACGATCAAAAAATACGTCGACCGAATGTTTGTGATTTTACCATTTGAAAAAACATTTTACAAAAAGCATAATTACGATGTGAGTTTTGTTGGTCATCCATTACTCGACGCGATAGAGCAAAGAAGAAAAACAATGCTATCTGAGTCTGAATTCAGAAAGAAAAATAGTTTATCAGAAAAACCAATTATCGCTGTTTTGCCAGGAAGCCGAAAACAAGAAATCAATTATATGTTTGATACCATGCTTGCGATAATGGATGATTTTAAAGAGTATCAGTTCGTAATCGGCGGAACACATAATTTGCCTGATTCGGCTTATGATAAGGCGCGGGCAAAGGGTATTAAAGTGGTATACAATCAAACGTATGAATTAATGCAGTATGCTAAAGCCGGAGTTATTAAATCAGGCACATCAACTCTCGAGAGCGCTTTGTTTGATTTGCCGGAGGTTGTTTGTTACAAGGCCGGTTCTTTTTCCTTTTACATCGCCAAAAAAATAATTAATACAAAGTATATTTCCTTGCCTAATCTCATTATGGATAAACCTATGGTGAAGGAATTGATTCAGGAAGAAATGACCGCCGAAAATATTAAAACTGAATTAAATCTTTTACTACACGACGAGACTTATCGTAAGCGTATCAAGGATGATTATGCCGAATTGAAGAAAAACCTGGGTGGACTCGGCGCGTCTAAACGAATGGCTAAAGAAATACATGAAGCACTTAATTAAACTATGAAGCAAATTATTACATACATTTTCACTTTTATTTCTTTTTTCGCTTTTAGTGAGGATGTTGTATACATCCGAACGTTTGCGCATCTAAAAATTAATGCGGTTACATTCACCATCGATAAAAGCAGTTATCAGCTAACAGGAGACGAAAAGCTGCTTCTTAAAAATGATGGCGAAATAATCATTAAACTATCAGCTGTAAATGATAGCATTGAAGTAAAGTCGTTTGAAACGGTTTATGGAAAGTTTAAAACAGTTCGTTTCACCGATTTAAATGGTAATGGTGAAATGAAGGTAAAACTCATCAGTCCGGATAGAAAACCGCGCATCTATCAGGATAATTACATTATCACCAATGAAAATGGATTATTAAAAATGCTGAATGAAGTTAAACTGGATAATTACATTGCCGGTGTTGTAGAGGCGGAATCCGGTACTCGCTCACTTCAGGAATATTATAAAGTTCAGGCAATTTTAGCGCGTACGTTTGCCTTAGCGCATTTAAGCAAACATGTTACGGAGGGATTTTCATTGTGTGATCAGGTGCATTGTCAGGCTTATTACGGAAAACCTCGCTTTGCCGATATTTTTAATTCTGTAAATGACACTAAAGGCAAAGTGGTGGTGGATGAGAATCTGAATTTAATTGTAGCTGCTTTTCATAGTAACAGTGGCGGACAAACTGCAAATTCGGAAGATGTGTGGGGCGCACGTACTTCCTATTTGCGCAGTGTAAATGATACTTTTAGTACACGCATGCCAAATTATAAATGGGAACGTAAAATGCCGGTTGATGATTGGTTAAGTTATTTAAAGATAAAACACAATTATCCGGTTGATGAACCTTACGCGAAGGAAATGGCGCTAAATTTCAAACAGGATTCCCGTAAGGTGTTTTTGGAAGCAAGCAACATTAAAGTGCCATTAAAAAATGTTCGTCAAGATCTGCAATTAAAATCAACTTATTTCAGTATTTATAATGCCGGCGATACAGTTGTGTTTAAAGGAAAAGGTTATGGTCATAGTTTAGGTATGTCGCAGGAGGGCGCTATGCGAATGACACGATTGGGTTATACCTATTCGGATGTTTTAAATTTTTATTATCGAAACATTCAGATTATTGATATGCGAAAGCTCGCATTTTTCAGAGATGAATAATCAATAATAAGTGTAATGCAATTTTACAATGCGCATGGTCTTGTTAATCGGATCACGTGCAATAAAAGAGTTCAGCATTTTGTTTTCTCTCTCGGTAATGTAACTTATTTCCTTTAGCATTAAATCATTTTTAAACTGTTTCTCGGTATAAATGCAATTGGTAGAATCGCATTCGTAAGTAGATTTCAATACCACATCGCCATTGGCATTTCCCTTAAATTCCGCGGAAGTCAGAATGCCATTTTCATATTTAAACTCTGAACTCTGCATGATCCAGGCAACTGTATAATGTTCATTCGATGAAATTATTTTACCGGTTGAATCTTTGTTGATAATGATTTCTTTATAAGGACGATTTTCGCTGTTTAAACAAATTTGTTTGTATTGTAGCGGTGTTATGTCAACATACTGAAAACTATCCGCGCTAATTAAAGTTTGATTACCTAATACAAAATTGTTGGGTGTTTGACTATTGTTGGTTTCTTTGAAGCGTTTTTCTTTAGTTATGCGACCTTTCGAATCATAACTGTAATAACGGGTTTCGTAATAAGTTCCATCGTTAAAACGCTTCATGATGAGATTGTTTTTATCGTATCTGTAGACTGTTGAAATGGTATCGTACACATATTCGTTTTTTGTATAGGTGTATCCTTTGGCAACGATTCTTTTCTTTCGGTAAACTGGAGGTACGTGTATTTCCTTTTCGATGGTTTTAATAATATTCGTGTAATAGAAACGGGTTAACTGGCCTTCCTGGTTGAACTCGTAATAGTTGATGAGGTTTTTATCCTCTGCTACCATGAAATCCCTTTTGTCGATGATGTCAAAAACAATCGTTTTTATTTTATGTGACTTGATAAAAGGGTTGTTGAATTCTAAAATCGGCGCAAACGCAGAGGAATGGGTGGGAATTAGAAGTGATTGACTTTTTAAATTAAAAGTCAAGAGTAATATCAGTATACTAACTATGTTTTTCAATCAGTTCAACAGCCTCTTTTATAACGGAGGTTGGCATCTGACAGCTTTTATTCTTGCATACGTAAATCAATGTTTTGTCGTTTACGTAGCGGCCTTTCAGTATGTCCAACTCCGAGGGAGATGCCGTAACAACAAAAATGGCATTTGGAAGGTAATGTTTGTATAGCTCCAATAATTTTTCTTCAACATCTTTACCAACAATGCACACTTCAGCCGGATCATTTAACAAATCCATATAAAGTGAAGCCCAATTACTGTATCCGGCTCCGTAATGCGCTATTTCTTCCGTTAAGTTCTTAAGCATTTCAGACACAATTTTGAGATGGTTTTCGCCGCCTTTTATTTTGTAAAGCTTAAAAAGATTAATGGCCATTTGCGAATTGGAAGACGGTATCACATTATCACTTACTTCACTTGTTCTTACGGCTAACTGTTCGGATGTACCGGCAGTGTAATAAAACAAATTTCTATTCGTATCGTAGAAATGTTCCAGGCTATAATTGCTTAATTTCTCAGCTAAATTTAACCATAATTCATCCTGACTGATATAGTAAACATGAATGAAGGCATCAATAACAAATGCATAATCATCTAAAAAACCTGAGATTTTTGCAGCGCCATTACTGAAAGAGCGCTTTAATGAACCATCTGCTTGCATTAAATTACTTTTTATGAATGAAGCATTGGATAAGGCAATGTTTTTGTACTTCTTTTCTCCAAAAGTCAGATAGGCTTCGCAGAGCGCACGGCACATAAGTCCGTTCCACGCTGTTAAGATTTTATTATCGAGCCCCGGTTTTACGCGTTTTTCTCTCGCTGCTAAAAGCACAGCATTGCAGTTTTGAATTTTTTCATTCAAAGTCTTTTCATTCAGATTGTACTTCTGCAGTATAGAAGCAGTTTCGTGATTGCGCATCAAAATATAATTGTCATGCTCCCAATAACCAATGTCGTTAACGCAATAGTAATCGCAGAATAGGTCGTAGTCGTCGTTTAATAACCGGCTAAGTTCTTCGGTTTGCCAAACGTAATATTTTCCCTCTTCACCTTCGCTATCCGCATCCAAAGCCGAATAAAAACCATTCTCTTTCGTCAACCATTCTCTTAATACAAACGCAATGGTATGTTGCGCAGTTTGCTTATACAAATTGTTATTAGTGTAGCGATACGCCTCACAATAAAGTGTAATTAGTTGAGCGTTGTCGTACAACATTTTTTCAAAGTGAGGCACCTTCCATTGCATATCTACACTATAGCGCGCAAATCCCCCACCTAATTGATCATAGATGCCGCCTAATGCCATTGTTTTCAAGGTTAAATCAACATGCTTCATCACTTCCGCATCACCTTTAGTATAAGCGTATTTTAATAAGAAGCTATAGTTGTTTGGCATTGGAAATTTAGGCGCACGGTTAGGTCCGCCCAAATCATTATCAAAGCGCGTTTTCCAATTTGAAATGCATTTTTCAAGCGTGTTCCAACTGAATGAACTTCCCTCATTTTTTTTAGAGTAAATTAATTCCGCTTGCTTGATTCCATTGGTTAAATCCGTTGCATATTGTAAAACCTTTTCATAATCATTTGTATATAAATTGTGAAGGTTGTTCAGAATATTTATCCAACGTTCCTTCTGAAAATAGGTTCCTCCGTAAATAGGTCGGCCATCCGGAAGTACAAAACAATTTAATGGCCATCCGCCATGTCCTGTCATCAATTGCACAGCACTCATGTAAAGCATATCCACATCGGGTCTTTCTTCGCGATCTACCTTAATATTTACAAAGTATTTATTCATGATGGCGGCCACTTCCGTATTTTCAAAACTTTCGTGCTCCATTACATGACACCAATGACAAGCACTGTAACCAATACTCACCAACACAAGTTTGTTTTCTTTGCGGGCTGTTTCAAAGGCATTATCACTCCACGGTACCCAGTTAACAGGATTGTGAGCGTGTTGTATAAGATAAGGACTGCTTTCGTTTATAAGGGCGTTGCTATGCATATGGTAAAGTTAGTACTCAAAAACAAACTGGCTGTAATAAAATGAGCTTTATTAATCAACAAGCTATCAGTTGTTTAGTTTGAAATTTCATTCTTTGGTTATTGTAATAAGAGTTAAAATCGTTTTTGAATGGTTAAATCAACGCTATAGTTTTGCGCTCACATGAAAAGAAAAGCCTATATAACGTCAACAGGAAGTTATTTACCTGAATCCATTTTATCGAATGAAATGATCTGTGAGATGGTGGATACTAGTGATGAATGGATTCAGGAAAGATGTGGCGTGAAAGAGAGAAGAATACTAAGGGATAAAGATAAGGCCACGGCTTATATGGCTGCGGAAGCGGCAAAGAAAGCATTACAAAAAGGCGGAATCAGCAAAGATGACATTGAAGTGATAATTGTGGCAACGGCTACACCTGAGCATCCTTTTCCTTCAACGGCTTCTATTGTTTCGGAAATGCTAGGCATAAAACGTGCGTTTTGTTTTGATGTCTCCGCAGCATGCTCCGGATTTTTGTATGCTCTGAATATTGGAGCCAGATTAATTGAGTCGAATGCGTATAAATCTGTTTTGGTAATTGGTTCGGATAAAATGTCGAGTATCATGGATTATACCAATAGAAATACCTGTGTTTTGTTTGGTGATGGCGCAGGAGCTGTAGTGCTTAAGCCTACCCATAATGGATTTGGAATAGGCGAGTCGCTATTGGAAACCGACGGTTCGGGTTATCAAAATCTGTATCAAAAGGCAGGTGGAAGTTTATTCCCGGCCACGGCAGAAACAGTGTTAAATAAAGAACATTCAATCTCTATGAATGGTCCAGCTGTATTTAAAATGGCAGTAGAAAATATGGTGGGGTGTTGCAAAAATTTATTGGAAAAGCACCGGATTCAAAAATCTGAAATTGATTATTTAATTCCTCATCAAGCTAACAAACGAATTATTACAGCAACGGCTGATTATCTTGAAATGCAGATGGAAAAAGTAGCCCTTAACATTCATAAGTATGGAAACACAACCTGCGCAAGTATCCCGATTTGTTTGGATGAATGGAGCTCTAAATTTAAACATGGTGATAAGTTAATCTTATGTGCTTTTGGAGCCGGCTACACCTATGGTTCTACTCTCGTAACCTGGAATTCAGGATTGGAAGAAAATGTGTAAATTTAGCTATGCCAAACAGCAGTAACGATCCGTTATATTTATTAATAAAATCACTTAGCAAGAGTGAGAAGCGAAACTTTAAGCTGTTTGTAAACCGTTTACAGAGCAATGAGGATAGTAAGTTTATGGTGCTTTTCGATGTTCTTGATAAACAAAATGAGTATAGCGAAGAAAAAATTTTCCAGAAAACAAGTGATATCACGAAAGCGCAATTGTCCAACTTAAAGGCGCATTTGTATAAGCAGATTTTACAAAGTTTGCGAATGAATGCCTCTAATCAGGATTTGGATATTTATCTGCGTGAACAAATTGATTACGCGAAATTGCTTTATAACAAAGGCTTGTACACTCAAAGTTTAAAAATGCTCGATAAAGCAAAAGTTTCGGCCTTTGAATACGAAAAGAACGCCATTTTGCTCGAGATTTATGACTTTGAAAAACATATCGAAAGTCAGTATATCACACGAAGTATCGATACCACTGCCGAAGAAATTACCAAAAGTGCGAATGCGCTTAATAAGAAAATATCAGGCACCAATGTGTTTTCAAATTTGGGTTTGCGTTTGTATGGTTTGTATTTGAAAACAAGTCATGTTCGTAATGAAAAAGATTTTTTATTTGTAAGCGAATTTTTCAAATCCAATTTGCCGGCTTATAATGTTGATGAATTAAGTTTCTTTGAAAAATTATATCTCTATCAGTCTTATGTCTGGTATAATTACATCATTCAGGATTTCTTAACCTGTTATAAATACGCCACTAAATGGGTAGACTTATTTACCGAAAATGAACATTTAACACCGGTTTATGCCGATTTGTATTTAAAAGGATTACATAATTTAATGGCAGCCTTGTTTTTTGTGAATCATAAAACAAAGTTCAATGAAGTATTAAATAAACTCGAGAAGTTGGGTAATGAGGAGTTCATTTTGAATAACGAAAATAACTCGGTTTTGTTATTTCAATATCTGTACATTAATAAAATCAATTATCATTTCATGAAGGGTAATTTTTCGGGTGGATTGTATTTGGTAAATGAAATTGAATCGGGTATTGAACGATTCCATAAGAAGATTGATGATAACCGTATCTTAAACTTCTATTATAAAATTGGCTGTTTATATTTTGGGAGTGGCGACAACACAAACGCAATAAAATACCTCAATAAAGTAATTAATCATCCTGCCCAAATAAGGGGTGATATTCATAGCTTTTCGCGCATTCTAAAGTTAATAGCCCATTATGAAATGGGGGATACAGAGATGGTAGAGTACCAGGTAAAATCGGTTTACCGTTTCCTATACAAATTGGAAGAACTTAATCAGGTGCAGCAGCAGATCATCAACTTCTTACGGAAGGTTCCGGTGATGGATGCAATTAGTGTAAAAAAGGAGTTCGTAAAACTGAGAGGTAGCCTTATCAAACTTCAGCAGGATCCATATGAAAAACGCGCCTTCTTGTATCTCGACATCATCTCCTGGTTAACCTGTAAAATCGAGAACCGCAGCATTCAGGATGTCATACGTGAAAAGGCACTCAGTAAGTCGCGTATTATAAATGATTAAGCCTAATTTAATGACATTCGGTTGTTATTAATGAAGAATGGAAGCGCTCATTTCTGTTAAGTTTATACATTTGTAAAGCACTAAATACCGCATATGAAAAAAGTATATTGGATAATTGGAATTGGGATAGCCCTCATTTTAACGGTTATTATCGTAAAAGCATTACAGGGTAGTAAACCTACAGAGGTCATTACCGAAAAGGCCATTAAGCGTAATATTGTTGAAATTGTATCCGCTAATGGTAAAATTCAACCTGAAACAGAATTAAAAATTACTTCCGATGTGAGTGGTGAGATTGTTGATATGCTGGTAAAGGAAGGTGATCAGGTTAAAAAGGGACAACTCCTTTGCCGCATCAAGCCCGATATTTATGAAAGTACTATTGAGCGTGTAGAAGCCTCCGTGAATAGCACAAAAGCAAATTTAAAAACAAATATAGCGCAGTTGGAACAAGCAAAAGCAAATCTAGCGAATGCAGAAGCAACGCACGCACGTAACAAGAAATTATTTGATCAAAACGCTATTTCTCAACAAGAGTTTGATGCATCTAAAGCGCAGTATGAAGCCGCTAAAGCAAACGTAGAAGGCTTACAGGAAAATATAAAAGCGTCTGAGTTTAATGTAAAGGGAATGGAAGCTTCTCTAAAAGAGGCGAGCACAAATTTGGATAAAACATATATCTACGCGCCTGTTGATGGAACCGTATCAAAATTAAATGTGGAGAAAGGTGAGCGTGTGGTTGGTGTTACAGGTTTACAAGGCACAGAGATTTTACGCCTGGCAAATTTGAATGAGATGGAAGTGAGTGTGGAGGTAAACGAAAACGATATTATTCGCGTGCATAAAAATGATACCGCATTAATTGAGGTGGATGCGTATATGGATAAAAAATTTAAGGGAATAGTTACTGAAATCGCGAACTCTGCTAATACAACCGGCATCACCGCCGATCAGGTAACAAACTTCGTTGTAAAAATCAGAATTTTGCGTGAGTCGTATACGAGTCTGGTTTCAGAAGCGAATCCGGCTCCTTTTCGTCCGGGTATGAGTGCCAGTGTGGATATTCAAACGAAGCGCGTAACCAATGTTATTTCTATTCCAATCATGGCGGTAACCACACGTAATGCCGATTCAACCAAGGTGAAGAAGATGGATGATGAAGATGATTACGGCACAAAAGTAACTAACGAAGAAAGTGAGAAGGCTAAGGAGAAAGAAAAAACTACCGATGAACTGAAGGAATATGTTTTTGTCATTAAGGATGGAAAAGCGGATATGCTTACAGTAAAAACCGGTATTCAGGATAATGATTACATTGAGATTGTGAGTGGTGTTTCCGATGGCCAGGAAGTTATTACAGGGCCTTACGGTGCTGTTGCGCGTACACTTCGTAAAGGTACAAAAGTGAAAGTGGTAGATAAGGATAAGCTTTTTAGCACAACCGAGAAAAAATAATTGGCTATCATTTTAAATATTGAAACGGCCACTACCATGTGTTCGGTTTCTTTGGCAAACAATGGCGAACTTATTGCTTGTAAAGAAATTGATAACGGTTATACGCATGCTGAAAATCTGCATGTCTTCATTAACGACTTATTGATTCAGGAAAAGGTGATGCCATCCAGGTTAGATGCCATTGCTGTAGGAAGTGGTCCGGGTTCTTATACGGGATTGAGAATCGGTGTGTCTACCGCGAAAGGACTTGCATATTCTCTTCAAAAGTCATTGATTGCTGTAAATACCTTATGTTCGATGGCTTTAGCAGCTAAAGAAAAATTAAATAGCGACACGCTCCTTTGTCCAATGTTGGATGCACGGCGAATGGAAGTGTATTGTGCTATTTTTGATAAGGATTTAAATACCATTAAAGAGACCTCTGCTCAAATAATAACTGAGGAAAATCTGAATTATTTTGCTGTGAATAAACCCATGACTTTTTTTGGTGATGGAATGCCAAAATGCAAAAGTTTCTTGCAGAATTTACCGGGAGCTTCTTTTGTGGAGGGGGTTGTGCCTTCATCCAAGCAATTGGCAAAGTTATCCTATGAAAAATTTAAGCTGCAGCAATTCGAAGATGTAGCTTATTTTGAACCCTTTTACTTGAAGGACTTTATGATTGGTCCTAAGTAATGTTCAATAACTTTGAATTTACTTTATTTCCTGATTCACATTTTTGTTTAAATTCGTGATGTATCGCATGTCAGGTAAATTGTACATAGTTCCTACGCCTATTGGTAATTTGGAAGATATTACGCTTAGGGCACTTCGCATATTAAAGGAATGTGATTTGATTTTAGCGGAAGATACACGCACGAGTATTTTTTTACTCAAGCATTATCAAATCGATAAGCCTTTAAAATCCTATCATCAGCACAACGAGCATCAAACGGTGCAATATATTGTGGATACCATTCAGTCAGGAAAAACCATTGCGCTAATTAGTGATGCCGGTACGCCCGGTATCTCTGACCCCGGATTTTTATTGGTGCGTGAAAGTATAAAGGCCGGAATTTCGATAGAAACCTTACCCGGTGCTACAGCCTTTGTGCCGGCATTAGTGAACAGTGGTTTGCCTTGTGATTCATTTGTATTTGTAGGGTTTTTACCGCAAAAAAAAGGAAGACAAACAAAACTACTTTCATTGAAGGAAGAAACCAGAACCATGGTTTTTTATGAATCACCATTCCGATTGGTGAAAGCTTTGGAAGAGTTTAAAGAGCATTACGGTGGAGATAGATTGGTTGCTGTTTCCAGGGAGCTTACAAAATTACATGAAGAAAATTTCAGAGGAACGGTAGATGAAGTACTCGCTCATTTTAATACTAAACAGGTAAAAGGTGAAATTGTAATTGTTTTAGGAGGAAAAAAAGAATGAGAAAAAGAAAATCACATGATATTGGTATTCCTCCGGGAACACTTGTGTATACCGGCGATTCTAAAACAGAAAGAATAAAGATTTCTTTAATAGAGTATAATGAGAATGAATTTATTGAACAAGAATTTTACGATTTGTCGGAGTGCATTTCACATGTAAAGCCACATTTAGTGAAATGGATTAATGTGGAAGGCATTCATAAAACGGAAGTGATTGAGAAGATTGGAAAACTATATGACATACATTCATTAACACTTGAAGACATTGTGCACGTGGATCAGCGTCCTAAATTTGAAGACTATGATAATTATGTGGTAGCTATCATGAAAATGATTAACTACGACACCAAAATACATGCCGAACAATTATCAATCGTATTATTCGATAATATGGTTATTTCATTTCAGGAGCCACAAGGAGGTGATGCGTTTGAAATTATCCGTAACCGCTTAAGACAAGCCAAAGGAAGAATCCGAAAATGTGGAGCCGATTATTTAGCTTATGCTTTAATGGACGCGGTTATTGATTGCTATTTTCATGTGATCGAAAAAATTGGTGATTCCGTTGAAAAAATAGAAGAGCATATTATTTCACATTCTTCCAAAAGCTCTCTTATACAATTGCACGAATTAAAACGTGAAATGATTTTTCTTCGCAAGCAAGTTTGGCCCATGCGTGATATGATTAGTAACATGGTGCGTTCCGAAACCAAACTGATTAATCCGAGTACGGATATTTATTTACGCGATTTACAAGATCACGTAACGCGAGTAATAGATACTGTTGAAACATACCGCGATTTATTATCGGGTATTATGGATATTTATTTAAGTACAAACGCTAATAAAATGAATGAAGTGATGAAAGTTTTAACCATCATGTCTTCCATTTTTATTCCGGTTACTTTTATTGCCGGCGTTTATGGCATGAACTTTGAGTTTATGCCGGAGTTGAAGTCTCCTTATGGATACGCAATAACATGGGGCGTGATGTTATCTGTTATGATCGGACTCATCATTTACTTTAAGCGAAAGAAGTGGATGTAAACTGTTCTCTCAACTTATAATTTAATACCGACAATGGTGACGTCGTCAATTTGCTCAAGATTACCCTTCCATTTATAAAATAATTCAGAAAGTATTTGTTCTTGTTGTTGCATTTCTACGCCGGAATTAGTGAGAAGGTAATTTTTAAGATTTTTTAATTTTAACTTCTTACCCGATTCTCCGCCAAACTGATCGGCATAACCATCGGTTAATACATATAAAGTGTCTCCTTTTTCAAGTTTAAATTCATAGGTATTAAACCCGATGTTTTCTTTAGGGGATTTTCCAACCGGCATTCGGTCGTTATTCAATTCAATTAATTCATTGTTTCTAATTACAACAACAGGATTATGAGCGCAGGCGTACTCAAGCGTTTTTGTTTCAAAATCAAAGCGCAATAAACTGCAATCCATTCCGTCTTTTCCACCTTCACTGCTTCCGTCTTCTGCTAAACTATGAATAAGACGTTGTCGCACGTAATTTAAAATCTCGCCGGGCTTCTCAATTTCACGCTCATTAATAGCTTCATTTAAAAAACTAATATTGAGTAAACTCATAAATGCACCGGGAACACCGTGCCCTGTGCTGTCAGCAACTATAAAATAGAATTTGTTATTGATGAAGGTAGCCCAATAAAAATCTCCGCTTACCAAATCTTTCGGGTTAAAGAAAATGAAATAATGACTTAAGTGTTGATCGAGGAGCGTTTTACTTGCCAACAATGCTTTTTGAATGCGCTGTGCATATTTAATCGAATCAACAATTTCTTTTTGCTTTTCTTCAATTAGTTCCTTTTGGTGACGGATTTCCTGTGCTTTACTTACAACCTCTTGTGTTCTTTCATCAACTATTTTTTCTAATTCTGCTTGTCGTTTTTGCAAAGCTTTTTCTCTTGATTTGATAATTCTGACGACAACAAAAATTAAACATCCTATGACAATCAATATAAACCACCATGTTTTCCAGAATGGATTTTTTATTTCAAATGAAATTTGCAGAGGCTTTGACGAAACGTTATAACTATTAATGCTTTCTATGATTAAGGTATACTGGCCGGCAGGTAAATTCTGCAACTTGATTTTAGGAGAAGTTTCGTTATCAATCCATTTATCATCAAGCCCAATTAATTTGTATCTGAATTTACTGGGTGAAGGAGTGTAAAGCTGATTGGTGTTAACTTCAAATATCAACGAATTTTTGTTATAAGCCAGTTTTAAATTTTTATTCAATAATAAGTTCAAATCAGCTTCAGTTAATATACTGTCGTTTGCTAAAACTTTATCAATGCTTAATTCAGGCACACGTTCAGGCAACTTTATTTTATTGATGTTGAAGTATAGTAATCCTTTTACAGTAGGAAAGAAAATGGTCTGGCCGTCTGTAACCATAGACGGAATAGTTCCGCGATGATCGAAGCCATTGGGCTGAAAACCTAAAGCTTTATTAAAACAAGTAAGCGTTTTTGTTTTGAAATTATAACGGTAAAAATCGCGCGCAGAAGTAAACCATAAATTACCTTCTTCGTCTTCAACTATCCCCGAAACCAGCATTTGTTCTATACCTATTTCTTTATTGCGATTAGTCACTTCGCCTGTTACTATGTCATACGAGTTAATACCGTTGCGGGTAGAAATCCAAACTGTATTTTTCCCGGCGTAATAGTAACTTTCAATTAAACTATCGTTAAATAATTTATCGTATTCCCCTTTACGTGAACCGTATAAAATTGTTTTTTTTGTTTGAGGATCAAAGACAACGAATTTGTAAGGACCTGCGGAAAGTAGCCATTTACCATTACTAAGCAATTCACTGTGATAGGGGTATGGAGTATGTTTTTTGTCAAATACATGAAAAGTATCTAATTCGCCGGCGTTATTATATTTTTGTATACAGTGATTTTTACCACTCAATACATAAACAGGCTGTGATAGCGTATCTTTTGGAAAAAGTGCACCATGCGAATGTTCTTTGTTTTTTGCAAACGTAAATTTTTTGCTCTTATGATCATATATAGCAGGTATACCAAAATGATTATTAATGTTGAATGTAGCAGGGAAATAAAATTTACCATTAAGTAATCTGAAATTTGGTGCCAACCGGAATAAAATGTTGGTTTCGTTTTTTGTTTTGGTGGGATGGATAATCTCTACGATCGTATCTGAGTTATAATTATAAACACTGATACCATTAAAGCTAAGAAGGTAGATATTCTTATTATTTCTTACTAAAAAATTTGAAAGCGGAATGGACTGTGCTGATGAATTACAAAATTCAACTTTTAATTCATCCCAGCCTTTTAGTTTCATATATTGTTTATAAGGGCTATAAATTCCAATACCCCGACTACCATTTGTTACCCAAATATTACCATCATTATCTTTAGTGAAATTCCCAATGCGATTATCGCTGATGCAATTTGAACAGCTGTTGCCTTGCATGTGATAAAAAGCTTTGGTGGTTTTAAGATCCACAATCATAATACCTGAATTAGCGGTGCTGGTCCATAATCGTTCTTGATCATCCACAATAAAATTGCCTGTGTTGTCCAGATTCAATATCTGACCCGCTTCAAAAATTTTTGCTGAAACTCGCTTGCATAATTTGTTTTTTAGATCAATATATACGAGGCCGCTATAAGTGCCAACCCATAGCTTTTCTGATTTATCGAGGTAAACAAAATGACAGATACTTAAAATGTGTTTTATTTCTTCGAAAGCAGCTTCACTTAAATTTCCTCTGTATTCTTCGATAGGAAAGGGTGTAATAATGTTTTTGGTAACATCATAAATGCCGGGATATCCAATGGGTTGTTCGTGAAAATAAGTGATTAATAATTTACCGGGTTCCAATTCAAGCATGGCTCGGGTAGCAAGAGTACGCAAGCCTTGTTCACGGCTAGGGAAACATTTTTCATTAAGGGTAAAATATTTTTCGCGGCTTTTATCGAGTACAAAAATACCGCCACCCCAGGTAGTCACATAAAGTTTTCCGTCGGCAGCTTCTAAGAAACGAGAAACAACTGATTCAGGGAAAGAGTTTTTATCATCTTTGTTATAAGCATAATGGCGAAATTGACCTGTTTTTAAATTGAAGCTAGTGAGACAGGCTTGATCTTCGTAACCAAACCAAAGTATTCCGGATTTATCTTCAAACAACTCCAGTATATTATTGGAAAGCGGTGTGTTTTCATTGCTATCGATATGCGAAAAATGTTTTGTTGTAAAGCCATTGTAAATACCCAAGCCTTTATTGGTAATCATCCACATTTTTTCGTGTGCAGCACTGTAAAGAACGCCTCGTATGGCCTTCACACCAAAGTGTTCCGGGTCTAAATTTTGAAAAACCGGCTGATTGATTTTCTGTGCGAATGAATTAGCGAAGAAAATAAATAGAAGACATGTAAGGAGCCATTTAAGGCGGTAAGGTTTTAAATAAGAATATGTAAGAACGAGACCCGATTTACACATATGATATAAATATACTAATTTTCTAATTTACCTGTAAAATTACTGTGCTGTAAAGTCAATTTATTGCTAGCGTGGATGGTTTGCAGGCGCAAATACATAAGTTATTCTAAAATTTAAATTAAATTTGTGACCTTACTTTGTATTTGTTAAAAGTTATTTGAAATATAATTGGCCCTGTAGTTCAATGGATAGAACGAGCGTTTCCTAAACGCTAAATCCCAGTTCGATTCTGGGCGGGGCTACACAACCCAATGCTAAAAAATGCTAAATCCCCTATAAAACAGGGGGTTTTGTTTTTCATGACTTTCTTTGTTTTACCTTATTTTCTGATTTCATTAGCCTTTTGTTACCCTATTGTTACTTGAAAATTTACAGCAATTTAAACTTTGTACCTTGTTTAATTCAATAAATTAAATAATTTTATATAAAGAAATTTCAAAATGAGAATAGCTTATATATTATGTTTATTACTTGCACTTCTAGGTTGTAAAAAGAATAAAACAAACACACCAAAAACATATGAAGTAGAAGGATTTGTTAATCAGGTATACTGTACTAATATGTATTATTACAACATTACAACCAATAATAAGCCAACTTTATCAACAGAAATAGATTTTGGAGACGGCAGCCCTGTTTCGAACAGCAATATTGGTTATCATCAATATAATTCAACTGGAACTTTTAATTTCAAAGTAAAGCAAACATTTGAGGATGGAGGTACTGCTGAAAAGGTTTATCCTATTTCGATTGGTCAAATATCAGAATTCAGAAAAATTGGAACTACAAATTATGATATGACTCAATTAAATTTTAATCCTAAGTATGATAGGATGATTAAGGGTAGCGGTAAGGTGAAGCTGATGGGTGACAATTTGCACGCGGATTTTGATTTTACTACGAAATCACTTTCAAACGTTATGTTATTAACTGGAACTACTAATGGATATTATTATTGGCAAAATGATAATTATATAATTGGTCATAAGCAAGGGGGTGCTGGTTCAAACTTATATAGATTGTTAATTGATACTATTAATCATACATATCTTACTCCAAATGGGTTTTCTAATCTTTATACGGAAAGGTATGACGAGGTGCGTTATGCTTATAAGCACAAATTTTACTGGGGATTCGGCAACAAATCGAATGCCCCTGCACCAGGCTTTACTTATTATAAGGACCTTATAGTTTTTGATGCTACAAACGGAGCAGTTACCACAACTCTTAGCATTAGTTCTGTCTTTGGAAGTATGGATTATAATATTAAAGTTTTCAATCAAATAGCTTATAATGACAAGTTGTATATTTTTTGCGCAGCTGCTCAAGAAATCCCGCCGTATAATGGAGGTTATTATGTTGTAATACTTGATTTAAACACAACGACATTTACTTATCACACGGTAGTTGGTACTTCATTTATTTATTATGATACTCAAGCTTTGGTTGTAAAAGACGAAATATATTTATTTGGTAATGGATTAGACTGTATTGTATATAATCCAAGTACTGCAACTTTTCGAACTCCGCAAACAGATTGTTCGCTAACAAATTTGAATAGTAAAATTATGTTGCCATACAACAATAAATTGTATTGTATTGGAGTTTATGTTAAACCAAAAAGCGCAACAACGAGTGCTGATAAAGTAGATATTTGGGAGTATACGCCTTGATTCTTTCTAATAAGGGAGAAGTATTGAATTATTGGTTAGTCAATTCCCTTGTTGTTGCATTAACCATGACAAATAACTAATTTTATTTATAAAGAATGGCTCAATCTTGTATTCATTCAATAGGTTTGTTATTTGCTCAGCAATTATAATAAGATGTTAAGCTGATGTAGAAAGATAGAAATTAATCTGACTTTTTCTTGAAGAAACCACTTGGGTTAACAATAGGTAGAGGGTTTATTTGTAATAAAGTACCTGTTGTTTTAGAAAAAATTATTCCTCGCATTGTGGATGTTGAAATGCTTACAAAAGTGATGAGTATGCCCTCATCGTTGGGGTTCTTGAACTTGTATTCTTTTGACTTTTCATTAGTTTCTAAATATTCATTTAAATTTTCAATTCCAAAAACAAATAGATTTTCGGTATCTAATACCGTTTCATTTGTATTTGATACAGTGCCGATAACATTTATTCTTACTAGAATAATTGACTCTTTTACTGAAAACTTAACATTTGGAGTAATGGTATAATTTACTTTTACTAGCTCACCTTCCTTAACAGGAATTTTTGGTTGCTGGAAGTTGAATTTTATATCTTCTATTGCTTTTAATGAATATTTAATTAATTTCTTTTCTTCCATAAATACTATGCCACATTTACAATTGGTTCATTATTGTCTTCTGTTAAAATGGAATTCAGGTTGGGTATGCCAATTTTGTCTAGTTCTTTGTAATCATGTTGAGTCTCGCTTAAATATGCAAATTTACTTTCTTGAATCATTCTTAAAATTGTAGGTTTCTGAATAACCGGCTCACTCTCCACATTAATTGACTTAGAAACTCCAATTAATTCAATCCCTAGGGCTCTTTCTAATTTACAAATAGTTTCTAAAGTCAAATTCTCATGCCCTTTAACTATTCTGTTAATCTGAGATGCAGAAACAAACAATTTGGTTGCTAATGCGGACTGAGTGATACCTTGATTGTCTAATTCAAAAAGAATTTTCATTGCAATTTTTTGAGATTTTTGAATCCACAAATCATTCTCTTCTCTTGCAATAGCTTCTTCTAACCAAGACCGTTTAGGTTTAGCAATTATCTGTTTAAGTTTATCTATTTTTTTACTCATCTTCTTCTTTTAGAAAATCAACTAAATCTTCTTTTTCTATTAAGTTGTTTATTTTTAAATATGTTATGGTTCTTTTTATTTTATCCAGTTCATTTTTGCCCTCATCGGTGTCTTGTATTTTATCTGAAAGTTTGATGTATCCACCTGTAACGATATATACATTTTCTTCAAGCTTAATAGCATATATCCTTAACCAACTAGTTTCATATTCTATTTCTGATATCCCATAGGCTTTAGAAGGTGTTAACTCAACTGTGTGTTTTAATTTATGGAGAGGTGCAAATATTTCATCTAATCCCTGAGTGTTATCCGTTGTGGTGCTTTTTGCAAGTTGAATAAATTTTTGCCTTAACTTTTTTGCTTCCTTTAGTGTTCTTACAATAGCCTCTTCAATTGTAAAATTGGTGCCATTATTGTTTAATAATTTTGAATGTTTGGTAAAATAGTTCTTTAAAAATTCAATGTCATCCCATCGGTCAAATAACTTAATAAATTCTCCTACACCATCTTCCTCATAACATGAAGACGAAAGAATTGGATTATTTTCATCAACAAATATAGGTATTATTTCCAAATTATTTACTTATAAGTTAATTTTAAGTTATTTAAATACAGTATATTAACATATTTTGTTAAAATTAAGTGTCTGTAAAGTTGCTGAAACTATAAAAAATATTATTTCATAATCCATTACATTTAATAATCAAATATAGCAAACTCTCTGAATAAACTAAGTCTGATCATTGATGGCTACAAAAAAATAGCATTTACAAAAACCTTTTTAAGTGGTTAACTTATTACAGTTAAAAAAGTAATTCTTAGTATATACTTCATTAATTAAGAATGCTTTTTTACTTTATCTTATTATTTCAAAATGTGACCCAGGGGAACTGGAGTCGTCGATTCTCGGCGTGGCTACAAAAATTCAATTTTTACTCTTCGTCTACTCTTAAAATCCGAGTAGCATATCAGACGATTTTCCTGTTTTTTACTATCTAATTACGTAAATTAGCATATTCATTCATGAGTACTGCTATCATATTCGTTTTTATCATCGGTTATATATTAATAGCCTTTGAACATAACCTTAACATTAATAAGGCAGCTACGGCTTTGTTTACAGGTGTTTTGTGTTGGACTCTATTCATAATGGATTCATCAGACACACATGAAACGGTGAATAAACTTACGGAGCATCTTGGTGATATAGCCGGCATTCTGTTTTTTTTATTAGGAGCGATGACGGTTGTTGAACTGATTGATGCGCACGATGGATTTACACTCATTACGAAATTTATCACAACTACCAATGCCCGAAAATTATTGTGGATTGTAGGGTTGATTTCCTTCTTCCTCTCTGCTGTACTCGATAACCTTACCACCACTATTGTAATGGTTTCTTTGTTACGAAAATTAATTTCCGATCAAAATAAACGACTTTATTTTGTTGGTTTAGTGGTTATCGCTGCAAATGCCGGCGGTGCATGGTCGCCCATTGGTGATGTTACCACAACAATGCTTTGGATTGGCGGACAAATTACTACCAATCATATTATCACAGAGCTTTTCCTCCCAAGCCTAGTATGCTTGATTGTACCTGTTTTGATTTTAAGTATCAGATTTAAAGGAAATATTCAAAGACCTAAAGAAACAGCTGAAGATTTGAAAGTAGCCTCCTTGAAAGATAGAAATATCATCTTTTTTTCAGGCATATGTATTTTATTGTTTGTTCCTGTTTTTAAAACAATCACGCACCTTCCTCCTTTTATGGGAATGTTGCTTGGACTTGCTATGCTTTGGTTTATATCGGAATTACTACACAAGAAAAAGGATGATGCTTTAAAAACTAATTTCTCGGTGGTACGCGCACTCGAAAAAATTGACACACCAAGTATATTGTTCTTTTTAGGCATCTTATTATCAATTGCGGTATTAGAAATTGGCGGACAATTACATCAGCTTTCTGCCTGGCTCGGAACTTTGTTTAGCAGCAGCGAAGCAATTGCTTATGTCATCGGATTATTATCGGCGATTGTCGATAACGTACCTCTTGTTGCAGCATCTATTGGTATGTATGACTTGCAAACTTTTCCAACGGATAGTATATTCTGGACCTTCTTAGCTTATTGTGCCGGAACCGGAGGTAGTGCTTTAATAATCGGTTCGGCTGCAGGTGTAGCAGCAATGGGCATAGAAAAAATAAGTTTTGTTTGGTATCTGAAGAAAATATCTCTGATAGCGTTGCTTGGTTATACTGCAGGCGCCATTTTCTTTCTTTTGGTTTAAGTTTACTTTATTAAATCGTTTCTGAATCGTTTTATCTGCAACTCGATTGTGTTTTCCTGACGTAAATCAGTATTTTAACTGATGAATACCAAAGTTATTCATTTAAATACGCAATAGTTTTGATTTAAAATTTAAACACATGGAAAATATCTTTTTAGCCATCGATTTTACAAGTGCCTCGAAAAATGCGGCTGAATACGCTGCAAATTTAGCGGGTTACTTCGGTTCGAAATTAACTTTGTTCCATTCTTACCATGCACCCATCACTAATTTCGAAACGGGTTACATTCCACCGATAACAGATATGAAGGAGGAATCGGAACTTGAGATAAATAAATTCAAGTCAGACCTTGAATCGCGCTTTAAAGGGATTGAAATAGAGACACGCTTGGATATGGGCTTGGCAGCTGATATTGTTGAAGAAAATGCCGTTGCAAATAAAGCTGATTTAATTGTGATGGGCATCGCCGGACAAAATAGCGTCATCAAAGAACATTTAGTGGGAAGTGTGGCAACTCAAATTGCACAAGATAGTAAAATCCCTGTTTTAATTGTACCTGAACATTGTAAATACACGAAAGTAAAGAACATCGCTTTCGCCTGTGATTTCGATAAAAAATTGGAAACGAATACTACACTACTAAAAATAAAATATTTCGTTTCTCTATTTGATGCAGAGCTCGAAATCTTAAATGTAATGGATCCGAAAGAAGAAATCAGTGTTGAAAAAGCAGCTACCGATTTATACATCGAAGAAAAATTACAGAATACTCGCCACAAAACATTTTTCATTTATGAGGAGAATGTGGATAGGGGCATCCTTGAGTTTTTAGAAAACAATAAATGCGAATTAATTATTACAAGCCCGAAAAAGCATAATTTCTTCTATAGTTTATTTAAAGAAAGCCATACAAAGAGGTTAGCTTTTCATTCGCCAATTCCAATTTTAACAATCCACGAATAACATAATCAAAATAAAAACAAATAATCAAAAAAGGAGGTCAACATGTCACTTGTAAAGAACAACCCAAAATTTCCATCAGTGTTTACCGATTTATTAGACTATGATAAATTTTTCGGTAACGATTTTTTCAAAGGATTTGAATCCAACTTGCCGGCTGCAAATGTTATAGAAGGCGAAAAGTCTTATAAGATTGAGCTTGCAATTCCGGGATTTAAAAAGGAAGATGTTAAAGTGAATTTAGAAAATGAAGTGCTTACCATCAGTGCTGAAACTAAAGCTGAAAAAGAGGATAAGAACGAAAAATATACCCGAAAGGAATTCTCGTATAATACGTTTTCACGCTCATTTCAGCTGCCAAAAACGGCTAATTCCGATAAAATTGATGCAAAGTATGAGAACGGACTTTTAAAGCTGGAAGTAGCTAAAAAGGACGAAGCCATAAAACAAGGACGTAAAGAAATATCCATTGGATAGAGTAATCGTCCCTCAACAAAAAAGCCCCTGCAATTGCGCGGGGGCTTTTTAATTTTATGGAGTGAGATTTTATTTCTGGTTGTAATACACCGGATCGCCATTGATGCCGGCTATCTCCTGAAAAAATTTATCCAATATGGCTTGTTCTTTTGGAGCCACCGGCGCAAAGGCTTTGGCGATTTTCTCCATAACTTTTATAAAGGTTTCTTTCATTTGCGGACTCAAATAATGACTGTTGGTACGAATCTCTTTCATGGCCCAATTATAAGTGGTTTCACTGTCCATACTGTCTTTAGACATTAATTGAAATATTATATCAGACACATCAAAGTTGTAATCCTTAGAACGTAACTCAGCCGCCACAATGCTTTGAAATTTTTCTTTTTCTTCCTTTTGTATTTTGCCATCGGCTTTCGCCACGGCATAGGCTAATTCGCCAATGGCGTAATGTAAACTTTCAATAGGTGTCATGTTTTTCTTTTAAAGATATAGAAAAATAATTCAGGTTTTTCAACAATATTTATGTAACTAAGATAATTTTTGTTAGTTTAACTGCTGATATTGGTCACTTTTGAATGCCCATACTCGAGTTAAGTTTACAACGGTAAAATAGAACCCTGTGATTATAGAAAATAAAATCAACGAGAAATTACTTTGCTACCACTGTGGAGAAGCGGTTATTAATAAAACCATTAAGCACGAGGACAAAAATTTTTGTTGCGAAGGTTGTAAAATGGTGTATGAAATTATTAATCAAAACAACCTCTGTAATTATTACGACCTCGAAAAGAATCCAGGCATTTCACAAAAACATAAAGTTCGTGAGGGTAAATTCGCATTCCTGGATGATAAATCAATTCAGACTAGTTTAATTCATTTTACCCAAGGCAATCAAAGTCATGTCCAGTTTTATTTACCTCAAATGCATTGCAGTTCCTGTATTTGGATTCTGGAACACCTGAATAAATTACAACCGGGAATTATAAAATCTCAGGTTGATTTTTTGAAGAAGGAGATTGTAGTGGTGTTTGATCATGAGCAAACCGGACTACGAAAGATAGCAGAAACACTTACTTCTATAGGCTATGAACCACATATCAATTTAAGCCACGTTAACAGTAAAAAAATAAGTAAATACGATAAAAGCCGCATTTTTAAAATTGGTGTTTCCGGATTTGCATTCGGTAATATCATGATGATGAGCTTTCCGGAATATTTTTCTCTCGGAACTTTTGAAGAAGAAGGTATGCGTGAGTTTTTAGGATATTTCAATCTTATTTTGGCCCTTCCTGTTTTCTTTTATTCAGCCTCTGAATTTTTTATTTCAGCGTGGAAGGGATTCAAACAAAAGATAGTAAACATTGATGCGCCTATTGCATTGGCAGTTCTTATTACTTTTGGTCGCTCTTTCTACGAAGTAGTTTCCGGTACCGGTGCAGGTTATTTCGACTCTATGACCGGTATTGTGTTTTTTATGCTAATCGGACGCTATTTCCAGGGAAAAACGTACGATACGCTTTCCTTTGAGCGCGATTATACTTCGTACTTTCCAATAGGTGTTACAGTATTGAATGAAAATGGAAATGAAACGCAAATCCCGGTGTCTAATTTAAAAATCGGACAGCGAATTAAAATTCATAGTCATGAAATTATTCCCGCAGATTCAATTTTGTTTTTAGGTAAAGCTAATATCGATTACAGTTTTGTAACCGGTGAATCTCTTCCGGTTGAAAAAAACATCGGTGAAATAATTTACGCCGGCGGAAAACAAATTGGCGGAGCAATTGAATTGGAAGTAGTAAAAGAAGTTTCGCAAAGTTATCTTACCAAATTATGGAATAACGATGTATTTAAAGAAAATCAGGAAGAGAAAAAGGAATCGTTTATCCATTCCGTGAGCCGTTATTTTACGGTGGCTTTGTTTTCGGTGGCCGCAGCGGCTGTTATTTATTGGTCTGTTTATGATTCATCGAAAGTTTGGAACGCTTTAACCGCTGTTTTAATTGTGGCTTGTCCTTGCGCCTTATTATTAAGCGCCACTTTTACGAATGGAAGTTTAATTCGATTATTGGGCAAATTAAATCTTTATGTAAAGAACGCTAATGTCATTGAACGTATTTCTGAAGCTGATACAGTTGTATTTGACAAAACAGGAACAATCACCCGTCAGCAAGAAGCGCAAATTATTTATAATGGTCCGGATCTGACGGAAGCAGAACAACAGTTGGTAAGGTCTTTGGCTAATCAATCGAACCACCCTCTAAGTAAATCAATTGTTAGTTTTTTACCTTTTAGTAAAACATTGAGTGTGAAAAATTTTAAGGAGGAGAAGGGAAAAGGAGTAAGTGGCGTTGTTAATGGTGTTGAAATTAAGTTGGGCTCTGCCGGCTTTATGAACATTGGTAAATCAATTCATAGCGATGACGGAAGTAATGTGTATGTTATGATAGATGGTGAGATCAACGGTTGCTTTGTTATCAAAAACGTCTATCGTGAAGGCTTAATTGAAGTGGCAGATTCTCTCCGTCAGAATTACAAACTGGCAATTATTTCGGGTGATAACGATAATGAGAAAGCTAAACTCGAAGCAATATTTGGCAAGGAAACACACATGTTGTTCAATCAAAAGCCGGAAGATAAATTGGAGTTCATTAAATCTCTGCAACAGCAAGGTCATAAAACCATTATGATAGGTGATGGATTAAACGATGCCGGTGCCTTAAAGCAAAGTGATGTAGGAATTGCTATCACCGATAATATCAATAATTTTTCACCGGCTTGCGATGCTATCTTATCCGGAGAAAAATTCAAATGGTTAAATGGTTTGATAAATTATTGTAAGAAGGAAAAGCAAATCATTTATGGAAGCTTTATTATATCTATTCTATATAACATAGTGGGATTGTTTTTCGCGGTTCAAGGCACGCTTGAGCCGGTTATTGCAGCTATACTAATGCCCGCAAGTTCTATCAGCATTGTCTTATTTACAACAGGAATGAGTTCGTTTTATTATATGAGACTTAAATCAAGAATGAATGGAAACAAAAATTCAATCGAGCAATATTAAGTGTGGAGGGTGCGTAAGTACTATCACCAAAGCTCTAACACAGATTCAAGGGATTAAAGCAGTCAATGTAGATATTCCAACAAATGAAATTACAATCGAATACGATGCAAGTATTGATTTAAATACTGTAAAAAATAAATTGAAAGAAATCGGTTATCCCGAAAAGGTGATTGAAATAAAATAAGCCTGTATAATACGGTGATTTACATCAAAATAACTGTTAAGAAAACAAAACATGAGAAAAGTCATACTTCTAACTGACGATTCTCAAACTAAACCAATTTAAGCACAAATACATTTGTTATCGAATTATGAGCGTAGTTTTCGTACTGATAATAGCAAGTTTAATAGTAGCCATCGGCTTTTTAATCGCCTTTATCTGGTCGGTAAAAAGCGGACAATACGAAGATGATTACACGCCTTCAGTACGTATGCTCTTCGACGAAGAAAATAAGCAAAACCAACATAAAACAAACAAATAAAACACACATCTATGGAACTGGAAAAATTTAGATACGACAACAAAATAGTTAAGATGTTTGCCTATGCAACCATCTTATGGAGTTTGGTAGGTATGCTGGCAGGTTTACTCGCCGCCTTGCAATTAGTTTTACCGGCTTTAAATTTTGACCTTCCTTACACGTCTTTCGGGCGCGTAAGACCAATTCACACGAATGCTATTATTTTCGCGTTTGTTGGAAATGGAATTTTTATGGGCGTTTATTACTCGATGCAACGCTTATTAAAAGCACGCATGTTTAGCGATATGCTTAGTAAAATTCACTTCTGGGGATGGCAATTAATTATCGTGTTAGCAGCTCTAACATTAGTATTAGGTTATACTACCGGTAAAGAATACGCTGAACTAGAGTGGCCAATTGATATTTTAATCACCTTGGTGTGGGTAGTGTTCGGATGGAATATGTTTGGTACAATCTTGCGTCGTCGTGAACGCCATTTATATGTTGCCATTTGGTTTTATATAGCCACTTTCGTCACTGTTGCAATGTTACACATTGTTAACTCAATTGAAATTCCGGTTTCATTAACTAAATCTTATTCATGGTATGCCGGTGTACAAGATGCATTGGTGCAATGGTGGTACGGACATAATGCGGTAGCGTTTTTCTTAACAACACCATATTTAGGTTTAATGTATTACTTCTTACCAAAAGCCGCAAACCGTCCGGTGTTCTCTTATAGATTATCTATTATTCACTTCTGGGCTTTAATTTTCATTTACATTTGGGCTGGACCTCACCACTTATTATACACAGCAACGCCTGATTGGGCACAATCTCTCGGTGTTGTATTCTCTGTAATGTTAATTGCTCCAAGTTGGGGTGGTATGATTAATGGTTTATTAACCTTGCGCGGCGCATGGGATCGCGTGCGTGATAGTGTTGTGTTGAAGTTTTTAGTGGTGGCTGTTACTGCATATGGTATGGCAACGTTTGAAGGTCCGATGTTATCTCTTAAAAATGTAAACGCAATTAGTCACTTTACTGATTGGACCATTGCTCACGTTCACGTTGGTGCTTTAGGATGGAATGGTTTCTTAACCTTCGGTATTTTATATTGGTTAATACCACGATTATTTCAAACAAAATTATACTCCGATAAATTAGCGAACATGCACTTTTGGATTGGAACTTTAGGAATTGTAGTTTATGCAGTGCCTTTATATTGGGCTGGTTTCATGCAAAGTTCTATGTGGAAAGACTTCACTCCTGAAGGACAATTAAAATGGCAGTTCATGGATACGATTACTAAGATGATGCCATTCTACATCGCGAGAGCTATTGGCGGAACGTTATATTTAATCGGCGCCATCGTTATGACTTACAACTTAATTAAAACAGTTAAGATGGGTAACTTCCTTGAAGTGGAAGAAGCAGAAGCACCAGCATTAAGTGGTGAATATCATTCACACGCTAAAGATCACTGGCACCGTTGGATTGAACGCAAGCCGGTGCAATTAATGGTGTTGAGTTTAGTAGTGGTTGCCATTGGCGGTATCATCGAATTTGTTCCGGCTTTCTTAGTGAAATCAAATATTCCAACTATCTCCAGTGTAAAACCATATACACCGCTTGAATTAGAAGGTCGTGATATATATGTGCGTGAAGGTTGTTACGTATGTCATTCACAAATGATTCGTCCGTTCAGAAGTGAAACTGCACGTTATGGCGAATATTCAAAAGCAGGTGAATTTGTTTATGATCATCCATTCCAATGGGGCTCTAAGCGTACAGGTCCGGATTTAGCACGCATTGGTGGAAAGTATCCCGACAGCTGGCATTATAATCATATGTTAGACCCAACCAGTATGTCACCTAACTCTATTATGCCACCTTACTCTTGGTTATTAGATGATGATTTAAATACATCTCTGTTAAGTGGAAAAATTAATGCCATGAAAACTTTAGGTGTTCCATATCCGGAAGGTTACGAAGACAAAGCCATTGATGATTTAAATAAGCAAGCAGAAGAAATCACTGCTAACTTAAAGAAAGATGGAATTGAAACAGCTTCTAACAAAGAAATCATCGCGCTGATAGCCTACTTACAGCGTATGGGTAAAGATATTAAAGCAGAAAATAAAGAAGTAGCTAACAAATAAAATATAAAGCCATGAAATTCATCAATTATTTAGAATCGATAACAGGCATCGGAATATATCCCTTAGTCTCCCTTATGATTTTCTTTATCTTTTTTGCTTTGGTTACATATTCAGTTATTAAGGCAGATAAATCATATATCAACAAGGTTAAAAACATTCCTGTCAATAACGAATTACAATAAAAAGTCGGTTTATGAAAACTAAAACTCTAAATAGTAAAATGTGGTTACTGATGTTTGTCGGTATGCCTCTGATCAATTTTGCCCAGGAAGCTCAGGCAAGTCAATCAACCTATTTTTCAAACGCTCTATTTAATACATTGCTCGCGATTATCTTCCTTTTAGTGATTGTAATTGCAGGAATGGCTAATGTGGTAAAAAATTTATCACAAAGCGATTATTTTCAGGAGAAAATAAAGAAGGCGAAAGAAAGTAATTCAGGTTCAGCCAAAGCGGGAGCAATTACTTTATTTATGTTTTCTGCTTTATATGCTAACGCGCAAGAAGCACCGGTGGCTATTGAGAAAAACGATTGGTTAATTGGCGGACTCGATATGTTTACGTTCTACTTCATGGTAGGAATCATTTTTCTTGAATTGTGTTTTGTAGTTGGTTTGTATTATGCGTTAAAAGGCATGCTTGCACCAGATGCGGAAGAATTAGCTGCTGAGGCGGCCGCCGCAAAAACAAAACCGGTTGAGAAAACAATTTTTGATAAATTAAATGCTGCAGTAGAAGTAGAACGTGAAGAAGAAATCATGCTTGATCACGATTACGATGGTATTAAAGAGCTGGATAATGATTTACCGCCTTGGTGGAAGTATGGTTTCTATTTAACAATTGTAATATCTGTATTTTACTTAATTCATTATCATATTTCAGGTACAGGCGATTTACAAGCTGTTGAGTACAATAAAGAAATTGCGAAAGCTAAAGCTGAAGTGGAAGCCTATATGAAAACTGCCGCTAATAATGTGGATGAAACAACAGTGAAAATGCTGGATGGCGCTTCTGACCTTGAAAGCGGTAAGCAAGTGTATCAGGCAAACTGCGCGGCTTGTCATGGTAAATTAGGTGAGGGTGGAGTTGGTCCTAATTTCGCCGATGAATATTGGATCCACGGTGGAAGTATTCAGGATATTTTTAAAACAGTTAAATATGGTTTTGCCGATAAAGGAATGAAAGCATGGAAAGAAGATTTATCTCCAATGCAAATCGCTCAGGTAACTTCTTTCATTCGTACTTTAAAAGGCACTAATCCTCCGAACGGTAAAGCTCCTCAAGGTGATTTGTATAAGGAAGATGGTGCGCCGGCCGCAAGTGATTCTACTACAGTAATTGCAGATTCGTTGAAGGTTGTTGTGCCTGTGGATAGCTTAGCAAAGCCAAGTGCTGAAGTGAAAAAATAATTATGGACTCTGATTCTGATATAAAGAACAAACAAAATTCTAATAATACTGACAACGAATCATTCCGAGACAGTATAGCTACCGTAGATAAGGAAGGTAAGCGCGTTTGGATTTACCCGACAAAACCATCGGGTAAATTCTACAACTGGAGAAAATACTTAAGTTACATTTATCTCGTACTTTTTTTTGCTATTCCATTCATTAAGATTAATGATGTTCCGCTTTTTATGCTGAATGTTGTTGAGAAAAAGTTCATTCTCTTCGGAATGATATTCTGGCCTCAGGACTTTTTCATCTTCATGCTGGGCATGCTTATTTTCATTGTGTTTATCGCCCTCTTTACAGTGGTATTCGGGCGTGTTTTTTGCGGATGGGCTTGTCCGCAAACTATATTCATGGAAATGTTGTTCCGCCGTATCGAATACTGGATTGAAGGCGACGCGAATTATCAAAAAGCCTTAAAGCATGCACCTTGGACTACAGACAAAATCATTAAACGCGTATCTAAGTTTACTTTATTTTTTCTGCTTTCATTCATCATTGCCAATACTTTGTTGGCTTACATCATTGGAGTGGATGAAGTAATAAAAAATGCAACAGAGCCCATCTCTCAACACATGGGCGGATTTATTTCTTTAATGTTGTTTACCGGTGTTTTCTTCTTTGTGTATTCCTGGTTCCGTGAGCAGGTATGTTTAATTGTGTGTCCTTACGGTCGTATGCAGGGTGTTCTCCTCGATAAAAATTCAGTGGTAGTGGCGTATGATTATGTACGCGGCGAAGAACGTCATAAATTCAAAAAGAATGAAGTGCGTACCGGCGGTGATTGCATCGACTGTAATTTATGTGTAAAGGTTTGTCCTACCGGTATTGATATTCGTAACGGTACGCAATTAGAATGTGTAAACTGTACCGCTTGTATTGATGCCTGCGATCACATGATGGAGAGCGTTGGTTTACCGAAAGGTTTGATTCGTTACGATTCTGAAAACGGCATTAAGAATAAAGTTAAGTTAGCCTTCACCACTCGTATGAAAGCTTACTCTGCTGTATTGTTATTGTTGATTGGTGTTGAAACTTTCTTATTGGCAACGCGCTCTGATTACGATGCAACAATTTTAAGAGCTAAAGGTATGTTGTATCAAGATCAGCCGAATGATCAAATTAGTAATTTATATACCATCAAGCTAGTGAATAAAACACGTAAGGAATTGCCTGTTGAACTAAAGGTAGAAAATTTTGAGAACGCAAATATTAAAATAATTGGCAAGGATTTACATGTAAAACAAGAGGATATTAGTTCAGGAGAATTTTTTGTGTACTTGAATAGGAAAGAGGTGAAGGAAAGAAAAACAAAGCTGGAAATCGGTGTGTACTCTAACGGTAAAAAAATAAAAACAGTCAAGACTAATTTTTTAGGTCCAATTAGTTATAACGGTAAAAAATAAATATCATGAGCTGGGGTTTTAGAATAACAATTTTGTATTTAAGCTTTGTGGCTTTAATTGTAACACTGGTAGTGCTGTGTTACGGACAAAAAGTAGAATTAGTATCGAAAGATTACTATAGGCAAGAATTGCAATATCAGGACAGAATAGATGCTATCAACAACGCCAATGCTGCTACGCACACTATTAATCACGCAGTGGAAGCAAACGGTGTTTTATTAACGGCAAGTGCAGAATTTATGCAAGCGGGATTTACAGGCACAGTTAATTTTTTTCGTCCAAGCGATTCTTCAAAAGATTTTAGTACTGAGATTAAATTCGATGCTGAGGGAAAACAAATGATTTCTGCCGATAAACTTGAAAGGGGTTTATATAAGATGCAATTATCTTGGGAGTCGGGTGGCAAAAATTATTTTAAAGAACAAGTAATTACCATTAAGTAATGTTAATGCTATGGGCAGCCATATCGTTAGGTTTATTGGGTAGCTTACACTGCGTAGGCATGTGTGGTCCTATTGCCCTTTCTTTACCTGTGCACGGCCGCTCGCAATCTTCCCGCTTCATCGCCATCCTGGTGTATAATGCAGGGCGAATCATGACGTATTCTGCATTAGGCGCTTTGTTTGGTTTACTCGGCCAAGGCTTCGCGATTTTTGGCTTGCAACAAATTCTTTCTATTGTATTAGGCGTTATCATTCTTTTATCTGTTTTATTGCCGGGCGATATTTTCGCGCAATTTTCTTTCACTTCAAAATTACATCAGCTTTTCGCCCGTCTTAAATCTTCATTAGGGAATTTATTTCAAAACCGCAGTACCAAAGCATTGTTTTATATCGGACTTCTTAACGGTCTGCTACCCTGCGGCTTAATTTATATGGCCATCACAGGCGCTTTAGCCAGCGGTTCTGTGATTCAGGGCGCGCTCTTCATGGCGATGTTTGGATTAGGAACCGTACCGGCTATGTTTTCTGTGGCTTGGTTCAGTAATTTAATTTCAGTAAAATTCAGGGCAAGCATTACCAAAGCCATGCCGTATGTAGTTTCTGTGATGGCTGTGTTATTGATATTGCGCGGAATGAATTTAGGGATTCCGTATATTAGCCCTAAAATGGCGGAACAAAACACTGCAGTGAGTTGTCATACAACACCTAAAGTAGAATGCTGTCATAAAGAGTAATCCGGTGAATTTAATTTCAAAATATAATATTCCCGTTCCAAGATACACCAGTTATCCCACTGTTCCGTTCTGGGATAAATCGCCTTCATTAGAAGAATGGAAAGATTTAGTAAAGGATTGTTTTAACTCAACCAACAGTAAAGACGGAATAAGTCTTTACATTCATTTACCTTTTTGTGAAAGTTTATGTACGTATTGCGCCTGCAATACACGCATCACAGTTAATCACAAAGTAGAAGAGCCTTATATCAACACCGTACTAAAAGAATGGGATTTATATCTGGAGCTTTTTAATGAAAAACCTCTCATCAGGGAAATACATTTAGGTGGTGGAACGCCAACATTTTTCACAGCTGAAAATTTAAAGAAATTAATCCAGGGCATTTTGGATAAATCCAACGTAGCATCTAATGCAGAATTCAGTTTTGAAGCGCATCCTGCTAATACGACCATTGGACATTTAATTACTTTATACCAATTAGGATTTAAACGCATCAGTTTCGGTATTCAGGATTTTGATGATAAAGTACAAGACGCCATTAACCGCTATCAATCTTTTGAGGAAGTAAAATCAATTGTTGATCAATGCCGCGCGGTAGGATATACATCCGTGAATTTTGATTTAGTATATGGTTTGCCTTTTCAGACCTATGCCAGCATGCAGGATACGGTAGAGAAGGTGATTGCTTTAAAACCCGACCGCATTGCATTTTACAGCTACGCGCATGTGCCCTGGATAAAACCCGGACAACGAAAATTCACCGAGAAGGATTTACCGGTGGACGATGATAAACGGAAATTGTATGAATTAGGTAAGGAACTATTTTTACAAAATGCCTATAAGGAAGTAGGGATGGACCATTTCGCTTTGGAGAATGATGAATTGTTTGCGGCGATGAAGAACAAAAAATTACACCGCAATTTCATGGGCTATACCGCGAATTATACCGCTCTGTTAATCGGATTAGGTGTTTCATCCATCAGCGATACTTGGACCGGCTTTGCGCAGAACATTAAAACCGTAGAAGAATATCAGGAATGCATTAACAGCGGTGAGCTGGCCGTTACCCGCGGACATGTGTTGAATGAAGAGGATTTAATTTTACGCAAGCATATTTTAAACATCATGTGCCATTTGGAAACCAAATGGGATAAGCCCGAAACGCAATGCGAAGCCTTGTACCAAGGCATCGAACGATTAACTGAATTGCAAAAAGACGGTTTGGTGGAAGTGCATCCGTATCATTTAAAAGTGACCGAAACAGGTAAAGCTTTTTTACGCAATATCTGCATGTGCATCGATGCCCGTTACTGGCGCAAAACCCCGGAAGCTAAAATATTCAGCTCGGCGGTTTAATTATTTGGATAAATTCTAAAATTTTATATATTTGTTATACACTAAATATGTATAATAAATGAGAATTATAATAGTTATAATATTGATATTTTTGTTTGATAGAGTAATATCTCAAACAAGATTATCTAACCCGCCAACTACAATTACAGTTTGTGCTGAGATGAAAAAAAACTGCAAGACTGGGAAAATAATCACTAATGAAAAGTATGGTATTGGAGAGAAGACGGTAGTATATCTTGAAGGGCAATTTACTGATATTACTGAAAAGAAACTTGGATATACTATTTTTACGTTAATAGGTGAGGGCAGTAAGAATAAGCATATGACATTGACGGACTCTTTAGGACATTTTAAATTAGTTGTCGAGCCTGGTGTTTATACATTAAGTGTTAATGCTTTTGGTTATCCAGACCTTGTTGTAAATAATCTTAAATTTTCCCCTGGTGATAAAAGAAATTTACTCATTGATGTGGGAGAATATTGTTGCAATAAAACCGAGGTGAAAAGGGTTGACTTTAATTCTCAGATTGAAGAATTTGAAAAGCAAAAGTCTGGACAAAAATGAACTGTCAATCGGAGGCCTAATATTATCTGTTAGCTAGTCTAAATGTTACGCAAATTATATATCATAATTTTTATTATTCTTAGTGTTACTATTTTTTCGCAATCGCAAGTTAACATAGATTGGGTAAAAACATACAGTAATGGTACTACCGATACAGTAATGCGAGCTATTGATATGGCAATAGACGATAGCGGCGCTATATATATTACCGGATTGGGTTGTAGTAATATTCCGAATACAACGGATATTGTAATAGTGAAATATGATTCTCAAGGGAATCAAAAATGGGTTAACCGCTTTAATAAGGGCGGCACAAGTACATTTAATAAACCCAATTCAATAAAAATAGATAGCGCGGGAAATGTCTACGTAGCAGGGGTTTCAACCTTTGGAATGTTAACCTTAAAGTATAGTTCGGTGGGTAATTTGATTTGGGATAAGTCATATGCCTCAGCTAATCTAAATGAAGCTCATGATCTTGAAGTTGATAATTCAGGAAATGTGTATACAACCGGCATTTCAGATTACAACGGGATAACTTGTCTTCACACCACCCTTAAATATAACTCGTCAGGCAATATGCTGTGGATGGTAAACGATACGTTTAATGTAGCCGGAGGTTACGGATTGTCCCATCTGACTTTAGATAAATACAATAACGTTTTTGTGTTATTCCGCTCATTCGATACTTTGTATTATGCATGTAAAACTATCAAGTATAACACTGCGGGAACTAAACAATGGGAACAAATTTATTTGGGATCAAATCTTTTATCCGGTGCTACTCCTGTAGATGTACAAATTGATAATAACAGCAATGTACTTGTTCAAGTTTATGACAGAAAGATAGGATATGTTGTGGTAAAATATTCGAACAACGGTGGTTTAAATTGGATTAGTAAATATGACAATGATACTTCAAGTGTTTTTATCAATTCCTGTTTACCAAGTGCAATGGCAATTGATGGAAATGATAATGTTTTTCAAACAGGAACTGTTTATCCATGGTATGGCGGGCTTGATGCGTTTTGTACAATTAAAACAAATTCGATTGGAAACAACATTTGGATAAAAAATCATACTGATAGCTGTTTAAATTGGGATATGGCCTATGATATTGCCACTGATGGCTCAAATAATATTTATGTAACAGGCTTGAGTTGTGATGACAGTACCGATAACGATATTGTAACTTTAAGGTATGACCAAAATGGAAATGTAAATTGGAAAAGTAGATATCAAAATGTAAATAGTGAAGAGGGATATAAAGTAAAGGTTAGTCCTGATGGTTCTGTTTATGCGTTTGGCATACAGTATGTGGTTAATTCAAATTATAGGTCTCAATTTGTATTAATTAAGTATATTCAAAATTTACTCGGCATAAATGAATATACTAATGGTTTAAACGCAGTCATTTACCCTAACCCCAACTCCGGTTCTTTCACTATACAAACCAAAGGAGATGTTGTTTTAGAAATTGTAAATGAATTGGGTCAAGTGGTTAGAAATATAAAATTAGACGCGAGCAATAATCATCAAACTAACATTACAGGTTTAGCTGATGGAGTGTATTGCTTGAAAGATAAATTAAGTGGTACCATTGTTAAAAATAAAATTGTTGTGGTGAGGTAAACTCTCTCTCGCAGGAGAGAGCTTACTCATCCGCTGTATTCTTCAAGCTCATCAATAAACTGTAAGCGCCTTTGGTAACAATAGGTTTGTTATTTAAGGTTTCGCTATTGGTGATTTCGGTAAAGCCGTTTTCAGTTAAGCCTATTTTAATCTCTTTCATTTCGTAATTACCTTTTCCGTTATCGATAAACACGTAAGTCTTGTTTTCAAAATTCACGATGGCTTCTTCTGTAATCACAAAGGCGTTATTAGTTACCACTTCCAACTCGGCATTCATGTACATACCCGGCAATAAGGTTTTATCGTAATCGTTAAAATGGCAATGCACCATCACGCTGCGCTCCGGCGACAAGTCCTGACTGATTAAAATGATTTCAGCCGGATGTTTTTTCTCCGGTTCATTATTGGTATACGCCATTAATTTCTGGCCAATAAATAGCTTATTCACATCCTTTTCAAAAACTGTTAAACCCAAATGTATATCCGTCGGATTAATCAGTTCAAAAATCACATCGGAAGGATTCACATATTTTCCAATATTGACATTCACCTTCGATACAAAACCTTCAATCGGCGAATACACATTAACGCTTCTCGAAATGGTATTTTCATCCAAAGTCTCCGGATTTACACCAATGAGTTTTAGTTTTTCGTACAAAGACTTGGTGGCAATCTTTTGCGATTTGAAATCAGCTTCGGCTTGTTGCATTACTTTATCGCTGCTGGCTTTGCTCTGGTTTAATTCTTTCTGACGCGCAAATTCTTTTTCTAAGTAATTCAATTTGGCCACAGAGGTGAGATAATCCTGCTGAATTTGTATGTACTGCGGATCTTCAATTACTGCAATCACTTCACCCTTTTTGATTTTTGTGCCCGGTAAAAGATGCGTTGATTTTAAATAACCTCCTAACGGTATGCTTACCGAGACAATGTTTTGCGGCGGCACTTCAATTTTACCATTAACTTTTAAAACGGAAGAGATGGAGCGGCGCTCTCCCATTGCGCTGCTGATGCCCGCATTGGCCATTTGTTTTTCGTTAAGGCTTACCATGGAGGGTGTGCCTGATTTTTCTTCTTCCTTTACTTCCGGTGCCGAGTTGCACGCGTTTAACAGTAAGGCAAGACTTAATAAGATTAATGAGTTTTTCATATTATTTGGATAATAAATAGTTTAAGTAAATAACAGCTTCGTTGTATTGTTTCACCGTATTGAGGTAATCGCTCTTCATGTTTAAAGATTGATTCATCAGCATGGCCCATTCAAGATAATTGATTTCACCTTTTTGATAACGGGCGTTAGCGGCTTCGTCTATCAGTTGAGCATTCTTGTTGCCTTTTGTTTCAAAATAATTCAAGGTGCTCTTTAAATTCTGAATGCTGTTTACGGTTTTCAGATATTCATTCTGCATGCCTTTTAATTGCAGGCGGTAATTATTTTCGTTAAGCAATTGCAAACCGCGCGCTGAATGGATGCGTGCTTTTTGCGCACCGAAAAAGAGCGGTATTCCTAAGCCAATCTGCGCCGACTGAAATCTTGCGGAGCCGGTATAGGTAATATTGTCGGCACCATTGCCAATCATGCTCATGTTGTTATAAGCAAAATTTAAATCCGGAAGCAGTTTAGATTTTTCCAATTTGGTATTCATTCGGCTGATGCGGTTTTGTTGCTCAAGCTGACGGATAAATGGATGCTGCTTGATGGCAGATGTGTCTGCAGATACATTGGCTTCCATGAAAAGAGTTCCGCTTTCCGGTAATACTTTTTCATTGCTATTGAGCAACAATTGAAATTCAAGAGCAGCCATCTCCAAATCTTGTTTTACCTGATTGGTTTGGGTGAGTATTTGTCCGCGCTGACTTTCAGCGGCAGCTTTCTCTAAAATATTATTCTCTCCTTTTTCAAAGCGCAATTGCGCAGCACTTACTACCTTTTCGTACACCGAATCAATATTCTGCAGCAGTTTTAATCTTTCCTGCAACAACAACAATTCATAATAGGCTAAACTAATGTTACGTTTGAGTTCCGATTCCTTAACGGCCACATTCAATACGCTGCTTTTCCATTCTTCATTCAGCAATGATTTCTGTTTGGCATACACCGTCGGGAAATTCATGCTTTGCGAAACAGAAATGCGGTTGTCGTAATAAGCACTGTTGATTTGTCCGTATTCTCCATTAAGGGATGTAGCTGGTAAATCCAGTCCGGTCTTCACCATCTTTTTCTGGTACTCCGCTTTTAACTGTTCGTTTTTTACCTGCAGATTATTTTTCAATCCCATATCAATGGCAGACTGCAACGAAATTGTTTTTTGTCCGAATGATGCCGCGCTAACCATTAACAGCAAAGCCATGGTGGTTTTACCGATGAATAATTTGACATTCAGTTTTCTTTCGAACAGCATATATAAAATGGGTAAGACGAACAACGTTAAGAAGGTTGCAATTAATAAACCGCCTATTACAACGGTGGCCAATGGTCGTTGAACTTCCGCGCCGGCACCATTGCTGACTGCCATTGGTAAAAAGCCTAATGAAGCCACAAAGGCTGTCATTAATACAGGGCGTAAACGCATGCGTGTTCCTTTCATGATGATTCGTAAATTGTTTTTATAACCTTCTTTTCTCAAGCGATTGAATTCCGCAATCAGTACAATCCCATTTAATACAGCCACGCCAAATAGAGCGATGAAGCCAACACCCGCGCTGATGCTAAATGGCATGCCGCGCGAGTATAAAGCGAAGATGCCGCCAATAGCCGAAAGCGGAATGGCCGAATAAATCAGCAGGCCGTGTTTAACGGAGTTAAAGGCGAAATAAAGCAGGAAGAAAATTAAAATCAAAGAAACAGGCACTGCAATTGATAAACGTTTCTTGGCCTGATTTAAATTTTCAAAAGCACCGCCGTATGTAGGATAATATCCTGCCGGAAATTTGATTTGCTTCTCTACTTTGTCTTGTAGTTCATGAACTATGCTTTGTACATCACGACCACGCACGTTAAATCCAACAATGATTCTGCGTTTAGCATCCTCACGTTGTATTTGATTAGGACCGTCCTTTATTTCCACATTCGCTAATTGATAGAGCGGAATTTGTTGTCCTTCTTTTACAGGAATGAGGAGATTTTTAATGTCATCCAGATTACTACGGTTGTTTTGATTCAAGCGCACTACTAAATCAAAACGGCGTTCGCCTTCAAATACCAATCCGCTGCTTTGTCCCGCAAAGGCAGTATTAATGATTTTGTTCACATCACCGATATTTAATCCGTATTGTGCTATGGCATTGCGGTTATAATCTATAATCACTTGCGGCATTCCTGTTACCGCTTCAATGTATATATCCTTAGCACCATCTACAGTATTTACAATTTTACCCAGACGCGCGGCATAAGCCGCTAAAGTATCCAGATTCTCACCGAAAATTTTGCATACTACATCCTGTTTCGCGCCGGTCATAAGTTCATTAAAACGCATTTGTACGGGATATTGAAAACTGTAAGTAACACCAGGTACTTCGGATAAAGCTTCATTCATTTTTTCGGCGAGTTCATTAAACGTACTTGCGCTGGTCCATTCGGATTTATCTTTTAATATCACCATCATATCAGCGGCATCCATGGGCATAGGATCGGTAGGAACTTCCCCGCTTCCGATTTTGGTGACTACTTTTTCTATTTCAGGAAATTTCGCCAGTAAAATCTTCACCGCCTTTTGCGTATTCTCAATGCCCGTTTTCAAATTACTTCCGGTTAATACCCGCGTCTCCACGGCAAAGTCGCCTTCTTCGAGAGCAGGAATAAATTCTCCGCCTAATGACAATAAAGCAAAAATTGAGAGGCCAAACATACCTATAACAATACTTAGAACAATTTTTGGTTTGCTTATAACTTTAAATAGTGAGGAAGTGTAAAACTGTTCTACTTTTTCCATCAGCTTATCGGAGAAAGTTTTGTTGTGATTGATTTTTTTGCTGAGGAAAAATGCACTCATCATCGGAATGTACGTGAGGGAAAGAATAAACGCTCCTAATAAAGCGAAGGCTACGGTTTGTGCCATGGGTTTAAACATTTTTCCTTCGATGCCTTGTAATGAGAATATTGGAAGGTAAACAACAAGAATAATAATTTGTCCGAATACAGCGCTGTTCATCATTTTTCCGGCTGAATGATTCACTTGCTCATCCATCGTTGTCTGGTCAATCTTATTGGTAGTGAAGAAACGCTTGCCATGCGTGAGCTGATGCATCACAGCTTCTACGATAATCACGGCGCCGTCGACAATCAAACCGAAATCAAGCGCGCCTAAGCTCATCAGGTTACCACTCACGCCAAATAAATTCATCATGATGATGGCGAATAACATCGCTAAGGGGATAACGGAGGCCACTAGTAATCCCGCGCGCAAATTACCGAGGAATAAAACAAGAATGAATACAACGATGAGTGCTCCTTCCAATAAATTCTTTTCCACCGTGCCAATCGCGTTGTTCACCATTTTGGTGCGGTCTAAGAAAGGTTCAATCACGACGCCTTCAGGTAATGTTTTTTGGATTTGCGCAATCCTTGTTTTGATGTTTTCAATTACTTCATTGCTATTCTCGCCTTTCAACATCATGACAACAGCGCCGGCAACTTCACCTTTGTCGTTATAGCACATCGCGCCAAATCGTGTAGAGTAACCAAAACGTACTTCAGCAATATCTTTAATAAATAATGGGGTACCATCCTCGTTGGATTTCACCGCAATGTTTTTAATATTATCGATGTTGCTGATCAATCCTTCGGTGCGTATGTATAAAACGGTAGGCCCTTTTTCTATATAAGCACCTCCCGTGTTTTCGTTGTTGCTTTCTAAAGCATTGAATACATCGTTAATGGTGATGTTATAGGCATTAAGTTTATTCGGATCAACGGCGATTTCATATTGTTTTAGTTTCCCGCCAAAGCTGCTCACTTCAGCAACACCTTTTACGCCGAGTAACTGGCGACGAACGATCCAATCCTGAATGGTGCGTAGCTCCATGTCGGAGAACTTACCTTCATAACCGTCGGCAGGCCTCACCACATATTGGTATATCTCACCTAAACCTGTAGTAACCGGTCCGAGTTCAGGTGAACCAATTCCTTTAGGTATTTGATCTTTTACTTTTTGCAGACGTTCTGCAACTTGTTGTCTTGCCCAATAGATGTCGATATCGTCTTCAAACACGATAGTAACAAGAGAGAGGCCAAACCGCGAGAAACTCCGGATTTCGATGAGTCCCGGTAAATTGTTATTCGCCTGTTCTATTGGAAAGGTGATGAGACGCTCGATATCCGTAGCGCCATAGGAAGGTGCTACTGTGATAACCTGAACCTGATTGTTAGTGATGTCAGGCACGGCGTCGATAGGAAGTTTCCTTAATTCATAAATACCGAGGGTAATTAGAATTAGAGTGAAAAGTCCAATGATAAGTTTGTTCTTGACTGAGAACGCAATTATTTTATTCAGCATAAATGTTGCTTAATTAATTTAAACGAATGAGTACGGTATAACGCTAACCGTTATACAAAAACACGAAATAAATTAACCTAGTTTAGGCGGTTGCCAGATGGAACCTACGAAAGAGTTATAAATGCTTTCGTTACTGTGTGACATTTTTTGTGAATGGAACACCAAAGGTTTAATGGTATAATGATGTTCATGAGTAATCACCACAGAAATATTCGGGCTCGGATGATTGGAACATCCGTCGTTGGAATGCTTAAAAGGTAATTTACCGTGATCATGATCGCTATTAGCGTGATGATTATCGGTATAATGGTCTTTAATAAAATCAGCGAAACTATGATGATGTGATCCGGTTTCGTTATAATGATGGAATAAAAAAGGAATTTTCACCAATTCGGCAAAAGCTTCATGGTTAGTGAAGAATTGAAGGATTAATACTAAACTTAAAACCTTTTTCATTAGATAAACAAATATAAGCAATTAAAAGTGAAATGTAAATGATAAATTTCATGAGAAAGGATTAGAATAATTGCGCAACTTTACTCTCGTAAATACTGTATTTATGAAAAAGTCAGTTAGTATAATAGGTGGAGGTCCGGCAGCAATGATGTTAGCCGCAAAGTTGGATACTGAAAAATATAACGTATCTGTTTATGAGAAGAATAAAGCATTAGGAAGAAAATTTTTAGTAGCAGGCAAAGGTGGATTTAATTTAACCCATGGCGAGGAATTGGAAGTGTTTGTAGGTCGGTATCATCTCAATTATTTTTTAAAGCAGGCAGTGACAGATTTTTCTAATATTGATTTACAAAAATGGCTGAAAGAATTAGGTATTGAAACTTATGCAGGTACCAGTAACAGAATTTTTCCTGTAAAAGGAACCAAACCTGTTGAAGTATTGAATGCGATACTTTCGCAAATGGAAAATAATAAGGTAAACATTTATACAGGTTATAAATGGATAGGATTTGCCAATGATAATTCGTTAATGTTTGAAAGCAAAAATCAAATTAAGAATGTTGATTCTGATATTGTAGTATTTGCATTAGGCGGCGCGAGTTGGAAAATAACAGGTTCTGATGGCACCTGGCTGGATTATTTTATGAAACGCGGTATTACTTGCTTGCCGTTTGAAGCATCTAATTGCGGCTATAAGGTTAATTGGCCTTCAATAATTTTGGATAAGATAGAGGGAAAGGCTTTAAAAAACTGTCAGTTCAAATCCGGTTTAACTTTTCATGCCGGTGAAGCCGTAATAACTTCTTTAGGAATTGAAGGCAGCGGTGTGTATCCTTTAGGTTATGAAATAAGAAAACAGTTATCTGAAAAAAACAAAGCGGAATTACTCATTGATTTAAAGCCGCAAAACACCTCGGAAGAAATCAGACTGAAATTAGCGAATCGAAAGAATGTTTCGCTAACCCGTTACCTCGAGAAGGATATGAATTTGGGTGAAACAAAAACACTTTTATTAAAAGCACTTTTGTCAAAAGAAAATTTTACAGATAGTAACGCGCTTGCAGTAAAAATCAAAAATCTGCCGCTTGAAATTTCGGGACTTGCACCAATTGACGAAGCTATTTCTACCGTTGGCGGAGTTTCATTAAAAGAGATTGATGATCATTACCAGTTAAAAAAAATCCCCAATCATTTTGTAATTGGGGAAATGCTCGATTGGGATGCGCCTACCGGAGGGTATCTTTTACAAGCTTGTTTCAGTATGGGAAACAACCTTGCACATTACTTAAATAAAAATTAAGCTTTCTTTTCTTCTCTCGGGCAAGTGTTAATTCCAAGTAAGGGATAAAGCGGACAAAAACTAATCAGGCTGGTTAGAATAAAGATTGCAGAAAGCCCAAGTAAAACATAGCTTAAAACGCCATCTGTTAGATTAGTAGCGAAAACTACAATCATTAATACGGCCGCTAAAATCAATCGGATCATGCGGTCCATGTTTCCCATATTCTTTTTCATAGGTTAAATTTTAAATGTTGCAACAAATGTCAGTTTTCTTTGCAGTCTATTCTGTGACTTAGGTTACACACGATTATGATTTTTGTCAGCCTTTCCCACTTTCTGACTTAGGTCATGTTATTCATACGCATCAAAAAATACATTTACAAAAAAAATCGCTTATGCATAACGAACATACCGATCAGCATTTTCAGTTTAGAATTGATAATGGTGAACATATTGAAGCAAAAGATTACATGCCTGATGGCTATCGCAAGCATTTAATCCGTCAAATTTCACAGCACGCCCATTCAGAAGTAATTGGCATGCAGCCGGAGGGTAATTGGATTACACGCGCACCAAGTTTGCGTTCTAAACAAATTCTATTAGCAAAAATTCAGGATGAAGGTGGACATGGTCTTTATCTTTATTCGGCGGCTGAAACATTAGGGATTTCGCGCGTTGAATTGATTGATCAATTACATTCAGGTAAAGCAAAATATTCAAACATATTTAATTATCCGGCATTAAACTGGGCTGATATAGGCGCTATTGGTTGGTTAGTGGATGGAGCCGCTATTGTTAATCAGGTTTCCTTGCAACGTACATCTTACGGTCCGTATAGTAGGGCAATGGTGCGTATTTGTAAGGAAGAAAGTTTTCATCAGCGTCAGGGTTATGAAATCATGGCGAACATGATGAAGGGAACTAAGGAACAACGCGAGATGGCGCAGGACGCTATGAATCGTTGGTGGTGGCCGGCTTTAATGATGTTTGGTCCGCATGATACGGATTCTCCACATTCAAGCGATGCCGTTAAATGGAAAATCAAACGTGAAACAAATGATGAATTACGTCAGAAGTTTATTGATAAAACGGTTCAACAAGCTGAGATTATCGGTTTAACTATTCCTGATAAGGATTTAAAGTTTAACGAAAAGACAGGTCATTATGATATTGGAAAAATTAATTGGGATGAATTTCATCGTGTGATTAATGGTAATGGCCCTTGTAATAAGCAGCGTATGGAGCATCACATTAAATATCACAATGAAGGTGCATGGGTGCGCGAAGCTGCTGAAGCACATAAAAAGAAAAGATTAGCCAAACAATTAGAAATCGCTTAAAAAGAATTACAATGGCAAAAGATACACAATTAGATTTATGGGAAGTGTTTATTCAAAGTAAATCAGGTCTCCCATATGTGCATGCAGGAAGCGTACATGCTTCGGATGCAAAAATGGCAATGCAAAATGCGCGCGATACTTATACAAGAAGAGGTGAAGGAACAAGTATTTGGTTATTGCCTTCAAAAAACATAGTAGCCTCAAATCCGGATGATAACGAAATGTTATTCGATCCATCCAATGATAAGGTATACCGTCACCCGACTTTTTACGTAATGCCGGAAGGCGCAAAAAATATTTAAACTCATTATTATGACACAGAAAGAAGCTTTATTTCAATATTGTTTAAGATTAGGGGATAATGCCTTAATACTTGGACATCGTTTATCAGAATGGTGCAGTCGCGCGCCGTTTATCGAGGAGGATTTAGCATTAACCAATATGTCTTTGGATATGATTGGTCGCGCTCAAGCATTATTAAAGTATGCCGCAGAAGTGGAAGGCAGTGGTAAAACAGAAGATGATTTAGCGTATCGCCGTCCTGAGCCAAAATATTTTAATCATTTAATTACAGAACAACCTAATGGTGATTTTGCGCACACCATCGCGCGTCAATTGTATATTTCAACTTTCGAATATTATTTCTATTCGGATTTAGAGAAAAGCAAAGACAAAACTTTGGCGGCTATAGCTTCAAAGGCTATTAAGGAAGTGAAATATCATTTGCAGCATGCCGCCGACTGGACTATCCGTTTAGGAGATGGAACAGAGGAGAGTCGTAACCGCATGCAAAAGGCAATTAGCGATTTGTGGATGTGGTCTGGCGAATTGTTTGAAATGGATGAAGTAGAAAATTCATTGTTAAAAGATGGTATTGCCGTTGACTTGATTCCGATTAAAGCATTATGGTCGAATCATATTAAACAAGTATTAACCGAGGCTACATTAAATATGCCGGAGGAAGATTACATGCAAACCGGAAGCCGCAAAGGAATTCATACCGAAAATCTCGGACATATTTTATCCGAAATGCAATATTTACAAAGAGCATATCCCGACGCGAAATGGTAACTCAGCAAGTAGATACACAACAGGTGTTTGATTGGATTTCGGATATTCCGGATCCCGAAATACCTGTTATTTCTATTAAAGATCTTGGAATGCTCAGACATGTGGAGTACGATAGCAATAACTATGTTGTTACGATTACACCTACTTATACGGCTTGTCCTGCCATGAAGATGATTGAGGACGAAATTCTCGAGAAACTTCATCAACATAACATCGATAATGTAAAGGTTAAGTTAACGTATGAACCGGCATGGACAACTGATTGGTTAACTGAGGAAGCAAAACTGAAAATGAAAAATTACGGTATTGCCCCTCCGCAACATAGTTCTTGCAGTAAATTATTTAGTACTGCCGAAACAGTTGTTTGTCCGCGTTGTAATTCTAAACACACCGAAATGATTAGCCGTTTCGGTTCTACGGCATGTAAATCGCTTTATAAATGTGTAGATTGTAAAGAGCCCTTTGAGCATTTTAAATGCCATTAGCTATTAGTGTTTGTGTAAAAGGTGGGTTTTGCCCGCCTTTTTTATTTAGGTGCTTGTAAATTTTAACACAATTTTTAAGAGTTGTGTGACCTTTGTCACACAATTTACCTTGTTTGCTTCCGACATTTGTACTGTGAAAGCGGAGATAATTAGAAAATACAAAGGAAGTTTGATAGGTATGGCCATTGGGGCAATTGCCGGTTGGGCTTACTACTATTTTATAGGTTGTAGTAGTGGCTCCTGTGCAATTGCCTCGAATTGGCAAATTGCCGTTCCGTATGGCGCTGTCATGGGGCTCTTAATGGCCGGTATAGTAAAAAAGGAAGAAGTCAAAAAAGCTTAAAACCATTTTTTATGAAAATAGCAGAAACAGTTTATTCGATGGCGCTAAACAAATGTGCGCGTTGTCACCAAGGTGATGTGTTTAAATCAAAAAATCCTTATGATTTAACTTCGATGTTTGAAATGCATGAGACCTGTTCTCATTGTGGTTTAAAATATCAAAAGGAACCAAGCTTTTTTTACGGGGCCATGTATGTTTCTTACGCATTAACATCCGGATGGTTTATTGTTTGGTTTGTTCTGCAGAACTATGTTTTAAATTGGGATTTGCTGAATTTTGCCATTTTTATGGTAGCAACTATCATTGCACTTAGTCCTTTAAGTTTACGTTGGTCGCGTTTAATTTGGTTAAATTTCTTTTATAAATACGATAAAAAGTACAGCAAAAAAATAAACGCAAATCAATTGAGTTATGATAGATAGTATTAAAAGTTTTTTAGGTTTGGGTCCGAAAGCGAATTACAGGGAGCTTATTGAAAACGGCGCACAAATAATTGATGTAAGAACACGTGGTGAATATGCATCCGGACATATAAAAGGAAGTATTAATATCCCGTTGAATGAATTAAGCACGCAAATAAAAAAATTAAAAAAAGATAAAGCTATCATCACATGCTGTGCCAGTGGTATGAGAAGCGCTTCAGCGAAAGCGCAATTGAAATCTTTGGGTTTTGAAGAGGTTCATAATGGCGGCGGATGGTATAGCTTGCAAAATAAAATTTAAATAATGAAGGATATGATTTTAAATAATTGGAATGCCTGGAGAATCATCCGTTTGGTATTATCCATTGTGTTTGTGGTGGCTGGGTTTATGAACGCGGATTATTTTTTAGCAGCCGGTGGAGGATTTATTTTCTTTCAGGCCTTATTTAATACCGGTTGTTGCGCAATGGGTAATTGCGCGGATGGATCTTGTGAAGTGAAATATGAAAAAGTAAAATCAAAATAAAATGTCGTTTTCAGAATTAATAAAATCAGATAAACCCGTTTTGGTTGATTTTTTTGCAACCTGGTGCGGACCATGTAAAACCATGACTCCTATTTTAAGTCAGGTGAAGACGAAAATGGGAGATAAGGCTAATATCATTAAAGTGGATGTTGACCAAAATCCTTCGGCGGCACAGGCCTACCAAGTGAGTGGGGTTCCTACCCTTATCGTATTTAAAAACGGACAAATTGTTTGGCGTCAATCCGGTGTGGTTGGTCCCGACCAGTTGGTTAACGTTTTAAATTCGTATATTTAATGTATGAAAAAGATAATAGTATTAAGCTTCATTCTAGTGGCAGTTATCACTTCATCGTTTATTCTTTCTTCCAATACGCAGGAAGAAAAAGGATTAACTCTTGAGCAATACAATGAAAAGGTTGCCAACAAGGAGAAAATCGTTTTGGTTTATTTTAACGCCGATTGGTGCGTGCCTTGTATTAAACTCAAACCTATTATAGAGCAAATTGAATCGGAAGAAAAGGAAAGAGCAGTTATTTTAAAGTTAAATGTAGATGATAATAAGGATATCGCTACGCATTTCGAGATAAATACCCTCCCGCAATTTTACATTTACCGAAACGGTAAAATAGCCTGGCAGTATACAGGTATCTTGAACAAAAAGGAATTATCTGACAAGATTAATCTTTACAAGTATCAGTAATTTTATTTGCCGGTACTGATCTAAATCATTTTTATTTATTGGCGATTAATTCACCTTTGATAGGTAAAATTTAGCATTATGCCTATCTATCAAAAACACGGTATTATCCCAAATAAACGCCACGTTGTATTTCGTAGCAAAAAGGGTGATTTATACCATGAAGAGCTTTTCGGGACGGAAGGTTTTTCTAGCACTTCTTCATTGGTATATCATTTAAATCCGCCAACTATGGTGAAGGAATTAGGCAAGCCGCATTGGGCAAGACCTGAAGCCGCCATAGAAGACAACTTGAAGGCGTTGAGCTTCATGGGTTATGATGTGGAACCAGAGAAGGATTATTTACAGAGCAGAAAAACATTTTTCTTCAACGATGACATGCAAATTGGAATGGCTTGTCCGAGCGAAAGCATGAATGATTATTTCTTCAAAAACGCAGATTCGGATGAGATGTTGTTTATTCATAAGGGAAGCGGCCGTTGTAAAACCATGTACGGTACAGTTGATTTTGAGTACGGAGATTATGTAATTATCCCACGCGGTACGGTTTATAAATTGGAATTTGATACCAACGAGAATAAGATATTATTTGTTGAATCACACAGTCCGATCAGAACGCCTAAACGTTACCGCAATGAATTCGGTCAACTTTTAGAGCACTCTCCATTCTGCGAGCGCGATTTTAAATTGCCTTACAATTTTGAAACCCATGATGAGCATGGTGATTTTAAAATCATGATTAAGAAGCGCGGATTGATTTATCCTTATGTATACGAAACGCATCCTTTTGATTTGGTAGGATGGGATGGATACAGTTATCCTTATGCATTCTCCATTTTTAATTTTGAGCCAATTACCGGACGAATTCACATGCCTCCTCCAATTCATCAGCAATTTGAAGGAAGAAATTTTGTGATTTGTTCGTTTGTGCCTCGTTTATATGATTATCATCCGGAGGCTATTCCTGCGCCTTATCACCACAGTAATATTGATGCTGATGAAATTCTTTATTATGTGGATGGTGATTTCATGAGCCGCAATAATATTCAGCAAGGACAATTCACCTTGCATCCTGCAGGTATTCCTCACGGTCCGCACCCTGGTGCAATTGAAAGAAGCATTGGAAAGAAGGAAACAAAAGAGCTGGCAGTAATGATTGATCCGTTTAATCCGTTAAAAATTACTACTGAAGCCATGAAATATGAAGTAAAGGATTATTATAAATCCTGGATGACAAAACCTCAATTAACTCACTAAAAAATTTATTACGATGATCACAAAAGATTTAACCAAAGTAAAAAATTACGATTATTCGGGAGAAAAAGTATTTGAGAAGGCACAAGACTTTTTACCGATTAATGGAACAGACTACGTTGAACTGTATGTTGGTAACGCTAAGCAAGCAGCTCATTTTTATAAAACAGCTTTAGGTTTTCAGGAATTAGCTTATGCCGGATTAGAAACCGGTTCTCGGGACAGAGTGTCTTACGTACTGGTGCAAGATAAAATTCGCTTGGTGTTAACCTCACCATTCGATCCTAACAGTGAAATTTCTCATCATATCCGCATGCATGGTGATGGTGTAAAAGTAATCGCACTTTGGGTGGATGATGCGCGCAAAGCTTTTGAAGAAACCACGAAGCGCGGTGCAAAGCCATATATGGAACCAATTGTTACAAAGGATGAGAACGGAGAAATTGTTCGTTCAGGTATTCATACTTACGGTGAAACAGTGCACGTTTTTGTGGAGCGAAAAAATTATAAAGGTGTATTTATGCCGGGTTATGTAAAATGGGAAACAGAATACCATCCAACACCAACCGGATTAAAATACATCGATCACATGGTAGGTAATGTGGAGTTAGGTGCCATGAATAAATGGTCGACATTTTATGCTGATGTAATGGGCTTCGCGAATTTAATCACATTCGATGATAAGGATATTTCTACCGAATATACCGCGCTCATGAGTAAAGTAATGACAAACGGTAACGGAAGAATTAAATTCCCTATCAATGAACCGGCAAAAGGAAAAAAGAAATCACAGGTAGAAGAGTACCTGGATTTTTATCACGGTCCGGGTTGCCAGCACATTGCTGTAGCAACAGATGATATTGTATTTACGATTTCAGAAATGCGTAAACGCGGTGTTGAATTTTTATATGTTCCCGGAACTTATTACGATACTGTAAAAGACCGTGTAGGAATTATTGAAGAAGACATGGAAGTGTTGAAGAAATGGGGAATTATGGTAGATAGAGACGAAGACGGATATCTGTTACAGATTTTCACAAAACCTGTAGAAGACCGCCCGACTTTATTCTTTGAAATTATACAACGTAAGGGAGCAAAATCCTTTGGAAAAGGAAACTTCCAGGCTTTATTTGAATCCATAGAAGCAGAGCAAGCAAGAAGAGGCACTCTGTAATTTAATCATCTGCGTCATTGCGAGATAAATCCGATTTGTTAGTGTGTGTTGGGTTTATTAAGCAATGACGTTTTTATTTTAAGCTATGAATGTTATTCCACCAATTAATTTTAAAAAATGGATTGATGAAAACCGTCATCTGTTAAAACCGCCTGTAGGAAACCAGGTGGTGTATAAAGACAGTGAATTTATTGTCATGGTTGTTGGCGGTCCGAATGCCCGCAAAGAATTTCATTACAATGAAGGAGAAGAGTTCTTTTATCAAATCGAAGGCGATATGACACTGCCTATCCGTGAAAACGGTAAGGTGAGAAATATTGAAATAAAGGAGGGAGAAATATTTTTATTACCACCTCGTGTGGAGCACTCTCCGCAGCGTTATCCTAATACAGTTGGATTAGTTATTGAAAGACAAAGAAAGCCGCATGAACTGGATGCCTGCACCTGGTATTGCGAGAAATGCAATAATGAATTATTTAAAGCACAGTTTCATTTGGGAGATATTGTTGACCAACTCCCGCAGTTGATGCAAAAATATTATGATGATATTTCATTGCGGACCTGTAAAAAATGTGGCACTGTCATGGAAATACCAAAACTTAAAGAAGAAAAACAACACGCATGAAACAAGCAACCATCATTGGTTCGGGTTTAGTGGGCTCTTTATGGGCCATATATCTTTCCCGCGCCGGATATAAAGTAAAAGTATTTGAAAGAAGAAGCGATTTACGTAAAGCGAATATTTCTGCCGGTAAGTCTATCAACCTCGCCACTTCCTACCGCGGCTGGAAAGCTTTGGATGAAGTTGGTATAGGAGATGAGATCAGAAAAATAGCAATTCCGATGTACGGAAGAACTATGCATAATGATGATGGCGAAAAAACCTATCAGCCTTACGGTATTAATGAACAAGCGATATTTTCAGTTTCCAGAGGGGAAATTAATGCTAAGCTCATGGATATTGCCGAACAAAAAGGTGCGGAGATATTTTTTAATGAAGAATGTACGGGCGCTGATTTGAAAAACGGTATTGTGTATTTAAAGAATTCTGAAACAGGAAAAGTTTCAGAAGTAAAATCGGATGTGGTGTTTGGGACGGATGGTGCTTTTTCATCCATTCGTTATAACGCAATGCAGAAACTGGATAAGTTTGATTACAGTCAGAAATACATTGAAGATGGTTATCGCGAAATTTTATTGCCCGCAAATAAGGATGGAAGTTATAAATTAGAAAAGAACACACTGCATATTTGGCCACGTGGTCGTTTTATGCTCATTGCCTTACCGAATTTTGATGGTTCGTTTACTTGTACCTTGTTTATGCCTTTTGATGGGCACAAGCATTGCTTCAATAATTTAACCAGTAAACATAAAGTAGAAGACTTTTTTAAAACTGTATTCCCTGATTTTTTCAAATTGATGCCAAATATAGCGGATGCCTGGGAAGATCATCCTTTGTCTTCATTGGCCATTGTTCGTTGTTTCCCTTGGACGCACGGTAAAACGGCTTTAATGGGCGATGCGGCGCATGCTACTGTACCTTTTTTCGGACAAGGTATGAATTGTGGCTTTGAAGATTGTTCAGTGATGTATGGATTGATGAAAAAGCATGGAGAAAATTGGGAGGAGGTATTTAAAGAATATGAGAAGTTGCGTAAGCCGAATGGAGACGCAGTTCAGGATTTATCTCTACTTAATTATATTGTGATGCGCGATAAAGTGGCCGATCCGCAATATTTGCTACAACAGAAAGTGGAAAGGCGTATGAATGAATTATATCCGGATAAATATTTTCCGATGTATTCCATGGTATCGTTTAGAGATATTGAGTATCAGACCGCTTTGAAAAAGGGACAGGAACAGGATAAAATTATTGCCGAACAAATGGTGAAATTTAAAATTAATTCCTCATCTTCACAGGAAGAAATTGATGCGATGATTCATCAATTTTTTAATGTTAAAGTCAAATAAAAATTTTTTATGAGTCAGAAGAGAGAAGAAATATTAAACCGGATGGAGGCCAAGTTTAAGGCCATCGATCAGGACACCGATGTGCATTTGGAAGGTTTGGTTTGGGCCAAACCAATTACCTATTGGGATTATATTCAAACGGAAGCTTTATTGGGTTTACAAATCCAGCGTACGACTTTACCGGATGAAATGGTGTTTATCATGTATCATCAGATTAACGAATTGTTATTTAAGATGATTTTATGGGAAGCCGATCAGGTATGTTCCGGTGAAAATATCTCTGCAGCCTTCTTCTCTGAGAAATTAATGCGCATCAGCCGTTATTTCGACATGCTTTCTTCTTCATTTAGCATTATGCAGCATGGTATGGAGGTAGAGCAATATATGAAATTCCGTAATACGCTTACGCCGGCTAGCGGTTTCCAAAGCGCACAATACCGTTTAATTGAGTTTGCATCTACGGAGTTAATTAACCTTATCGATTACCGTTTCCGCGCTACAATCGATCGTAATACGCCTTATGAGCATGCCTATAATCATTTATACTGGCAGGCTGCAGGTAAAGATCACGCTACCGGAAAGAAGAATACTCTAATTACTAATTTTGAGAAAAAATACAAGGACTTCTTCATACGTAAAATGGAGGAGTACAATACGACTAATTTATATACCGTTTATAAAAAGCTTCCTGACGCGGTAAAGAATGATGTAGGCTTGATAAACGCTATGCGACATTATGATCATACAGTGAATGTTCGTTGGGTTATGGCGCACTATCATGCGGCTGAGCATTATTTAGAGAGTGGAGGAAAGAAAGCAGAGGCAACAGGTGGAAGTGATTGGAAAAAGTATATGCATCCGCGTTACCAGCGTAGAATTTTCTTCCCGGATTTATGGACAGAAGAAGAAATGAAAAATTGGGGCGTGGATAATTTGGAATCGATAGCAAAGTTAAGTTCTCCAATTAAAAAATAAATTATTATACTATAAGAAACAAAAAGCCCCGAGGTTTGCACTCGGGGCTTTTTTTATGATTTTAATTTATATTATAGATTCACTAATAAAAGTAAAGCGTTTAACACGGTTGTAATACAGAAAGTATTAAACAACCATTTAATAGGAGCTTGTCCGATAGCGGCAACGTTATTTGCCATAGCAGCCGACATACAAACGGCTAATTGCCAAATTGGAGCATCATTTTCAAAAATCTGCATAGCGGTTAAACCGCCTAAAATACTTCCGATAGTAATCGTCATACTGATTAAACCAAAATAGCTAAAGTTTAATTTCTTTAAAAAAGCATCGTATGCACCTTGAGTTTTAGATTCGCTGATGCTTTCGCTGTAAGATTTTGTGATTGTTGCCATAGTATTGTGTTTTTATAGGTTTGTATTATTTTCCTAATACAAATGTCACCAATAGCAACGCGATGAAGAATGATGGAGGTCAGTTCAGGAAACTGATTTTTGTCAGTTTTCTATACGTCACCCGCAAAAGCCAAAACATGTCCATCTGAATCAGCAACATAGCCGACTACATGTCCCCAATCACGAACCTTGGGAAGGCTAATCAGTAGAGCGCCGGCAGTTATAGCGCGATTAAAATATTCCTGATAGGCCGGGTCTTTGAGATAGAGTTCACAGCGTGGTACACCCTTGGCTAAAGATGGATGAGGCATTATCGGACAAATTATTTTAGCAATTCCCGAGTCGGGCATTAATCCAAGTTTCGTAGATTCACCCAATTCAAATTCAACCATTCCAGGCACGTCTAAGGAAGGTAATTGGTTTAACGCAAAACTGTAGAAGGTTTTGCTTTTCTCAAGATTACTAACATATAAGATGAATTCTGTTTCCATGTTTAAATATAAAAAAGGGCCGCGAATAATCGCAGCCCTCTATCCAAATAAACCACATAATAAATTACATCCACTTAGCTAAAAAAGCATTCAGTTCCTTACGCAATTCATTAAATACCTTATCAAAAGATGTATAACTATCGCGCATTTTTGGATGGTCGTTTACCTTACGGTGGTCAACAGCCGTTGGGTTTTCATTGACCCTGTTTTCTAAATAGTTTTCATGATCTTTAATGCTATGGCATAGTTCGTCAATGTTATTACGTTGAATAATAAGTTGGTTCTGGAAATGTTCGATTTGTTTTAACACTTCGGGAGATGAATTTTTAGAAGCTACTTCAGAAATACGGTTTTGCATTACTTTAATTTCGTCTTTATAAAAGGCCAAATTATTTAACCATTCTTTATGCTCTTCATGAAGTTCATAGATTTTTTTCGTTTCCATTCTATATTGTTTTTAGGTTATTAACTACTCCACAAATCTGCAACATAATGGACGCTGAACTTATGATAAAGATCACCTTTTAGTTTGATTATGCTCACGCTTTTTGTATATTTAATAAATCAACTTTGTAAAACCTTTACCAATGGAAATTAGTATAAAATATTATGCAGTAGAGTTAATTCTCCGCGTTTTTTGCGGGGTTATTTTTATGTTTCAGGGATACGATAAAATATTTAATGTAAAAATTCGGGGTGTGATTGAAACATTCCGATATGAAGCGCAGCAAAAGAACATACCTTCTTTTTTGTTGACGTTTTCAGCTTATTATACTTCCTATGTAGAGTTTTTCGGCGGACTGTTGTTAATTCTGGGTTTGTTTAAAAATTACGCATTAAGTTTATTAGGATTAGATTTAGTAATGGTAGCCATCGCATTTTCCTATTTGAAACCAATGTGGGATATGCGATTTGTTTTTCCGAGAATAATTCTGGTAAGTATCCTATTGATATTACCAACACGGTGGGCTTATTTTAGTTTAGATCATTTATTAAGAATATTATTAGCTAAATAAGTATGAAAAAGATAAAAAGTACAAAAACGATTTTAGTGGGTATTGATTATACCAAATCATCCGACAACGCATTAAATTATGCTGCCCTTTTAGCAAAACGAAATAAGGCTTCCATAATGCTTTTCCATATTTATGAAACGCCGGTTATTCATACTTATTCAGGAGCTTATTTTATTTCTTATAAAGAGATGCAGGGATTTAATATGGCTCGTTTGAATAAGTATAAATCGAAGGTGGAAGAAAAGCATCCTGGCATTACATTTGAAACCTTTTCAACCTATAAGTCTTTTAAGGCAGGGGTAAGTGATTTGATTAAAAGCAGGAAAGTACATTACGTTGTACTCGGACTCGAGTCAAAATCTAAGTTCTCTAAATTTATTTATGGCACTACCGGATTGGAAGTAGCAGGAAAAATCAGTTGTCCGGTTATTATAGTACCGGAGCGATACAAGGATCATCGCTTAAATAAAATGGTGTTGGCTATTGATAATCAAAAAACACTTGAAACCAAGTTGATGCAAAAGGTAAAGGACTTTTCGAAAAACTTCAAAGCTGATTTGAGTGCCTTACATGTAAAAACAGAAAATGAGTTCATGCTCATTCCACATAAGAAATCTGAGAACGCAAACAAAAAATGGAAAGTTAACACGGTGGAAGCAAAGGATTTTGAAAGCGGTTTATTTGCTTATGTGAAAAGCAACAAAGTAGATTTAATAACCCTTATCAGTCATTCACATTCACTGATGTATAATTTATTTAACGAGTCAAATACTAAACAAATAGCATTTAAAACTAAAGTGCCAATAATGTCAATACACGATTAATTTATAAAATAAAAGAACTATGATTATAAATATCACCAATAACAAAACAATAGAAGAGTTGCAAGCGGATTTCAATAATGAATTCCCATACTTGAAGATTCAGTTTTTTAAGCATAGTCATAAGATGTTTAAGGGCAGCGATAAAAAGGAATTAATTCCTATCAGTACTACTATTGGCGCATTAAAACATCATAATGGTGCTATTGAGATAAGCGATAATATGACGGTAAGTGATCTTGAGACTATGTTCAAACAAAAGCTTGGATTAAATGTACAAGTATTCCGTAAATCAGGAAGAAGCTGGTTGGAAACTACTGTAACCGATAACTGGACACTAAGAAAACAAAATGATGAAGGCAAGGAATTAAGTGTACTTGAAATTTAGTCCTTAACAGGTTTTCTACCTAAAAAAATTGTAATAGTTTTTATTCATTAAGTTTAGTTTTAGTATTTCTCCAAATCAAATCTTTATAGTTTCTTCTTTGAATCAAATCATAAGCGCCATCTTTGTTTAACAAGAAGAAACGTTCTCCCTCTTCATCTTTGAAGAAGAACCTTCCGTTTTTATCAATAGGAAACATTTGACGTGGAATACCACCATTTTTGTGGCTCATTAATTTATTGTTGTCTAAGTAAATTTTTATATAAGAATTTTCTGATAATTGATAAGTACCTTCATATTGTTTAAGTAATTCTGCATAAACGACACAAACAGCCGGGTCGATGGGAATTTCGTAATATTCAAAAACTTTAAGCTTCCAAACCTTATTTATTTTTTCAAAATAGTTGGTAGTTCTGAATTTTGTATCCATAATCTGTCCGAAAATTTTAAGATGTTCATCAGCTATGAATGTTGCAAATGCTGAATTTCCATTTATATAGATCTTTAAATCCTTTACATCAATGCTGAATTCTCTGCCTGTGCTTGGCGGGTGTAATTCTGATACAAGCTCTTCTCGTGAGTAAAGCTTACCATCGCGATTTATCATTACACCATCTACGTTCATATACTTCATCCAAATACTTTTATCACCAGTGGTAACTGCAGTTTCCAATTCTGTAATCATAGTTGCAAGAATCGTACTGTCGGTGTCGTTTGATGCTAGTGTGCTCAGAGTAATAAATAAAGGAAATAGAGCGCTCAAAGGTTTAATTATTTTTCTCATCGTCTTTTTTTCAAATGTAGTTTTGATTAAAAGACAGGTTAACACCCTTTTTGGGTGATTTGTTTTTTAACGGAAATAAATACCCCAAAGTGGGCTACCCCAAATTTCGGTATAAATGATAAAGGTTGGATGTTATGGTACTTATTACAGTATTGCTTTGCTAAGCCTTTAATTTCTTTAGCTTTTCATAGTTCGTAATAGTGATATTACTGCTTTTCACTTCAATTAATTTTTCTTCTTTAAAATCACTTAAAGTTCTGATTAAAGACTCCGTAGCTGTTCCAACTATGTTCGCTAAATCTTCACGCGAAATGGAAATATTGAATTTCTCTTCCGGTTGTTTATTGTAGCGGTCGTAAAGAGTTACAAGCGCGTTGGCAACACGTTTTCTAACCGAGCTATAGGCCAGGTTTACCAGTTGATTTTCTTTTTCAATAATATTATCACTCAACATTTTGATGAATTTCTTCATCACACCGGCGTTATTATAAATCAGAGAATAAAAATCTTCCTTCGGAATTAATAATACATCACTGTCTTCCAATGCCTCAGCATTTTCAGCAAAAGGTAAATCCTCCAATAAGGCAATGTAACCAAAGAAATCACCTTCCTTATATAAGTTTGTTATAAATTCCTTTCCGTATTCGTGCGATTTGAAAGTTTTTACTTTCCCTTTTGCCAGGAAGTAAAGAAAATTAGGGGAGCTACCTTCGTTAAAAATAATTTCTTTTTTCTTGAAGGATTTTATACGACGGTCATTTGATAATTTTTTTAATTCTTCAATGTTTTTAATGTCGTCGAAGAATTTGTTAACGCCATCTACATTATTAGAAAATTCATTCTTAAGAAGCTCGGCTTTTTTCAGGCGACTTTCTACAGCACGTAATAACTCTACATCATCAAAAGGTTTGGTGATATAATCATCAGCCCCCATCTCCATACCTTTTCTGAAATCACCACGTTCGGTTTTTGCTGTTAAAAATATAAATGGAATGGTTGATGTTTCTGTGTTTTTAGATAACATATGAATTACGCCATAACCATCTAATACAGGCATCATAATGTCACAAATAATTAAATCGGGTTTGTTAGCCTGCGCTAATTCCACACCAATTTTACCGTTTTCCGCTTGTAATACTTTGAAATTAGCGAGTTCCAGAATTTCAGCTGTATTTTCTCTTACTTCAACGTTATCTTCAATTAATAAAATGGTTTTCATAATTATTTTGTGTTTTATATTTTTTGATACGGTATGTCGATTATAAATGTTGTTCCGATATTTAATTCGCTATTGAAATCAATCTTACCTTTCATTTCTTCAATATATTTGGCAACGATACTCAATCCTAAGCCGGTACCCTGAATGTTTGTAGCGTTTTTTGCGCGGTAGAAACGTTCAAATAGATTGTTTTGTTCTTCTTTAGGGATTCCTATGCCCTGATCTTTTACTTCAATGTGAACAGCGTTATTTTCATTGGAGATGAAAACCGAAATAATTTTGTCTTCTAATGAAAATTTGATAGCATTTGAAATAAGGTTAATGAAGATGTTACGCATCATTTGCTTATCAAGATACACAATTTCACTACCCAAAAAAGTAAAGTCAATTTTTTGGTTTGGCTTTAATAAACCGCTTAATTCATTAATGATTTCATTAACGAGTTGTTTTAAATCAAATTCTACCGGTGAAGCTGCAACCTTTCCTGCTTCCAGTTTTTCGGCCGATAAAAAATCATTAAGTATAAGGGTCATGTTGGTTACGGCCGATTTAACGCGATCAACATGTTTATTTCTTTTTTGATCCTCATCTTCTGTTTTGTACTTACTAATTAGCGATACAGATGAGAGAATAGTACTTAAAGGAGTGCGAAACTCGTGCGAAGCCATAGTAACAAATCGCGACTTCAAATCATTCAGTTCTTTTTCTTTTTCTAAAGCTTTGCTTAATTGTTCTTTCGATTGCTCAAGTTCTTTGAGCGCTTCCTGCAATACTTTAGTTCGTTCACTTACCTTTTGTTCCAGCTCAATGTTAACTCTTTTAATTTTTTCTTGAGCAGCAAGTCGCTCAGAAATATCAATGATGAAAGCGACAACACGCATTTCATTATCTTGAACAAAGTGGGTTAAACTAATCTCTACAGGAAACTCAGTGCCATCTTTTCTTTTCGCCATTAAGGCTATATCCTGACCCATTGATCGTGAGTGAGGATTTTTGTTGAACTTTTCGCGATGACCCTGATGTCTGTGTGTTAAATGATCCGGTATCAAATTTTCAACTGTTTTACCAATTAACTCTCCTTTATTATATCCAAACAAACGTTCGGAACTCGGATTGGCTTTGGTAATAACACCTTTTTTATCGGTGATGATAATGCCTTCAGTAGCAAATTCAAATAAAGCATTAAGGCTTTCCATTTCTTTTTTCTTATCCGAATTCAAGATAGGCATTTTTTTAAAATTAACTAAGCAAGGTAACCGGATTAGTTAATCTCAAAAATGATTTAGGTCAGGAATGCCTGTATTGAAGTATAAGTAATTGTAATAAAACGAGATAAAAATGTTGGAGCGAATGTTTTCTATGCCTAATGCTAGTATTAAACTAAGGTAAAACCTTCCGATTTACGGGGTATAATTACCAAGGGGAAACCTCTCTCCATCAAAGTCTTTTTAAATTCAACTTTTGAATCTTCTTCGCCATGCACTAAAAACAAGGTTTTAATTTTTGATTTATCCTGGCAAGACATGAAATTAATAAGTTCTTCATAATCGGCATGCGCGCTATAGGAAGAAATTACTTCAACATCCGCATTTACGGTAATGTCATCGCCAAATATTCTAACTTGTTTATTTCCGTCTATTAGCTTACCACCTAAAGTATAAGGCGGACAATAACCAACAATTAAGAGTGTGTTCTTTTTATAAGGTAATGTGTGTTTTAAATGGTGTTTGATTCTTCCGGCATCCATCATTCCGGAAGCAGAGATAATAATACATGGTTCAGATGATTCATTTAAAGCTATCGAATCTTCTTTATCGGTAACATATTTTAAACCTTCAAATCCAAACGGATCTTCATCGGTTTTCAAATGTTCCTGCACTTGATTATTCAAACTTTTTACATAACGACGCATGATATTCGTTGCACTTGTTGATAACGGACTATCCACATACACTTTAATTTTCGGTAGCAATCCTTTATCATACATTTTATCGAGGGCATACACAATTTCCTGAGTTCTCCCCAAGCTAAAGGCCGGAATAATCAATTTTCCTTTTTTCTCAATGCAGGTATAGCGTACGCAATTCAACAAACGTAATTGAGCATCGTCTATTTTATCGTGTAATTTACTTCCGTAAGTGCTTTCACAAATTAAATAATCTGTCTGCGGAAACGGTTGCGGGTCGTGCATTAATAAATCATTGTAACGACCAACATCACCGCTGAATGTAAGTCGCGTTGTTCTTTCGCCATCCTGAAGTTTAATATTTACAACAGCACTTCCTAAAATGTGACCGGCATCCGTAAACATAAAGCTGACTTCATCATTCAAATTATATTCTGAATTATACGGAACCGATTTAAAATGACGCATGCATTTTTCAACATCCTTTGTAGTATAGCTTGGCTTCAATAATGGTTTTCCTTCCTTAGCTCTGCGTTTATTTACAAAAGCAATATCGTTTTCTTGAATCTTTGCGCTATCCATCAACAATACTTCACAAATATCAATGGTTGCAGGTGTACAATAAATACTCCCGTTAAACCCCTGTTTAACCAACAAAGGCAAATTGCCGGAGTGGTCGATATGCGCGTGTGATAAAATAACTGTATCAACTTGCGCCGGATCAAAACCAAAGTGTGTATTTAAATCACCCGTTTCTTTTCCTAAGCCCTGATATAATCCGCAGTCTAATAATATCTGAACTCCTTTAGTGGTAGTTAGTAAATGTTTGCTGCCCGTTACGGTTTCAGTAGCTCCAAAAAATTGAATTTGCATAGTACAGATATTAATAACCAAAAATGTCTTTTAGGGTGAGTTCTTTTACTTCACCATATTTACTTAGAGTTTGAAAATCGATTTTATCTTTTCTTCCAACAACTAATACAGTTACGGGTTTGTTTTTGATAATTGTTTCCTGAAATTTAGCCATTTCATCAAAACTCATATTACTAACTTTTTCGAAAATTTCTTTCCGAACGTCAGTCTTATTGCCAAACTTCACAGCTTCTTCATAGTTGAATAGAATTCCTGATTTGGTAATTCTTTCCGAACGTATTTCCTGAAGCACAACTTCTTTAGCTGAATTAAAGGATACATCCGCTTTTGGCATTTCATTCAGTAAATCGCTCATGCCTTTTAAAGCTTCAGCTAATTTATCTGCCTGTGAGCCGATGTAAGAATAATTTACATAGCGACGTTTAGGTGTGTTTGGTTTTAAATAGGTGGAGTATGCTGAATAAGCCAAGGCTTTAGATTCTCTTAAATCCTGGAACACAACACTACTCATTCCACCACCGAAGTAGTTATTGTATAATGTTATCTGAGGTAATTTGGAAGCATCGTAATTTTCACCTTTGCTAATCATTACAATTTCTGCTTGCTTCATGTCAAAATCAACAAAATAAACTTTATTACCTAATTCTTCTTCTTTAAAAACTACCTCAGATGGAATAGGCTTTAATGTTGCCGGTACTTTATGAAGTGAGTTCAATTTGTTGCTTACAGATTGCATTTCATCCGGCCCATAATATAAAACGCGATGACTAAAGCTAGTGAGGTTTTTTATATTATCTGTTACTTGGTCAACCGTCACTTTTCTCATTTCGTCAGGACTTAATTTATAAGTGAAACGATTAATGGGACCATTAACTGCATAATTGTAAAGACCTTCTCTTAAAATTACCATTTTATTAGATTTAGCATCTTCGCGTTTCTTAATTATGTCAGATACCAGATTGTCAAGCGATTCTTGTTTTAAAACCGGATTCATCAGAACGTCTTCAAATAGTTTCACGGCCTTCTCGAAATTTTCACTCAATCCGTTTAGGCTTACCCACATTTGATCTTCGCTTACATAAATATCAAACGAACAACCTAGTTTGTACAGCTCTTCTTTAACTTGAGCAGCAGTTAAATCTTTTGTTCCGCAAAAAGGAACACTCTCTACCGTAATGCGTAAATTTTTATCGTGATTACTGCCCATGTCAAAAGCATAATACATTTCAAACGTAAGGTTCTCGGTATTCTTATTATAAAAAACCGGAATACCCGAGTTTAATTTAGTTTTTTGGATGTCTTTATCGTAATCAATATAGCGGGGTTCAATTGGTTTGGTTGGGCTTGTTAAAATCGAATTGACAAATGGAGAGGAATTATCTCTGTCTACTTCAACAGGTGTAATAGCAGGCTTCTCTACTTTCTCCACATTCTTATCTTCGCCTTTACGTTTGAAAACAACCACATAATTGTTAGTGTTGTAGTTTTTCTTTACGAAATCCATCACCTCTTGCTTAGTAATTTTGGATAAGCGCTCGGTTGTATTCACTGCTTGTTGCCATTTGATATTGTTTTTAAATGCATTCAACATAGTAAACGAACGCGACATATTGTTCTCGAGTTCTTTCGTCTTTTGAAGTTTATAATCGGTGATGATAGCTTTTAATAACCAATCACTGAATTGGCCTTTCTTTAATTTCTCCAGTTGTTCTAAAATCAAACGCTCAACTTCTTCTAAAGATTGACCTTCCTTTGGATTGCCATATAGGATATGTGTAGCATAGTCTTTTAGTATATAAGGAAACCCTCCGGAACCAATTACTTTCTGTGCCTGATTTAAATTTAAATCAAATAAACCTGCTTTTCCATTACTAAGAATAGAGTTGACAATAGTAATCATGTCGGCATCACGAGTGCCTGCTCCGTCAAAACGCCAGGCCATTGCTAAATTTTCTGCTTCGGGTCCGTAAACTTCCTTAACTATTTTAGACGTAATGGGAGCCTCCTTAACATATTTATAGGGCTCTACCGGTTTACTTGCAAAAACATTAAAGTGTTTTTCGATATCTTTTATCGTTTGATCCGGATCAAAATCACCCGACATGATGATGGCCATGTTATTCGGAACATAATTTTTATTGTAGTACTTCATAATTTCTTTCATTGAAGGATTCTTCAAATGATCGATTGTACCAATGGGTGTTTGAGTTCCATATGTGTGTTTTTGAAATAAACTCGACATCATGGCTTCCCAGGCTTTATCATTGTCATTATCCAGGCCACGATTTTTTTCTTCGTAAACCGCTTCTAATTCCGTGTGAAATAATCTCAAAACCGGTTTTCTGAAGCGCTCTGCTTCAATCTTCAGCCAATTTTCGATTTGATTATTCGGGATATCGTTAATGTATACCGTTTCATCAAAGGAAGTAAATGCGTTTGTGTTTTGAGCGCCGATGCCTGCCACCATTTTGTCATATTCATTGGCAATGGCATATTTCGCCGCTAATCCCGAAATACTGTCAATTTGATGGTAAATTTCTTTACGCTTCTTTTCGTCTTTTGTCACGCGATATACTTCGTATAAATCTTCTACTTGTTTGATAAGTGCGCCTTCTTTTGCAAAATCTTTTGTACCGAATTTGTCGGTGCCTTTAAATAGCATGTGTTCGAGATAATGCGCAAGACCGGTAGCATTGGCCGGATCGTTTTTACTTCCTGCTTTTACCGCAATCATCGTTTGAATGCGAGGTGCATTTTTGTAAACCGACATGTATACCTTCATGCCGTTACTTAAAGTGTAGATGCGTGTTTTTAAAGGATCATTGGGTACACTTTCGTAATTGGTAACTACTTCTTTTTCTGCCGGCGCATCATTTACGATTACAGCGGGAGGCGTATTTAATGGTTTTTTTTGTGCGTAATTAATTCCAACGCATAAAACAAACGCGAGTAGTAAATTAAATTTATTTTTCATACTAGTTAAATATGGATTAATAATCGAGTTCTAAATCAAAGCGTTTTTTTAATTCCAATAAAGCCGGATTTTTCTCGGCAAGGAATTTGAATTTGTCGCTTGGTTTGTAAACTTTGGCGGTGCTTACCGGCGCTTCTTCTATACGAATATCAAGCCCAACCGTATTGTTTGATAACTGCTGACGAATGTTATCTAAAAATTCCTGACGCACATTGGTAAGAATTTCTTTTTGCGCTTCATTATGAATAAACATGATAGCCAAATTGGTATCCGTAAGTTCAATTCGGGCCGTTGTTAATGTTGTGTATAACTGTCGGTTACCCGCGGCATTTTTTGCATTTGCAAATTCATGAATAGCTTTTTGAAGCTCTTCAAAATTGAACGATTTGTTTTCAAAAGCTACTTCTGCCGTATTGCCGCCGCTGTCGGTAGCAACTACCGAATTATTCTTAATGGCTTCACTTAAGCTAAACTGAGCTTTTATTTTTAATTCTGAAAAAGGAACAACCGGTTTATCGGTGGTTTTGACGATTTTTTCAGGGCTTGCACTTAATACAGGCTTCGTGGTAGCAGCATTGTTAACCGTGACATTTTGCTGAAATACGGGCTCTAACTCATTTTTTTTTTCCGCATCCATATTTTGTGCGGTGTTGATATAAGCCATTTGCATTAAAGTCATCTCTACTAAGAGACGTGGATTTTTTGCCGACTTATAATTTACATCTGTTTTACTGATAAGCGCCAAACACTTTAGCAAAAACGGTAAAGAGCATCGCGTAGCTTGTTCGGCATATTTTGGTTTAAGATTGTCGCTGATTTCAAGCAACTGCACTGTTTGTGAATCTCGGCTTACCATTACATTACGTAAATGTTCTCCTAAGCCAATTAAAAAGTTATGCGCGTCGAATCCTTTTTTAAGAATGTCATCGAACGTGAGCATAATCTCAGGAAGTTTTTGATTCAGTAGAAAATCAGTGATCTTAAAATAATAATCGAAATCAAGAACGTGTAAATTCTCAACAACTGTTTTATACGTTAAATGATTTCCGGTAAAGGCAACCATTTGATCAAATATAGAACAAGCATCGCGCAAACCTCCATCCGCTTTTTGTGCAATCACATGTAAAGCCTCAGGTTCAAAAGATACATTCTCGGTTTTTGCAATATGCGCTAAGTGGTTCGAGATATCTTCATTCTTAATTCGGTTAAAATTAAAAACCTGACAGCGTGAAAGAATAGTTGGAATAATTTTATGCTTCTCAGTAGTCGCTAAAATAAATTTAGCGTGCTTGGGCGGTTCCTCTAATGTTTTCAGAAACGCATTAAAAGCCGCGGTAGATAACATGTGCACCTCGTCGATGATATACACCTTGTATTCGCCTAATTGTGGCGCGAAACGAACCTGATCTACGAGGTTACGGATATCTTCTACCGAGTTATTCGAAGCAGCATCTAATTCGTAAACGTTTAAGGATTGTCCGCTGTTAAACGATTGACACGATTCGCACTTATCACAAGCTTCTCCTTCCGGAGTTATATTGAAGCAATTGATGGTTTTTGCGAAAATACGGGCACAGGTTGTTTTTCCTACACCACGCGGACCGCAAAACAAATAAGCCTGAGCTAATTGTTTATGAGCAATGGCATTTTTTAAAGTATTGGTAATATGAGATTGACCTACAACAGTATTAAAATGTTGTGGACGATACTTTCGGGCCGATACAATAAATGCTTCCATCAGGATTATAAAAATACTATTTAACCGCTAATAAATGAGGTGAAAGGGAGGATTAAAAAAGGTTAAATTATCCACAAAAAGTTAATAAATAATTCACTAAAGCTTAATTTAGCGGAGACTGAAGTATTTAAAATTCATAACCGTTTTTTTAGTTGGTTTTTCAACCGCGTTTTCCCAGCAACTCATTAAAGGTAAGGTGGTAGAGGGCGACAGCTCCACCGTTATGCCGTTTGTTTATATTATCAATAAAAGCTCCGGTAACGGAACTATGAGTGATAATTCCGGAAATTTTTATTTGAGAACAAATGTAAATGATACCTTGATGGTTTCGTTTGTTGGTTATGTACGCTTAAAATTGCCTGTTTCTCAATTGAAGTTGGATGCGAATGGCGAAGTGAAAATCGTGATGAAGCGTATCGCTTATGCTTTAGGTCCGATTACGGTTACAACTTTCAAAATCAAACCTTATGAGAGAGAGAAAATGCAGAAAGTGATTGAGGATGCTAAAATTAAGCCCGTTAACGCCATGAGCAGTCCGATTACTGCTTTATATGATCAATTCAGTAAGCGCGGAAAAGAACAGAGAAAATTGGCTGCTATATTTGAGCAGGTTTTCATCGATGAGCAAGTGAATCAAAAATTAAATCCCGAAATTTTAAGAAAGCTAACAGGGGATGAAACAATAGATTATGAGAAATTCAGAAAGTATTGTTTCAGTCTCACCGATTACTATATTCTCAACCATGATGGATATGACCTCTATTACAAAGTGATGGAGTGTTATTATCGATGGAAAGACGAAGGCCGATAGGGATTAGCACGACTAAAATAAGGCTGAATTCACGCTTTTTTCTTATATTTGATTGGTTAATTAAACATTTCGCTTGTTTAAACGTCTAATAAAAAAACTACTATGAAAAAGTTTATTATTCTTTTCACATCTCTTTTCATTGCTCTAAACATGAGTGCTATCGGTAAGGACGACAAAACGAAATACCGGGATACAGTTGTTAATGTTGGAGATTTGAAAATACAATCAGACGATGTTTTCTCAACGGATGCTTATGTGAAAGCAAAGTTTCGCTTTGAAAATAAAAACGATTTTTTCATTCTATTAGACCCCAACAAATCATTTTTTTACATCAATGGAAATAAATCCATGTGTAAAGAGAGAGAGATTGTTTTACCTCCCGGTACAAAAAAGACAAAAGTATTTGATGTAAAAGGACCGAATTTAAATTCTGTACAAGCTTTATCGTTGGTATTAGACGGCTTTACAAAGACTGGCAACGAAAAAATGGTAAACATGCCTGAATTAGTGGCAGACCGTAAACAAAAAACATCAGCCGGTGGTGTGGAAATTGCAATTGATGATGTGGATTATGATAAGGCGCAAAAGTTTCATGTACGCGTGAAGGTAACCAATACCGGCAACGATATTTTAATTGTGAATTCCGGAATTGTAGAGTTGAGCGAAGATGGTAATGTTTTAAATAATATTCGTAAACGTTCTAACAGCATCATGTTGCGCAAAGGTGAATCGCAGATGATCGCCATGATTTATCAGACTACCGGACAAAAATCAACCAAAAAAATAAATTGGAACGACGCTTTCGTGAGCGCAACATTATTACCAATGGATCCTGTTGAAATCGGCTTTGCGACGAGTCCGGATTTATTAAGCAATTATAAATATTTCATGGCGCCTATTCCTAAGAAAAAAGTAGATGCTATAGAAGATAAAAATATTGCAATGAATGATACTCGCTCCCAAAAGAAGAGCGAAACTAAAAAGGAGAATACAAAACCGGTGAAGGCAAAACCAAATCCAACACCACAAGATAAAACACAAGTAAAGAAACCGGAGACAACACGTGCCGAGACGATAGCTTCAGAAGGTGAAATGAGTGAATTACATGCGGCGGATGTGAATTTTGGTGATGCTGGTGGAAAGTATTATGCTTTATTAATTGGCAGCAGTGACTATACGGATCCAAACATTCCTGATTTGGATAATCTTCCTGTTAATGATGCAATAGCGTTAGGGAAAGTTTTACAAACCAATTATACTTTCGCGGAAGAAAACATTAAGGTACTAAAGAATCCAAGTCGCCGTGAAATTGTAATTGCATTGGATGATTTAAGCAAGAAAGTAACGAGTCAGGATAATGTATTGATTTTTTATGCGGGTCATGGTCATTATGAAGATGACAGCGATATTGGATATTGGTTGCCTACAGATGCGGAAGTCAGTAACTCTGCGAATTGGTTGTATAATGATCAATTAACGGCTTCTATTCGTAAAATAAAATCATTACATACATTATTAATTTCAGATGCTTGCTTTAGTGGTAGTATTTTCAAAAACAGAAGTATTAGTTTGACAGGTTCATCGGATGTAATTAAGAAAAAATATCAGTTACCAAGCCGTAAAGCCATTACCAGCGGAACTTTAAAAACCGTTCCAAACAAAAGTGTATTCATCAAGTATTTGTTAGATCGTTTGGAAAAGAACAAAGACAAATACATGGCAGCAAGTACACTGTATCAAAACCTCGAGGCACCTGTTGGAAACAACAGCACTAGCTTACCGCAATACGGTGTAATTAATAACGTAGGGGATGAGGGTGGAGATTTTATTTTTATTAGGAAATAATTTTGATTTACCAGTGAGGCACTAAGTGAGGTTTGTTTTAAAACATTACTCTGTTTCTCCGTTTCTCTGTGTTGAAATTTCCTGCAGATTTTAATTAGTGCTTATTAGTGAAATTCGTGGCTCTCTAAATCCTATCTTCTAAATCCTATTTCCTCAACTTCTCCAAGCTACCGCCTTTTTCAAAAAGTTTATCTACTCTTTTCTCTATAGCAGGATCTTTTATTAATGCGGGCGCGTGATGTGGTTTTACACGCGCATCAATAATAACGCTGTCGCAACCAAAATGTTTAAAGCGTGTAAATGGATTTACGCCATATATATCATGACTTGGATTGCAACGTGTAAAACTTACCCAAAGCCAATTGTTTAAAGTGGCAGATGTAAAATCACTGTCGTCACAAATTACGATAAGAGGATAATTATGTGTATCAATCCGGTTTCGGATTAATTCAATATTAAATTCGGAAACTTCTTCTTCTGTTTTTTCGTGGCTTACAAATTTATTTGCTTGCAATACTAAAACGCCGGGTAATGCTAAAAACGGATGATTAAAGGTTTTTAATTCCATGATTTCATTGGTGATACTTGTAGCTAATTCGCGTTTTTTATCACCATATGCAGCAAATACAACTTTACTGCCGCTGTTTAAACCACTACCACTGTAATCTAATGTATCAATGGTCGTGTTGGTGTAAAAATGTAAATCACGCGTAAGGTCAATTCTCTCCAATAAAAATTTGAAGTACCCGGGAATGTTATGTGTGCTGAGCTGATTACTATCATCAGCTGTTATAAACAAGAACTTCGCTAAACTTAATTGTCCTTTTCCTAAAATATGATTGGCTTGCGTCAGTAACTCTGCAGGATGTTTGGTGGGAGAATAAGGTGTATAGCGTTCACTACCGATAGCTAGTAATAGCGGATGCACCCCTGCGGCATCTACTGCATTTACTTCTTTAATTCCCGGAATTTCATTCGGAATGGCTTTACCGGTTAATTCATGAATCAAGGCGCCGAAACTGGTGTCCTCTTGTGGTGGTCGGCCCACAACAGTGAAAGGCCAAATGGCATCGTAACGGTGATACACTTTATGTACTTTCATCACCGGAAAATCGTGCGTTAAACTATAGTAGCCTAAGTGATCACCAAACGGACCTTCGGGTTTGTTTTCATTCGGATAAATTTCTCCGGTAATAACAAAATCAGCATCCGTACTGATACAATAGCCGTCAATGTAAGTATAGCCAAAACGTTTATTGCCTAAGGCGCCGGCAAAAGTTAATTCACTTAATCCTTCCGGTAAAGGCATAACGGCCGACAGGCTGTGGCTTGGTGGTCCGCCAATAAAAACCGAAACTTTTAAAGGTTGTCCTTTTTTATTGGCTTTACTTTGATGAACGCCTATACCTCGGTGAATTTGATAATGCACACCAATTTCTTTATTTAATAGATAATTGTTGCCGTTTAATTGAATGCGATACATGCCTAAATTGGCATTCATTACACCGGGTTTATCAATGTCTTCGCTGTACACCTGAGGAAGCGTCACAAAAGCGCCGCCATCCATGGGCCAATGTTTAATTAAGGGTAATTTATCAATGGTTGTTTCCTTAAATAAAACAGGTTTTACAAATGGATTCTTTTTAGGAAGTGCGGATAAACCCGTAAAAAAAACATCACTGTATTTAAAAGGGTTTTTTAGCGCGTTTAAAGGATTTTGTTTTACCTCTACCAGCTTTTGGATTTTTTCAAATGTGTCTCTGAAAATAAATTTACTTCTTTCCAGTGTCCCAAAGATATTGGAAGCGCATTGAAATTCGCAGCCTTTTACGTTTTCAAATAGCAGGGCAGGGCCTCCCATTTCGTAAACACGTAAATGAATGGCAGCCATCTCTAATTCAGGATCAACTTCTTCTTTAATACGAATGAGTTGTCCGTTTTTTTCGAGGTCGAGTAAACAATCTTTTAAGCTGCTGTAGCCCATTTCTTTTTCATTTGTGACGCCGAGCCGAGCGAGGCGTGTTTTTTATCTATTAATTCAGTTCTCGACTAAGCTCGAACTGACATGCGAAGTTACCTTTTATAAACTAATTTCCCATCTATATAAGTCTCTAAAACCTGAGATTGTAAAATTTTATCTTCAGGACATTTCATTAAGTCTGTATCTATAACAACAAAGTCGGCGAATTTGTTTTTTTCGAGACTGCCTTTTTCTTTTTCTTCGAAATTAGCGTAAGCTGCCCAAACGGTCATTCCTTTAATGGTTTCTTCTCGCGTTAAAGCATTTTCTTTTTGGAATCCACCATCCGGAAATCCTTTGCTGTCTTTACGCGCTACGGAAGCGTAAAATGTTTTAAACGGACTAATATCCTCTACTGGAAAATCAGTGCCTAATGCGACGATTCCGGCTGCGTTCAATAAATCTTTATAAGCATAGGCCAATTTAACGCGATCTTTTCCTAAACGATCGGCTGCCCAATACATATCACTAGTGGCGTGCGTGGATTGAACAGAAGGAATAATATTTTTACTAAAGTCTTTGAAATTGTCTTTCAATAAAACTTGTGCATGTTCAATGCGCCAACGTTTGTTATCGTTACCACTGCAGTATTTTTTGTAGATGTTGAGTATAACTTTCGCAGCTGAGTCACCAATACAATGTGTGTTCATCTGGAAGCCGTGTTTGTTCATGAGTTCGGCATGCTTTTCAAAATAAGCGGCATCGTTTAATAAAAATCCTTTCCAATTGGTTTTGTCGGCATATTCGTGGCATAAACAAGCTCCTCTGGAACCAAGCGCACCATCACCATAAAATTTAAATGAACAAACAGTGAGCTTATCCGTTTTAAGTGTTCCATTCTTTAAGTAGTATTCCAGATTTTCCTTGTTAGGTGTGAGCATGGCATACACACGCATGAATAACTCATTTTCTTTCTGCAATTTCTCAATGGCATCCACCACACTTTTATCTAGACCCGCATCGCTTACGCTTGTGATTCCCATAGCTAAACAGTTTTCTTGCGCATTAAGTAAAGCGGTTTTTATAGTCTTATAAGAAGCTTTTGAAATTGATTTTTTAAGGGAGTCTTCCGCATTATCAATAAGTATTCCTGTTAGTTTCCCATTTTTTATTTCTACTTCACCACCACTTATTTTAGTATTAACCGAGAACCCTGCAATATCCAAAGCTTCTTGATTCACTAATGCCGCGTGCCCGTCGATGCGAGTAAGTATGACCGGTGTATTCGGGAAAATGCTATCGAGTTTCTTTTTATCAGGAAATTCTTTTACTTCCCAATCGTTCTGATCCCAGCCTCGGCCAATAATCCAGTCAATTTCTTGAATGTATCGTCCATCTCCTGTGGGAAGAAGAATTGGTGTTTGATCGTGTTGAATCGTGAACTCTTTCACCCGTTCAATCACTTCATCAAATGATTTACTGCCAACCAAGTCAACTTCCTGCAAACCCTTTCCGTAACCGTAAAAATGACAATGGGCATCAATGAATCCAGGAAACACAAATTTTCCTTTAGCATCAATTGTTTCTTTAGCTGTGTATTTTTTTAAAATAACTTCATTCGTTCCTGTTTCAATAATTTTACCATCTTTGATAACCATCGATTCACAAATACTAAATGAAAAATCAACGGTATAAATAGTTGCAGAATGAATAATTAAATCGGCTTCTTGCTTTGCTGTATTGCAGGATAACAAGCAAGAAACAACGAGTAGAAAAATTATTTTTTTAAGCATAATATAAAGATATAGTTTAAAGGTATACAATGGAAATTGCAAAGCAAAATAAGGAAATAGCACTGAAGTGGTTTAAGGCATTCAACGAGCATAACCTTGAAAATTTATTAAGTCTGTATGATGACAACGCGCAGCATTACAGTCCCAAATTAAAAATTCGTCAGCCCGAAACACGCGGACTCATACAAGGGAAAAATGCATTGCGTGCCTGGTGGAAGGATGCGTTTGATCGGTTACCAAGTCTGAAATACGAGGTAATTAAATTAACGGCTGATGAAGAGCAAGTCTTCATGGAGTATACACGTTTTGTGGACGGAGAGGAAGCACTGAGTGTTGGTGAAGTGTTGGAAATTTCTAATGGGAAAATTGTTGCATCACGCGTGTATCACGCCTAATTACATTAACTGATACAGTTTTGTTCGCTGAAATTTCTGATAGAATTTCGGATAGCCTGTGTGCACACGGAATCCCATCGTGAAATTGACGCTGTAATACGTGGACTTAATTTCCATTTGTCCGCTTTTGTAAGGCATAATGTCACCAATGAAAGATACAAACGTGTAAAACTTACGGTAGTTTAATCCAATGGCGGCACGAACATCACCGGTGAAATTGATATAGTTTAAATCACGGGTTGGCAAGCTATCGTATCGGTAAGTTCTGAATTGATCTTCCGGACCTAACATAAAGGTGGTGTTAATCAGCAAATGTTTCCATAATACAAGATTAAGCGACGCACCTCCATAAATTGAAAAACCAAATACATTCAGATTTCTCAATCCTGCCTGATCACCATAATAGGAGCGAACGGGTTGTGGAATGATACTGCTATCTCCTTTTAATGTATTGTAATAAGCATTAGCAGTAACTATCCAGGTAAAAGAAGATTTGATTTGGCGATAGCTCGAGCCATAGCAAGATTTAAAGGCAAAGCGTTTGTTATTGGAGAAATAGAGAAACTTCACTTTATGCAAAGTGCTTCGTATAGACGGATCGTTATAGTATTTTCCGGTTTGTCTAAAAGTTGTGTCGTAATTAAGCGTATTCTTTTCGTAAAAACCCTGATAGCGACGGTAAGAACCCTCCACAATCCATTTATTACCTCCAATATTAAATCCAAAATTTAAGAATTTAGTTTCGCCCTTTTTGTCTTTGTCTTTTGGCGGTGTGCTTTTGTATCCGAAAGAAAGTGACAGTTTATCATAACTGATTTCTATACCATCTACCCAATTCGATTCTCCAATGTAATTTAAGTTAGATTTGCGCAAAGTGTCTTTTGTAAGGTATTGCACCATGTCTACATTATACCCTTTCGTAGAACCGTAGTAACCAACGATGATACTGGAATTGTATTTGGAAAAGTATAATGAATCGGGTGTGCGGGCTCTTTTTTCTTGAGGCTTTTTTTCTTTAGCTGCAGGTTTGGGTTTCTCTTCCTTTTTAGTTTGGGAAACGGCAATGAATGAACAAAGAGTTAAAACTATTAAAAGTAGTTGTCGCAATTTTAATTTAATTTTGTACCAAGATAAAAAATATTTCAATGAATTTGGATAAATATATTGATAGGATCATACATGTGTTGGCTGAATTTACCCCTGTGGTAATATCGGCCTTATTGGTATTGCTAATTGGTTTATGGGTCATTAAACGTATTGCTATTTTTTCTCAAAGAGCTTTTGAAAAGCGAGATTTGGACGTATCACTTCGTACTTTTTTGCGCAGTTTAATTTCAATTGGCTTAAAGATTATTTTAATTGTGACGGTGGCTGGTATGTTAGGAATCGGAACCGCTTCTTTTGTCACTATATTAGGTGCTGCCGGTTTAGCTGTTGGTTTAGCCTTGCAAGGTTCACTATCTAATTTTGCAGGTGGAGTTTTAATTTTGATTTTTAAACCTTATAAAGTAGGAGATACTATAGAAGCGCAAGGACAAACGGGAGAGGTTACAGAGATACAGATTTTTAATACAATAATGATTACAACCGATGGAAGAACAGTCATATTACCAAATGGCGCTTTATCGAACGGTACTATAGTTAACATTACACGCAATGGTTTTATACGTTTGGATATTCCGGTAAGTGTAGCAATGGAAAATGATATTGAAAAAGTACGTTCTATTATTTATAATGTGCTCGACAAAAACGATATGGTTTTAAAATCGCCTTCGCCTATTATTTTAACACAACGTATTGCAGAGGGAGCGGTACACATTCAGGTAAGACCATATTGCAGTTATGATAACAGTACGATTGTGATTTCTCAAACGAATGAGGCATTAAAGGAAGAGTTCAAGAAGAATAGTATTTCCGGTGCCATTCAAACCAGATTTATTCATAACATTTAATTATTCGAAGCGCAAGCTTTCGATAGGATCCAGTTTTGAGGCGCGTTTTGCAGGAAAAAACCCGCTTACTAAGCCAACGAAAATACAAATTATTACACCGCTGATGATCCAAAACCATGGTACAAAAAATCCTGTGTCGAGTGCCATGCCTATCACATTGCCTATTATAATTCCAAGGATAATTCCTATTAATCCGCCCATCACGCAAATCACAACACTCTCAATTAAGAATTGATTTTTAATGGCGGATGGTGTTGCGCCTAATGCCTTTCGGATACCGATTTCTCGCGTACGTTCTGTAACGGATACCAGCATGATATTCATTAAACCAATCGCAGCACCCAGTAAAGTGATAATACCAATAATCGTTGCGCCAAGTGTCACGGTTTGTAAATTATCAATTAGCATAGTTGCCAATCCATCCGATTTGGTGATTTCAAAATCTTCTTCCTCCGTAGCACTTACTTTCCTCACTTTTCTGAATAATCCTGTTGCTTCTCCAATGGCAATTTCCATAAGCCATGGAAATTTTGAAATAACACTGATAGTAAAACTCATATCCGGTCGACCGAAATATTGACGCGCATTCATAATAGGGATAATACAAACTTTATCACCGCCAAAGCCCATGCTGCTGCCTTTACTTTTTAAAATGCCAATCACTTTATATTTTCCTCCGCCAATAGAAATGGTTTTATCTAATCCTTTAATTCCTTTTGGAAATAAAGTATGGGCCACTTCACTGCCCAGCAATACCAGACTGCTGCCACTTAAAATTTCCTGCGCCGTAAAATTCCTTCCTTCCTGTAATTCATAACCTGAAGTTTCCAAATAATTTTCATCGGCTCCAAACACCTGAATGTTTGGATTGGTTTTTTTGGAAGCATATTTTAAGCGGGCATTAAAGGAAGCCATGGTAGAAACCGAAGTAATGCCGGGAAAATCAAATTCTTCCTTAAACCGCATTGCCTCCTTAAAGGTTATCGACCTAAAAACTTTTGGTCGTTTTCCGCCTTTGCCAACCCGCATACTGGTACCTCTGTTACGAATGGTAAAGGTATTGGCGCCCATACTGGTAAAATTGCTGTTAATGCTTGATTTGATGGCGTCAATGGCAGATAGAATACCAACTAATGCCATAATTCCGATGGCAATAATCAACATGGTGATGATAGCCCGCAGTTTATTGGATTTGATAGCATTTAAGGCTATTTCGGTATTTTCTCTCAGTAATAAGGCCACAGCAAAGCAAAGGTAAGCTTAGCTCGCCATATTTATTAACCGTTTATCAAAAAAAGGGAGTTTTTTTCAATGGATTATCCTCTATTTTTTATAAATTCGTACCTCTCTTTAAACGATTATTAACTAACCAAAAAACAATATCCTATGGCTTTTGACATTGATATGATTAAGAAGGTTTATGCAAATATGCCTTCACGTATTGAAGCCGCCCGCAAAACTTTGGGTCGCCCTTTAACTTTAGCAGAAAAAATTCTTTACTCGCACTTAGATGCAGCGTTCGAAGTAAAAAACTACCAACGTGGTAAAGATTATGTGGATTTTAATCCGGATCGTGTTGCGATGCAAGATGCAACAGCTCAGATGGCATTATTGCAATTCATGCAAGCCGGTCGTCCGAAGGTAGCTGTTCCTTCTTCAGTACATTGCGATCACTTAATTCAGGCTAAAGCAGGTGCAAAAGCCGATTTAGACAGAGCTAAAACTGAAAGTGAAGAAGTGTTTAACTTTTTAGCTTCAGTATCTAATAAATACGGCATCGGTTTCTGGAAACCGGGAGCAGGTATTATTCACCAGATTGTATTGGAAAATTATGCGTTTCCGGGTGGTATGATGATTGGTACAGACTCTCACACGGTGAATGCCGGTGGTTTAGGTATGATTGCGATTGGTGTTGGTGGAGCAGATGCTTGTGATGTAATGGCAGGCTTACCATGGGAATTAAAAATGCCAAAATTAATTGGTGTTAAGTTAACCGGTAAATTGAATGGTTGGGCAAGTGCAAAAGATGTTATTTTAAAAGTAGCAGGTATCCTCACCGTTAAGGGTGGTACAGATAAAATTATTGAGTATTTCGGTGAAGGTGCGATTAACTTAAGTTGTACCGGAAAAGGAACAATTTGTAACATGGGTGCTGAAGTTGGTGCAACTACTTCTACATTTGGTTATGATGATAGCATGAGTCGCTATTTAAAAGCTACAGGTCGTGCTGATGTGGCTGCTTTAGCAGACGGCATTAAACAACACTTAACAGGCGATCCTGAAGTGTATGCTGATCCTAAAAAATATTTTGATGAAGTAATTGAAATTAATTTATCGGAATTAGAGCCGCATGTAAATGGTCCGTTTACGCCGGATTTAGCAACTCCAATTTCTAAATTAAAAGAAGAGGCTGTAAAAAATGGTTGGCCATTAAAAGTAGAAGCGGGATTAATCGGTTCTTGTACTAACTCTTCTTATGAAGATATCGCACGCGCAGTTTCTATCGCAAAACAAGTAAAGGCAAAAGGATTAAAGTCTAAAGCAGGATTTATGATTAATCCGGGCTCAGAGCAAATCCGTTATACAATTGAGCGCGATGGTTTCTTGAATGTATTCGATGAGTGCGGTGCTGTAGTATTTACAAATGCTTGCGGACCATGTATCGGTATGTGGGATCGTATGGGCGCTGAGAAGCAAGAGAAAAATACAATCGTTCACTCTTTCAACCGTAACTTCGCTAAGCGTGCTGATGGTAATCCAAATACCTATGCATTCGTTGCGTCTCCTGAAATCGTTTCAGCATTAGCTATTGCAGGTGATTTAGGATTCAATCCAATCACTGATACTTTAACCAATGAAAAAGGAGAAAAAGTAAAATTAGATCCACCAACCGGTGATGAATTACCTTCAAAAGGATTCGCTGTTGAAGATGCAGGATATCAAGCTCCGGCTGCTGATGGAAGTGGAGTAAAAGTTCTTGTGGATGCTGCATCTAAGCGTTTACAATTGTTAGATCCATTCTCAGCTTGGGAAGGTGTGGATTTAAAAGGTTTGAAGTTATTAATTAAAGCAAAAGGTAAGTGTACAACCGATCATATCTCAATGGCCGGACCATGGTTAAAATTCCGTGGACACTTAGATAATATTTCGGATAACATGTTGATTGGTGCGGTGAATGCATTCAATGAAAAAACAGATTCAGTGAAGAATCAGTTAACCGGTGCTTATGAAGGCGTTCCAAAAGTTCAACGTCAGTACAAAGCAAAAGGTATCGGAAGTATTGTAGTAGGTGATGAGAATTACGGAGAAGGTTCTTCACGTGAACATGCCGCTATGGAGCCTCGTCATTTAGGTGTACGTGCTGTATTAGTAAAATCTTTCGCGCGTATTCACGAAACTAATCTTAAGAAACAAGGTATGTTGGCATTAACGTTTGCAAATACTGCCGATTACGATAAGATTAAAGAAGATGATGTAATTGATATCACAGGATTAACGTCTTTTGCTCCGGGTGTACCGTTAACTATCACATTAACGCATGCTGACGGCAGTAAAGATGAGTTTAAAGTAAATCATAGCTACAACGCTCAGCAAATTGAGTGGTTTAAGGCGGGAGGAGCTTTAAATATCATTCGTGCAAGTGTAAAAGCTTAATATAAGATTACTATAATCTTGAAAGCCGCCTTGAACAAGGGCGGCTTTTTTAGTATATTTATATTATGAAAATCAGAATTGCAATTATTTTATGCTTTGTAGCAGGATTTGGTTTACAAGCGTTTTCTCAATCATTTATTAAAAACACACAGCAGCGTCCTTTATCATTTAAGGAAATGCAATTGCAATTTGATGACTACAAAAAGAAAAACGATTTAAGTAAGGTAAAGGGTTGGAAAAATTTTAAGCGTTGGGAAAATGAAATGCAACTGCATACCGGTAGTAATGGTGAGCCTTCCCATTTCGATACCTATGTGAACGAAATTGTGAATGAAGCGAATTTAAAGGAACAACAAGCTTTATCTGCTCCGTCTGTTTGGTCGCCATCCGGTCCGAATGTTTTGCCCAATAACTTAACAGGCTATATGGAAAACGGTATCGGGCGAATTAATTGCATCGCATTTCATCCAACAAATACCTCTACCTATTTTGTAGGAGTAGCTCAAGGCGGATTATGGAAAACAACCAATGATGGCGCAAGCTGGACGCCATTAACCGATAATCTTCCAATAACACGCATCAGCGATATAAGTATCGATCCTTCCAATCCGAACACCATGTATATTTCTGTTTGCGATTTTGAATACATTGGTTTCGGTTTATTCTTGAATGGACGTAAACGTCATACGCATTATGGATTGGGTGTATATAAAACAACCGATGGAGGTTTAACCTGGTCGCCAACCGGCTTAACGTATCAGTTAACAAATGGTGATGAATCTCTTATCCGAAAAATTTTAATTAATCCTACAAACACATCTGAGTTATTAGCGTGTGGAGTAAACGGTATGCACAAATCAACTAACGGTGGTACAACATGGACAAAATTACTGGACTCTTTGTTTTGGGATATGGTGCAAGATCCAATTAATCCGAATGTTGTTTACGCTGCTACCGGATGGGTGTTGAACTCCAATCAGGGCGATGCGGCAGTTTATAAATCTACCAACTTTGGAAATACATGGGTGAAATTAAATACAGGTATTCCCGCAACAGGAAGTGTGCAACGTGTAAAATTGGCTATTGCTCCAAGTGATAATAATTATATCTATGCTTTGTGTGTCGATAATCAAAATGGTTTATATGGATTTTATAAAAGTACCAATGCCGGTACAAGCTGGACGTATATTCCTCCTTCATTGAATGTATTGGATGGAAATCAAGGTACCGGTAGTGGCGGGCAAGGAAATTACGATTTAGGTTTTGTTGTGAATGCAACGAATAGAAATACCGTTTATGTGGGTGGAATTAATTTATGGGGTTCAACGGATGGTGCAGTAAGTTTTGACCCTATAGCTCATTGGACAACATCATACGGACCAACTATTCATGGTGATATTCATTATATAGACAGACAAGCGTCAACCGGAAGATATTTTGTATGTAGTGATGGTGGTGTTTATAGAACATCAAATATGGTGATGGGAAATTTCTCCACTAGCTTCACTACTAATTGGGCGAACTTAAATAACGGTATGCAGATAACTTCCTTCTATCGTTTATCCAGTTCAAAAAACGTGGCAGGACGTTTATGTGCTGGTGCGCAAGATAATGCTACATTTTATTATAAGAGTGGAGCATGGACAACTATTTTCGGTGGCGATGGAATGGATAATTATTTAGATCCGAATAATAATAATAATGTTTTTGGTGCAAGTCAGTATGGTAATTTCTGGGAGAGTAGTAATAATGGTAATTCAAGTAGTTATCCAAACACAAATCCGAATAGTGAAGCAGCTGAGTGGGTAACGCCGATAGTAGCTGATTATTCCAATCCTGGTGTATTGTATATCGGGAATGAAAACGTTGTGAAATCGACCGATAACGGACAAACCTGGAATACCTTGACAAGCATGCCCGGCACAAACTCTTCTGAGATTTCTGCCTTGGCAGTTTCTAAAACAAATAGTTTAGTATTGTATGCGGCGAGAAGAGTGCGTTATGAGTTTTCGGTTCCCGGTGCGATTTTCAAAACAACAAATGGTGGTACATCCTGGACTAACATCACTGCAGGTGTTCCTGATAGTTTGTATTACACGGGAATTGAAGTTAATGAAACCAATAGTAACATAGCTTATTTATGTTTAGCAGGATTTAGTGCCGGAAGAAAAGTGTACATGACAACTAACGGTGGCAGTACATGGACAAATATTTCCTATAACCTACCAAATTTACCGCTGAATTGCATTAAGCAAATTCCGGGGACAGGAAATATCATGGTAGCGAGTGATATTGGAGTTTATGTTTTATATAACGGTACAACAACCTGGGTGAATAACAGTGCAGGTTTGCCAAACGTAATCGTTAGTGATATCGAGTTTAATCCTGCAATCAATAAAGCCTATGTGTCAACATTCGGAAGGGGTATTTGGGAAACGAGCTTAAGTATTTTAACGGGCGTAAAATCTTTTGAAGAGAATATTCTATCCTTCAATTTATTTCCATCGGTAAACAATGGAAACTTTACTTTAAGCCTGAATGAAAAAGCAGAAGAAGCAAAAGTTGAAATCATCAACGTAATGGGACAAGTTGTTTTCCAAAAGCAATTACAAAATCAGGAAACTTCTTTAAGTCTGAATTTACTGGCCGGCGCTTATTACGCAAGAATAACACAAGGAGAAAAAGTGGGCGTAAAGAAATTTATTGTACAGTAACTATTTATTTCCCGCAGATTTCGCAGACACTTCATTTACGTAAATAGATGTCTCGACTACGCTCGACATGACATCCTCTTGGAATTGAATTTCTCCGAGTCTCTGTGATAAAAATTACTTTACAATAGGCATTTCATTCTTTTCCCACTTCATAAAACCGCCTTTTAGATCAATAATTTTTTTGAAGCCCATTTTTTTCATTTTGCGCGAAGCTAAAGGGCTGCGATGTTGCGTTTCGCAATACATGTAAATGGTTTTATTGTGATCCAATTTTCGGATACTATCGTTAAACCAGGAATGAAAATAACTTACGTTAATCGCATTTGACACGTGGCCGTTGCGGTATTCTTTGGGTGTACGTACATCCACTAGCAAATAATCGGAAGCGGATTGAAGTGATGACTGAAACTCTTCACAACTTAATTCATTATACGAAAAGTTTTTGCCGTGCTTCCAGGCGTTGCAGGAAGTCAGAATAAAAATGAAAAGCAGAATAAAAATTCGCATACGCAAAAATAGAGGCATTCAATTAAATAGAGAATGATTTACATCAATCTACATCCGTAACCCCACCGCTCACGATAAATTTCATAGTTTCAGCAGCATCAGCATGTATAGGTTTGATCTGCGAAGGAGAAACTATTACTAAGCGACCGGAAAGAGAATAAGAGTAAGGTAAATAAACAGAAACTTTATCCTGAATGCCGAGGTCTTTTAAATCTTCATGCGTTACGAAACCAATCTCCTCGATGTTTGCCTGTGGATTGGTCATAACCAAAACAGGTTTATTAAATTTCTTTTTATTCCCCATAAACGCGTTGGTGAAATCTTTTAGCGGAGAATAAATATGACGAATAAAGGGCGCGTGTTCTAATTTATCTTCCACGTAACTAAAAAATCCTTTAAATACGAAAGAAGAAGCAAGAACGCCCATCAAAAAAATAAAAGCTAAAGTAAAAAGCAATCCGAGAAATGTGTTCAGTGCCGGATAATCTGTAATTCCGATTTGTGAAAAGATAGCCGTGAAGAAATCAAAAATCTTCACCACAATTGTAACCGTTATGATGAATGGAATGAATAAAATCAATCCCTGTATGAAGTAAGATAGAAAACGTTTCATGTTGCTGTTTTTCTTTTGTGTCACGTGTAATAGCTTAGCTATTACATATAGTAAAGTTACCAAACAAAAATCCCCGCTTTAGAGGAGCGGGGATGAATTATAAACAAGCTGTTGTCAGGTCGAGCGAAGTCGAGACCACTTAGCCTCACTTCTCGACTCCTCCCGATAGCTATCGAGACGAAGTGACATCTGGTTTTAAAGCGACATTTTTACCATCCAAGTATCCAGCTAAAAATTAGCGGCGCCACAATGGTAGCATCACTTTCTACAATGAATTTAGGTGTATGGATGTCTAGTTTTCCCCAGGTTATTTTTTCATTCGGAACAGCACCTGAATAAGAACCGTATGAGGTAGTAGAGTCAGAAATCTGACAGAAATACGACCAGAATGGAATGTTTTCCATTTCCATATCCTGATATAACATTGGCACTACACAAATCGGGAAGTCACCGGCAATACCACCGCCAATTTGGAAGAAACCAACACCTTTACCTTCTGAATTTTTTACATACCAATCTGCTAACCATGCCATGTATTCGATACCACTCTTCATGGTGGTTGCTTTAATTTCACCTTTAATTACATAAGAAGCGAAAATATTTCCCATAGTACTATCTTCCCATCCCGGTACTACAATTGGTAAATTCTTCTCAGCTGCTGCTAACATCCAGCTGTCTTTAGGGTCGATTTCGTAATACTGTTTTAATTCGCCGCTATTTAAAATCTTGTACATGTATTCGTGAGGGAAATAACGCTCTCCTTTTTTATCGGCGTCACTCCAAATTTTATGAATATGTTTTTGTAAACGACGAAACGCTTCTTCTTCCGGAATACAAGTATCTGTTACACGGTTGTAATGATTTTCCAATAAATCCCACTCATCTTGTGGTGACAAATCGCGGTAATTTGGAACACGTTTATAATGGCTATGCGCCACTAAATTCATAATATCTTCCTCCAGGTTAGCGCCTGTGCAAGAGATAATATCGATTTTTCCCTGGCGGATCATTTCCGCTAATGATTTGCCTAACTCGGCAGTACTCATGGCACCGGCAAGGGTAACCATCATTTTACCGCCTTCGGTTAAATGTAATTCATATCCTTTAGCGGCATCCACAAGGGCTGCGGCATTAAAATGCTTATAGTGGTGTTCGATAAACTTCGAAATCGGACCTTTATTTGCTGCTGTACTCATAATGATAAAATAGATAAATTTTGAGGTACAAAGCTAATAAAATAGGGGAGATTTGAGAGTGGGAAGAATTAACAAATAATTAAGAGTAAATGAAGAAAACTGACCAAACTAATCAAAAAACAACCAGGTCAATCCAAATCTAAACGCTCTGTCGGGTTGGTAGTAGCCGGGTTTATATTAATAATTTATGGTAGACCGCAAAAAAGCATTCAGAAAAATCGGAGGATTATATATTTGGCAAAAGGAGAAAGTGAAAGAATGATTTGTATTAAAGAATTAAATATTTGTTCGAATCACTCTCCCTACCACTGGAAGGACTAAAAGCGATTTTAGTACCCACAAACCCAAGAATCTGAATCTTTTTACAAAGCGGATAGGGTTCTGCTCGCAGAGTTGTTCTCTGGCAAGTGAAACTACTGTTTGATTATCTTTGTGACGGTCTCGTCAATCTTCAAAAAATAAATTCCATTAGCGTAAGAAGAAAGATCAATTTCATTTTTTTCTTCAATATTATTCTTTTCTAAAATAACTTCTCCTATTGAATTTATAACTTTTAAGTGTTTTTTGGTTTTCGAAACAACCACTAGTTTTCCATTAGTTGGGTTAGGATAAATTTGACTTTTAAAATCAGTATTCATCTCTTTTATTCCAATACAAGGATCAACATATTGAATTACAGTCGCTGTATTTACACAGCCTTGTAGACTTGTTCCGGTCACGGTGTAAACAGTTGTGACGCTTGGAGAAACTGGAAGATTATCGATAGTGTCACCTGTATTCCAGGTATAAGTGCTTGCACCGTTAGCAGGTAAATTAGCTGTACCTTGAAATGGCGGCCCGCAAATAACAGAATTTGTAGAATAGACGCTCAATATAGGCAATGAATAAACTGTAACGGCAGAAATGGCGGGTACTAGCGCATCACACCCCAAGACACTTGTGCCAAAAACCGAATATGAAGAAGTACCCGAAGGTGATACAATAAAATTACCACCGGATATAGTATACGTATTCGCACCTGATGGTACAATAGTAAAACTCTTTCCAGTACAAATACTACCGCTATTTGCACTAATTGATGGTGCTGAATTCACAACCACATTACTGATTGCAGGCGTTGAAGATTTACATCCTAAGGCCGATGATCCTGTTACAGAATAAGAGCTAGTGATTATTGGAGATACGATTGAGCTTCCAGAAGAGTATGTATAAGTAATGGCGCCGGAAGGAGTAAGTGTGAAACTTTTTCCTTGACAAATTGTGCCGCTATTTACAGAAATAACAGGCAAAGGATTTACGCTTATACTCGATATCGCAGGTGTATTAGAAACGCAACCAAAAGCGCTTGTTCCACTAATTGAATAGGTTGTATTAACAGTTGGTGTTACTATATTACTACCACTTGAAAAAGTATAAGAAGCCGCACCGCCAGGCGTAATAGTAAAACTTGAACCAATGCAAATATTTCCATTAGTGGCGGTAATTGTCGGAGTTGGTCTAACGGTTAAGCTTGCTACAGCTGAAGAAGTGCTTACGCAACCTAAACTACTGGTACCTGATACAAAATAGGAAGTTGTAATACTTGGCGATACAATTGCGGAGCCGCCGGAAAAAGTGTAAGTATTAGCTCCTGAAGGAACAAAAGTAAAAGTTTGACCGGCACAAATTGTACCGCTGCTGACAACAATAGTTGGTGTTGGATTTATGGTAACATTAAAAACAGACGTTTGACTTGTACCACATGCATCAGTGACATTTACTGTAATACTTCCTGAATTATTACTTGGTGTATAATTCACAACATTTACGGTACTTGTACCCGTCCATCCACCTGGCGCGGTCCAGGTATAATCGAAAGCGCCAGCAACTGGCGCAACGCTAAAGGATTGTATGCCGCTCCCAAAACAACTTACAGAAGGGCCAGTTATGCTACCAATTAAGGGTAGAGAACATACATTAAATTTTTCGACATAAACATCCGAGCTACCGGAAACAGAATAATTAAAAACTGCCGGACTTGGATCAAAATCCACAACAGGAGATGTAAATATTCCGGTCAGATAAATATTTCCAGATGGATCAGCGGTTATATCTTGTCCATGTTCATTAGATGTGCTTCCAATTCTTTTAGACCATACGAAAGCTCCGGATGAATCAAGTTTGTGAATAAATATATCAGCAAATCCTGCACTTATCATATTATTGACTCCTGGTCCCGGATCAAAATCTATAGTGCTTGTAAATTGTCCTGTTAGATATAGATTTGCATTTGCATCGAGCCAAACAGCATTACCACATTCCGAACCAGGTGAGCCCATTCTTTTAGCCCAAATGAAATTTCCATTCCCATCTAATTTGTTCACGTAATAATCCTGTGCTCCAAATTGAGTAGGGGTATAAACGCCCGGCCCCGGATCCATATCAACAATCAACTCAACATATCCACAGGTATAAACACAACCCGCAGCATCAACATCCATTCCGAAAGGTACGTCCCAATTCGTTGAACCAAATTTTCGAGCCCATAGAAAATTTAAACCTGGATCCAATTTCATAATAAAAGCGTCGAATTGCCCGGCCGAAGCTAAAGTGTAAGTTCCCGGTCCTGGATCAAGATCAACAGTTTGTGTTATAATTCCTGAAAGAAAAACATTGCCCGTCGCATCATTTCGAATTGTATAAGCTTCAGTAGTTCCAGGGGATGCACCAATCGATGTAGCTAATAAAAAAATTCCTGAAGGGTCTAACTTAGAAACAAATGTACTCGAATTGATACTTGCTGTTAATGTATATACAGATGGCCCTGGATCAAAGTCTGCGGTGTTTAAAAAAGCTCCTGTAGTCAAAACATTTCCTGAACCATCTATAATGATCGAATTGGCTTTATCGTAACCAGTTCCGCCCATTTGGTTTGCCCAAACAAAATTTCCGGAAGCATCAAGTTTAACCACAAAAACATCATAACTTCCAAATGAAGTCATTGTATATGTTCCGGGTCCTGGATCAAAATCTGCAGTACCGCTAAATGTCCCTGTTGCATAAATGTTTCCCGCGGCATCGACCGCGCAATCCAGAGCTTTATCATTAGAAGTTCCGCCAAGTTGTTTTGACCAAATAAAATTTCCGGCCCCGTCAAGTTTATTAATATAAGCATCACCTGTTGTGCCTCCATTCATTGTATATGTTCCGGGTCCTGGATCAAAATCAACAGTACCACTAAAAGATCCAGCTGAATACACATTACCTGATGCGTCTACAGCTATGCCCCAGGCTTGTTCTGTTGATGGACCACTAATTTTCTTAGCCCATTGCATAGTAACTTGACAAAACAATGAAGGGTTTAAAAAAATAAAAAATAAGAAATAGTAAGGAAAAAATCTTTGGCTGTAAAAGTATTTATATTCCATTTTTAGAAAGCGTTTTGTTTTATTCTATGATTATCTTTTTTATAAGTGATCTAATCTGCACAAAATAAACTCATGACTTTTCTTTACTTAGATTTATTTGTATTTTGTTATTTTCAATTTTTGATTGATAAATAAGTGATCCTAATAAACTATAAAGAGATATATTATTTCCATGAATCGAGCCAAGGATACTACGTGGAATCGAACTCGATTTAACAGATTCAATCATAATCAAATATACGTAATTCTCCGCTTTTTCTGAATGCCAATCTGGGGTATACCGCAGATTCTCAGTCGTGGCAATCTACCTCCCCCCTCTCTACCGTAGGGAGGGGCAGGGGGTGAGTCTAATCAAAAAACAACCAAGTCAATCCAAATCTAAACGCTCTGTCGGGTTGGTAGTAGCCGGGCACAAAATTGTAATTGCTACCCATGAGTCCGTACAATGCATTCTCCACTTTTACAAAAAATTGTACCGGACGAATACGCGCGTTTAAGAATACATCTACAAAAGGATATTCGCCCACTGATTCGCGGTTTTGCAAATAGTACATATTATACGCCGGCATATAAGCATAGGCTTTAAACGAAGTGAAGTACTCGGCTTGCGCACCAATTTGTAATTGTAAATTGTTTTTAAAGAGATTGCCGGTGTAATACAAACTACCTAAGGCACGTAAAGGCGCTAATCGTACAATCGATTCTTTATTGGTTGTTTGGTAAGTAAGATTTAAACCAATGCCTAAGTGCTTAAATAACACTTTAGAAAAATTTAAATTGTAAGCCCAATTACTAATTTCAACATTGGCTTGTTTAGGAAGCATGGTGCTATCCATATAAATTAAATGAGAGGTGTTTTGCCATAAAATGGAAAGTCCTAATCCGCTTATTTCGTTTTTAAAACCAAGTTTGGTTTGAAACAATCCTGTTTGTTTAAAGTTGTTGTTCCATCTGAAGTTGTTGCTGTAATTGTAATTGTATAAATAATCCGGATGGCGAAGTTCAGAAGCGATTTTTAAAAAGAGGTGTGTGCTTTTGTTGGTTGCATTTCCATTGTCATCGGCGCGTAAAGTAAGAGAAGATATCCACTCTGCTTTATAGTCACTCTGATAAACACCACTTACAACACTTGAATAATTTAATTCTGAGTTTATTTTTTTGTTTCTGTTAAATGCCGTACTGTCTTTGTGTTTGATGGTTTTGTTGAAGTACAATGAAACGTGTGCCAAATTATTTTGAAATATGCTATCGAAGAATTGATGTAGTACGGCATACTCGTTGCTATATCCAATCGAAGCACTCAGCCCGACTTCATTTAATTTAAATGTGTAATTAATGCGGTTATTGAATTTTCTTAAATGTGTGCTGTCGTTAGTTTGTACCGTATCTAAATATACAGTATTGTAGAAGTTTTCATAGCCAATTCCGTTATCCAGATACCAATAATAGTTTCCGGTGTAGTTAAATTTATAATCGATGTAATGCGATATTTTTGTAGAATCTCTTTTATTTAAACGAAACCAGGGATTGAAATTAAAATCGGCTGTTTTATTTTCGCGTTTGGCATTGCTGAGGTTCACATCCAACAAATCTTTTCCGATTAAAATATTTTCTTCAATGAGTGTATCGTATTTGATACCGCCGTTTTCCTGATTCTTTACTTTGTTATAGAGGAAGTAAGAATAAAATCCAAAGCGTTTTTTCGCGTTGGTATAATGTGTAGAGCTGTAAAAATTATTAACGAAAGTTTGTTGTTTGTTGTAAAAACCTAACGATCCAAAGCGGTTAAACTTTACTGTAATATTTAAATTCTTTTTAGTTGTATGCGAGAACAATAAACGGAATGTTTGTTCTTGTTTGCTTCCTGCAAATCCTGATAAGGAGGCAAATGGGCCTTTGCTTACATAGTAATTCACTTGCTGTGGCGAAATCACACTGATACCAAACGGCATTTGATAATAATGCAAGCCTAAGTCTCTTTGCTGATATTGCAATAAATAATTGGGTTGCGGTAATCCTAAATTGCCCGAATAGTTTCTTGGTGTATAGTTATGAAGATTAGTGGCTGAGGTATCGGGATAGGCGCTGCTAAAATCTTTGCTCAGTAAGTTTTCACCGTTTGATTTTGATGAGATGTATTCTTTGTCGGTACTGTATTTGGTTTGTGCAGGCAATATGAAATGTGCAAGCAAACTGCTTATCACTATCAGTAATTGTTTTATGCCTTTACGATACAAAGGATGTGATTTTAAAACTTATCAAAGAAATGTTCTTCTACATCAAAAGTGGATTTTAAACCAACTTGTTTGAAATCTGTTTCTAACCACTGCGATGCGATTTCTCTTCCTTTTTCTTTTAACTGCAATAGAAATTCCCAAGACGTATTCATCTTGCTACTGTAGCTAAGCTGACTTAATGCATCATACCCCGAAATGGTGTGAACAAAAATCTCGCGGTTGGCTTTATCGTCAATTCGTAAAATACCATTACGCAGCAGTTCGTTTCGGTAGTGAATTAATTTCATTTCGTTAATTAAACTACTGTTAAATGAAATTTCATTCACCCTGTCAGCAATGTCGCGAGCGGTTGTAGGCACCGAATTAATATTGATAGAATTAATTTTAATTAATACCACATCATGAATGTTTGTGTTGGTAATAAGAGGAAAAATGGGAGGGTTACCCATATAACCACCGTCCCAATAATACTCACCATTAATTTCTACAGCTTGAAATAAGAATGGTAAACAAGCGGATGCTAAAACCGAATCAACGGTAATATCTTTATTTGTAAAAATTTTAGCGCGATTTGTTTTTACGTTGGTAGCGCAAATAAATAATTTCTTTTTGTTATATAAATGCAACTCTTCAAAGTCAACTAAATCATTCAATATATCACGAAGCGGATTATAATTGAAGGGATTGAAATTGTAAGGCGACATAAACTGGGTCATGGCATTAAACCATAAGTACCCAGGAGAATTGTAAATGTCTCCTTTACCAAAAAATTGATCCATCACACCCGGCTTAAATAAAAAGCTTCCGCTGTTAGCAATCTTAAGCCACAACTGTTCCATCAATTCTTTTGCTTTTGGCGGACCGCCTACATGTAATCCATAAGCACACACAACGGCATTTACTGCACCTGCACTAGTCCCGCACATAGCATCAGCAACAATTTCATCAACTTCTAATAAGCGATCGAGTACACCCCAGGTAAAGGCGCCATGAGCGCCTCCGCCTTGTAAAGCAATTCCAACGTTTTTGATTTTTTTAGTCATTCCAACGAGTTCAGTACATGGTCAAATATACAGTATAAAAGCTAATAAAATGGAGTTAGCCTTTTCTGTTAACTATTTTTTGGGAATTTCTTTAAATTTTGTTACGATAAATTCAGTTCTTCTGTTTAAAGCATGATCCTCTTCTGTACAATTAGAGGTTAATTTACCTTCACAAGCACAGCCATTTAAAAGTTTGGTCTCACCATATCCTTTACCTGTAATGCGGGTTCGAGGAATTCCTTTGCTGGCGATATAGCTTGCGCTTGCTTTTGCACGCGCCATAGAAAGAGCCATGTTAGATTTTGCAGCAGCGCGACAATCTGTATGTGAGCCTAACTCAACAGTCATTCCCGGATATTCCTTCATAATGGCTACAACTTTATTTAATTCGGCAGCCGCCACCGGTGTGATTTTTGATTTTCCTAAATCAAAGTATATTGGTTTGATATCGATTAATTTTGCTAAATCCATACCCACCATTACTTTTCCAATGTTTAAGTCAATAAGTTCGTTTAATTTAATCTCGCCCGGTTTAGAAATGGTATGATTGAAATCAATGGTTTTTGTAACATAACCGGTTTTTTCCAACGTGATTTTGAAATTTAACTTGTCCCCAACCTTGTTTCCTTTAAGTGGTTTCCTGTAATCACCGGTCGCCGCTGTTGTGTATGTGTCGAAGTCGCTATTCGTGTTTGTGTTTTTGATGGTGATTTTCACATCTCCTAATGCTTCTTTCGTTTTAGCATCCAAAACAAAAGCTAATAAAGATAAATCAGGATCTTTTTCCATTAACATAACTTTGTCAAACTCATCTTTGTCTGACATTTTGGTTGATAAAGAATCGTTCGCGTCAAAATATTTTTCTTTACTCGCTAACAAATTATATTGAGTGTCTTCTTCGATGAAATAAGTGTATTCACCTTTTTCATTTGTAGTGATGGAGTCGTTATTGATTTTAACTTTTGCATAAGGAACAATGGTTGTGTCGGAATCTTTGTCGCGGGTTTTGATGATGACATCTTTTCCACGCTTCACTTCCCGTAAAACTGTAAAGGCGTAAATGTCATCGTCCATATTTCCACTTTTTCGGTTTGAACTGATAAAGCCGGTTTTCATGTCATCGCTGAATACAATTCCGAAATCATCATAAGAGCTATTCATTGGTATACCCATATTGTATACCTTACCTAATGAACCATCAGTCTTAATTTTAATTTCATAAATATCTAATCCGCCAATTCCGTCATGTCCGTTTGATGAAAAATAAAATAAGTTATTTGGTGCAATGTAAGGGAACATTTCGTTGCCTTTAGTATTTACTTTTTCGCCCATGTTAACTGGAGTTCCCCAAACGCCTGAAGCGTCTTTTTTACTATACCAAATATCTAATCCGCCAAATCCACCCGGCATATCAGATGCAAAATACAATGTGCTGCCGTCATCCGATAAAGAAGGATGTGCGCAGTTATACGTGTTATTGTTGAATGGCATTGGCGAAACACGTTCGAATCCGTCAATATTTAAAACAGCTTCGTAAATTTCTAGTTTGTAATTTTTATCTCCACCGGCATTTTGTTTCGATGCGTTTCTCGTAAAAATTAAAGTCATTTTGTCTTTACTAAAACAAATCGGACCATTATTAAACTTAGAATCTAAATCACGCATGAATTTTTGCGGTTTCATGTATTGACCATTTCCATCACGTTCTGTGGCATAAATAGTGTAATAGTTTTTATCTGTCCAACCGTGTTCGTGTCGGATCCATTGGGTATTATTGCGAGATGAGGTAAATACTAAAATACCTTGTGCAAAAAAAGCAGGTGAAAAATCGTTTTCAGGTGAGTTAAAGTTTACCGAATCAATTTTATAGGCATCAGCATTTTTTGCATAAGTCTGCATATTGGTAATTGCCTTTACCAAAATTTTTCCACGTTCATCAGCCGAATATTCTTCGAATAATTTTTTGGCTTCTTCGTAACGACCTAATTCCATTAAGGCTTGTCCATAATAGAATTTCTGATTGGCGTCAGCGTTTCCTTTTTCAACTAATTTACCATAGCATAACGCTTTTCCCTTCGTATTGTTGGTTAATCGATAACAGTCGCCCAGTTTTGCTAATACAATCGTGTTGTTACTGTCTTTCTTAAATACTTTTTCGTATTTAGGAATCGCTTCAGCGTACGATTGACTATCGTAAAGTTTATTGGCTTTAAGCATTAACCCTTCTTGCGCAATAACGAAAGAGGAAAATGCAACGGCTGATAATGCTAAAAATATTTTTTTCATATTATTAATTAAAAATAACGTGGTGTAACAATTTTCTTTCCTTTATAAGTAAAAGTATATCCTAATGCAATCTCGTGTGAACCCTGTGAATACTTTTGGATTTTAGTTAAAGCGTAATCATACGAATAAGAGAAAACAAATTGAGGACCTAATTGAACGCCAAGCAAAATTGAAGCATCAGAGTTACTTCGGTAAGACAATCCTGCCCAAATCATTTCTTTTATTAAAAAGTTCGCATTAATGTCAAATTCAACCGGTGCATTTTGTACGGCTTTTACCATTAATTGCCCTTTTAGTTTTAAGCTTTCAGCTAAATCAAATAGGCGACCTACAGTTAAATAATAATGGAATTTGGAAGGATCCATTTTTACAATTTTAGTAGCATTACCTGAAGCATCAAATAAAACACGATCATCAATCATACGAGGAATGGAAATGCCTGCATACATTTTTTTATCACTCCAATAAGCGCCGAAACCAAAATTTGGTGCTAACATACTCGGTGAGTTTTGTGAAAGCTGAATGTCACCTGACTCTGTTGTTTTTAACTCGGAAAACTTATTTACCTGGTTGTGAATACCACCCATTAAACCTAATGCCAAATTACTGTTGGCGCTTGTTTTAATGCGGTACGCATAGCTTAAATAAACTAAATTACGGTTAAGTACTCCGATCTTTTCATTCAGGAAGCTTAATCCAATACCCATTTTATTTCCCATCATTGGTCCGTGCATGGAGAATGTAGTTGTTATTGGTCTTCCCGGAAAATTAAGCCATTGCTGACGATGTAAGGCTGTTGCTGATAAAGCATCGCGACTGCCGGCATAGCCCGGATTGATAAACATTTCGTTAAACATGTACTGTGTAAACATGGCATCGTATTGTGCCTTGGTGTCCACAACGTTAGTTAACAAAAGTAAACCAACACATGCTGCTTTGATGATATTTTTACTTGCTTTCATATTTTTAAATATCTTTTTTATTAATACTGTAATACAACAAATCCATTGACAGGTTTTATGTCACCATTCTTGAACTCAAGAATGTAATAGTAAGTTCCTTGAGGTAATTTTTGATTGCCTAAAGTTCCGTTAACGTTTGGCGTACCGTTCCATGTATTATCATAATTATCTTTTACGTAAACTTTATTACCCCAACGGTTAAATACGGTTAAGGTGGCTTCCTTACCTTTTAAACCTTTAATAACGAATAAGTCGTTTTTACCATCGTCATCCGGTGTGAAACCTTCAGGGATGAATAACTCAGTATCTTCAATAATTAATACGGTTGGTTTATTGTCAACCGGCTCGTTCCAAACACCATTACTATTCGTGTCAGGATTGTTGCCTGAATTAGAAGTGTCACTAACGGCTACCGAATTACTGCCAAGTGCGGATCCGATGGCGTAGTTACTGATTACGGTCACAGTATCAGGGAATACATTAATTGTGAAGATAATGTTACTTGTTGTGCCAGGTGCCATTACGCTGCTTGCCGGTATGATCAGATTCGCATCTGAGTTTCCGTTGTAAGCACTGTTGGCAGTTAAGCTACCTGATGCAGTTGGACCACTCTTGATTGTGTAAGTAGCAGGATTTTTAATAGTGGTTCCGAATAAACTATCCTTCACTACAACATTCTTCAATGTATCGTTTCCTAGATTATGAACAGTAATTGTGTAAGTAATATCGTAACTGCCATCGCCTAACGGACCATTTAAACTTCCTTCTTTTGTTAATCCAAAGAATTGGAATGGAGCTAAGTTTAAAGGAGTAGGAACGTTGTTGTTAGTAGGATCTCCGTCTAAGTCAGGATCTGTATCTAATCCAACTTGAGATGAGTCTGTAACAATTGTTGAAGCTGTTCCACCAACAGCCGCACCTAGAACACTGTTGTTAAATGTTCCGAATACGCCATTTGGAATCACATTAACAGTAAACACAATTGTGTCTGTTTGTCCGATTGGTAATACACTGGTCAATGTATTTGTTAAGGCTGTTGAAGTAGATCCGTTAAATGCAGGGTCTATTGTTAAACTCGAACCTGTGCTTGTAATTACCGGTGCCGAAACTACGGAGAATGCAGTCGGTGCGGGGAAGGTAGCACTTAAATTCTCAGTCAATAATACATTGTTTAATTGAGAAAACCCGGTGTTCTTCACTACTACTTTATAAGCTACGTCGTAAGAACCATTCGCGTTTAAGGTAGTTGAGCTTACAGCTTTAGCAATTCCTAATGAGTTGTTTACTGAGCAATCAATTGGAATTAATACTAATGTAGTGTCTTTGAAGCATCCGTTAATGCCAAATATTCTTATTGTATACGGTGTGTTTACTAATGGATTCGATAATGTATTTGTAATAATTCCGGATACAGGTATAACTGTTGCAGTTGCATAACTTGCGGTTCCTGTATATGTAACACCTGCAACAAAATCATATTTATCCGTGATTACAAAGTTTCCTAAAGTTATTGTTCCATCGTTGTTGGTTACAGAGCCGGTACAAGTTGCAGGAGTGATAGTTGCAGTAACAGGTACAAACGTATCTGTAATAGCTGCTACCGAATCTAATTTGGTACAACCTGATAATGGATCAAATGCGTTTACATAATACCAACCACCTGTTGTTACTGTGAAGCTAGTCGCGTTTGAAGTAAAGCTTGATGGGCCGGTCCAGGTATAGGTTACACCACTCACAGTTGAAGTAACTGCAATTGTAACTGTATTACTTAAACAGGTGATTGTTCCCGTTGAAGTTAATGTTAAAGTTGGACCAGCTGTGTTAGTAGCAACTGATGTAGTTGCTGTAGTTATACAACCGTTAGATAAATCGGTTACAGATAAAGTATAAACGCCACCTGCAGTAATTCCGGTTGGATTTTGCACGTTAGACGTATATGAAGCAGGGCCGTTCCAGAAGTAGCTAATGTTCGTAGAAGTGGAAACTCCGGTTAAACTTGCGGTAGTTGTTAAGCAAGTAATTGTACCGGTGCTGCTTGCTACTACGCCAGCAGGACTTGGAGAAACATTGATTGTTACAAATGCAGTGTCAGGCGAACAACTTCCATTTACACCGATTACAGAATAAGTAGTGGTTGTTGTTGGCGTAACAACTACAGTAGCTCCTGTTAATCCTCCGGGAATCCAAGTGTAAGACAATGCGCCTGCAGATGTCAACGTAGCACTGTATCCGCTACACAATGTATTGCTTGAAGCTACAGCGGTAACAGTTGGGTTAGTTAATACGCTAACTGTAATTATCGCATTAGATGTACATCCAAATGAATTTGTACCATCAACAGTATAAGTTGTAGTTACAGTTGGAGATACTACAGTTGTAGAACCGCTAAGTGCACCAGGATTCCATGTATACGTTGATGCGCCATTTGCAGTCAATGTTACGTTTCCTACAACACAAATTGAAGTAGGCGTTGCGCTTGCTGTAATTGTAGGTGTATTAACCACAAGTGATAGGGTTCCTGAATTTGAACAACCATTTACGTCAGTACCACTTATCGTATAAGTTGTAGTTAAAGTTGGATTTACAACAACTGTTGTTCCTGTTAATGAGCCAGGCATCCACGAATAAGTTAAAGCACCTGATCCGGTTAAGGTAGCTGAAGCGCCACTACAAATTGCAGTTGGTGAACTAACTGCCGTAACTGTAGGTAAGGTGTTAACCGTTAGAGAAACAGTTCCTGTGTTTGTACAAGCGCCATTACTTCCTGTTACAGTATAAATAGTTGTAGAAGTTGGTGTAACAACAACTGATGTTCCTGTTAAGGTACCAGGCATCCATGTATAAGTGGTAGCGCCGTTTCCTGTTAAGGTAGCCGAGCTTCCGGCACAAACTGCTGTAGCTGAACCAACAGCTGATACAGTTGGGATGTTTAATACGTTAAGAGTGATTGTTCCTGCTCCTGTACAACCTAAAGTATTTGTACCTGCAATTGTATAGGTAGTTGTAACAGTAGGATTCACCACTGCAGTACTTCCTGTTGTTGCAATTGGTAACCAGGTATAAGTGTTAGCACCAGACGCGGTAAGTGTTGCCGTTCCGCCAATACAAATTGAAGTTGGAGATGCAATAGCTGTAATTGTCGGTGTATTTACATTAACCAGTACGGTTCTTGTTCCTGCGCAAATGCCTCCATTTGTTCCGGTTACTGTATAAATTGTTGTAACGGTAGGAGAGGCAACTACTGTTCCTCCGGTAACCGCCATTGGCATCCAAGTATAGGAAGTAGCTCCTGTAGCCGTTAAAGTTGTTAATCCGCCGGCACATAATATTGTTGGGCTTGCCGTTGCATTGATCGTTGGAGATGGAAGAACAGTTATGCTAATTGTTCTTGTATTTGTACAAGATCCATTAGCTCCTGAAACAGTATAAGTAGTATTCACACTTGGGGTTACTACAACTGTTCCGCCAGATAATGCACCGGGCTGCCATGTGTAAGTAGTAGCACCGGTTGCCGTTAGAGTAGCAGATGTTCCACCACATATTGTACTTGATGAACTTGCAACAGTAACAGTAGGAGTTGTGGTTACATTAACAGTTACTGTTTTTGTACCAATACAACCCGCGGCGTTAATTCCACTTACGGTATAAGTTGTTGTGGTGCTCGGACTAACTATCGCGTTACTTCCTGTTGTAGCAATCGGCATCCATGTATATGTTAAAGCACCGCTTGCTGTAAGTGTTGCTGTGCTGCCGCTACAAATAGTAGTTGGAGTAGCAGTTGCATTTATAGTTGGGGTGTTTACGTTTAAAAGTACGGTTCGGGTAGCATTACATAAGCCGCCGTTGTTTCCGGTCACCGTATAGATAGTTGTAGCGGTAGGACTGGCAACAACTGTAGCTCCAGTTAATGAACCAGGCATCCATGTATATGTTGTAGCGCCACTTGCGGATAATGTTGTTTGACCTCCTGCACAAATTGTTGTAGGAGAAGCAATCGCAGTAATAGTAGGCGAAGGTAAAACAGTAATACTAATTGTTTGCGTATTAAAGCAATTTCCATTCGCTCCGCGAACAGTATAGGTTGTACTTGTTGTTGGAGTAACAACAACAGTTCCTCCTGTTAGTGGTCCTGGTGTCCAAGTATAGTTCGTTGCGCCGGTAGCAGTTAAGGTAGCTGATGTTCCTGAACATAAGGTGCTAGAAGAAGTAGAAGCTACCACTGTAGGAGTTGTGTTAACGATTAAATTAACAGTGCGTGTTGTAGTACATCCTGCACCGTTAGCTGCAGTAACAGAATAAACCGTAGTAACACTTGGAGAAACAATCACTGTGTTTCCTGTAACTGCCGGCGGCATCCAGGTATAACTTAAAGGTGGTCCGAATGCGAATGCAACTAAAGTGGCAGTTGAACCACTACACATTGCAGTTGGATTAGCAACAGCGTTAAAGTTTGGACCTGCAATAACATTTATAGTATATGTTCTTGTTGCGCTACATCCCGCGGCAGAAGTTCCGGTAACTGTATATATAGTTGTTACTGTTGGAGAAACTGCAACAGCAGAACCTGTTAAACTTCCCGGCATCCAGGTATATGATGAAGCACCGTTAGCTGTAAGGGTAGTTGTAGTGAAGCGACAGATTGTTGTAGTAGGGCTACTAACCGTTATGGTTGGATTAGGATTAACGTTTAGGGTAATTGTACGAGTAACTGCACAAGCACCGTTAGCACCGGTTAATGTATAAGTAGTAGATACAGTAGGAGTCACAACAACAGTTGAGCTGGTAGAACCTCCCGGTATCCAAGTATAATTAGTAGCACCAAACGCAGTTAAGGTAGCACTGTTTCCAATACAAAGAGCAGTTGGTGTACTGGTTGCGAATAGAGTTGGAGTAGGGTTTGCAATAATTGAAACCGTTCCCGTTGAACTACAGATTCCGTTACTGCCGGTTACTGTATATGTTGTGTTACCTGTAGGAGTTACAACCACAGGATTTGTAGTTAAGTTGCCCGGATTCCATGTGTATGATGATGCGCCCACAGCACTCAGCGTAATAGTGTCTCCAATACAAATATTCGTTCTGCTTGCGCTTGCTAACACGGTAGGCCCTGTAAATACAGTAATATCAATGGTGTTAGTTCCTACACAAGAGCCATTAGAACCTGTTAAGGTATAGGTTGTGTTTGTAGTTGGTGTAATAACTATACTCGATGTGGTTAATGAACCCGGCATCCATGTATAAGTGGTAGCACCGCTTCCTGTTAAGGTTGCAGAGTTGCCAGAGCAAACAGCTGTTGAAGTAGCTGCAATGTTTATTGTTGGAATTGGAGCCACAGTTACAGTTAATGTGCGCGTGTTGCTACAAGTTCCGATGGCACCTCTAACAGTATAGGTAGTGGTCGTACCAGGAGTAACTGTTACAGTTGAGCCATTTAATCCGCCCGGATTCCAAGTATATGATGCAGCCCCTGATGCAGTTAATGTTGCTGTACCTGTTCCGCAAATCAAAGTCGGACTTCCAGAAGCTGTAACGGTTGGAGTAGGATTTACAATTAATGAAAGCGTAGTGCTTGATGAACAAGTTCCATTTGTTCCTATTAAAGTATATGTTGTGTTTGAAGTAGGACTCACAACAACGCTTGATGTTGTGAAACCTCCAGGATTCCAAGTGTAGCTGGTTGCACCACTAGCAGAAAGCGTAGCGCTTTGTCCTGAACAAATTGCAGTTGAACTGGAAGTGGCAACCAAAGTTGGGTTTGGATTAACTGTTAAAGAAACCGTATTTGTATTGGTACAATTTCCGTTGGCTCCTGTTACAGTATATATTGTTGTAGCGGTTGGGGTAACTACAATAGTGCCTCCGGTTACATTTCCAGGTAACCAAGTATAAGTGGTAGCGCCGGTAACTGTTAGTGTTGCTGAATTTCCTGCACAAACTGCGGTTGGTGAACTTGCAGCGGAAATTGTTGGTGTGGTTGTTACCACTAAATTAACTGTTGTGTTAGAACTACAGAATCCGTTAAAGCCGGTTACAGTGTAAATAGTAGTTGATGCCGGAGTTACTGTAACTGTTCCGCCAGATAAAGATCCTGGCATCCAAGTGTACGAAGTTGCACCGCTCGCGCTTAAAGTTGAACTTGTGCCTGAACAAATATTTGTTGGTGATGCAGAAGCTGTAACAGTAGGATTGTTATTTACTGTAATAGTAATCGTATTAGTTGAAGTACATCCTGTGTTATCTCCGGTAACTGTATAAGTTGTGGTGATTGTAGGCGATACGGCTACTAAACTTCCGGTTAAACTTCCCGGCATCCATGAATAGGTTGTGGCGCCGCTTGCAGTTAACGATGAAGTACTTCCAACGCATATCGATGATGAAGAAGCAGTGATGTTAACGGTAGGTGTCGGACTAACAGTTACAGTTAATGTTGTATTATTTGAACAGCCTAATGCGTCAACACCTCTTACAGAGTAGGTGGTAGTTGCACCCGGACTCACAACTGCCGGATTCGTTAATATTGTACCAGGATTCCAAGTATAGGAAACAGCACCTGAGGCAGTCAATGTTGTTGTGACTCCTAAGCAAATTCCGGAAGGAGAAGCGGTAGCTGTTATTGTTGGTCGTGGGTTAACTGTAATTGTGATCGTATTGGTTCCTGAACAGCTTCCGCTCGTACCTGTAACAGTATAAGTAGTTGTTAGGGTAGGGTTCACAACCGTTAGAGAACCAGTTAATGCACCCGGATTCCAAGTATATGTTGTAGCGCCTGTTGCAGTTAATGAAACAGATTGGCCGGCGCAGATTGTATTCGAAGAAGCTGATGCTAAAACTGTAGGAGTTGTGTTTACGGTAAGAGAAACAGTTCTTGTGTTGGTACAAGAACCATTCGCGCCGGTAACTGTATAAACAGTTGTTGAAGATGGACTCACTGTTGTTGTGGCTCCGCTTAATCCTCCCGGATTCCAAGTATAAGTTGTTGCGCCGCTTGAAGAAAGTGTTGCGGTTTGACCCGAACATATAGCTGTAGGCGATGAAGTAGCTGTTATGGTAGGAGTTGTAGTAACTGTTACAGTCACAACAGCTGTATTAGAACATGAACCGGTTAATCCGGTTACTGTATAAGAAGTAGTAGTTGTTGGACTTACTGTTATAGTACCACCGGTTAAAGAGCCTGGATTCCATGTATAAGAAGTTGCTCCAGTTACCGTTAAGGTACTTGAGTTGCCGGAACAAATGCTGGATGAGCTGGCGCTTGCTACTAATGTAGGAGTGCTGCCAACCGTTACTGAAATAGTTTCTGTATCAATACAAGTTCCATTGGCGCCGGTAACTGTATATGTTGTAGGTACTGCCGGAGAAACAACAACTGCGCTTCCTGTTAGAGAGCCCGGCATCCATGTATATGTAGTTGCACCTGTTGCTGTTAGGGTAGCGTTATTTCCACTACAAACTGTTGTTGCGGTACTGCTTACGTTAACGGTAGGAGTGGTGTTAACCGTTAGATTAACAGTGCGTGTAACCGAACAACTACCACTGGATCCGGTTACAGAATATACTGTTGTTGAAGTAGGATTCACAACAATGGAAGAAGTGGTTAAAGAACCCGGCATCCAAGTATAGCTTGTAGCACCACTTGCAGATAAGGTAGAAGAAGCTCCTGAACAGATTGAAGTTGGAGAGGCAGTCGCAATAACTGTTGGTGATGGATTAACAGTAATAGTTATTGTTTCTGTATCAGTACAAGAACCGTTAGCTCCTGTTAAAGTATAAGTTGTTGTAGATGCCGGAGAAACAGAAACGTTGGCACCTGTTAAAGAGCCGGGATTCCATGTATAAGTTGTAGCTCCACTCGCACTTAAAGTGGTTGAGTTGCCGCTACAAATAATTAATGAGCTGGCAGAAGCAGCTACGGTAGGTGTTGTTACTACGTTTACGGTTATAGTGCGACTTGATGAACAACCTGCAGCACTTGTTCCGTTAACTGTATATGTTGTTGTTACACCCGGTGTAACTGTTACGGCCGATCCTGTTAATCCTCCTGGGTTCCAGGTATAGGTTGATGCGCCAGATGCACTCAACGCAACTGTAGCACCACTACCTGAACAAATTGATGTTGGCGTAGCTGTAGCATTAATTGTTGGTGTCGGATTTACTAATAAGGTTACAGTTCTGGTATTTGTACAACCGCCATTTGATCCGGTTACTGAATAAGTTGTGGTAATAGTTGGCGAAACAGATACGTTAGCACCGGTTAAAGAACCCGGCATCCATGTATAGGTGGTTGCGCCTGATGCCGATAAAGTAGCGCTGCTTCCTGCACAAATTACTGTTGGAGAAACAGAAGCTGTAACTGTAGGAGTGCTGTTAACCGTTAGAGAAATAGTACGCGTATTAGTACACGATCCATTAGATCCTGTAACGGTATATACCGTTGTTACAGTTGGCGAAACTGAAACGTTAGCACCGGTTAAAGAACCCGGCATCCAAGTATAAGTAGTAGCGCCTGTTGCGGATAATGTTGCCGTACTTCCAACGCAAATGGCAGTTGGACTACTTGTGGCGTTAACAGTTGGAGTTGTGTTGACTACTAACTGAAGTGTGCGTGTTCCGGTACAGGATAAAGTGTTCGATCCAATTACTGTATATGTGGTGGTTGATGATGGAGAAACTACCACTGCGCTACCTGTTAATGCACCGGGATTCCATGTATAGGTTGATGCGCCGGAAGCTGTTAAGGTGGCGCTTCCGCCAACGCAAATTGAGGTTGGAGAACTCAATGCTGTAATCGTTGGTGTTGGTCCAACCGGAATGGTTAATGTGGTTTGTCCTATACATCCACCGGTTGAACCGAGAATCGTATAGGTCGTGGTTGTCGTAGGACTCAATGCAACTACACCTCCCGCTATTCCGCCGGGATTCCACGTATAAGTTAATGCACCGGTGGCGACTGCGTTTGCAGAGTTGCCCGGACAAATTGTTCCCGAAAGATTAAACGCATTAATAGTAGGGGCTGTGCCGACCGTTATACCAATGGTTGTTGATGCTGTACAAGCTCCGCTTAATCCGAATAAAGTATAAGTTGTGCTTACTGTAGGTGAAACCGCTAAAGTTGAACCCGTAAAGTTTCCGGATGGAGTCTGCCATGTATAGGATGTGGCACCTGAACCGGTTAATGTTACAGATCCTGGAGCACAAAAAGTACTGGAAGAAGCAGATGCAGTAACAGTAGGATTCCCAACCACTACTTGAACAGTTGATGTTCTTGTTCCTCCGCAATAATTTAATGATGCAGTATAGGTACTGGTAGTGGTCGGACATGGCGCGGCTGTTAATCCGGATGCGGTGAATCCACCGGGGCCTGCCCAGTTAACGCTAAAGCTTGGTGCAGCTGTTGGAACAAATCGCCATGATTCGTTAATAGCGGTCCATGCAGTTAATGTATTACGAGTAGGTGGTGCAGTAAATACTGTAGCATTGGCGTTTTGAATACCAATTAATCCGCGACCATTATTCCATGACATACACGCGGTACTGTTTACAATGTTTACAGCTATTTGATTAGAACCTTCATAAAGAGCAATCTGAAAAGAAGAAACCGGAGATCCGCATGAAAATAAAGTGACACCACTCCAATAAACAACGAAAGCGCGGCATGGCGCAACACCTGTCGTATAAGTACGAACAACTCCTCCCGGAAATGGATCATAATCGCGATAAGCACCACAAATCGTTCTACCAGGATGCTCAACAAGATTCGGGAGAATTTGGGTTGTAACCCATGATTCAAACGTATTAGCTCGGGAAAGATCAAAAGTAATTTCTCCATTCGATCCAACACATAATTTTTTATAGGTTTGTCCGTAAAAACAGAAGTCAAAACCAATACTGATAGAATCACTCCACAAATCATCAGAAGACGTTGCAAAAACGTTGGAACCTCCAACATAAGGATGGGTTGAATAACTTACCGAGGCAACAGAATAACTGGTAGTAGCATTACCCGGCGCCACAACGCTGGCTGTTAAGTTAGCACAGTTGCCCGAGCAAACGGTGGTTGACGGACCGGTTGCAACTTGAGCGTTAATACTTGGGTTAATACATTGAGAAGCTCCAAATTTTGGAAGCAAAAGAAGCAACACAAAAAATAAAAAATAAAACTTAAAAAAACGATTCATAGCGACTATGATTTAAATGAAATAAATGCTTTTATTTTAGGCGAGTTTCAAGATTGTCAAAAAGGTGTGGGTCTTTTGTGTTAAGTGCTTTTACTTTTTGATTTTCAGTATTGCTCAGGTAAGTATCCGCTTCGTTAATAGGTTGTGGAGATTGGAAGAATTTTCTTTCTTTCTCAGTAAAAATCAAATATTCAAGAGATGTTTTTGAATTAGTTTTTAGAAAGTCTGTACATTTTTTTCTTATTGCAAACGCTAAATCGGCACTTTTTTTAGGATCGGTTTCGAACGACGCAACCGAAGCTATTTGAAGCATTAACAATTCCTTAATTGTTGTTTCTGCAGCTACGTCAGTTAAATTAATACCGTGCTTTTGAACACTTCGAATGGCAATGTCATTCTCGTTTATAAATGATTTCAGAATAGAAGCATCCTGAGATTTAAGGTTAAAAGCAAAAACCAGAAAAAAACCGGTTGTAAAAAACTGCACTAACTTCTTCATATTTAAAAAATAGAATGCAAAAATTAACATTTTTTTGTTAATAAAAAAATTAAACAAGGGAAGTAAAGTATTAAATAAATTGCCTGAATTACAAATTACTGATATTTAGGTGCATAGGTTGTTTTTAGAACCAGAATAAATTAGGGAAGTGTACCATATAAAGGTTGATTTGTTGCGTCGGGGTCTAAAAGATAGGTTTAGCCAATAAATTTTAATTCGTATAATGTCTAAAAACTTAGCGTTATTTTAATTGTACATTTGCGGTTTATGAGCAATATTATTTCCCTTTTACCCGATCATGTAGCTAATCAGATTGCAGCCGGTGAGGTCGTGCAACGACCGGCTTCGGTGGTTAAGGAATTGCTCGAAAATGCCATAGATGCCGGTGCTACCCAAATAAAACTCATTGTAAAAGATGCCGGTAAAAGCCTTATTCAGGTTATTGATAACGGAAAGGGAATGAGTCCTTTTGATGCGCGTTTATGTTTTGAGCGGCATGCTACGTCTAAAATTAAGAATGCTGATGACCTTTTTAATATTCATACTAAAGGATTTAGAGGTGAAGCCTTGGCTAGTATTGCTGCTGTTGCTCAAGTTGAACTTAAAACCCGCCAACAACTGGATGCTGTTGCGCAGTTAATCGAAATCGACGGCGGAAAATTTGTTCAGCAAAGTGAATGTCAGGCGCCGGTTGGTACTTCATTCAGCATTAAGAATTTGTTTTTTAATATTCCGGCACGACGAAATTTTTTAAAGGAAGATAGCACCGAACTCCGTCATATCATTGAAGAATTTGAACGTGTTGCGCTACCACATTACAACATTCATTTTATATTATACAGTAATAATAATGAGTTGTTTAATTTACCGGCTGCAGGTTTAATTCAACGCATCATGGGATTATTTAGTCATAATCTCAATCAAAAGTTAGTTCCAATTGAGCAAAGTACAGATGTGGTGAAAATTTCGGGCTATGTTGGAAAACCGGAAACAGCCAAAAAGAAAAGAGGCGAACAATACTTTTTTGTAAATAACCGATTTATAAAAAGTCCGTATTTAAACCATGCAGTTTATGAAGCTTACCGCGAGTTAATTGCAAGTGATGCTCACCCGACGTATTATATTTTTTTAGAGGTAGATCCTAAAACAATTGATGTAAATATTCATCCTACAAAAACAGAAATTAAATTTATCGACGATAAAACTATTTATGCTTTATTACACAGTTCAGTGAAACGTGCCTTGGGTAAAGCGAATGTAGGACCAAGTTTGGATTTTGAAGCGGAGATGAGTTTTAATCTCGATGCGCCAACACATAACAAAACAATTACGCAACCAACCGTGAGTGTTAATCCGGACTATAATCCATTTAAAACAAAATCCTTTTCCGGTGGTAATTCATCTGTAAATACTTCCAATAAAAAAAATTGGGAAGCCTTGTACGACGGATTTAAAAATTCAAATGAAGAGTTACCCGAACAAACCACATTTAGCAATGAAACGGCCGAATTGAATAATGAAACAGTAATCTATAAAGCGTTTCAGTTGTCGGGTAAATATATTGTAACATCATTCGGACAAAACGCTGTGTTGATTGATCAACAAAGAGCGCACGAACGCATTTTATACGAGCATTTCCTGAATATTAAAGAACAAAATCCTAACTCCGTTCAACAAATGTTGTTTCCTATTCACATGGAGTTAAGTAATAACGATTTTGTTTTAATACAAGGATTAAAATCTGAGTTTAATGTTTTGGGTTTCGATTTGGAGCCATTCGGGAAAAACAATATTGTCATTAACGGAACGCCGGCAGAATTAGGCGAGCTAAATGCCCAACAAATGATTGAAGGTATTTTAGAAAGTTACAAGCTTAATTTGCTCGATAAAAAAATTGACATGCACGATAATTTATGCCGCGCTTTAGCAAAAAACACGTGCATTAAATACGGAAAGTTTCTTGACGATACAGAAATGCAAACCATCATTTCACATCTGTTGAATTGTAACGAACCTTTGTACAGTCCTAATGGAAAACCGGTGATGATGGAAGTTGAAAAGGAAGAAATTGAAAAGTTTTTTAAACGGTAATTATGATTTATTCTCAAGAATTCAGGCCGCGTAGTTTTAATACGCTTCCGCCTGTCATAAAAAATCTGCTTTTCATTAATATTTTAATGTTTATTGCCACTCAGGTTTTTCGTGAGAGTTTAGGAATTGATTTGGTTAAGATACTTGGATTGCATTTCATCACCGCGCCCGATTTCAAACCTTATCAATTCGTTACTTATTTATTTATGCACGGTAATTTAGCGCACTTGTTCTTTAATATGTTCGCGGTGTGGATGTTTGGTTCAATTCTTGAAAATGTATGGGGACAAAAACGTTTTTTGATTTATTATTTAATTACAGGATTTGGCGCCGGATTAATTCAATACCTTGTTTTTTATCTTCAAATGGCACCCTTTCTGGATACTTTAAATTTGGTGCAGAGCAATTTAACGGTTAATACTTTCGAAGAGTTGGTTAATACATCAAGTTTTCAAAGTAAATTCTCATATGAGTTCATGTTTCAGTATGATGCATTTGCCCGCGAGTATAATATAGCTCTACAGGATAATCCGGCTAAAGCTTTGAGTTTAGCCTCTCAGTTTTTAATTGATTTCAAACACCAATATTTGAATTCTCATGTTGTAATCGGAGCATCAGGTTCTCTTTTCGGAATTTTGATAGCTTTTGGTATGTTATTCCCGAATACGATGATAAGTCTTTACTTTATTTTTCCTGTTAAAGCTAAGTGGTTTGTAATAGGATATGGTGCTATGGAACTGTTTAGGGGAATATCTAATAATCCTGGCGACAACGTAGCCCATTTTGCACATTTAGGCGGAATGTTATTTGGTTTCATTATGATCATGATTTGGAAAAAGAACCGTAACCACTTTTATTAATGACTTTTTGGAGCAACATAAAAAGCACCTTCGAACAGCAGAGTAAATTAACGGTACTAATTGTACTGAATGTCGCTATTTTTCTCACTGTAAATTTAGGTATACACATTGCGCACATTAATCTGCTCCCTTATTTAGGACTTAACGCAATTGCCGAGGAGTTTATCTATAAATTCTGGACTTTATTCACTTATATGTTTACTCATGAAGGCTTGATGCATGTTGTGTATAATTTGATCTTATTATTCTTTTCCGGACAAATTTTTTATTCCATCCTTGGCGAAAAAAGGCTTATATATGTTTATATAATGAGCGGTTTAGCCGGCGGATTAATCTTTATGCTTTTAGGTTTCTTGGCACCCGAAGCGTTATTTGGACATATTCTAATTGGTGCCTCAGCCGCTGTCATGGGAGTTGTTGCAGTGGTTGCCATTTACGCCCCTAACTTGCCGGTTAATGTGTTTATGCTGATAGAAATTCCGTATAAGTACTTCGCAATTATCGTATTTGTCTTAAGCACTTTAATTGATTTTTCGATTAATACCGGCGGAAAAATTTCTCACATCGGCGGTGCTTTATTTGGCTTGTTTTATGGATATTCTCTAAAAAAAGGCAACGATTTATTCAATCTTTCTGTCTTCAAAAGGAGCAATAAAAATCTAAAAGTTGTGCATCGGTCTCAGCAAACTAGCACGAAATCAGGACAATCCGATGAAGCAGCGCTCAACAAACTTTTAGATAAGATTTCTAAAAGTGGATACGACAGCTTAACCAAGCAGGAAAGAGACGAATTATTTAAGCTATCCAACAAAAAATAGCTTTTGATATTAAAAGTTTTTTTCTAATTTAATACCCCCTTTATGAGGAAGAGAACTTTATATATCATTCTGGTTTTATTTGGATTTTCACTTTCTGTTTTCAGTCAGCAAGGTAAGGCCGATGTAGAAGATGCTGATGAGCATTATAAGCATGGCAATTACATTATGGCTTTGCCAATTTATCGAGATATTTTAAAGAAAGAAAAAAACAATCGCAAGGTTCAGTTTAAACTGGCCATGTGTTATTTAAATACCAATTACAATCGTACCGAAGCGATCAAACATTTGGAATCAATTACTGAAGATCCCAAGTGTGATGAAGAGGCTTGGTTTCAATTAGGTCGCGCTTATCACCAAGCAGGAAAGGTAGATGATGCAATCATAGCATTTAATAAATTTAAGCAATTAGCTCCTAAAAAATTTGTGGAAGAGGTTGCACGAAATTTAGAGATGTGCAACAACGCGAAGATTTTTATGGAGAATCCGGTAAATGTTGCGTTTACGAATTTAGGTAAGGAAATTAATTCTGAAGATCCGGATTATTATCCATTCGTAAGTTCTGATGAAACATTTATGGTGTTTACTTCACGTCGCAAAGAAAATATAGGCGGAAAGAAAGTGGAGGTTGACGGCTATCATCCAAGTGATATTTGGTTTAGTAAAGTGGAAGCCGGTAAATGGACCAAAGCAACAAATCCCGGAAACATTATTAATGGTGCTTTAGATGAACAAGCTGTTTGGATGAAGCCGGATGGTTCTGAAATGATGGTCTATTTAGATCACATCGAAAAATTTGGTGATTTGTATCTATCGAAAAGAAATGCCGGTGGTGATTTCATGAAATGGAAACCATTACCAAATGCAGAATTGATTAATGAAAAAATTGAAACATCCGGTTGTTTTGGTCCGGATGGTAACGTTATCTTTTTTGCGCGCCGCGACAAAGTAGAATCTAAAAACGATATTTATTCATGCCGTAAATTACCAAACGGTAAATGGGGTATGCCTTACAAATTACCGGATGAAATTAATACACCTTATAATGAGGATTTCCCTTCACTTTCTCCGGATGGTTTAACGCTGTATTTTGCATCTGAAGGACATAACAGCATGGGTGGTTATGATTTGTTTAAATCAACTTATAATCCGGAAAACAATACTTGGAGTAAAGCTGTGAATTTGGGTTTTCCAATCAATTCAACGACGGATGATAGAAGCATTAGTATTACTTCCGATAACCGTGCCGCTTATATTAGCACGTGGAGACCGGGAAGTTTTGGTGATTTAGATATTTACCGAATTCGTTTTAACGACAACGAACAAATCGTTAGGATTTTTACCGGAAAAATTTCGTTAAGCGATACTATTTATAAACGTACTTCAACGATTGTAACTATCATTGCAAAAAACGTTGCCAATAACGAAGAGTTTACTTTTGTGCCTAATTCTAAAACAGGAAAATATGTTGTGGCTTTAGGTGCGGGAACGTATAAATTGTCTATTCATGCAATCGGCTACGAAGTTTTAACCGAAGAGATGGTTATTTCCGATATCGGAAAAATTGAAATTGAGAAAAATGATAAGAATTACGTCCTCACGCGAAAGGCCAAAAAGTAGCTTGGGTAGGTTAATTAAAATATCGCTTTTATTCTTTTATTCTTTTACTGTTTTTTCTTTCAATCCTCCTGCAGTAAAAATCCCTCCTTATGCTTATCAAATTGCGTTGCTGAAATATAATGGCGGTGGTGACTGGTACTCAAATCTTGAGACGTCTTTACCAAATTTAATTAAGTTCTGTAATGAGAATTTAAAAACCAACATAAATCCCGAACAAGCCATCGTGGAAGTCGGAAGTCAGGAAATTTTTAATTATCCCTTCGTACACATGACCGGTCATGGCAATGTTATTTTTTCAACGCAGGAAGCTGAAAATTTACGTAATTATTTATTGGCCGGTGGATTTTTACACATTAGTGATAATTACGGCATGGATCAATTCGTGCGTACGCAAATGAAAAAAGTATTTCCCGAATTGGATTTTATCGAATTACCATTCAATCACCCAATCTATCATCAGAAATTTAGTTTTGATAAGGGTCTTCCTAAAATTCATGAGCATGACGACAAAGCACCAAAGGGATTTGGATTAATTTATAATGGTCGTCTCGTTTGCTTTTATGATGTGGAGTGTGACTTGGGTGATGGTTGGGAAAGTTTCGAAGTGCACAAGGATAGTGAGGAAACACGACAAAAAGCACTCAAGATGGGCGCCAATATAATTTCTTACGCCTTTACGCTTAAGAATTAACCCGCTCATGTCGTTAATAATCCGTCAGCCATTTTCTCAAAATATATTTATGATAAGCTGTAACTTTAGCTTTGGTTAAAACGTTGTATGTAGGATGCGCCAATTTTTTAAGATTTTATTTTTCTTTGCTGTAGTTATTGGGCACGCTCAATCTTATACACTTTCCGGTAAGCTTACCGATTCGAAAGGCGCTGCATTGCCATTTGCTTCAGTTATCATTAAAGGAACTACTATTGGCACGAATAGTAATGCCAACGGATTATTCACCTTAAGATTAAATAAAGGGTCTTACGAAATTATTTTTCAATCCATCGGTTACAAAAAAGTAATCAAGACTGTGGAGATGAATTCCGATCTCACTTTAAACATTGTTTTGCCGGCAGATAATTACGAATTAAAAGAAGTTCAGATTAAAGCTGGTGAAGATCCGGCTTACGAAGTGATACGTCAAGCTATTAAGAAAAGAAAGTTTTACCTTAATCAAATCAATTCATATACCTGTCGCGCTTACATTAAAGGTTTGCAGCGTTTAAATGAAATTCCAAAAAATCTTGGTAAGCTTTTAAAAATCACCATGGGCGAAAATCCTATCGACTCCTCCATGCTCGGTGTTATATATTTAAGTGAGAGCGAGAGTAAGTACCATTACCGTAAACCGTCGGACGAAAAAGAAATTATGTACTCCAGTAAAGTGAGCGGCGATAACAAAGCGTTTAGTTTTAATCAGCTTAGCGATATGAAATTTAATTTTTACGAAAATTTGGTTTCGATTGACGGCTTGAGCGACCGACCATTTATTTCACCTATTAACGAAAACGCATTTTTATCCTACCGCTATAAATTGCTTGGAACTATGTTCGAAGATGGTAAGATGATTAATAAAATTGAAGTGATTCCAAAACGGAAAACAGATCCTTGTTTTCATGGTGTTATTTACATAGTTGAGAATACCTGGCGTATTCATAGTGCCGATATGTATTTAACCAAGGATGCCAAAATAGATTTTGTAGATACACTTGAAATAAAACAATTACACGCTCCGGTGCGCGGTGATAGTATATGGATGCCGGTATCTTTTAATTTCGGATTTAAGTTTAAGTTTTTAGGTTTCAGAGGTAACGGTTATTACAATGCAGTCGTTTCAGATTATGAGATTAATCCAACCTTCCCTAAAAAGTTTTTCAAAAATGAAATTTTAAAAGTGGAAGATGATGCTAATAAGAAAGATACTTCTTATTGGAAAGATAACCGTCCTATTCCTCTAACAAAGGAAGAAATAGATGATTATAGAAAGAAAGACAGTATATCTAAAGTTACTGGATCAAAGCAGTACAAAGATTCGGTTGATAAACAGTTTAATAAGTTTAAAATTCAATCATTGATTCTCGGTTATAATTACCGGAACACATTTAAGAAAATTAATTTTAGTACTACAGGCTTACTTACCAGTGGTGTTCAATATAACACAGTAGAAGGCGTTAATGCCAGCATGAATTTTAATTTTTCAAAGGAATACGAAAACTTTAAGAATCATACTATTTCTGCGAGTATACGTTATGGATTTACCAATTTGTTGTGGGGAGGAAAAGTAGGCTGGAGTTATTTGCAGGATCCGCGCAAGTTTCAGCAGTTTGCTGTATATGCTCAATCAATGGTAAATCAGTTTAATGGTTCTAATCCGATTTCGGAATCCATGAACTCCATTTACTCCTTGTACTTAAACGATAACTTCATGAAGTTGTATAAGAAAACGTCTTTGCAGCTTTATTACAGACGAGAATTAATTAATGGTCTTTATTTTTACGGAACAATTGAATATGCAGAGCGCGCTCCATTACGAAACACATCTGATTTATTAATCAAGGATAACACAGAGAAATTATTTACCAGCAACGATCCTTTGCACATAACTTCCGATGACTCATCTTTTACCGTAAACAATTCTTTGGTGGTTGATTTGGTTTTCAGAATCCGTTTTAAACAAAAATATTATACAGTTCCTTATCGTAAAGTTATTTCCGGTTCTAAATATCCGCGCATTAATATTGGGTATAAAAAAGCAATACCGGGTTTAAATACTTCAGCCGATTATGATTTAGCAAGTATTCAAATGGATGATAACATTCAGTTAGGGTTGTTTGGAACGTTCTCATATCGCGCTATGGCGGGTTACTTCCTCAATAATAAAACCATGTACTTTATGGATTACAAACACTTTAATGGTAATCAAACGGTATTGGCCAACCAAAGTTATTTGAGTTCATTTAAATTATTGCCATACTATACCTATAGTACAAAAAATTGGTTTGCCGAAGCGCATGGCGAACACCACTTTAACGGATTTATCTTTAATAAAATCCCTTTGCTAAAAAAGGCGCGTATACAAGAAGTGGTTGGCGGACATGTTTTATTTAATGATAAAATGGATCAGTATTACGAATTGAATTTTGGTATCGAAAAAATATTGCAAATCATTCGTTTTGATTATGCATTGGGTTACGGACCATACGGTAAATTTAATCACGGGTTCTTAATAGGAATTGACGCAGAATTTTAATTAACGTGTCACTTCGTCCCGATAGCTATCGGGAGGAGTTGAGAAGTGAATAAAATACAAATAAGGTCTCGACTACGCTCGATCTGACAAAAAGAAGAATATGAAAAAACTATTTTTATTAATTATTACAGTATTGACTTTGAAGGCAAAGGCAATCGACTATCCAATAAAATCGACTGTATTGGATAACGGATTAAAAGTAATTGTGTGTGAGAAAAACACCAATCAAATGGCACAAGTGGAAGTTTGGTATCGTGTTGGAAGTAAAGACGAGTGGGATGGAGTACGCGGCATGGCTCACATGTTCGAACACATGATGTTTAGAGGTTCAAAGAATTTTAGCGGCGAAGGTGATATTTACATCAAACTCATTGAAAAGATGGGAGGAAATGTAAATGCCTATACCACTTTTGACAGAACAGTTTATCACCAAGAAGTGCAATCGCAACATGTAGATAAGGTTTTGGAAATGGAAGCCGATCGCATGGCGAATTTAATTTTAGACCAAAAAGTATTGGATACCGAGCGTGAAGTCGTTGGTGAAGAGTTGAGGTTAGGTCAGAATAATTGGTATCAGCGAATGATGTCGGAGCGATACAAATATTTATATCCTAAGAACCATCCTTACCAAATTGATGTGATTGGAAATCTAAATGAAATTACAGCGTTTACAACAAAACAATGTCAGGATTTCTATGATAAGTATTACAGTCCTAATAATGCTTTCATTGTTGTTACCGGTAATGTAAAAGCAGAAGATGTTTTTGCTTATGCTAAAAAACATTTTGGGAGCATCAAAAAACAATTGCCGTTAAACGATAAAAAGCCGGAGCCGGATATTTTTAATCACGTTATTGAAAAGGAAGAAATGTCGGTGGATTTTCCGGTGCAAATTTATTCTTATATCATTCCATCACCGGCATTCGGACATAAAGACTATTATGCGTTTAATTTATTAACGGAATTATTATTTAGTAATTCAAATTCATTAGTAAATACAAGCGTAGTAAGTGAAGGGAATCTTGCTTACCAGATTGTTCCTTCAGCCGATGAATCTAGAATGTATAATAACTACGCCACATTTGATGTGGTAATGCAAGCCGCCATGGGAAATGCGAAAGTGAAAAAGGTTATTAATAAAGAAATTAACGACATTATAGTGGATGGTCCGGAGCAAGAAATAATCGATAACTATATTTCAAACTTGGAGGCACAAGAAGCATTTGCCAAGTACTCGAACAACAGTATTGCTTATGAATTGGGTTTCGCCGAATATTATTATGAAGATTATACTAAGTACAATGCTAAAATGGAGGCGTATAAAAAGATAAAGGCAGATGATTTAAAAATTATCGCGCAAACGTATTTTAATCCCGAGAAACTGAAAGTTATTAATATCAAACCTATAATGGAATAATATGAAAAGGATTTTATCTATACTGACAATAATATTGATTTCCGTTCAAATGTTCGGACAGGAAATTCCAACACTGGAGACCTATACATTAAAGAACGGACTCAAAATATATTTAATGCAATACGGGAAGATTGACGCAATTAATGTGAAGTTGATGGTGAATACCGGTGAAAAAAATGAAGTGCCGGGGCAGCAAGGATACGCTGAAATTACAGCGGAGATGTTATTGCGCGGAAACGCTAAGTATACGCAGCAGCAACAAAGTGATATGGCCTTTAAATTAGGAGGTGAGTTATCCGCGGCTTCAGGTAAAGATTATACAACCGTTAACGCGAATTGCTTGAGTAAAAATTTTGATGCCATGATGGATTTATTCAGCGCGGCGATTATGTTACCAAAGTTTGATAAAGAAAAATTAGATATGATGATTTCCGGTTTAATCGATTATAACATGCCGGCTAAAATGGATATTTCTGATTTAGCGGATGTGTTTAGTGATTATTTCGTATATGGAATTTCTAATCCGCTAGGAAGAAATTATTACAAAGCACAGTTGCAGCTCGTTACTCCGGATAAAATAAAAGAGTTTCATGCTTTTAATTTCACGCCAAAAAACTCATCAGTAATTGTGTGTGGCAAATTTGATGCAACTAATGTTAAAGCAATTGTAGAAAAATATTTTGGCGGCTGGCAATCAACTTTTGGTGAGGTAAATGGTGTAGCGTTGGATTTTCCGCAAATAAAGAAGAAGGAAATGGCTTTTATAAATAGAAGTCGCGCGACGCAATGCGCTTTAAGCTGGACGAAAATTGCACCTTCTGTAAAGGATAAGGATTTAATTGCGTTTACTGTTGCCAATCGCATTTTTAATGTGGTGTTGTTTTCTGAAATCCGTGAGAAGGGCGGAAAAACCTATTCCATAGGCAGCTCGCATGAAACCTCTCGCTTTTCAAATTTGTTTCAAGTAGGTTGTTCAGTAAGAAGCGATGAGATGCTGAATACGATTAATTTATTCGATAAGACATTGCTAAATTTTAATCAGGCTGCTGTTACTCAAGAAGAATTTGAAAGAGCCGTACGAGCCATTAAAATTGACATCATGAGCGCGGAGATGCCGGCTAATGTTTCATCGTTATATAATCCTGTGATTTACGATTTTAATAAGCGTAAGAATTATCTGACGGATTTGGATGCGGTTAAAATGGAAGATGTACAAAAGGTTATAAAGAAGTACTATACATCAGATTCTTATAAGTTAGTTATTGCGGGAGATGAAACTGTTGTGGCATCGCAATTATCGTCTATAAGCGGCTTAATTAAATTGAAGCCTTCCGACATAGAAAAAGATAATTAATTCCCTAGTAACACAAATGCGGCCCAATAATAAGGGTGTGGATATTTTTTACGCACCTCCGCTTGTGCTTTTTTGAAGGCCGGAGAAATGTTTTCGCGACTTGGATTCATTGACCAGTTTTTATAAAACTCACTCATCAGTATTTGAGTAGCTTCATCATCCACTACCCATAAACTCATGATGAGATTTTTTGCACCTGCAATGTAAAAAGCGCGCTGCAATCCAAATACACCCTGGTTATTCATGTCAACCCCTAATCCCGTTTCGCAGGCAGAGAGTACCACTAAATCTGTATTGTATAAATTAAGTAAAGAAGCTTCGTACGCCGTAAAAATACCATCTTGATCTTTGTAAATGTTTACGGTATCGCGTGCTACCACTGACGCACCGGCCATCATGATACCTGAGCGTAGAAGTGGATTGGTTTTTAATTTTGTTGTTTCAAATCCTAAGATGCTTTTATCTACGTTATCCATGACATCCTTTAAAAAGAAACCGTGTGTAGCGATGTGCAATACTTTGGGCGATTGTACTTTTTTCAATTGCGCCTCCGTGGCGAATTTATCAATGTAAACTTTTGTTTGCCATTTGTTTTCTTTCAAGGAAGACGAGATATTATCTACTTCGGTTTGAGTTCCCGGAAGTGCGGGTAATTCCGAAAAACCAAATCGGTTCACAGCTAATGGTGTGGAAATTTTTACTTGTGTTTTTTCTGATTTAAAATCATACTCATAATCAGGGTTACCAAACAAAATAGCGGAATTAGTTTTGTTAATACTAGCTTTATCCAGAATATTGCTAAGATTCGGAACTAAGGTAAGGTTTACCTGATCTAACACATAGGATCTGGTTATTGGCTCCTGTAACGAGTATAAATTAATCTGATTAAATACGCCATCAGTTGAAACATAAAGTTTAGCGATGCTTGTTAAATGAGAGGCAATCGGTTTCCAAAAGCGTTCATATGACTTTAAATCTTCTTTTCTGTTCTCTATTTGCTCTCTGTAAAAATCAATATAGTCTGATTCAAATAACTCCGAGTTTTTAAAAGTAATAGCGATTGGTGCCGTAGAATTTTTGTTGACAAACAACGCTACATATTCAAGAACACTTGTTGTATCGGATGTATTATTGTAACGGCGGAGTATGCTTAGGGCACCTTCGTTGTTTTGTAATTTGTCTTTAATGTCTTTAAAACGTATTTGTTTCCTTTCGGTAAATAAATTGGTTTTGCTTTTTAGTTCTTGCTCCAGCTTAGCCGCTTGTTGTTCCAACTCAGCCATGTTCCAATAGCTGTTTTGAAAATCCAGATCGCGAAACGCACCGGATAAAAGTTGTTTGGTATTAAGCCATTTATTATAGGTGTTAACGAGAGCCGTATCATTACTGCTTAAGATAGCTTTGCGTGTGTTGATGCTGCGATTTAGCGGCAATGATTTGATGAATAATTGATAATCATAACATGCTGTTAAGAGGGCACTGTGGTTTTCATTTGGGAAAGCTTTAATGAAAGCGAATACAAAACTGGTGAATTCATCAAAACGCCCTTCCAGTAGTTGGTAATAGGAATTTTGTTCATCCTCACTCATGCTTTCAAAAAATTTGTCGAATTGCTCTTTATAATTATCAAGGGATTGAATAAAGAGGCCTTTCGAATTTTGAAAATCATTCATCTTCCATTTTACCACCGCAAGATTATACACGCCATCCGTATAATCAATGTGTTTTTCACCAAATTTCTTTTTTAGAATGTCATTTGATTTTTCAATGCACTCAATCGCTTGCTTGTAATTATTCTGACGGAAATAAACAATACCGAGACTACGTAAATAGTAAGCGTAACGTTCGTTGTCTTCTCCGGTCATTTGCTTCATGATTTCCAGTGAACGCAATTTTATTTTTTCCGCTTCTTTATAACGCTTTTGTTCAGCGTAAACAGTTCCTAAGCTGTTAATGCAATTAGCGTAGTAAGGATGGTATTCGCCTAATACCTCCTTATAAATATCTTTTGCCTCAAGCAAATATTTTTCGCCGCCATCGTAATCGTATTGGTCAATATGCACCAAAGCCATATTACTTAAAGCATTGGCATAATTAACGTGTTTGGTGCCTACTGAGTTTTTTCTGATTTCAATTACTTCCAATAATAAATCGAAAGCTTGTTTATACCTTCCGAGCATCCGGTACAAATCAGCTTTGTTGCTTAGTGAGTTCGTGTAGTCAGGCACAAAATCTAGTTTCAGTTTTTTGTAAATGGCCGTGCAATTATCAAAAGACTCTTCAGCTTTCTGAAATTCAGAAATAGCTTTATAGCAAAGTCCAAGGTTATTGTAAATAGTCGCTGAGGATAAATCATCATTCCTGCTGAATTTTTTTGAAAGTTCAAGTGCTTTATTCTGAAGTTTAATAGCTTCATCGTAATTGGCTAAATGTCGGTGTGCTTCCGCTGTATTATTAATAATGGTAATATAATCGGCTGTATCAATTGGATTTAAAGAAGCGTGGATTTTCATTAGTTTCTCAAATATTTCAAGTGCTTTAGTGTAATCACCGTAACCCTCATTGATGCGCGCATCGTTATTCAGACAGATAAGATATTCGCGGTCTTTCTCGCCATTCATGGTTTTGAAGTAATACAATAAAGCATCGTTATACATTTTCGCTTCGTTGTATTTCCCCATTTCCACATACATTTCTGCGAGCACTTTAAACCGCATGGTGTATTGTATACTGCTTTGTCCGTATACAGCCGCTAAGGTTGGTAAAGATTTTATGAAAAGCGGTTCCGCTGTTGTGTAGTATCCGACATGATTATATAAACAAGCTAAATCATACTGGTAGAAGGCACGGTAAATGGTGTCGTTAATTTCCTTGGTGATATCAATCGCTTTGTTGAAGAGTTGAATGGCCTCAGGGTATTTCTCTTCCTTAAAAGCATTAGAGCCTAAATAATCGTATATAATCGACTTCTCGATTTTATTTGACTCTAAATCTTTTTCATGTTTCTTTAAAAAGGAATTTAATTCTTCGTTAGAAAACGATTCACCGTTATCAATTCTTTTTTGAATAGGTTCCCAAGCTTTCGCGAAATTCTGCGTGTAAGCATTGAGTGATAAAAAAGTAATTAGAAAAAAGATAATCTTATTCATTACTCCTGATTTTGTAATTCAAATTTTGCAGGAACAGATTCTAATATTTCAAGTATGTCATTGAGTGCATCGGTGGTAACGAGTTTCATGCGTGTGTCTTTAAAGTGCGGTATGCCTTTAAAATAATTGGTGTAATGCGGACGCATTTCTAGGATACCTTGTCGCTCGCCTTTCCATTCAACCGATTTTAATAAATGTGTTTTACACACTTCAACACGATTGTGAATGGTTGGAGCGGGTAGGTGAGAGCCGGTTTTAAAGTAATGTTTGATCTCGTTAAAAATCCAAGGATAACCAATGCTGGCGCGGCCTATCATGATGCCGTCTACTCCGTAGGTGTTGCGGTATTCCAACGCTTTCTCCGGCGAATCAATATCACCATTTCCGAAGATGGGAATTTTGATGCGTTGATTGTTTTTTACTTCTGCAATATATTTCCAGTTAGCGGAGCCCTTATACATTTGTGCGCGTGTACGACCGTGAATAGTGAGTGCTTGTATACCAACATCCTGTAAGCGTTCGGCCACCTCCATAATATTAATCATGCTGTCATCCCAACCTAAGCGTGTTTTTACCGTTACCGGAAGTTTGGTAGAATTAACCACCGCTTTCGTTAAACGCACCATTAAGTCAATGTCTTTTAATACACCGGCGCCTGCGCCTTTGCATACCACTTTTTTAACCGGACAACCAAAATTGATATCGACGATATCGGGATTGGTAGCGTCGACTATTTTCGCGGATAGCGCCATCGCTTCTTCGTCGCCGCCAAAAATTTGTATACCAATGGGGCGTTCGTATTCAAAAATATCGAGTTTCTTTTTGCTTTTTATAGCGTCGCGGATTAAACCTTCGCTGCTTATAAATTCGGTGTACATTAAATCGGCCCCATATTGTTTACACACATAGCGAAAGGGCGGGTCACTCACATCTTCCATGGGAGCGAGTAGGAGAGGGAATTCTCCCAGTTCAATATTTCCGATTTTAACCAAGGCTGTAAAGGTACAAAATAAGCCGCAGATTGCGCAGAGGAACAGGGTTAAGTCTGCGAAAATCAGCAAAATCCGCGGGAACGATTAAAAATTTGTTAATCCCGTATGGAAATTAAGCTTCCTTAACATCTCTATTTAAAGACAAAGGATAAAAAGATAAATCTTTGAATGATGGTAAAAAAGGGAATAGTTTGTTTACTGAGTAGCGTTGTATTGAATGCGGCCGCTCAAAATCAGGTGCAACAGTTTTATTCGAATACGAATTTAGCCAATCAGGCCTATGTTCAGCAGCGAGCAAATCCAGTTTTAGCATCCAATGTTTCTAATATCAATAAAGCGAATGCGGTAAAGGTGAACGTTACCAATTCAAATAAAAGAACAACTGCTAATCAAACTGTACAACGAAGACCGGTGCAGCAAAATGCGCAGAGAAATGTGAATCCGCCTGTTCAAATTCAAAATGAGGACATTCAAATTCAAACGAATGTTTCCGATAATAATGTGGGGAATGAATTAAATAATTTTGAAGTGATACAAATTCAGCACTTGTCAAATGTTGCGGTTCCCGCAATTCCTCAAATGGGTAATGCCGGAATGGAATTAAAACTACCGAAAGTGAATTTAGGGGTGAGTAGAAAGAAAGTAAAGTCAGGCTCTTCTCATCATTCAAAAAAGAAAATAGTTCTAATTAAAAATAAAATCAAGAAGGCAAATCGAAAATGGTGTACAAAATTGGAAGGGAAGAAGAAACTAAGGTTGAAAGTAGATAGATGTTTCAACTGGTAATTTTTTACAATGTTATCTTTTTTTTCATTCATTCTTTATGATATTAATCAAGGAAAATCATGATTGATTAGATAGTTGAGTTCAAGCTTGTCGGGTACATTTGAACCAAATTAAAACCCACAACTATGAAAAAGTATCTACTATCCCTAATGGCTGCCTTCACAATCACTGCGCATGCGCAGATGGATTCACGAGCAGCAGTTAATGAACAACAAGCAAGCAAAGCCACTAAAAATGTAAAAGTGGCACCTGGTGGTGTTGAAAATCGGAATAGCGAGCAAGTTGATTTGCACGCCAATAACAAAACAGAATCACCACAGTATTTTAATGATGTTATCATTGAGAACTCTACATTGGATCAAAGAAATGTAAGAATTACAGCAGCCTTTAACGGTTGGTTGTACAGCGCATATTCAACTTATAATTCAACTAATAACTCAGGAGGTATTACATTCCGACGTTCTAAAAACGGAGGAGTTACCTGGACTACCATTTCTCAATACACTGTAAGCAACGTTCGTTACAATGTGTTCGATATAGTAGTGGCAGGAACAGACACAAACAATCTAGTATTATTTAATGTTGGTGTAAATAATAACGTAACTTCCGGTACGCATTTTTTGTTTTTTGATAAGTATAATGCAACTACCGGTACGTTCCTAGGTAATTGGGGAACAGGAATAAATTATGGTACACGTAAAGTTTATGATGCTGCTATTGCATCAGACTATAAGTTCCCGGCTTTTGGAGCATCGCCTTATAGCATCGGAGTAGTTTATTCTGTTTATGGCAGCCCTAGAGATTCTGTTATTTTCGTTTGTTCTACCAATGGAGGAACAAGTTTAAATGTTCGTCAGCCATTATTTGCGACGAGTGGTTTCGGTCGCCATGTTTCTTTAGATTATGGCAGAAGTTCCTCTTACAATAATGGACGTTACTTCGCAACATGGGAGCGTTTAGCAACAACCAATGCACGCAATGCGAATATTTATGTGGCTAGAAACGTGTCTACTATTAATGGTACTTGGACTGCGCCAAAAAATCTTGACTCTCTGAATTCTGGAATGTTAGGTGTTTGTCGCCGACCGGTAATTGCAGTGCAACATAATAACGTAAATAATGATAGCGGAAACGTAGCTGCAATTGTTTTAGTTGAGCGTGATTTCGGTGGATCAGGAACAGATTATGATATTTTAGGATTCCATAATCATAGAGCCGCAACTAACTCGAACTGGGCACGCTTTGATGTGGTAAACACTGGAGCAACTTATGATATGCAACCTCATGTTGTATTTGATCCGGGTAACAATAATTTCCTTGCAGTTTATTACGACTCAACAGGAAGTAAATTACCATATAAAGTAAATAGCATGAATATGTCTGCTCCTAATACATGGGGAACTGTAACCGGACAATACAATGATTTAACAACCAATTTAAAGCAAGCATGGCCTCGTGTAGATATTAGCCCTCCTGCGGTTAAAACTGTTCACGTCTGGAACTCAGAAGGTGCGGCAGGTAAAGGTGTGGCATTATTTGACGCAGAATACTTAGTAACTGCTTTTAAAGATGTATACGAGCCGGTAATTACCAGCGATATTTATCCAAACCCTGCGTCTTCATCATTTAATTTGTCATTACAATTGAAAAATGCGAATGATGTAACTATGGAAATTTACGATGCAAAAGGCCAGTTAATGAAACAAGAAGTGTACAATAACCTTGGTTCTAATGCAGAGGTGAAAACCATCAATATTGACGACTTAGCAAACGGAGTTTACATTGTTAAATTAACTTCAGAAAAAACTAGCGTAAGCAAGAAATTAGTGAAAGCAGCTAATTAGAAAAGTACAGAATAAAAAAAGCCCCCGCAATATTGCAGGGGCTTTTTTGTTATCCATTAATTTCTTTCCACAACAAGTCTTTCAATTCCTGAATGTTCTTGCCACTGGCTGAAGAGAAGAAAATATAAGGCACTTTGTGTTTGCCTTTCATGCGTTTCTTTAAGTCTTTTTCCAACTCCTCAATCAATTCATCATCGATGGTGTCGCATTTGGTAATGCCTAAAACGCGTTTTTTGTATAATAACTCCGGATTGAATTCTTCTAATTCATTTAAAAGAATTTTATACTCTTCGTAAATATTGTTACTCTGACAACTTACCATAAATAACAGAATAGAGTTACGCTCAATGTGTCGTAAAAAGCGTAAGCCTAAACCTTTTCCTTCGTGTGCTCCTTCAATAATTCCCGGAATATCGGCCATCACAAAACTTTTGTAATCGCGGTATTTTACAATTCCTAAATTCGGAACAAGCGTAGTAAACGGATAATCGGCAATCTCAGGTTTAGCGGCTGATACTACAGAAAGCAAAGTTGATTTACCAGCGTTCGGAAATCCAACTAAACCTACATCAGCTAATACTTTTAATTCTAAAATTTTCCACTCTGATCTTCCTTCTTCACCCGGTTGCGCATAACGTGGTGTTTGTTTGGTGGAGGTTTTAAAATGCGCATTCCCCAATCCGCCTCTTCCTCCGGGAACAATAATTACTTCTTGTCCGTCTTCAGTGATTTCAAATTCTATCTCACCGGTTTCCGCATCACGCGCCACTGTTCCTAAAGGAACTTCCAAAATTTCGTCTTTACCTTGTTTTCCAAATGAATTGGCACTCGAACCATTCTGACCTTCTTCAGCAATAACATGCTTGCGGTATTTTAAGTGAATTAAAGTCCAGAGTTGTTTGTTGCCCCGTAAAATGATGTGTCCGCCACGTCCGCCATCACCGCCATCCGGTCCGCCGAATGCAGTAAATTTATCACGGTGAAAATGCACAGAGCCTGCTCCGCCTTTTCCGCTGCGACAACAAATTTTTACGTAATCAACAAAGTTAGTATCCAAGGTAGTTCGTAGTTATTAGTTCTTAGTTCGAAGAATTAGTATCCCTCTTTCTCAATTATTTTTTCTTTCCCGATTTTTTCTTCGCTGCTTTTTTAGGAGCTGTTTTCTTTTTTGCTTTAGGCGCGACTTTCTTTTTACTAACGGTCTTCTTATTGCTCTTTTTTGCAGGTTTAGCAGCTTTCTTTTTAGCGATAGGCTTTTTTGCCGCTTTTTTCTTTGGTGCTGATTTCTTCACCACTTTCTTTGCAGCCTTCTTCTTAGCTGGTTTTGCTTTTTTAGCCGGTTTTGCTGCAGTCTTTTTCTTCGCCGGTTTTGCGGTTGATTTTTTAGCCGGTTTAGCAGCCGGTTTTGATTTAGCCGGAGCTTTTGTAACAACTTTCACCGGTTTAGTTTCGGCTTCGTCTTGTCCTGACGTTTTTCTTACTTCTTCAATATCGCGTGCTAATTCCGGAGAAATTTCTGTGGCTTCTTCAAAATCATTCACGGTTAAATCCAAATGCTCAATGTCGTTTTCCAATTGCGTTAATTCAATTTCCGCTTCAATAAATACCAAGCGCGTTACGATATCGTTAAAAATTCCGTCAATCGTTCCGATTCCATTGATGGAGTGAAACTTTCCTTGCTCCGAATAATATTCTTTTAACGGTAAAGTTTTGTTGTTGTATTCGTTAATGCGATTACGAATAATACTTTCATTTTGATCATCCGCACGTCCGGATTGTTTACCACGCTCTAATAAACGTTTGGTTAATTCTTCATCGTTTACTTCTAAAGCAATCATTGCGCTAATGGCTGTGCCTTTTTTCTGTAGCAAATCATCCAAAGCTTCAGCCTGTGCTTTTGTACGGGGAAATCCGTCAAAAATAAATCCATTGGCATTCGGATTCGCATCCACTTTGTTTTCAATCATGCCAATTACAATTTCATCGCTTACTAATTCACCACGATCCATTATTGCTTTGGCCTGCAAACCAAGCTGCGTGCCATTACTGATTTCATTACGCAATAAATCACCGGTAGATAAGTGAACCAATCCGTACTTATTGATTAAGTTTTGTGATTGAGTGCCTTTGCCTGCGCCCGGAGGGCCAAATAAAACGATGTTTAACATGGTGTTTGGGTTTTAAATTATTTATGCAATTACTAAAATGTCTTTTAAATTTCTTCCTAATCCGTCGTAATCTAATCCGTATCCTACAACAAAATCATTCGCGATCTCTATTCCCACATAATCTATTTTTATATCTTTTTTATATACGCTTGGTTTGAAAAGTGCTGTAGCAATTTTGAAACTCTTTACTTTTTTATCTTTTAACATGGAAGTTAGTTTTTCAATAGTGTTACCGGTATCCACGATATCTTCAATAACAACAACCGTTCTTCCTTCTATATTCTGATTTAATCCGATTAACTCATTTACTTTTCCGGTGCTTTCGGTGCCATGATACGAAGCCATTTTTACAAATGAAATTTCACAAGGAATTTCAATCTGTTTCATTAAATCAGCAGCAAACATAAAGGAGCCGTTCAATACTGCAATAAACAATGGCAGTTCGTTTTTTAAATCGGTATTAATTTGTTGCGCCACTCTTTTAACGGCCACTTCAATTTGTTCCGAATTAATATAGGGCTTAAACTGCTTATCTTTTAAGGTCACTATCGACATAGGGGTAACAAATATAGGCTTTTTTGCTAATTTTGCGCCATGGCTTCCATTGGTAAAAGCATAGAAACTGCCTCTGATTTTCTAAAAAAGGCGCAATTGGTAGCCATTCCCACCGAAACGGTATACGGTTTAGCAGCTAACGCCCTTGATTCCACGGCGGTTGCAGGGGTTTTTGAGGCTAAAAACCGCCCTGTTTTCGACCCACTTATAGTGCATACTCATTCGGTTTTAAAGGCTCATGATTATGTGAAGTCGATACCTGAACCGCTTTTAAAATTGGCAAATGCTTTTTGGCCCGGCCCTTTAACTCTGTTATTGGAGAAAAAAGCGCTGGTTCCTGATTTGGTAACTTCAGGTTTAGATCGCGTGGCTATTCGTGTTCCGAATCATGCTTTAACATTGGAGTTATTAAGATCTATTGATTTTCCTTTGGCTGCACCAAGTGCCAATCCTTTTGGTTATGTGAGTCCAACTACACCTGAACATGTCAACAAACAATTAGGTGATAAAGTTGCTTATATTTTGGATGGAGGTCCGTGTGAAGTAGGAATTGAATCGACGATTATAGGAAAGGAAGAAAATGAAGTGTGTGTGTATCGCTTAGGAGGCTTGGCTATAGAAGAGATTGAGAGAATTGTAGGAGAAGTGAAATTGAAAATAAATTCATCAAGTAATCCTGCTGCACCCGGACAATTAAAAAGTCATTATGCGCCCATGAAGCAATTGATTTTGGGAAGTGTGAAAGAGAATCTAAAATTATATAAAAACGCAGCGGTAATTTATTTTGGAGAGAAAAATTTTGAGAGTGCGCATGCCGATTACAATTTATCGCCAACAAAAAATTTAAAAGAAGCAGCTGCTAATTTATTTTCTGCATTACGCATGATGGATGAAAGTAAAGCAGATGTTATTTTATGCGAGTTGTTGCCTGAAGAAGGATTAGGCCGTGCTATTAATGATAGATTGAAAAGAGCTTCCGTAAAATAATTTTTTTCTTAATTAAGTGGAATTGAAAGTAAAAAAATATCCATTAGCTACACTTGAATACGATGAGCAAAAAAATATTTTGTATTATAGGGTAGAGCAAGATCAGGTAGTTGAAGAATACGAAATAAAGGAAATGCTAAAGTATGTTGAGGAATTTATGGGACCAAAACATCATTACGCGGTGATAGATTTTGGCGGTAACCTTTCATCATCCCCTGAGGCGAGAAAGGCGTATGCAGATTCTCCATACATTAATAAGTGGCGTATAGCAGATGCGTTTTTAGTTCAATCGCTTGGCGTACGCATCATGGCCAACTTTTTCATTAAGGTTAACAAACCGAAAGTGAATACTAAACTTTTTACTGATGAAAAAGAAGCGGTGAAGTGGCTGGAGGGCTTAGCTAAGTCGGAGAAGAAAAACAATACAGTTTAATTGCCCTTAATCTTCTGCATGATCTGTTCTAATTGTGCCATGTCTTTACACAATACTTCACGGGCTTTGGAGCCTTCAAACGGACCAATTATTCCTGCAGCTTCCAATTGATCAACAATTCGTCCCGCGCGGTTATAACCTAGTTTTAATTTACGTTGTAAGAAAGAAGCGCTGCCTTGCTGAAACTGCACTACTAATTTGGCGGCTTCATCAAACATTTTATCTCTTTCACTTAAGTCTACATCTTCTTTTCCGCCATCGCCTTCTTCGCCCACATATTCAGGTAACATAAAGGCGCTAGGGTAAGCACGCTGATTACCGATAAACTCTGTAATTTTTTCTACTTCCGGTGTATCTACAAATGCACACTGTATACGGATTAAATCATTTCCTGTACTTAAGAGCATATCACCTCGTCCGATTAATTGTTCGGCTCCGCCTGCATCTAAAATTGTACGTGAATCGATTTTGCTGGTTACTCTAAATGCAATTCGTGCCGGGAAGTTAGCTTTGATAGTTCCTGTAATAATATTTACACTCGGACGTTGTGTTGCGATGATTAAATGAATTCCAATCGCACGTGCTAGTTGAGCCAAACGTGCAATAGGCGTTTCCACCTCTTTACCGGCCGTCATGATTAAATCCGCAAATTCATCTACGACAAGAACGATGTATGGTAAATATTTATGGCCGTCGTTTGGATTTAATTTGCGCTGAATGAATTTAGCATTGTACTCCTTAATGTTTCTTACTTGCGCATCCTGCAATAAAGCATAACGGTTATCCATTTCGATACACAAGGAATTTAAAGTGTGAATTACTTTTGTGTTATCGGTGATAATCGCATCTTCCGAATTTGGAAGTTTCGCTAAGAAATGACGTTCAATTTTATTGAAGAGGGTTAACTCTACTTTTTTCGGATCTACTAATACAAATTTAATTTGAGCCGGGTGTTTTTTATAAAGTAAAGAAACCAATACTGCGTTCAGTCCAACTGATTTACCCTGGCCGGTAGCTCCCGCCATTAATAAGTGCGGCATTTTAGCTAAGTCGGCAATGAAGATTTCGTTACTGATGGTTTTTCCTAACGCGATTGGTAAATCAAAAGTGGAATTATTGAATTTCTCGGAAGCTAAAATGTTACGCATCGGTACCATCTCCGGATTTTGATTTGGTACTTCAATACCAATGGTTCCTTTTCCCGGAATAGGGGCAATGATACGAATGCCCAATGCAGCCAAACTTAATGCGATGTCATCTTCTAAGTTTTTAATTTTAGAAATACGTACCCCGGCAGCAGGAATGATTTCATATAAGGTAACAGTAGGACCAACGGTTGCCATGATTTTATCAATCTCAATTCCGTAATTTTTAAGTGTAGCGATGATGCGGTCTTTGTTGGCGACTAATTCTTCCTGATTAACTTTTGAATGCTGATTGCCGTAATCGTTTAATAAATCGTAATGCGGGAATTGATAATGTCCTAAATCTAAAGTGGGATCATATTCCCCAAACTCTTCTACCAGTTGAGCCGCTTTATTTTCATCTTCCAGAATTTCTTCTTTCGGTCCGGTTTGAATCGCAAACTCCGGCTCTCCTTCTTTTTCGGGCGTGATGATTTCAGAAGATTCGGTATTTAATTCAATTGCTTTAACTTCTTCTTTTAATTCCTCAACTACAGGTTCAGCTATTTTTTCATCTGCTTTAACAGGCTCTGCAATTTTTTCTTCAACAGGCTTCTTAATTTCGAAGTTGAGCATTTCAGCTTCTTCCTCTGCAGAAAGTTGCTCTTCTTTATTTTCTACCACCGAAAAAACAGGTCCTTTTACTTCTTCCTGAATTTCATTTTCTTTTTCGATATCATTCTGAACTTCTTCCTGTGTTTTCTTTGGTAAATTAAAGTTGAGGTTAATGCTTAAAACTAAAAACGTAAGCATGGAAAATCCTAACAGGGCTAATAATCCAACGCTGCCAACATAGTTTGAAATTTCTTGATTTAGCACATAACCAAATCCTCCGCCAAGGAAAAACCATTTATCGTGAAAAATGAAAGCTAACACCAGAGATGACCATACCATTAAAAACAACCATTTAGCATTGAATGCTTGTGGTTTGATGTACGATTTGCTTAATAATTTTTCTAAACCGTAAATCGTTAGTACCGGTACAAAAATAAATGAAGGCGCGCCAAACCATTTATGCATGAATTGATGAGAAACCAGTGCGCCTAATTTTCCCAGCCAGTTTTTGATTTTAGTATCCGGGTTAAATAATTCGGATAATGGTCCCATTACTTTATCCTGATCCACATCCCAGGTAAAGAAATAAGAAATAAAAGCAATGCAGAGATAAGAAGCGAAAAGAATAAGGCTGAGTCCTAAGATTTTTTTTGTGCGTTCGTTTTGATAAACATCCACCACTTTTTGAAAGCGGTCGGCTAAAGTAATTTTCGGTGCTTTTTCTTTTTTCTTGGCTTTTGGTTTAACGGTTTCTTCCGCTACTGTTTCTTCTTCCTCTTCTTCGGTTTTGCGAGGTTTATTTTTTCTAGTGCTTGGCTTTTTTTCGAGCTTAGGTTCTTCAATATCATGTAGGGGATTTTCCTCCTCGGGTGTGGTAACTTCAAACACGGGATTATCCCTGAATTTATTTTTGCGTTCAGCGGCCATTATCCCATAAAGGTAGCCAGCAGCAGCGCATGCTTTGAGTTACTAAAATGAATGTTTTTAACCGTGGTTTGTTGAAGAGTAAGGGTAAAAATAAACCCTATAGTGGCGAGGTCCAATAGACTCGCCATCCCGGTTGGATTTGCTACCTCGGGACCCAACTAAAAAACGGAATTTTTTTAATCTGTGAGGGTTTTTTGGTTTGGTGGCGAGGCGCGCTCGCCATCGCGAGTAACACCTCGCGACACCAGTAAAAAAACAAAACCCCCAGCCCGAATTTTACATGGTAAAAAACTGTGGGGGTTCTTTGGTTTGGCACCAGTGATCCCGCCGCGACTCGAACGCGGAACCGTCAGCTTAGAAGGCTGATGCTCTATCCAGTTGAGCTACGGGACCATTATATTTATCTCGTACAACCGGCATTTAAGAATACTCAGTTGAGTGGCGAGGTTTCACTCGCCATCGCGAGTACACCTCGCGACTACGGGACCAATTTGTATAAAGAACTTTTTCCCTTAACCTTAACTCCTAACTCCTAACTCCTAACTCCTAACTCCTAACTCCTAACTCCTAACTCCTAACTCCTAACTCCTAACTCCTAACTATTATGGGGGCACAAATTTAGCAAAAGTATTTTACCAGCCAATTTATAATCAGCTTAAATTTAATACTCTACACCACAATTATTTGGTATTTTAGGCGTTTTTATAAAGTGTTTGATCTTTCCGTCATAATTGTCAATTATAACGTTAAGCATTTCGTTGAGCAATGCCTGCATTCGGTATTGAATGCCTCTAAAAATCTGAAGGTAGAGGTGTTTGTGGTCGATAATAATTCTGTGGATGGCTCCGTACCCTTTATTAAGCAAAAATTTCCTCAGGTTAAGCTCATTGAAAATAAAGTTAATACCGGTTTTTCGGTGGCTAACAACCAGGCTATAAAGCAGTGCTCAGGTAAGTATGTTTTATTGCTAAATCCTGATACCGTTGTGCAAGAAGATACGTTCGATAAAACCTTTGCGTTTATGGAACAGCATCCTGATGCCGGCGGATTAGGAATAAAAATGGTGGATGGAAAAGGAAATTTTTTACCGGAATCGAAACGTGGTTTACCAACACCGGCTGTAGCATTCTATAAGATTTTCGGTTTATCAAAGTTATTTCCTAACTCAAAAAAATTCGGACAATACCACCTGACCTATTTAGATAAAAATAAAAACCATCAGATAGATGTTTTAAGTGGTGCCTTTATGCTCATGCGTAAAGAAGCTTTAGATAAAGTTGGATTACTGGATGAAACATTTTTTATGTATGGTGAGGACATTGATTTATCCTATCGTATAACGCAAGGTGGTTATAAAAATTATTATTTCGCCGATTCGAGCATTATTCATTATAAGGGCGAGAGTACTAAAAAGAGCAGTGTTAACTACGTTATCGTGTTTTACAAAGCGATGGCAATTTTCGCTAAGAAACATTTTAGTTCGGGTAACGCGAGATTGTTCGATTTCTTGATTCATTTAGCCATTTTCCTGCGAGCCGGAATGGCAATCATAGCTCGTTTTATTAAACAGATTTTTTTCCCGGCTATCGATTTCGCTTTAATCCTGGCAGGTTTATATTTTATTAAAGATATCTACGAATCGGAATTTAAATTTACGGAAGGTTACTATTCAGAGCGGCTTACAAATTTTGCTTTCCCGGTTTATACACTGATTTGGATGTTCTTTAATTTTTTAAGCGGAGGTTATGATCGTCCGTTTAAAATTATAAAAATGATGCGTGGTGTTTTAGTTGGCACCGGTTTTATTTTGATCGTTTATTCCTTATTACCGGAAGATTATCGTTTCTCACGTGCGTTAATTTTATTAGGAACAGCTTACACTGTAGTATTATACTTGATTACCCGAATCATCTACAACGCGGCTAACTTAAAGCAGTTTAAATTTAAAACCGAAGAAAAAAGTAAACGTATCATTATTATTGGAAGTGAGGAGGAGTTTGATCGTGTATTCGGATTACTTAAAGAAACACGAATTAATGCCGGGTTTGTTGGTTTTGTAAGCAATAACGATAATGGAGTTAAACATCCGTATTACATTGGCAATTTTAATCAAGTGAATGAAATTGTAGATGTACATGTTATTAATGAAATTATTTTTTGTGCTAAGAATATCTCTTCGCAAAATATCATTGAAAAAATGTTAACGCTTGTAACAAAGGGCGTTGATTTTAAAATTGCTCCACCCGAAAGTTTATCCATTATCGGAAGTAATAGTATCGATACCGCGGGCGATTTATACGTCATTGATGTCAATAATGTGGGTAAGCCTGAGAATAAACGTAAAAAACGTTTGTATGATTTAATGGCTTCATCGGTTCTGTTTATCTTATCACCTGTTTTTATTTTTTTCCAGAAGAACAAACTCAATTTTATCGCTAATTGTTTTAAGGTGTGGTTAGGAATTTATTCGTGGGTTGGGTACGGTAAAGCACCGCGCAAAGATTTGCCGGAAATTAAACCCTCTGTGTTAACACCGGCGGATGCTCAAAATGGAGTGCTTTCTGATGATAAGATTAATCTGTTGTTTTTATCCTACTCAAAAGATTATACAATAGAAAAAGATGTGAAAATTATGTGGACCAGCATTCGTTTGTTGGGGAACTAATTTTCTTCGCTGCTGAGTATTCTGAATTCCTTAGGTAAATAATTATTGACGCGTTTGTCTAATATTTTTGCCCAACCTAATCCCAGATTTTTATAACACATTAATTGAATTCCTTTCTGAGCTTCTAATTGCAGATTTTCTTTTTTAAGAAAAGCAATGGCTTGTTCGCGGTTTAGTTCAATCTTGGGCGTATTTTTATTAGTATAAAGACTTAATGCCAATTCATGATCGGGCAAAAAATCACGGTGTTTAAATTCCCCTAAAGTTGTTCCTGTTTTTTTAAAGTATAAGTGAGAACCGAAGGCATTTAAAAAATTATAGAGAGCGGTATTTACTAATTTAAAATTACTTTGGAATTTAAATACAGTATGAAAATCGTGGTATTCAAACTGATTTTGTAATTCAGTCAGTTCCTTTTTGCTCGCTTGTTCAAATATATTTTTTTTCGATTTGTTAGGATGTCCATGCGACACCCCTGTTTTACGAAGCACGGCACAAAAGAATCCTTCACTCTTCACACGATTAGGATAGAAACGGTAACCTGGCGATGATTCTATGATGTTCCATGCCTTATTTACCGGCAAAGAAACATATTCGAGTTCAAATTCCTTCATCATCCATTCAACAACCGCCTCATCTTCTTCAACCGAATAAGAGCAAGTAGAATAAATTAAAATACCACCCGGTTTCAAACAGGAAATACTGTCGGCCATAATTCTCTTCTGGCGTGTGCTGCAGAGATTCACATTATCTAAACTCCATTCTTGGATAGCTTCCGGTTGCTTTCTGAATAATCCGGAACCGCTGCATGGAACATCAGCTACTACCACATCAAAAACATTTTCTAATTTCCCGATAACGGATGGGTCGCAATTCGTCACAGCAGTATTGCATGTACCCCATTTGCTGAGGTTGTAGGCTAATACATCAGCTCTGTTTTTAATAACTTCATTACTTATCAAAAAGCTATCATCGTTTATTAAACTGTTTATTAAGGTAGATTTTCCACCGGGAGCTGCACATAAATCTAAAACAGCTAAAGATTGGTTAAGGTCAACGGTATTTTTTAAAGCGAACTCCAAAAACATGGAACCCGCCTCTTGTACATAATAACTACCTGCGTGGAAGAGCGGATCAAAAGTGAAAGAAGGTCTTTCGTTTAAGTAAAATCCGGTTTCGCACCAGTCCACTCGATGGTTAGTCTCAAAATCCAGGCTTGACTTTTTAAATGGATTCATCCGAATGGAGGTGATTTTTTCTCCGCTCTCATGCGTGTTCACAAAGGAGCTTTCGTCGAATCCCTTAGCGTTTTTGATGCTGTTTAAAAAAAGTGCAGGTAATTTCAAGGTTTAATTTTTGTGCTACAAGTGTAATGAATAATTTAGCAGTGTGAACTCTGACATTCAAAAAATATCCCCAAAAAAGTTAACACCACTTGTTGCCTTGGAAAAAATGAAAAATTGGTGTGCCTATCAGGAGCGCTCACAATTTGAGGTAAGAAATAAATTATTTGAGTATGGGATATTTAATGAGGAAGCTGAAAATATAATTTCTCAATTAATACAGGAAAATTTCTTAAACGAAGAGCGTTTTGCTTTAGCATTCGCCAGAGGAAAATTCAGAATTAAGCGTTGGGGCAGAATAAAAATAAAATTGGAACTCAAACAGCATAAGGTTAGCGAATACTGTATTAGTAAAGCCTTAAAGCAAATCGACGGCAACGAATATTTTGCTACCTTAGAAAAAATTATTGAAAAGAAAACCAAAGAAATAAGAGAGTCAAATAAAATTAAAAAGCAATATAAAATTATTAAGTATGCCATGTCGCGAGGCTATGAGCAGGATATAATAATGGACGCAATAAAAAAATTAGAAAACAATGAATCTTGATTTAAAAGGTAAAAAAGCCATTGTGTGCGGAAGTACACAAGGAATCGGAAAAGCAGTTGCAGTTGAATTAGCTAATTTGGGCGCAAGCGTTACTTTAGTTGCAAGAAATGAAGCCGCTTTAAAACAAACCAAATCGGAGTTGAATACATCGGCCGGACAAATACATTCTTATATGTGTGTGGATTTTTCGGAACCGAATAAATTACGCGATTTGATGAATGCGTTTATGCAGCGTAACAATCCCATTCATATTTTAGTAAACAATACCGGTGGTCCGCCTTCTGGTCCGATTGTTTCTGCTAAAACCGAAGAGTTTGAATCGGCATTTACGAATCATCTTTTGTGTAATCACATTATGACACAGGCTTGCGTTGATGGAATGAAAATGGCGGGTTACGGTAGAGTCATAAATATTATTTCCACTTCAGTAAAAGCACCGTTACCAAATTTAGGCGTGTCAAATACCATTCGAGCAGCAGTTGCTAGTTGGTCTAAAACCATGGCTAATGAGTTAGGTAAGTTTAATATCACTGTCAATAATGTGTTGCCAGGGGCTACTAACACCCAACGTTTAAAAACAATTATAACTAATAAAGCAACCAAAAACCATTTAGAGGTTAAGTCGGTTGAAGAGGAAATGATACATGAAATTCCGATGGGCCGATTTGCTGAAGCAAGTGAAATTGCGAACGCGGTTGCATTCCTGGCCTCACCGGCAGCATCTTACATTAACGGCATAAATTTACCGGTGGATGGCGGCCGAACTCCTTCACTTTAAATGCTTTTAACATTCACTTGTTTACAAGTTCAAACCGCCCATCAGAGGCGGTTTCTTTTTTGATTTAGTTTTGCTAGTACCGAATTTTGCACTATTTTAACATCTCGTTTCATCTGAGACGAGGTTACTGCTAAATAAGTATTTAGCGGTAAAATAGCGTAAAAACAATTTAAACAATACTAAATGAAAACAGTATTATTTTCTAGTTTGATGTGCGTTGCAGTTGCGGCAACGGCTCAATTCGGTATTAATGCAGGAGTGAATGCATTAAAATTTACAGGCGACGTTGGTAAACAACGTAACACGCATTTCTTTAACGATGCACGCATGGGTTATAATCTCGGTGCTGAATATCGTGTCGGAAAAATTTTGGGTGTTGGCCTGAATGGAATGTATGGTAAGTTGCAGGGTAGCGACTTCAGTAAGGAATCTCACCGCAATTTTATGTCAACTGTTATTGGCGGAGAACTTAATGTGACGGCTTATTTCGATCGCATGAAAGACACATCGCCGGTAGCTTCGCCATTTATCTCGGTTGGTTTAGGCTTCTTAAAGTTTGATCCGAAAGGCGATATAACGGATGCTAACGGAATAAAATATAATTATTGGTCAGATGGTTCTATTCGTGATTTGCCCGAATCGCCTGCAAACGATCCTTACGCTATCGTTATGCAACGTGATTATACCTATGAAACACAATTAACCGATTCGGCAGTAAACTACAAACGCAACACCTTGTATTTGCCAATCAATTTAGGAATTAAGTTTAATGTAGATTATCGCATCAGTGTAAAAGTGGCTATGAATTATAATTTGGCATTTACTGATTACATCGATAATTATAAAAACGGCGGTAACGATAGTTGGATGGGAGCGAATGTATCGGTAAACTATTCGTTAAACAAAAAACCTAAATCTCCTTACGATGGTGTAGATTTTAAGGCGATTGACAATAGTGATTATGATACCGATGGAATCGTTGACTTAAAAGATAATTGTTTAGGAACACCAAAAGGAGCGAAGGTAGGTAACGAGGGTTGTGCAGTAGATACGGATATGGATGGAACTCCGGATTACATGGACAACGAACCAAACACAAAACCGGGTGCACTTACAGATGGTTATGGTGTAACGATTAATGAAGAAGATTATGCTGCGCGTCAGTTAGAATGGGATTCTTTAGCTACTTCACGTAGCGGAGGGTTTAATGAAATGCCAAGTTTAGATTATTTAAAGCAAGTTGAAACGAAGGGAAAGGAAATAAAAGAAAAGTCAGGTAAGACAGCGTCTATACCTGCCGAATTGAAATCGGCCGACGTCAATAATGACGGGTACATCTCGGCGGATGAAATTCGAAAAACAATCGATATGTTCTTCGAGGGAGAATCCGACTTCAATGTTGAGAGAATAAATCGATTGATCGATTTCTTCTTTGAACAATAAATAAACTATGATAAAATACCTTTTAGTAGCAATCAATTCAATAGCGCTGTTTTTTTACAGCATCTTTTTTGAAAACGGGCCGGTAACAGTTAAGGGAAACTTCCCGGCAAGTATGAAACCAGGAACGGAAGTAACAGCCGAACTGATTGTAAACAAAGGTAGCCTTGGCGGCTTTGCTAAGCTGCAGGTAGAAGTGCCGGAAGGCATGTCAGTAAAAGAATCCGACAATAAAGGAGCAACTTTCTCTTTTGCTTCCGGTATTGGTAAATGGATCTGGACAGGAGTGCCATCCGATGCCGAATTTACTATCAAATTTGTATTAGTGGCCGATGCCGCTGCCAGCGGAGCTAAGTCTATTGCTGCAAAATTCTCCTATATCGAAAACAATAATAAGCAAGTGGTAGAAATGCCGGCCGTGGAAGTGATGGTTGGTGATGGAAATGCTGTGGCAAAAACCGAAACGCCTACAGAAACAAAAACCGAAACTCCGGCAGTAACGGAAACACCAAAAACAACAGAGCCTGCTAAAACAGAAACTCCAACAGAAACTGCAAAAACAGAAACTCCAACAGAAACTAAAACCACTGAAACTGCTAAAACCGAAACAAAGGCTCCTGAAACAACAAAAACTCCTGAACCTGTTTCGGCCGAAGAACCAAATAGTTTAGTGAGTGCTGTAAGAACTATAACTAAAGGTGCAAATAATGGCGAATGGAATGTGAATGTGAAAATCAAAAAAGACGGTATCAAAGGATTCGCTCGCTACAGCGATAATTTACCGGAAGGTTTTTCTGCTAAATCAGATAAAACAAATGGTAGCTCATTCTCAGTTGCTGATAATCGTATCAAATTTGTATGGGTAAATGTTCCTGAAACAGAAGAATTAGAAATCTCTTATGTGTTAAGCGGAACTCTTAAAACAGATGTAATGATGGAAGGTGAATTTTCTTATTTAGAAAGCAATCAATCTAAGTTCTATAAATTACCATTCGAAAAATTACCGGCATTTGAAGAAACTACCACTCCGGTTACAACCGAAACAAAAACCGAAGCACCTGTAGTAACTACGGAAACTAAAACAGAAACGCCTGTAACTACCGAGACTAAAACCGAAACTCCCGTGGTAACTACCGAAACAAAAACCGAAACACCGTCTGCTACTACCACTCCAACGGAAACTGCAAAAACAAACAGTAATATTTCTTATTGTGTGCAAATCGGAGCCTACACAAATGTTAATGTAACGTCTTCAAAATTGGCGGCCATGTACAAAATTTCAGAAAGCATACGCAGCGAAATGGCAGGCGGCTTTACTAAATTTATGATTGGAAAACACGGCGAATACAAACAGGCTCGCGATCACCGTGAAACAACTAAAGGAAAAGGTGTAAATGGCGCTTTTGTGGCCGCTTATAACGGTCCAACCCGCATTACGGTTCAGGAAGCCTTGATGATTTCCAACCAAAAATGGTACAAGTAATTTTTGTATCTTTAACGTATTAATAATTTATGAAGCAGTTACTTGGTTGCTTAATATTTTTACTGTTACCGGTTTTATCGTTCTCGCAAACCGACAGTACTGCTGCTTCTACTCCTGAAGATACAACCTCCGTTTTTCTTAATCCGAAGGCGCCAATGGTACCGCCTTATGATATTAATTTTTTCCTCGGACCTGATACTGCTAAAAAAAGTATTTTTCCGGCTTACGAAGAATTTGATTACGGTCCGGGAATGCCTGTTTTTAATCCTAAAATTTCTTTAGGAACAGGAATGTTATCTTTTTATGGTGACCTTTATAAAAAGCATTATCAGTCTCCATGGACATCTCGCGTGGGTTATGATTTAAATGTATCGCACCGTTTAAATCGTTACCTGATGATTAACTTCAATTTGCTGTTTGGTAAATTAGGAGCCTATGAAAATCTTCCGAATCGTCACGAAAATTTCCAATCCGAAATAAGAGCAGGCGGAATTAATTTACTTTATGACTTCGGAAATTTTATTCCTGACAGATACCGTATTCGTCCGTTTGTAAGTTTAGGAATTACAAGTTTCGAATTTTTATCTAAAACGGATTTGTATGATCGTAACGGAGAAAAGTATCATTATTGGAGCGATGGATCTATTAAGAATATGGAAGAAGGAAGCGCGGGCTCGCAATTTGCGAAGGATTTAGTGAGGGATTACAGATACGAAACGGATATACGCGAACTTAACGCGGATGGATTTGGAAAATATCCTGAACGCGCATGGGCTGTTCCGTTCGGATTCGGCGCCATCATGCATATTACCGAGCGTTTTGATTTCAAAATGGGGGTTCAGTATTATTTCACCAATACCGATTATATTGATGGAATTACCAATAAGAGTGTGGGAAATCGTGCCGGAACAAAAGCCATGGATAAATTTGTTTATACATCGGTATCATTGCAATATGATTTAGTTCTAAACAGAAAGAAGAAAGACACTTTACCTGCTGAGTATTATGATAATTTAGATTGGTTGGCGATTGATAATGCGGATTATGATAAAGACGGTGTTCGCGATTGGGACGATAATTGCCAGGGAACTCCGGAAGGTGTAAAAGTGGATAAATTTGGGTGTCCTTTAGATGAAGATATGGACGGTGTTCCGGATTACCGAGATGAAGAACTGCCTTCGCCAAAAGGTTTTGAGGTTAATCTTAAAGGTATTGCCTTAACGGATGAATTCTGGCAAGATTGGTACGACCATTATTTTGATTCGGTAGGCATTGACAGAACTACAGAGCAAATTGGAAATGCATTTGACTTAGTGATGCCAAAGACAAATAAGAAAAAGAAGAAAGAGCAAAGAAGCTATACAGTTGAATTGGCGCGTTATGCAGGCGGTGTGCCAAGTGATGAGATGGCTTATTTATTAAGTATTGGCGATATGAAGTCGACTGTTTTAGACGATGGAACAACAGTTGTTTATACGGCCGGTACATATGAAGAAGTGAAACAAGCGGCAAAACGTAGAGATGAGTTTATGGCGGAAGGAAACAAAAAGGCCATGGTAGGTTATTTTAAAAACGACAAATACTCTACGATGACCGAGGAAGAATTGCAGGCCGCAATTAAAGAGTCGGATTTAGAAGCTGCGAATAACGCAACTCAAACTGCAGTTACAAGCGGTACAATAGCAGCAAACAACAATAATCAAAACAACCAGAATAACAATCAGGGTAACGAAACCGGTAATAACGCGAATAATAATCAAGGCAATGAAACCGGTAATAATGTAAATAATGCCAATAACAATCAAGGTAACGAAACCGGCAACACTACAGGAAACAATACCGCAAATGCAAGCGGAACTACAACTGCAAGTTCAGGCGGAAATGAAACAGGTACATCTTCAGGTTCCGCTAACTTCGAAAAAGGATCGGTTGTTTATCGTGTGCAATTAGGCGCGTACAAGAATAAAATTTCAACCGCTGCATTTAAAAATTCGGATGTAGTAGAGTTAAAAACTGAAGACAATTATTTCCGTTACGTTACCAATGGTTATAAAACATTGCAAGAAGCAGCTTCTAAACGTGCAGATTTAGTGTTATTAGGATATACAGATGCGTTTGTAACTGCATATAAAGATGGAAAACGAATTGCAATGGAGAAGGCAGGCGCTACCATGGAAACAAAGCAAAAAGAGGACTTGAACGAAAGCAAAACATTCAGCACAATTGATAAATCATTAATCAGTTTCAAACTACAAATTGGAGCATTAAAACGGCCTGCTGCTTCGGCGGATATGGATGAAAAAACCAAAGACTTACAAGGTGTAGAAAAACAAACCACTTCAACAGGCATGATTCGTTACAGCATTGGTTCTTATAAAGAGTATCAAAAAGCCGAAGAAGCACGTAAGCAGCTTGAAGACAAAGGTTTCCCTGAAGCATTCATAATCGCAATCTTTAAGGATGAAATTATTTCCTTGCAAGAGGCCATGGAATTGTTGAAATAGACTTAACATTTTTTATCCATTGTTTTAGCTATCTCCATCATAATATTTGTACTTTTAATTAAAATTCTGAAGCATGAAAAAAACAATACTTACCACCTTAGCTTTATCTTTGATGTTTGCATTTTCAGTGAATGCACAAGACGATAAAAAACAGGACACTAAACAAGAGCCTAAAAAAGAACAAAAGAAGGAAGAAAAGAAAGAAGAGAGTTCAGCGCCGAAAACACGTATGGCTATTAACGAAAAGGGATTACCCGGAAAAAATAGCCCCAAAAAGAATAATAACGAAAGCAGCAAAACTTCAAACTCAGGTACTACCAAAAAGGAAGAGCCTAAGAAAGAGGAGCATAAATAATTTATTATCATTTAGATTTAAAGCCTTTCCAACCGGAAGGGCTTTTTTATTGGATATAATTCGCAATTTAAATCTGAATTTATATATTTGGAGCTCTTAAAATTTAAATCAATTGTTATGAGCAAAATAAAAGTAGCCAATCCCGTTGTAGAGCTTGATGGCGATGAAATGACCCGTATTATCTGGAAATTCATTAAGGATAAATTAATTCTTCCTTACCTTGATATAGATATTAAATATTATGACTTAGGTATTGAGTACCGCGATCAAACAAATGATCAAGTTACTATCGATGCTGCTGAAGCAATTAAAAAATACCAGGTAGGTATTAAATGCGCAACCATCACACCTGATGAAGCGCGTGTAAAAGAATTTAATTTAAAGCAAATGTGGAAGTCTCCTAACGGAACTATTCGTAACATTCTTGATGGGACAGTTTTCCGCGAGCCTATCGTTTGTAAAAATGTTCCGCGTTTAGTGACTAACTGGACTTCTCCAATTATTGTTGGTCGTCACGCTTTTGGTGATCAATACCGCGCAACCGATACAGTTATCAAAGGGAAAGGCAAATTAACTATGACCTTCACTCCGGAAGACGGTTCTGCTCCGGTTGTTCATGAGGTTTATAATTTCAAAGGTAACGGTGTGGCAATGGGTATGTATAATACGGAAGAGTCTATCCGTGGTTTCGCACACTCATGTTTTAATGTAGCGTTAAATAAAAAATGGCCTTTATATTTATCTACAAAAAATACCATCCTTAAAAAATACGATGGTTTCTTTAAAGATATTTTCGAAGAAATTTACCAAAAGGAATACAAAGCTAAATTTGAAGCAGCCGGTATCGTTTACGAACACCGTTTGATTGATGACATGGTGGCTTCTGCTTTAAAATGGAACGGAAGTTTCGTTTGGGCTTGTAAAAATTATGATGGCGACGTTCAATCTGATTCAGTAGCTCAAGGTTTTGGTTCATTAGGATTAATGACTTCTGTGCTTGTAACTCCGGATGGAAAAATCATGGAAGCTGAAGCGGCTCACGGTACCGTAACCCGTCACTACCGCGATCACCAAGCAGGTAAACCAACATCAACTAATCCAATTGCCAGTATTTTTGCCTGGACTCGCGGTTTAGAGTTCCGTGGTAAATTAGATGGTAACAAGGAATTAATGAATTTTGCTCAAGCATTAGAGCAAGTTTGCGTTGAAGTTGTTGAAAGCGGCAAAATGACGAAAGATTTAGCGGTTTGTGTACATGGCAATAAGGTTGAGCACGGCAAACACTATTTATATACCGAAGAATTCTTAACCGAATTAGATAATGCCTTAAAAAAGAAATTAGGTAAATAAGTAATTTCTGAAATTCATCAAAAAAAGCCCCGATTTGGGGCTTTTTTTATGAAAATCCGTCGATTTTGTTGATTTTTTGGTCAAAAATGCCCGAAAATATAGTTTTTTGCTAATAAAATTAATTCTATTTTTGACCCCACTAACTAAAAACACTAACTATGAAATTAAACGAAATTCAAGATCTCATTAAGTTTGTTTCCAAAAGCGGCGTAAACGAAGTAGAACTGGAAACGAAGGAGATTAAAATCGTTATTAAAACAGGAAAGCAAAACGGACCGGTAATGGTTCAGGCAGCTCCTCAAATGATGCAGGCAGCTCCAACTCAAATGGTAACTGCAGCCCCTGTTGCTAACCCAACTCCTGTTACAGAAACAAAAGCTACACCAACACCTACTAACACAGGTGCCGACGAATCAAAGTACATTACCATTAAATCCCCAATGATTGGTACTTTCTATCGCTCACCGGGTCCTGATAAACCTTCATTCGTAAACGTTGGCGATGAGGTAAACGCAGGAAAGACTGTTTGTATCATTGAAGCTATGAAGTTGTTCAATGAAATCGAAAGCGACATCAAAGGTAAAATTGTTAAGGTATTGGTTAACGACGCTACTCCGGTAGAATACGATCAGCCTTTATTCTTAGTAGATCCAAATTAATTAGTTTAATGTTTCATGTTCTTGGATAAACCTTGAACCTTAAATTTTAAACTTTAAACCTAACATTATGTTTAAAAAGATATTAATTGCCAATAGGGGAGAGATTGCCTTGCGCATTATCAGAACCTGTCGTGAAATGGGTATCAAAACGGTTGCTGTTTATTCAACGGCCGATAAAGAATCCTTGCACGTAAAATTTGCTGATGAAGCAGTTTGTATTGGTCCGCCGCCAAGTAAGGAAAGTTACCTTAATATGGCTAACATTATCGCGGCTGCCGAAATTACAAATGCTGATGCTATTCATCCGGGTTATGGTTTTTTAAGTGAAAACGCGAAGTTTTCTGAAATCTGTCGCCAGAATAAAATAAAATTTATTGGTGCTTCACCCGAAATGATTAATCAGATGGGTGATAAAAGTAATGCTAAATCAACTATGATTAAAGCCGGCGTTCCTTGTGTTCCCGGTTCTGAAGGATTATTGAAAGATTTAGCAGAAGCTAAAGAAACCGCCAAAGGTATAGGATACCCTGTTATCATTAAAGCAACTGCAGGTGGTGGTGGTCGTGGTATGCGTATCATTTGGAAAGAAGAAGATTTAGACACTCAATTTGAATCAGCAAGTAAGGAGGCTGAAGCAGCTTTCGGAAATGGAGCCATGTATATGGAGAAATTTATCGAAGAGCCGCGCCATATCGAAATTCAAATTGTAGGTGATCAATACGGTAAAGCATGTCACCTAAGTGAGCGTGATTGCAGTATTCAGCGTCGTCACCAGAAATTAGTAGAAGAAACTCCTTCTCCTTTCATGACGCCTGAATTGCGTGATGCCATGGGTGAAGCTGCAATTAAGGCAGCCTTGTCTATCGGATACGAAGGTGTTGGTACAGTTGAGTTTTTAGTGGATAAGCACCGCAACTTTTACTTCATGGAAATGAATACACGTATTCAGGTAGAACATCCTATCACCGAAGAAGTAATTGATTACGATTTAATCCGCGAACAAATCCTAGTGGCAGCAGGCGTTCCTATTTCGGGTAAAAATTATTATCCGCAGTTACACGCCATCGAATGCCGTATCAATGCCGAAAATCCATTTATGAATTTCGTTCCTTCACCTGGTAAAATAACTACTTTACATACACCGGGCGGACATGGAGTTCGTGTAGATTCGCATGTTTACAGTGGTTATTCAATTCCACCGAATTACGATAGTATGATTGGTAAATTAATTACTGTTGCACAAACACGCGAAGAAGCATTGGCAAAAATGCACCGTGCTCTGAGCGAATATGTGATTGAAGGTATTAAAACTACGATTCCATTCCACTTAAAGCTTATGCAAAATGAAGACTTTAAGAAAGGAAATTATACAACTAAGTTCCTGGAAACCTGGGATTTTAAAAGCTAATTAAAAAGGCCGCTGAAAAGCGGCTTTTTTCTTTTATGGAATTTCAAATCCGTTTGCATCTAAATAGAAAACGGATTATGAAAATAGAAATCAATAAACCTTGTCACGAAAATTGGGATGCGATGACACCCAATGAAAAGGGCGCTTTTTGTTCTTTATGCAAAAAGAATGTTGTAGACTTTAGTCAGAAAACGTTAAGCGAAATCAAAGATTTTTTTAGTGAGATTTCTTCTAATGAAAAAGTATGCGGACGATTTGAAGAAACACAATTGCAAGCTTTAAGTTTTGATCATTTTTTCGAGCGTTTTAAAAGTTGGAAGCCGGTGCAGCGTTTGGCTTTAATCGTGTTTTTTGTTTTCGGATTTAGTTTGTTTGGTTGTGCACAGTCACACCCAAAAACACCTGAAATCGTCATGGGAGCGGTTGCTTATGTTCCTCCGGTAGATACAACAAAAAAGATTTCTAAAAGGGATACAGTTCACGCGCCGATTAAAAGCAAAGTAAAAGTTACTCCCGATAGGCCTAAGCAAAAATCAAATAATCGTCCTCCAAAAATTATGGGAGATGTAATGGTAGAAGATAAACGTCAGTAAAATTTAAAATATAAGAGTATGAAAATCGAAATCAATAAACCTTGTCACGAAAATTGGGATGCAATGACACCCAATGAAAAGGGCGCTTTTTGTTTAGTTTGTACTAAAAACGTCATTGACTTCAGTAAACAAACCTTGGATGAGATTAAGGATTTTTTCTCGAATCTTCCAAAGTCAAACAAAGTATGTGGTCGATTTAAAGAGAGTCAATTGGAAGAATTAAGCTTCGAGCATTTTGCCAATCAGTTTGTAGGATGGAAACTGATGAATAAAATGGCGGTGGTGTTGTTTTTGGTTTTTGGAATGAGTTTATTCGGTCATGCGCAAAATCCTCCAACCAAACATGTGATGATTAAAGGTGAAATCGCCTATGTTCCTAAAGACACATCAAAAATAAAATCCACATCGACAAAAACAATTACACCAAAACCGGAAGATCACCATATCATGGGTGGGCCGCGTTTTATTCCTGATAAACCTAAGGATGAACCTAAAAAATTAATGGGAAAACCCGCTGTTATCCGCGACCCAAAAGAGAATAGATAAATAAAAAACCCCGATGAAAATTCGGGGTTTTGTTTTAAAATAATCCTTTAATGTGATTGAGCGTGGAAGGATCATCCCAATGCAGATAACCTACTTGCTCTTTAACGATTTGTAAATCTGTATTGACGATATATGTAACCGGTATCGAATGTATGCCTATATCCGGAAAGCGTTTGTTTAGTTTCAGAAATTTAAACGGATATCCGGTGTTTGATTTAAAATTATTCAGTTTTTCCAATGATTCATCTGTAATACACACAATTTCCACATCACTTAATTCCTTTTCTTTTATTTTATTGATTACTTCTAATTCCTCCAAACAATTGCCGCACCAGCTGGCATAAAAGGAAATCACCACTTTTTTACCTTTGAGAGTATTGATATCAAAAACAGCTCCGTTTTCGTCAACTAAACCTAACTCGTTTAATTTTAGATCGGGCGCAACCCGGTATTTGTTGTAGAAATAAATCGCAGCTAAAGCCGCAATAATCAGCAAAAACAGGTTAATTAGCTTTTTTGACATAAGAAATTAAAAACCGATGGTTAATTGATTATTGGTTTAGGTCGATTTTAGTACAAAATTACGAATAGATTTGTGTTTTGCGGATGAAAATTTTGCGTAAAATATTGGGCATCATTTGGCGATTGGTGTTAGGTTTTGTGATTTTATCGGTGGTGTCGGTGATTATTTTTCGCTGGGTTCCGGTACCAATTACACCATTAATGGTGATAAGGAGCATAGAACAAAAGATGGATGGCAAGAAAATGAAGATGGAGCATGACTGGGTACCGTTAGAAGAAATTTCTCCAAAATTACAGCTCGCGGTAGTGTGCAGTGAAGACCAAAATTATTTGAAGCATTTTGGATTTGATTGGGGTGCAATAGAAAAGGCGATGAAAGAAAATGAAGAGGGAAAGCGCATGAGAGGAGCCAGCACTATTACACAGCAGACTGCCAAAAATGTATTTTTATGGCCGGGTCGAAGTTATATAAGAAAGGCATTTGAAGTTTGGTTTACACTGTTGATTGAAATTTTTTGGAGTAAAGAGCGCATCATGGAAGTGTACTTGAATAGCATTGAAATGGGTGATGGTGTGTACGGTGCGGAAGCGGCGGCTCAACATTGGTATAAGAAGAAAGCGATAAAGCTAACGAAGGATGATGCAGCAGGTATAGCAGCGGTGTTACCTAATCCGCGAAAATACAAAGCGAATCCTCCAACAAATTATATAACAAAACGAAAAGTATGGATTAAACAACAGATGAATTATTGGGGAAATAAATTGGATTACAACAAGTACAAAGACGAAGACGAACCCGAAAAACCATCTGAAAAATAATTATGAAGCGCCTTGTATTCATCATCTTTTGGCTCACTTGCCTCAGCTGCGGACAATCCAACTCCGGAGCAGAATTATATCGTTTACTCGAAAAGGGAGAACCTGAAGTTAAAGATGAAGTAAATGCCAAGTATCGCGAAACTGTAAATAAGCTGGATGAGTTTTTTAATCATTTGGTAAGTTTGAAGGCATTTAATGGTTCTGTGATCGTGGCTAAAGAAGGAGAAATCATTTATCACAAAGCCTTCGGAATTGCTGACAAAGAAAATCGTATGCCTGTAACAGATACCACTTCTTTTCAATTAGCTTCAGTTTCAAAAGTAATTACAGCTACAGCTGTAATGATGTTGGTCGAAAAAGGATTGGTTAAATTGGAAGATACATTTGCTTCTTATTTCCCTGAATTTCCTTATGAAACAATAACCATCAAGCAATTATTAGCGCATCGTTCAGGTCTTCCCAACTATTTATATTTCTTAAATGATGTTGTTTCCAATAAAACTACTGTGCTTACAAATCAGGAAGTATTACGATTAATGGCAGAACGAAAACCAAAACCGTATTTACGTCCGAATAAAGCATTCAATTATTGCAACACCAATTACGCCATGCTTGCTTTACTAATTGAAAAAGTAAGCAGGAAAACTTATTCTAATTTTTTATATGAGGAAATTTTCAGACCATTAGGCATGAAGCATTCCGGAACAATTCTGAGCTTGGATAAATTTGAAAAGGCCGTATCAAAACCATATGATTTGCGTTGGAAGCCAATTGATGTGGAAGCTGCCGATTATGTTGTTGGTGATAAGAGTGTATATTCTACGGCTTACGATATGTTTTTATTCAGCGAAGCTTTGTATCAGGGGAAATTATTAAATCCTGAGTCGCAACAATTGGCTTACACAGCGATGAGTCGTGAATTAAAACAAAGTAATTATGGATTAGGTTGGCGCATGCGCGATTTCCGTTCGGATGAAAAGAAAGAAGTGTTTCATAATGGTTGGTGGCATGGTTATCGTACGGCCTTTCACCGACGATTAAGCGACAAGGTAACAATTGTAGTACTGAGTAATCAATTGAATAAAACAGCCTACCAAACCTGGAAAATTTATGAAGTTTTAGATTCTAAACCTGCTTCTGATAGTACCATGGTTGACGAAGAGTAAGCATGATACATTATTTTCAAACACAAAAAACCGCCAAAGTAGTTGTTGAAGGTGAAGTAAGTCCAAAACTGAAATCGGTTTGGCTGGTTGCGCATGGTTACGGACATCTCGCTTCTTACTTCATTAATAAATTGAAACCTATTTTGAATGAAGAAAATTTAGTGATTGTTCCTGAAGGTTTGCATCGCTATTATTTAAATGGTGTGAGCGGAAGAGTGGGCGCCAGTTGGATGACAAAGGAAGAAAGGGAGCATGATATTGCGGATTACTGTAATTATCTGGATGAAGTATATAAGCAATTCATTCTTCCGTTAAGTGATAAAATTATAATTAATGTTTTAGGCTTTTCGCAAGGAGGAGCCACCGTTTGCCGATGGGCCTCGTCAACGGAATATAAAATTGATAATTTAATAATTTGGGGATCGGTTATTCCGCCGGATATGGTTCCTATAACTGTAGGCAGGGAAAAATTTCTTTCCAAAAACAACATCGGACAATGGATTTATGTTGCGGGCGACAAGGATGAATTTCTGAGTCATGAGCAACAAAATGCGCAATTGGAAGAGTTGAAAAAGTATAATATACATCCTGAAACCGTCTTTTATCAGGGAGGACACGATATAATAGAGGAACCGCTGAGGTTATTAACTCAAAAATGTGTTAAAAAGCGAATGTAAACTATCGTTGTAATTTGCTTTAATCTTATTTTTGCCTTAATGTTTACACTTTATCTCAAAGAAATACGCAGTTTCTTAAGTTCTCTTATTGGTTATGTAGCCATTGGTGTATTCATCACCCTCATTGGTGTGTTTATGTGGTTAATACCATCAGAAAGCACGGGTACCAATGTGTTGGAGAATGGTTTTGCCAATATTGATTCCTTATTTATGTTGGCTCCATGGGTGTATTTGTTTTTAATTCCAGCCATCACCATGCGTACATTTTCAGAAGAGAAAAAAACCGGCACCATCGAACTTCTTTTAACCCGCCCACTAACCGATTTACAAATTGTTTTAGCAAAATATTTTGCCGGATTTACGTTGGTGATTGTGTCATTACTTCCAACTCTTATTTATTATTATTCTGTACATCAATTGGGATATCCTAAAGGAAATATTGATACGGGAGCTATGTGGGGTTCTTATATTGGTTTACTTTTTTTAGGTGCAGGGTTTGTGTCTGTTGGAATTTTTGCTTCGGCTGTTTCAGAAAATCAGGTGATTGCGTTTATCATCGCCATGCTGCTTTGTTTTTTTACGTATACCGGTTTCGATTTTATTGCAGCCTCGGGTTTGTTCGGTAAGTATGATGCCTTGGTAAAATCATTGGGGATTAATGAACATTATTTAAGCATGAGTCGTGGGGTGGTTGATTCACGCGATGTGATTTATTTCGTAAGTGTTATCGCCTTGTTTAACGTGTCTACTAAATTAGTTTTACAAAGTCGTAAATGGTAAACGAGAAAAAACATACAGGCACAAATAAAAAACGTGATATCACCAATTTTTTAATGGTGGCAGCTATCGTTGTGCTCGCAAATTTCGTTTTCTCATTCTATTTTAAACGATTTGATTTAACAGCCGAAAAGAGATACACGCTGGCTCCGTCTACGATGAAGCTATTAAAAAACCTCGATGATGTAGTGTTTTTTAAAGTGTATTTGGATGGTGATTTAAATCCTGATTTTACACGCTTGCGTAACGAGACAAAAGAGTTGCTCGATGTTTTCAGAGCATATTCAGATAATCAAATCGAATACGAGTTTATCAATCCTTTGGAAAATCCGAACAAGGATGAAACGGAAAAGATAGAAAAACAATTATATGAAAAAGGTGTAATACCGGAGGAAGTCACCGACCGTAAGAATAAAAAAACAACCAAGTCATATATTTATCCTGCTGCTCTGGTAACTTACAAAGGCAAGGAAATTCCTTGGCAAATTTTTAAACGTCAATTGGGTATTTCGCCGGAGGTAGCTATCAATAACTCGGTGCAGGATTTAGAATACGGATTAACCAACTCCATTCGTAAACTACAAGCGAAAGGAAAAACAGAAATTACCTTTTTAGAAGGTCATGGCGAGCTGGATACACTGCGTCAGTATGATTTCATGCGCTCGATTGGCGAATACTACAGTGTGAGCCGCGTGGCGATTAATCACAATTTAGAAGCTTTAAAAGGAAGCAGTGCTATTGTTATTTCACAACCGGATTCAGCTTTTGATGATAAGGATAAGTTCATCATTGATCAATTCATTATGAAAGGTGGAAAGGTTTTATGGATGATTGATCCGGTGTACATTAATTATGATACACTCAGAATAAAGGGATTTACATTAGGATTAAACAACGATTTGAATCTGGATGATATGTTGTTTAAATACGGTGTGCGCTTAAATCCTGTTTTAGTTCAGGATATGCAATGCGGTTTTTTAAATATCAATGTTGGATTTAAAAACGGACAACCCAACTTTCAATTGTTTCCTTGGCTTTATCATCCTTTAATATTATCCGATGTTGATCATCCAGTAGTGAAAAATCTTGATTTAATTAAGTTTGAGTTCCTGAGCACACTGGATACTGTTTCCGCTAAAGGAATTAAGAAAACCATTTTATTACGCAGTTCGCGCTATACCAAAACGCAACCTACACCTGCACGCATTGGATTAGCTATGGTTAAGTTTACACCAAAGGAAGATCAGTTTCATAATTCTTATCAATCGGTAGCGTGTTTATTAGAAGGTTCTTTTAGCTCGGTATTTAGTAATCGCTTACCAAGTGCTATTTTAAATGATTCTACAATAGCGTTTCGCGATAAAGGTGTTCCAACAAAAATGATTGTGATTGCAGACGGAGATGTAGCGAAGAATGATATCCGTCCGGGTGTTGGTCCGTTAGCATTAGGTTTTGATAGAAATACAGGACAAACTTTCGCTAACAAAACGTTTTTATTGAATTGTATCAATTACCTGGTGGATGATGAAGGTTTGTTGCAATTACGTGCAAGAGAAGTGAAATTACGTTTATTGGATAAAAAGAAAATTGCCAATCACGAAACCAAATGGCAACTCATAAACATTGCCTTACCATTGGGTATCATTATTGTATTCGGATTAATTCAATTTTACTTACGTAAAAAGAAATACGCTTCATAGAAAGTCGTTAGTAGGCATAGCGAGAGACGCATTTCATTAGACAAAAGCCTTGTAACCAAAAAAGAATTTCCCGTTATATGGACGTAATTTTAACCTTATGACAAAATTTAGACTCTTAATAATCCTATTATTCTCGTTAATTGTCTCTATTCAGACAACTATCGGACAAACTCAATTATATGGTGAATGGGAAGTGTTTTGCCCAATGGAAGTAGTTGAAGGTAAAGTGACAAAATATTGTGATCTATGTGAATCCGAAATCTCAACCAACAAAATGATGGGTAAAATTGTATATGGCTTCGACACAAAAATCGATAGAGACAGTCTTTATTTAAAAAATAGTGAAGGAAGAAAATCTATAAAATATTCTTGGGACAAAGAAACTAATGAGATTGAATTTCAATACAAGCAAAAAACTTACAAGTTCATTTCTTTAGGTACCGGCAGTCCAGATAATCTTGTGCTAAAAGACAAGGATTGTCTATTACTTACATTTACACGCAAGAAAAAATAGTGGACACATAAGAAAGACGTATCTGTGTAGAGGTTACAACCTTCTAATACCAAGCAAGCGACGATTTTTTACAGGTTAATGCTTGACTGTGTAACTTGACAAAGCAAAAAACAGACGCCTAGCTTGGGGAACGCCGGATTCTATTTGTATTTTCTAAAATCCAGCGACTAAATCTTAACTTATTTATAAGTTTTTGTCATATTGCTTGGTGTCACAATAATGAAATCACCTGAATCGACAGCATCCTGATTTAATTTTGTAATATCATCTTGTTCGGTAGAAGAAATCACCATCACTTTTAAATTCGGATTTTGTTGTTTTAAATACCATTCAATAGCTGAATGATGATTGCTGTGATAGGCACCATTGTAATGAATAAAGGTTTGTCCTTTTGTCCAGTTCTTCATAATGAAATGCGCCATGGTCGCATCTTTAATGGCTTGTGATTTTGGTAAGTTTTCCCCGCCATGTCCGCCACCATTTTCAAAAATATCTTTATAGGCCTTTACACTACCATCATACTTAAAGGGTAGTGGAGCAATCCATTTTTTTGCTTCTGCATCAATACTGTCTAAACATGCAGTTCCGCGTGAGTAAACCATGTTGGCATAGCGGCGCGGAATATTTGCTGCCACAAATTTTAAATTGTTTTTTTTAGCAAAGTCTAATAATGGTTTGTAATCAGTGGCGAAGTTGTTCCATAATTTCACTTCATCTTTAAGTGTTTTTTCACTGATTCTTCCTGCTAAATATTCATTTAATGCAATTTGATCGTCAGCTTCAAACATTTCGGCACCTAAAACTAATTTGTCTTTTTTCTCGGCATGTACATCGCGAGTTAATTCTTTTTGTAGCCAGTGAATAATCGGGTTGTCATGTAATTCACCGAATAATACGATATCGGCTTTTTTAGCTTCGGTAAGCATGGCAGTGTAATCGGTGACTTTTCCTTTAGCGTCGTAAAGTGCATAAGCGTTTCGGGTATCAGTAACCAAAGTAAAGCTCATCAGAGCAAGTGTGAAGGCGAAGAGTAATAATTTTTTCATGATTGTTTTTTAGTTTTAAGAGAATTGTTTGAGCTGATTATTGTAATTTATTGTTGTTGATATGTCGCGAAGCATCGCGTTGAGTTTTTTTATCTAAGTTTTTCCGCATGGCTTCTTCCAAATTAATTCCGGTTTGATTGGCGATGCAAATAAGTACAAACATTACATCGGCGAGTTCATCCCCAAGGTCTTTGTTTTTGTCACTTTCTTTTTCGGATTGTTCACCATAGCGTCGTGACATAATTCGTGCTACTTCTCCAACCTCCTCAGTAAGGATTGACATGTTTGTGAGTTCGCTGAAGTAGCGTACACCGTAAGTTTTAATCCAATTATCGACTTGATTTTGTGCTTCTGAAATCGTCATAATAGATGCTTTTTCTTTATGTTACCTTAAATATAATTATTAAGTTTGAAGTACATAAAACTATCTGATGTTTTCTAAGAAAAACCGACTTATTACAAGTATAATTATTGCCATGATTGTAGGCATCTTTTGTGGCTTTATTATAAATAAATCAATCACTTCCGAAAAACCGGATTTCAGCAAAACCGTTTTAGTGAAAAGCGGGAATCCTGAAATAATTAAAACCACACAAGCTGCTTTGGATAAGCAAAGTGCTAAGTTTTACAAGGATTATAAAAAGAAGATTGCTTCTCGTTTCTCTATTTTAAGTGATATTTTTCTCCGACTGATCAAAATGATTATTGCACCATTGGTGTTTGCAGTTTTGGTTTTAGGTGTAGCCAAAGTGGGCGATTTTAAGTCGGTAGGAAGGATAGGACTTAAAACAATTGTTTATTTTACGGTTGCCACATTAATTGCTTTGAGTTTAGGTTTGGTGATTGTTAACACCTTTGAGCCGGGTAAAGTCATGCATCTGGATTTGCCGGAAGCAAACGCCGATACCGGTGTAAAGTCGAATGCGCAAGACGCAAAGAATTTTATTTCCCACGTCATTCCTGAAAGTATTTTTGATGCCATGGCAAAAAATGATGTGTTGCCTATTGTTGTGTTTGCTTTATTCTTTGGTGTGGCTGCTGCTTCGGTTGGCAAGCAAGGCGATTCATTAGTGAAAGCATGTGATGGATTAGCTCATATTATGTTTAAGGTGACAAATTACGTCATGAATTTTGCACCCATTGGTATTTTTGGCGCTATCACGGCTGTTGTTATTCAGCAAGGACTGGATGTATTAAGTGGATATGTTTATTTAATTGTGTGTTTTTTCGGAGGCTTGTTGTTTTTTGTGTTTGTAGTGTTGTGGTTTATTTCAATGCTATTCAAAATTAAATTCTACAAATTACTTTCACATATTAAGGAACCCATTTTGTTGGCTTTTAGTACAGCAAGTTCTGAAAGTGCCATGCCAAAAACCATTGAGGCATTGGAGAAACACGGAATCAGTAACCGTATTGTGAGTTTTGTATTGCCTTTAGGTTATTCATTTAATTTAGATGGTTCTATTATGTATATGACTTTTGCAACCGTGTTCATTGCGCAGTCGTACGGAATAGAAATCGGAATGACCGATCAAATTAAGATGATGTTAATCTTGTTAGTTACAAGTAAAGGAATGGCCGGTGTGCCGCGTGCATCCTTAGTGGTGATTGCCGGTATGTTGGGTATGTTTAATATTCCCGGCGAAGGCTTATTACTTTTATTGGCCGTGGATCAAATTTTAGACATGGGCCGTAGTGCAACCAACGTAGTCGGTAATGCAGTGGCCTCTGCAGTTGTAGCCCGATTAGAAGGAGAGAAATTTTAGAACTCACCCCTAGTCTCGCTTCGCTTGCCTTTCCCCCTCTCTACGCGTAGAGAGGGGGTGGCCGAACAAAGTGAGGTCAGGGGTGAGTCCAACAAATATGAAAAAGAAAATAAAATACACGATTCTATTTTTTTGGATAGTGATGCTATCCTTTGCTCAGCAATTACCCGATTTAATTCCCTATCGCATCGGAAAAAAATGGGGCTATTGTAATTCAAATAAGGAAATGGTTATTTCTGCAAAGTACGATGAAGTGCGTTTATTTGCGGGGGATAAGGCGGCAGTGAGAATAGGAATTTACTGGGGCTACATCAATAAAAAAGGAAAGTTGGTAATTCCGATAAAGTATTATTGGGTTTCTGATTTTTACGGCGATAATTACGACAATGCTAAAGTTGTTGAGCTTATTAAGAAAACCCCAAAGGGTGGAGGAAGTAAAAAAGATAATTTAAAAGAATGCGGAACGTTTGATGCTACAATTGCCAATCCTGAATTAACTTCCGAGTATAGAGATATGCTGGTGAAATCTTCTCCCTGCGTGTTGGAGTATGTTTTTATCATAAACGGTAAAGGAAAAAATATTGAGCGAGTTGATTATGAAATTAATTATCCTGATGGGAAGAAAAATTACTCGACAAAATTATTAGGTAAAGAAATTGTAAGAGTAGAGCACATTGAAAATCCGCCACCGAATACAAAAGGCTATGATGTTTTTTTAACTGCAGGCGAAGGTTTAGTCTCGGTGAAGAAAAACGGTAAGTGGGGATACGCGGATACTTCCGGCACACTTAAAGTAGATTTAAAATACGATTACACCGGAAGTTTCAGTGAGGGCATTGCAATCGCACAATTGGGTGAGAAATTTATTGCCTTAGATAAGAAGGGTAATGAATTGTTTGTGTATGATAAAGGCATTTTAACCGGAGAATTTCATGATGGTTTAATTTGTGCTAAGGAAATTAATAAGAATGAGTCAGCTTCCTATAAGCGCGATAAGTTTGGTTATTTAAACACAAAGGGCGAGTATGCCATTCGTGCTCAGTATAAAAACGCTACTTCATTTTATCAGGGTTATGCTGTTGTAAAGGATAGTGCCAATAAATTTTATTACATCGATATACAAAGTAATAAAGTACCATTAGAGAGTAATCTCGAGATTCCGGCAGAGTGTTGTACAGAGTATTTAGGTCCGGTTGAAAATATTGTCATGCAAGGCGGACTTTTAAAAGTGAAACGTAAATTTTCAAAGAAGGCTGAAGAAATGAGTGAAACATCCACGTTTCAATACAATGAAAAATTCGGATTCGTTAATGGCAAAGGACAAATTATTAGTCCATGTGAATACGACAGTGTTGGTCGATTTACCAATGGCGTTTGTAAAGTGATTGTAAACGGTAAAGAAGGTTTAATCGATGCAGGCGGAAAAGTAATCGGCGAAATTAAATATGAGGAATTAAATATGCCCAAACCTTTCGGGTGTAATTATCCGCGTTACAAATACAAAACGTTAATGGATTATTATGCTCCATACGAATTGCTGAAACAAGGTTTGATTCGCGTGATCTATAATGAAAAGGTGGGATTGATAGATTTGCAGGGGAGAGAATATTTTGAAGAGCCTCTAGTAAAATAATACTACAAATTATGACTGAACAATTATTAAAAATGTACAAAATGGGACGTACCCGTTTAACCAATCAACTACCAAATATTAAAGAAACTGATCTAAGCAAAAAGCTGCATCCGAATTCTAATTCTATTGGTTTTTTGTTACGACATATAGCCGAAGTTGAACACCTCTTCGCAAAAAATGTATTTGGATTGGATATAAAGGTGACATTACAAACTGTAGGTAAAGGAATTCATGATAGCGGTAAATTTGTAGACCTTTCAAAGGAGTTAGAATTTCTGAACGAAGCGGCATCCGTTATGGAGCAAGCGATTTTAAAAACAACGGATGAAGATTGGAAGAATAATATTACCACAGCTGAATTCGGTACTGTAACAAAAGCAGAAGCACTTTCGAGAATCATTTCGCATACGGGTTATCACGTAGGGCAGGTGGGATTGATATTGAAATACGCGTAAAGTAGCTCTATTTCATTGCTAAGTCAATCTTCTAAATTGGCTCCTAACCCTACGTGTTGGTTTTGTAAATCATTAACGTTTAGTCTATTACATAGGTTATGCCGTTCCCAGCAAAAATGCTAAATTTGCCCTTCAAAATTTAAGCACAAGTGGATAAGAAATCGTTAATAGGTCTGGGTTTAATTGCAGTTATTTTGGGTGTATGGCTTTTTATGAGCGGCCCCAGTAAAGAACAGATTGCCCGTAATAAACAAAAGCAAGATTCAATAACTAATGTACAAAAGAAGTTAGCTGAAGAAGAAGCGAAGAAAATTGTACAACAAACTCAAACCATTCAGGATACTTTAAAGCCCGCAACTGTTTTAAGCGATTCAGCAATGAACGCTTTAAAAGTGGATGCTTACAAAGATTTTGCGGTGGCTGCACAAGGCACTGAAGAAATCGTTACCATCGAAAACGAATTACTCAAAGCTTATGTCTCCACTAAAGGAGCACAGGTAATAAAAGTTGAATTGAAAAAATTCTCGCGTTCAGGTAAAACAGAGCCATTGGTTTTATTTGATAATGATAGTTTGCAATTCGCTTTAAAATTAGATGCCTATGAACGTTCCCGCATACTTTCAACGGATAGCTTTTACTTCAAACCATCTGAAAAGAACATAACGGTTAGCGGCACTACGTCAAAATCGGTTTCTTTCAAACTCGAAACTTCAAAGCCCGGTTCTTATATTGAGTATGTATATTCTTTAAAGGGTAATGATTATATGCTTGGTTACGATATCAAATTCGTAGGCATGGATAAAATCATTTCTTCAAATGTCGATCAAATGACACTTAACTGGCGTATGACTTTGCCTCAGCAAGAGAAATACGTGGAGAAAGAGCGTGAAGTAGCAACTGCTTATTATAAGTTCACAGTAGACGAACCGGATTATATTAATCCACGTACGGATGAAGACAAACCGTTGAACGATGCGCCTATCAAATGGATAAGCTTTAAACAACAATTCTTTAACTCTACTTTAATTGCTGAGACTGAATTCTTGAAAGACGGTAGTTTTGTAAAAACCGGTAGTCGTACTAATACCAGTAACGTGGTTAAAGTGATTAATTCAGATTTAGGAATTCCATTTAATCATACGCCAAGTGAAAAGTTCGCGATGAAGTTTTATTTCGGACCGAATGATTACAAGACTTTAAAAGAATACGGTAACGAATTAGAGCAAATCATTCCAACCGGATGGAGCATTTTCAGCTACATTAATAAGTGGATGGTTATTCCTTTATTCGATTGGTTAGGGAGCATGAACATGGGTATTGTGATTTTGATACTCACCTTAATTGTAAAAATTATTTTGTTACCAATCGCGTACAAAACTTACATGTCGGGTGCGCGTATGCGTGTTTTAAAACCGGAAACGGAAGCAATTAATGCTAAGTTTAAGGATGGTGACCCAATGAAGAAGCAACAAGAAACAATGGCTTTATACCGTAAAGCCGGTGTTAATCCGCTTTCAGGTTGTGTGCCTTTGTTATTACAGTTTCCTATTTTAATTGCCTTATTCGCCTTTATTCCTGCAGCGATTGAGTTACGTCAAAAAGGATTTTTATGGGCCGATGACTTATCAACTTACGATAGTATCTGGACATTCGGTAAAGTAGCTATCATTAATAGCATTTACGGCGACCATGTTAGTTTATTTGCTTTATTAATGTTCGTGTCTACGCTTGTGTATACGTATATGAACAGCAGTATGATGGCGCCACAACAAGGTACTCAAATGCCTGGCATGAAATTCATGATGTATTTTATGCCGGTAATTTTCTTAGCGGTTATGAATAGTTATGCGGCCGGTTTAAGCTGGTATTATTTCTTAGCGAACATGTTTACCTTCTTACAAAACTGGGTTATCAAGAAAATTGTATCAGATGAAAAAGTGCGTGCAGAAATTGATGCGAATATGAAGAAGCCTGTAAAGGTTTCCAGTTTCTCTAAGAAATTGGAAGAAATGGCAAAGCGTCAGCAGCAATTACAGCAAGAGCAACGAAAGAAGAAATAATATTTCTCAAATAAAAAAGCCCTTCAGAAATGAGGGGCTTTTTTTGTAAAAAATAATTTATGTTTGATTTATTTCTTTTCAGTAAGAGTTTTAGCTTCTTTTAAATCAATGCGTGTGCCGTTTTTGAAAGCCACCGCAAAACAATCTTTAAACCCGGCATCTCTCAATTTAGCCTGATGTTTAAACGCATCGTTCGCGTTATTAAAATTACCTGAAGTGTATTTATAAAAGCTTCCTACCTTGTAGTAACTGCCATTTTCAATCGCGGAAAACTTGGCATCTTTTAAGTTCAGTTCCACATCGCTGCTGGCAAATTGCACTTTAAATTCAATTTTATCTTCAGTGTTACCTTCCATTTTTACCGGTGTGCTTTCCGGTTTTTCATCAGGGTCATTCACTACAACTTCTTTAGCAGGTGTTTTTTCAGGTTCCGGTTTCTTGTCTTCTTTCGGTTCTTGTTTTACGGTTTCTTCTTTGGTGGTTGAATCTGCCGGGTCAATTTCTTTCTCAGGAGTTTTTGTTTTTGCACTATCGGGTTTTGCCGCGGTTTCCTTACCGTTACCATTTCCATTTTCTTCTTCAACGGCATAGTCGTCTTTTTCTTCTTTCACCGGTTTACCGGTATTTCCCGCTTTTAAATTTTCATTTTCGAGTGGCTCCAGATTCGCGTATTCATCATTGTATTCTTTCTTTTTTCCTTCTACTTCATCTTTAAACTTTCTGAAGCCATTGAAAATAGAAGCAGCCACATATTTTTGTCCTTTCTCCGAACCTAAAAATTGTTCTTCTAATGGATTCGTTAAGAAACCTATTTCGGTTAATACACTCGGCATGGCTGTCCGCCACAATACCCAAATACTCTGACGATGCACCCCTTTATCAACGCGTCCGGCTTTACTGGCGTACTCCGACTGAATTTTTAAAGCCAGATTAGCACTTTGAATCACGTAAGCAGACGTGTAATTACTCATGATGATGTAACTTTCTTCGCTTTCAGGGTCAAAGCCCGCGTACTTTTGTTCGTAGTTGTCTTCTAATAAGATTACGGAGTTCTCACGTTGCGCCACTTTCATCTTCCCCTCTTCATTTTTCAATCCCATCACATAAGTTTCAGAGCCAAACGGAACAGGATTGGTCGTTTCCACCACTACAATTTTTCCTTTTTTGTTTTTGTAAGTCTTAGCACGCAATTTTCCTGTTTTCTTATCACGAATCATAACCGGTTTACCGGCTGCGTTACAGTGTATGGAGATGAATAAATCCGCTTTATTTTTATTGGCAATCTGAGCACGATCTTCCAGTTCAACAAATACATCGGTAGTCCGCGTGTAAATGACTTTTACATCTTTGCAATGCTCTTCTATCAGTTTCCCTAACCTTAATCCTACAGCTAGCGAAATGTCTTTTTCCTTATGCGTGACGCCATTACAACCGGGGTCTTTTCCGCCATGTCCGGGGTCAATAACCACCACTTTGATACCTTTCGGTTCATCCTTGCCAAAGGAGGCAAATAACACAAGGGAAAACAGGCAAACTGAGAGTAAAATGCCTATTTTTTTAAGGTTTTTTATTAATATCTTCTTATTGAGCACTGTAGCTAAATACAAGTATTTAGTAGATTTGTATCTTATCAAAATTACTTTTAAAGGTTTGACCCTTACCGGCCGCGTTATATTAGTTTTCTTATGGGCTTTGTTAATATCTGCCCCTAATAACGCCTCTGCGCAGACTACGTTACCCAAGGATAGTGTTAAAACTGTTAATTTGGATACCCTTAAAGAGGAAGAAACTCTCGAGCATAAGGTGATTACCAACGCACGTGATTCGAGTCGTTTTGAAGCGGATGGGAAGAAGCTTTATTTGTTTGGGGAGGCTTATGTGGAGTATGATAACATGAATTTAAAGGCTGAGTTCATTGAGGTTGATTACGAAAAGAACCTGGTAACTGCTTACGGAAGGGTTGACTCTACCGGTAAAAAAACAGGAACTCCTGTTTTTAAGGATGCCAATGAGGAGTTTAACGCCGAAAAAATCATGTACAATCTTAAAACCAAAAAGGGAAAGATTTACAATGTACTCACCAAACAAGGCGATTTATTGGTGTTTGGAAATGAAATTAAAAAAGATAGTACCGACATTGTTTACATGCGAAATTTAAAATGTATTCCTTGTCAGTATGATGATGCGCGCACTGTTTTTCGTGCTACTAAAGCTAAAATTATTCCCGATGATAAAATTGTTACCGGTCCGATGTATCTGGAAGTAGGAGGCGTGCCAACACCGCTGGTATTGCCTTTTGGATATTTTCCTAATTCGAAGCGTCGTCACAATGGCGTTTTATTGCCATTTGTTGGTAATTCACCCGGACAAGGTTATTTCCTGAAGGATGGTGGTTTTTATTGGGGAATAAGTGATAAAACCGATATGGTAATTCGTGGCGATATTTATTCGAATGGAAGTTGGGGCTTACGTACAACGAATTCGTATAATGTTTTGTATAAATACAGCGGTGCTTTGAATTTAGGTTTTTCTGAATTTGTGATTGGAGATAAAGATGTGCCGTCGAGTTTTAGTAAGCAGCAATCTTATAATATTGGTTGGCTTCACACGCAGGATAATAAAAACAATCCATCGGTTCGATTTACATCCAATGTAAATTACATTAATCAGAAGTATAATAAATTTAATGCGCTGAATTCCGGACAATACTTAGCAAACACCTTTCAATCGAACATCAATTTCACAAAAAGTTTTCGTCGCAGTTCTTTAAGTGTGAATGCCACCGGAAGTCAAAATACCATTACGGGCTTGGTTGATTTATCATTTCCTCAACTCACCTTTAACGTGAATCGTTTTTTTCCTTTTAAACGAGAAAATGCGGTTAAGCAAAATGTATTAGACAAAATCGGAATTAGTTATTTGCTCGAAGCAAGAAATACTTTAACAGGATTTGATTCAGTCTTGTTTAAAGGTAATATTGCCGACCGTTTGCGCTACGGTATTAAACATAGTTTACCTATCTCCACTAATTTTAATGTGTTTAAATATATCACGGTTACACCGGCCTTAAATTTAAGTTCGGTGATGTATACTAAGTCTACCAGAAAGGAATTTTTGTATTCCGATTACAAAGTTAATACAGATACCGTCAAAGCTTTCATTGCAGGATATGATGCTAATTTTAGCACCAGCGCCTCAACCAAATTGTTCATGGATTACATTTTTAAATCGAAGCGTGTAAAACAAATCCGTCATTTATTAATTCCATCCTTAACTTATTTGTATCGTCCTGATTTCGGTGAAGAACAATATGGATTCTGGAAGAAGGTACAAGTAGATACCTTAGGCAATCAGCAATATTACAGCGTATTTGAGCAAAATATTTTTGGGGGTCCGGCATTGGGTGAACAAAATTCTTTGAGTTTAAATTTGAGTAATAACATTGAAGCCAAGGTTCGCCAGAAATCCGATACAGGAATTACCTATAAAAAGGTAACTGTATTACAAAATTTAAGTGCAGGAGTGAGTTATAATTTTGCGGCAGATAGTTTTCAGTGGAGCAATGTTTCGGTAAGTGCGCGAAATAAACTTTGGAAGTTTTTTGATTTGGTAGGAAGCGCGACATTTGATCCGTATGGTTATAACTACACGACTAAAAAACGAATCAGCGTATTAGCCAAAGAGTATAACGGAGAAATAGCACGATTAACCGTAGCGAACATAGCGGTAAACGCTTCCTTTAGTTCAAACATGGTAGAGGCGATGCGTAATGCACGTAAGCCGCCTAATATGACGAATGCTGCAGAGCGTGGCGCAGAGCAAAAAGCATCACCTCAAGAAAGATTGCCTTGGAATTTAAATGTGTATTATAATTTAACCATTGATAAATCCATCACTGTTAAACCAAAGTTTGTACAATCTTTAAACTTTAATGGTGATATAAGCGTCACTAAATTCTGGAAACTTGGTGTGACGAGCGGATATGATTTCACGAATAAAAAATTAAGTTATACGAGTGTGAATGTGTACCGCGATTTAAAGTGTTGGGAGGCTCGTATCGATTGGGTGCCCTTTGGCTTTAGAAAAAGTTACAGCTTAACCATCAATATCAAAACCAGTATGCTCAGCGATTTCAAAATTCCTCGTCAGCGTAACTGGTACGATAACTTCTAATCTTCGATACTGCAGTACGTTTCGCTCCAGGGAATATCGCCCCAATGGTCTTCGTAGTATTGATCGCATTTCTCTTTTGCCTTTGTTTTGGAACTATGCGTGGTAAATACTTTTTCAGTACCACCAGGGCTAGTGCATGAGCATGTATAGCTTTTTTTGCAGGCAATTAAAGTCAAGGCTGTCAGCAAAACAGCAGGTATTAAAATAGATTTCATTAGAAAAAGTCTTGGTTTAAAATAAAACGTTATTCAACGCGCTTTATTGTACAACCAATTGATTTGGTTTCCTGAGTTGCAGGAACAGCTCCTTTGGCCACTGCAGTTAAAGCGTCTTTTAAGTAAGGTGCTTTTACGGCAGCCGGATCTTTTACGTTATCATCAATGGCTCCTTTATAAACAAGTCCTTTATTATTGAATAAAAAACATTGTGGTGTACGTGTAGCGCCGAAGGCGTTCGCCAATTTAGAGGAGGCGTCAACGGTATATAAACATTTCAAATTTTGTGCTTGATGGTATTTCACCATGGCATCGAAGCTATCTTCTTCGCTACGTTGCGCTTCATTACTATTAACAATAATACAGCCAATCCCGTTTGCTAAACAGTAGTCGCTATACTCTTTAATACGGGTTTCGCTGAGTTTAACATAAGGACAAGTATTACATGAGAAAATAACCAATAAGCCTTTTTCTGTCTTAGCGTCATTAAGTGCCACTTCTTTACCGCTTACATCCTTCATCTTATAGGCAGCTTCAGGCATAGGCTTATTGAGGGCTAATTCCTCGAATGTAGGAGCAGGTTTTACAAAAGCTAATGATAAAACTCCGGCTAGGGCTAAGGCACCGATTGAAAGTAATTTCTTCATGACATAGGGTTTATATTCATAAATGTACAAAATTCATACCATAAATGGGGGCATAACGTGTGTTAAATTTAATAATTTGTTAATGAAGGTAGTACTGAAAATACTACCTTCATATACTAATTTTGGTGCCCGGAATTGGTAAAAAAGTGATCACCCTAAAGGAATTTTAACATTCGCAATCCTTCGTTAAAAGAATCCTTAACCGCTTTTTTCAGCTACTATAAAATGGTAAATGAAAAAAAGTAAAGTCATATCACAATTCAGTTTAATTGCAGGATTTTTTCTTTTGCCTATACTTTTTAAAGCTCAGGTTTCTTTTTCCGGTTGTTATATCAGTGGTGCATTAATCGACCCGGGTTCTACTGCAGGATGTGGCAACAGTGGAACAAATAATTATTGCAACTTAGCTTCTTTGTATGTGCCGGCTTTTACGCCAACTGCTTGTGGTACATTTACTAGTTCGAGTGGAGTTAATCATGTGAAGGGAACAATTTACACTTTGCCTGCCGGGTGTACAGCCACAATTGAAGCCGAATTTAAAAAAAGAAATTATTTAGGAGTAGGAGCTACGGCAACAGGTTGCAGTAATAGCGGAATGGATGGTTCTCCGGATGGATTAACGATTACTCAGTCGGGAGGCACCATTATTTCTCAATTTTCTCAAATAGATGTGAATGTCGGAACTTGTGGCGCATACGGTGCATTGGGTTCCTACACTACTGCTGTTGCTACTATTTCTCCTGGATGTAATAACGCAGATGGTTATGTAAGGATGGTATTAACCGGAGGTACATTTACCGTAGGAGGCGCATCCAACCGTGCTGATGAAATAATAACCTTTACTATTAATCTTTCCGGTACTTGCGGACCATCTTGCAGTAATGTGTTGCCTATAGAATTGGTTTCTTTTTATGGAGTTCCCGACGAAAATAAAGTGAATCTCCAATGGAAAGTTGCGAGCGAACTTAATGTGGCCTATTACATCATTGAAAAAAGTTTCAACGGTGTCGATTGGATGGAGATTTCCCGAATTCCATCCAATAGCGAAACCTTTGGTGTCAATCAAACTTACCAAACCTGGGATTATTATCCGCAAACAGGAATTAATTATTATCGTTTGAATAATTTGGATAAGAATGGCGATAGAGGAGATTCGCGGGTAATTATGGTCAATTTTTCAAGGGAAACAATGCCGTTTTGGTTAGAGCAAAATAAAGACGAATTGATTTTACATGCCGGCGCACTAAGTCAAAACGAAACGGTAGAATTATATGATGTTTCCGGACGATTGATTAATACGTTTGTGTTTTCAAATGGACTGGCTGTGCTGAGCAAACAAAATCTAGCAAAGGGTTTGTACAATTTGCGAGCCACTTCCAATAAAAGTTTTAAATTTAGCAAAGTGATTATTTATTAATGCGATTATTCATTTATATAATTTCATCTTTCTTGTTTTTCGCTTGTTCTGAATCGGCACACCAACCTGTGTTTGAAAAGTTAGTTGGAGTTTGGCAGATTGAAGGGGAAAATGAATTTGAGCAATGGACTAAAAACAACGATGGTACATTTTTCTCGGCCATGTTTAAAGTCAAGGATGGCGATACAACTTTTAGCGAAACTGTTAAAATTTATAAAAACGAAAAGTCGAAGTGGGTGTTTGAGCCATTGGTAAGCGGACAAAACGCCGGTAAGTCGGTTGCGTTTACAGAAGTACTACTCAACGAAACCCAAGTTAGTTTCGAGAACCAACAGCATGATTTTCCGAAGTATATTCATTATTCATTAGTATCCCCCGTAAAACTGGAAGCATTTATTGCGGGTGGCAGCGATACAGTTCGGTTTAACTTTAAGCGCTTGCCTTAAAGTATCTTTTAATTATCAAGACGTTATTGTTTAAATTAAGTCGCACGTATCAAATTTGCGTGGCTCAATTTTCTGCAATTTTATTTCAGTGGAAAATAACGTTACAATACCGGAGAAAAAATCAAGTGGTCCGATAAAAAGGATTTTTAAGTTTTTTGCATGGCTATTATTTATCACTGTCTTTTTAATTGGATCAGCCATAGCCTTAGTATTTTTTTATGAAGATGAAGTTAAGCAAGCAATTATTGGTGAGCTGAATAAAAATTTAAAATCGGAAGTGCGAGTTGATCCCAAAAACATTGATATAACTTTTATAAAATCATTCCCAAAATGCGCCTTGGAGTTTAAGGATGTATTGATTCTGGAAGCATTGGAAAAAAAGGAGCGTGATACTTTAATCTACGCGAATGATATTTTATTAATGTTTAGTTTACAGGATATCTGGAATAAGAATTATACCATCAATAAAATTAAATTAAACAAAGCGAATTTTTATCCCGCCATTGATAAAAGAGGAAACCCAAATTATATTTTCTGGAAATCGACTGAAACAAAAGGAAATGAAAAGGTAAGTTTTAAATTAGAAGAAATTTCACTGAGCGATATCCGCCTTCGGTTTAAGAATGCAAAAAACAGATTTAAAACCTCATTGCATTTTCATAATTCGGAGTTTACAGGAAATTTTAGCGATAAGGAATTTGCCTTAGTCGCCAAAGGGAAAGCGGATGTGAATTACATCACAGGAAATAAAACCAATTACCTGCGAAATAAAAAAATTCGATACGACTTAGAGTTGAATGTTACAGGCTCTAATTACAATATCAATAAGGCAGAGCTTGCGCTTAATGAAATGTATTTTGCGCTGGAAGGTAATTGTAAATATTCCGATAGTTTAGAAAAAGCCGATTTAACGTTCAGCGGTAAAAATCTGGACATAGCTTCCGTCTTATCGTTGTTGCCTGACGAACATTCCAACAGAATAAAAGATTATGAGAGCGACGGTCAGTTTTACGGCAAAGGGAAAATAAACTATAAATCCGGTTTTGCACCGAACATTACGGCCGATTTTGGAATAAAAAACGCGACAGTAACCTACAAGCCTAACAATACTCAATTAAAGGAATTAATTGTTGAAGGAAAACTTGTGAGCAATGAGAATGACAGTTATCTGAATTTTGCCAATGTATCGGCAAACATGGGAAAGAATTCTATATCCGGTTTTTGCCTTCTGAGTAATTTAAGTGATCCTTATTTAAACATGAATGCAGAAGTGAATACTGATTTAGCAGAATTAAATTCCTTTTGGCCAATTGACACATTAGAATATATAAGTGGTTCCATTCATTTAAACGCCTCTGTAAAAGGTAAACTCAGTGAAATAAAAAAGTCTGCTTTCTCTAATGATGTGATTGCGCAAGGAAAAGCAGACTTAAAGGAAATCAAAACTAAATTCAAAGATAAACCCAACGAAATAAATATTAGTACTGGTCATTTCGAAATGGCCAACCGCAGCGTGAAGCTGAATGATTTTAAAATTATCATTGGTAAATCTGATGTAGAATTGAATGGCGAATTACCAGGTTTCATTAATTATTTAACCGATCAAAATGCACCGTTAGTGATTGATGCGAGTTTAAAATCAGGAAATTTAATTTTAGAGGATGTAATGTATGGAGGAGAAAGCAAAGGAGAATCACAACAAATAAATATTCCTTCTAATTTGAATTTTAAATTGGCTGCTGTTATCGAGAAATTGAGTTTTTCGAAATTTGAAGCCACAAATCTAAAAGGTGATGTGGTAATTGCTAATCAAAAGATTCTATTAAGTGATTTGTCGTTGAATACAATGGATGGGCACGCAGTCTTAAATGCCAGTGCAGATGCTTCCGGTGAAAACATTCATATCAAAGCTGCGTCGGATTTAAGCAAGATTAATATTTCGAAATTATTTTATCAATGCAATAACTTCGGACAAAACACACTTAATGAAAAACATTTGAATGGTTTTGCTACGGCAACTATAAATTTTTCGGGCGACTGGAGCAAAGCGTTGAATGCTGATTTGAATAGTGTAGCTGCAACCGGAAACTTAAGTATAGAACAAGGAAGGTTAGTTGATTTTAAGCCCTTGTTGAGTTTGTCAAAATATATTGAAGTAAATGAGTTGCGTGATATAAAATTTCAGGCTTTGCAGAGTCATTTTGATATTGCGAATCAGGTTATTTCCATTCCAAAAACAACCATTAAAAATTCAGCCATGAATATTGATTTATGGGGTAAGCATACATTTAAAAACGAAATTGATTATCATATCCAGCTTTTGTTAAGCGAATTATTAGCGAATAAGAAGAGAGCGAACAAGCAATTGGATGAAGAAATGGAGGTGATGGAAAATGATCCCGAAAACAGAAGAAGTGTTTTTATTGTGATGACTGGAACAGTTGACAATCCTATTATTAAATACGACAGAAAAGGCTTGAAGCAAAAAATAGGTGAGGATATTAAAGCTGAAAAGCAAACCTTGAAACAAATACTGAAGGAAGAGTTTGGTTTGTTTAAAAAGGACAGCACACTCCTTAAGAACGAGAAACCAAAAGCTGAGGAAAAGTTTAAAATCGACTATGGCGATAACAAGGAGAACAAGCCAAAGCCATTACAACCTAAGAAAAAAGAAGAAGACGATGATGACTTTTAAGCCATTTTAGGTTGTTGACCTAATTGGTACAAAAGCTTAGCGTGTGAAGCAACAGCACCTAAAAACGTTTTCTTGCTGTGATAAGGTAAATTAAACTCTTTAGCAGTTTCCTTAATAATTGGCGCGATGTTTTTGTAGTGCACGTGACAAATATTAGGGAATAAATGATGCTCAACCTGGTAATTTAATCCGCCAACAAACCAAGATAAGATTCTTGCATTTGGTGCAAAATTAGCAGTCGTTTTCATTTGGTGAGACGCCCAATCGTCTTGCATTTGGTGTGTTTCTTCACTTGGCGTTGGGAATTCGGTCATTTCAACAACGTGTGCCGGTTGGAAAATTAAGGCAAGAATTAATCCGCAAGTAAAGTGCATGATTGCGAAGCCAAGAAGAACTTTCCACCAAACCAAATTCACGAAAATAATAGGAATGATGATGGTGAAAGTCCAATAAAAAAACTTATACATCAATAAACGTAGAAATTCTTTTCTGTAAGTTGTGTTATGAGTTTTTAATAACCCCATTTTGTTATAGCGGGATAATTGATTGAAATCTTTCGTGGTTGCCCACATTAAAGTCATTAAACCATAAAAGAACCAAGCATAGATAAACTGGAACTTGTGAATTTTTCTGTACTCGGCATGTGGCGAAAAACGAAGAAAGCCAAGTGGAGCAATGTCTTCATCATGACCTTCAATGTTAGTGAAAGTATGGTGAAGATTGTTGTGCTGTAGATGCCAGTTTAAAGAGCTTCCGCCGATAAAAGCCATGCTTAAGCTCATCAATTTATTAATTCCTTGTTTTTGAGAATAGCTTCCGTGAACTGCGTCATGCATAACTGAGAGGCCGATGCCGCTCATGCCGATGCCCATGGCAATACATAAACCAATTAAAATATAACCATTACTAAAAGTATTAGTTACAAGAAGAAAGTAAGGAGTTAAATAGAAGGCGAACATAGCGATGGATTTTATGACCATCTTGTAGTTACCGTATTTTGAAATGTTGTTCTGACGGAAATAATCGTCAACTCTTTTCTTAACAGTCATATAGAACTGACGATTGCTGTTGTTGAATCGAATGGCGTTGGTACTCATTGGGGTATTCTGTTTTAATTTTTAATTGTACAAATATAGCTCATAAATGACCTAAATCTGCTAAGGCAATGTTTATTTATCAAACATTGGCATTGTGAATTTTAGATTAGTTTAAATACTTGATTGCCAAATGGCTTATTGGTGATGATATTTCTCACCTTTTGAAATTGTAAATGCACGGTATAATTGCTCTGTAAAGAATAATCTTACCATTTGATGAGAGAAAGTCATCGCTGATAAGGATAATTTATAATTCGCTCTTTGATAAATACTCTCATCAAAGCCATAAGGGCCTCCAATTAAGAAAACCATATTTTTAACATTTTCAAGGGCTTTTTTGTCCAAAAATTTACTGAAATCAACCGAATTTAACATTTTTCCGCCCTCATCTAAGAGAATTAAATAATCGTTATCTTTCAATGATTTCAGAATAAGCTTGGCTTCCTCACGTTTTTGTTCAGCTTCCGGCCTCATTCTCACGGCTTTTGGCACATTTATTGTGGTTATTTCAAACGCCGCATAATTTTTTAATCGTTTGTTATAAATCTCTATACCCTCAATTAAATAGTTTTCGGTGGTTTTGTCAATTTGCAGTAGAGAAACTTTCATTGATATTAAACGTATAAAAAATTAAGATTTAGTAAATTTAGCACCAATAAATGAAACTCATCATATCTATAGCACTTTTTGTTTCTACTTTCTTCAATGCATTTGATGTGACGGATGATGTGGTAGCGGCCATCAAATCGGGTAAGTCTTCCGAATTAGTTAAGTTTTTTGATGAAAAACTTTCAGTGAAAATTTTAAATCAGGAAGACTTATTAAGTAAATCGCAGGCCGAGGCTAATATTAAATTCTTTTTCGAAAAGCATGCAGTAAAAAACTTTATTGTTTCTCACTCTAATTCGGTAAATGCTAATGTTCAATTTATCACCGGTACGCTCGAAACATCAGCCGGAAAATACAGAGTATCTGTTTTAATCCGACGTAATTTAATTTCGCAATTCAGAATCGAGAACGAGAATGAGTAATTACATTCAGCTGCACAGTAAGCACTTTGATTTTAAAAAATTTGTATTGTCTTGTCTACAAGAAGATGTAGGTGATGGCGATCATACTTCTCTTTCAACAATTCCCTCTCAGCATAAAGGCAAAATGCAGTTATTGGTGAAGGAAGATGGTATTTTAGCAGGTGTAGAAGCAGCTCTTCAGATTTTTAAAATCATCGATAAGACCATTAAGGTAAAGTTACTTTTGAAAGACGGCACGCGTGTAAAAAAAGGTGATGTCGCTTTCTTTGTAGAGGGTAAAACACAAAGTCTGCTCACGGCTGAACGATTAGTGTTAAATGTGATGCAACGCATGAGTGGTATTGCAACTAAAACAGCACACTTACAAATTCTCTGCAGTGGAACCAAAGCAAAAGTGATTGATACACGTAAAACAACTCCAGGATTTCGTTTTTTTGAAAAGTGGGCCGTTGTTATTGGTGGTGGTGCCAATCATCGTTACGGCTTGTTTGATATGATTTTAATTAAGGATAATCATGTTGATTTTGCAGGTGGAATTACACAAGCAATTGATGCGGCAAATGCTTATCTGAAATCGAAAAGAAAAAAGCTGAAGATAGAAGTTGAAACACGCACCATAGAGGATGTAAAAAAAGTATTGAAACATGGAGGTGTACACCGAATTATGCTCGATAATTATACACCTGCGCAAACTAAAAGAGCCGTTCAGCTCATCAATGGCCGGGTAGAAGTGGAGTCTTCAGGTGGTATTACTGAAAAGAACATTGCTAAATACGCGCAAGCCGGGGTTGATTTTATATCCATAGGAGCCCTTACTCATCATATTAAAAGTTTGGATTTAAGTTTGAAAGCACTTAAATAACTTTTATCTTTAATCATTATTATTCCATCTTATGAGGTTAATTCTTTTAGCTTTGATATTTCCTTTTTGCTTATTAGCTCAAACTGAATATATCGATTACCGTTCTGTTACCAACCCTCTTTATTGGAAAAACCGTAAACCACATGCCGCCTATTGGCAGCAGGATGTACATTATACAATCAAAGCCGAAATTAATGATAGTACTGATATTGTAAGCGGACATGAATCATTAACCTACTGGAATAACTCTCCTAATGATTTAAGCTTCGTTTATTTTCATTTATATAGTAATGCGCAAAACAAAGATTCTTATTTATCCGATCTGTATAAAAATAACGGGTACAAATTAAAGTATAGCAAATACAGAGAGAAAAATTTGGGAACCGTGGTTGAAACAATTTCCTTAAACGGAAAGGAGTTAAAAACCGAATTGGATAACACCATTTTAAAAGTGTATTTGCCTAAGCCTATTCCTTCCGGCGAATCAGTAACTTTTGAAATTGATTTTAAAACTTATTTTGATCAGGAAGTAATTCGTAACCGAATGAAAATGTTTAACTCGTTTGGAAGTAAACATTATGATTTGGTGCATTGGTACCCTCGTATTTCTGTATTTGATCGTAAGTTTAATTGGGATACAGATCAACACATGGACCATGAGTTTTATGGTGACTATGGTTCGTTTTATGTGGAGTTAACCATGCCGAATTATTACATTGTTGACGGTACCGGAACGATGGTGAATGAGAACGAAATGTTGCCTGACACATTACGCGCTAAACTTGATATCAGTAACTTCTTCAATAAAAAATGGAATTCTCCTCCAAGTAAAATCATTGCAAAAAACGGAACCAAAAAAACCTGGAAATTCAGTTCGATAAATGTTCATGATGTTGCTTACACTGCGGACCCAAATTATAGAATTGGTGAAGCCATTGCTGAAAATGGCGTGCGTTGTATTGCGCTTGTGCAAGAGCCGCATGCCGCAGGTTGGCGAAATGCGGCACAATACATGACTAAAATTATTGAGGTTAATAATTACAATATTGGTGTTTATCATTATCCTAAAATGATTTGTGCGGATGCCAACGATGGGATGGAATATCCAATGATTACCTTAAACGGTGGCTATGATCCGGATTATCGATCACTTTTTATTCACGAAATGACGCACAACTGGTTTTTCGGGATGGTGGGAAGTAACGAAACATACCGGGCTTTTTTAGATGAAGGTTTTACGCAATTTTACACTGCCGATACTTATCAGTTTATTGATGGGCCTTTATCAAAACGTATTCCGCCAAAAGGCAAGTATGCACAAAAATTCACATCATCTGTTCGTGTCATTGATGAACAAATTTACAATGGCTATTATGGCTCAGTGGTTACACGTGGCGAAGAAGTTTCGTTAAATACACATAGTGATGATTTTAATGGAGGTATCCGTCATGGTGGAGGTTACAGCAGTGTTTATTTTAAAACTGCAACCATGCTAAAAAATTTGGAGTATGTTTTGGGGCGCGCCTTTTTTGACAAGGCTATGCAACATTATTTTAATCAATGGAAGGTATGTCATCCGTATCCCGAAGATTTCAGAAACTCTATCATTCAATATACCGGTGTTGATTTAAATTGGTTTTTTGATCAATGGTTAGAAACCGGAAAAACTATTGATTACTCAATTGGAAAAATAAAAAAGAAAAAGGGAAGTGTTTATGAGATTACGTTTAAGCGTAAAGGTTCTATGCAAATGCCGGTTGATTTTACCATTATCGATAAGAATGATTCGGCACATCATTATTCTATTCCTAATACGTGGTTTCAAAAACCTACTGGCGCTAATACCTTGCCGCGTTGGATTGGATGGGGTCCAAAACTAAAAACTACCTACACGGCAACAGTAACAATTAAGGAAAAAATCAAAAATATTATCATTGATCCTAGTTATCGCTTGGCGGATGTGGATATGGTTAACAATGTAAAGCGAAATAAAATTGATTTAAAATTCGATTCAAAAATTTATAATCCTCCAAATTGGAAACAATACGATATGCGCGTTAGACCTGCTTTATGGTATAATGGATATGATGGAATAAAAATTGGTGCGCATCTGAATGGAAATTACATGAATGTTAAACATGTTTTTGATTTAACCGCATGGTTTAGTACAGGATTAGGTCAAGCTCCTTTCGATAGTACGGTAAGTACTAACAGTTACAATCAGATTTCTTTTTTGTTTAATTATAAAACAAGTTTAAATCGATACTTGAAACGTAGTAATTTCTATTTGCAATTGAAATCCTTAGATGGATTAGATGGCGGTACAATTGGACTAGAAAGAAAAAACAATAGTGACAAAACTCGTTTTTATGCTCATTATAAAGCGATGCTGCGAGATCTACCGCAAGACATGATTTATTTACTCAATGATAAAGAGTGGGGGTATCAAAAGTTTAATGGAGCGTTTCATTTGGGTATGGAGCACAACTATAAGTATAAACGTGGCGTAGGAAATATTTTACTTAATTTCCGTGCGTCAGCATTTACCAAGGATTACGATTACTCTGCTGTTACTTTAAATGTTGTAAATAAAAATGATTTAGGAAGAATTAATATCAATACACGTGTTTTTGCGCAAATGGGATTCGGTAATAATATTCCTTCCGAATCAGCCTTGTATGTAGCAGGAGCCAATAATGAGGAATTAATGGATAATAAATACACGCGTTCAATGGGAATTTTTCCATCCGATTGGGCAGGTCATGGAAACATAACGAATCATTTTACTGCCGGCGGTGGCTTGAATTTAAGAGGTTATTCGGGCTATTTGTTGGCAGAGAAGGGTAGCGATGGTATTGTGAGATATAATTATAAAGGAACAAGCGGAGCGGCGTTTAATACAGAGATTGAATTTGGAGAATTATTCCGATTTATGAATTTCAAGTTTTTAAAGAACAGCATCAAAATGCAACCTTATTTATTTGCCGATGCAGGACTCATCAATACAAATTACACATTTGAACCTTACAAGTTTAGTGAGATAATGTATGATGCTGGCGTTGGTACAACATTCAGCATTGTTCGTTGGGGATCACTATATGGCATCGCTCCATTAACGATTCGTTTTGATATGCCGATTTTCATTAGCCGTTTGCCTTATCAAGAAACAGACTATCTTCAATTCCGTTGGATGATAGGAATCAATAAAGCCTTTTAATGAAGGAATTCAAGGAAGAACAACGTTTTAATCAAATTTGGGTATGGGCTATTTTAATTGCTCCAATGGTAATGGTGTTTTCGCAGTTAGCGATTGTCATAACAGGCAAGGAGGAGTTTAAGACCGAAGAAATTATTGCTTTCCCCTTCCTCATTCTCGTGTTTACGATTTTAATTATTTGGTTCAAGCGAATGGTTCTTGAAACAGTAATAACAGCAGAGGGAATTAGTATTCATTATAAAGGTCTCTTCACTAAAAAACAATTTCCTAAATCAAAAATTTTGAAAGCTGAGATCGTTACCTATGATCCACTTTGGCATTATGGTGGCTGGGGATTACGCTATAGCTCCAAACGAGGTTGGTGCTACAATGTAGCAGGAGATAAGGGATTAAAACTAACTCTTAGTAATGGTAAAACTGTAATGATTGGCACACAGCAGCCAGAAGAGATAGATTCAATACTAAAATTATTTCAATATCCTTTTTAGTTTTATATGTTTGGCTGTTTATGATTAAATTGATTCTATAAGATATAATCAAAAGGATTATTAATTAGAGTAACTAGACTTCATTTATAATCAATAAAAAAGCCCCTGATATTCTCAGGGGCTTTTTTATTGATTTAGATGTTATGATTAGCGTGTAATCACTAATTTGCTAGTGCCGTTAAAATTATTGCTACCGTTAATGGTAACAAAGTAAACGCCGCTGTTTAATGCTGAGGTATTTAATGTTAATGTATTTTCTCCACCCATTAACTTAGCTGTAGTTTCTTGAATTAAGATACGACCACTGATGTCATATACAGTTACTTTGTAGCTTGCATCGCCTTGTGCAGTAAATAACACGTTGGTTGCATCGCTAGCAGGATTTGGATATAATTTTAAATTTTCATTTGCAGATAATTTAACTTCATTTTCTTCTATACCGATTGCGTAAGGAATAGCATATTTATCTGTAGACCATAAACCACGACCGTGTGTTGCAGCATAGATGACACCGTGGTTATAACACTGATAAGAAGGGAAAGTTTGCTGGCGTAATTGGAACACAGGAACGTTAGGGAAATTACCGCCATTCTCTTTTACCCAAGTTGGAGAGGCAATCGTAATATCTGAAGTACTATAGATACCGTTCTCAGTTCCCACTAAAGCAACCTTGTTATCACTTACTTCAAATAAACCGGTGTACGCAGGAATTAATGGTAAACCGGTTCCGTTCTTAGCGGTAAAGTTTGAAGCATCTGTGTTATTCATATTCATAGTAGTGATATCGCTATTGCTTGTATAAACCGTAGCAGATTTGTTTTTATAACCACCACAAGTAATCATAAGAGTCTTGTCATCGTTAGAAATCGCTATACCTGTAACCGGATATTTAAAGCGACCTAAAGCAGTTGTTCTTGTAAGTGCTTTACGGCTATAGGTTGATGCAGAGTCAATATCAGACGAGAAAGTACCGCTATAATCAGCACTTGAAGAATCTCCAAGAACTTCTAAGTGAGAAACTCTGTAAACATAATATGTAGTGTCGTTTTGTTTAGTTGTGAAATAGATATAATTACCATTATTAGCCCATTCTAAACGCGTGATTGTTGTTCCAATAACAGGAGATATTGTAGTTGAAGGTACGCCACCGGGACCATCCATACGAGAGTTTTTACCGGCAACTTTAAACCAATCAGGATTTGTACCAAAGTTTAGCGGACGTTTTACAATAAACACATTAGGACTTTCGGTGGTTCCGCTTGCACTAGTTCCTACAGCTAAACGTGCAGAACGCTTAAGCGGTAATTTCACGATTGGCATAATGGTAGCGTTTGCTGTAGAGTTTAATGGTGAGGTTAAACTTACTGTAGTTGTGAACGGTTGACCACTGATGTCGGTATTTTCTAATTCAATAACGTCACCAATATCGTAACGAAGTTTTGTTGTTACAAATATATTACAAGAATCGCCGGGGTTGTTAGCGAAAGAAAAACGCACACTGTCAACCTTATTGCTATTTATGAAAACAGTATTATTACTTACAGAAGATGTATTTCCTTCACCAATTACATTAACAGCTGTGATAGATGAACCCGAATATGTAGGAACTAATTTTAAATTCTGAGAGTATTTGTAACGAATTCTAATAGAGATGACAGATGAATCATTTGGAGCATTGTTAAAAGTAAATCGAATACTGTCATTTAAACTGCTGTTTGGGAAAACCATATTATTAGTAGCAGTTAATGTATTTGCACCCGCGCCTACAATTCTATATCCTGTTACTACAGAACCGGTATAGGCTAGTGTCATTGAGAAACTCTGAGCAGCAGGAGGTGACAATAACTTGAAGCTGGTCATTTTTACAATAACTGAATCATATTTAGCAGTTGCTTTAGAGCGAGTGTTAGGTACCGTAAAAGTTGTAGCAGATACATTTGTATTAGTGAAAGCCTGTGTAGCAACTAATGATTGACCGGTCTTTTTTAAACTGGTAGTTGTAATAGCAACTGTATCGTATTTAGCACTTGCTTGAGGGCGAGTATTACCAACAGTAAAAGTTGATTTGGAATTAATTGTGTTTTGGAAAACCAAAGACGAAATCTCGTTCATGAATATGGCAGAGTCGAGCGTTTTGTAATTTTCCCATAAACGCATTGGAGTGTTTTCATTAGCAAAACCTGTTCCGCCCGGAGTTCCTGCACCACCTTTTAAGCGATACTGGATGTCGTAAAAAGTAGAAAAAGGAGAGAGACTGATATCACTTGTTCTGAAGATTGTTCCATAAGCGCCTGAATAGAACATAACTTTAGGAGATAATTTTGAAAAGTCAGATTGGAAAGCGTCTGATGATCCAAAACTATTTGAATTTTGTATCGTATTAAGATTTCCAGGCAAGTATGTTAAACTATTTCCAATTGAACCACCCGCAATACCGGCATAAGGTACAACTACGTTAGTTGGAGTTCCCGGGTTGTTACGCGGATAAATAGGGAAAGTAACAGAGTTGAATTGCGAGATATTTAAACCATTATTGAACGGTAAAAATCCGGCATTACTGGAAACTGATTTATAAACTCCGGCATCTGTAGCTACATATAATACATTGTTTACACCATCAAATTTAAAGTCGTGTATTTTAGAGTGAACATAAACAGCCAATGGTAATGGAGCTGAAGTAAAGGCAATTTGAGTCCAATTTCCTTGTCCTAAAGGATTTCCGACAATTTGATTCCAGCCATAAAAAGATTCACTACCTAAATACAACATGGTTTTATTAGCCGGATCCACAGCAATAGTGTTAGCATAATCTCCAAATCCGGTTGTTCCAAATACCATTGGATCAACTTGTGATGTTGGAGGCGTAATTGTTGCCCATGTAGTTCCTTTATTATCTGATACTAAGATACCACCCATATTGCCTGAGGTAGTTGTTACTGTTTTTTGTTTGGCAATACTTAAGTAAACATAGTTAGGGTCGGAAGGAGCAACAGCAATCTCAATCCGGCCACGATCTGTAATATTAGTTGGTGTGATATCGGTATATGTTGAACCAGATGCTGGTTTAAAAAACACTTTAGAAGTTTTGATATCTTTTGAACCTGCAGAGAAAAACACATCACCTAATGTGTTGATTTTAACATCCATACCGGGTAAAGAACCTGATTCGGTAACCTGAGTGAAATTTGCCCCTGCGTCAGTTGAGAAGAAAAATCCTTTATTCGCCGCAACATAAATTGTTCCAGATTGGTCGATAGCTAATTCATTTACATTACCAAAAAGCGAAGAATCTTTCACTAATGTAACTGTACCCGCTGAATTCATTTTATACAATCCGGTTCCAATAAATCCGGAAGAGCCAGCACCATCGCCACCGCGACCAAAAGTTTCCCCTGTCCCAAAAAATATAGTTCCGTCAGAAGCTTGAGCCATAGTGCTAACAATCAATGAGGTTGATTGATCATTCATCGGCAACCAGGTTCCACCACTATTCGTAGATTTGAAGATTCCACCTGAAACACCCGCAGCGTAAACTGTCTTGTTTGTCGGATCTTGGCGATCGATTAAGATAGAACGAGTTCTTCCCGAAATATCATTTGGACCCATTTCCGACCAGGTTAAACCTAATTGCGCCAAAGCATTTCCGCCTACAAATAAAGCACCTAAAAGAAGCGCATTTTTCAATTGATTTTTAATAAATTTTGAAATCATATCAATCTATGTAATTTTAATATTTAGATTATTTTAACAAATCTGACTAAATTTTGTCAAATATAAAAATAAATGGAAATAAATGATTCAAAAAGTACTCAACATTTTAAAAGTGGTCGCATTTTCTTTATTAGTGGCTGATTTAGAGGCACAAGATACCGTTTTAGTTAAAAAACTGGCTCTTGAAAAGCATCAATTAAATAAGCGTGGGATGGTTTATTTAACCTCTTGGGCATCAGTAAATATTGCATCCGGAACAGCAGTTTTAATCACTCACTCCCATGAGGAAAAATGCTTTTTATGCGATGAATTCAGGATGGGGACTCGTTAATTTAATAATTGCGGTTCCTTCACTAGTTGCTAACCCCAAAACCTATTCAAATACTCAGCAATTATCAACTGACCTTAAGAGGACAGAAAAAATATTTTTGATTAATGCCGGATTGGATGTCGTTTACATTGGAGCAGGAATCGGAGCCATGGAATTCGCGAAAACCCGCCAAAATATTAAAGAAAAAGAAATGTATCGTGGATTTGGTAAATCATTCATCGTTCAGGGCACCGCCTTATTATTTTTTGATGCGTTCATGTATCAGATGAATAAAAAACTGAGAAAAAAAGTAAAGGCCAATCAACAACAGGTGGCATTATCCGTGAGTCCTTCCAATCTTTATTTTATTTACAGGTTCTAGCTTTAATTACTCATTTGTAATTTGTTGATTATGTACAGTTTTCTTATGTTTGTTGTTTGTCTTTTATGGAAATTGTTAAAGAATATTTTGCGCATCCAACAGCTGTGATCGATGATGGTTGTAAAATAGGAAAGGGTGTTAAAATTTGGCACTTTTCACATATCATGCCCAATTGTGTTTTAGGAGATAACTGTAACATAGGTCAAAATGTGGTTATTTCTCCCGATGTTGTTCTAGGTAAAAATGTGAAGGTTCAAAATAACGTTTCAATTTACACCGGTGTTACTTGCGACGATGATGTTTTTCTTGGTCCTAGCATGGTTTTTACAAATGTAATTAATCCAAGAAGCGCAGTGAATCGTAAATCTGAATATGCAAAAACGCATGTAGGCAAGGGCGCTTCTATTGGCGCTAATGCAACTATTGTATGCGGACATGATATCGGAGAGTTTGCTTTCATCGGTGCTGGCACAGTAGTTACTAAAACGGTTCCTGCATATGCTCTTATTGTTGGAAATCCAGGACGTCAAATGGGATGGATGAGTGAATTTGGCCATCGTTTGGAATTTGATAAAGATGGTTTTGCAACTTGTAAGGAAAGCGGACAAAAATATAAATTGGAAAATAATTCTGTTAAGCGCATCTCTTAATTATGACAAAAATAAAATTCGCGGTAATAGGGCAAGGGCATATTGGTAAGCGTCATGCGGAAATGGTTCGAAGAAATGAAGCATGCGAACTAATAGCGGTATGTGATATTTTACCAAAGGAAAAATTAGGCCTTGATGATTTAAAGGAAAAGTTTTACTCTAATGTAGACGATCTTTTAAAAAATCATCCTGAAGTTGAGGTAGTAAATGTTTGTACTCCTAACGGTCTGCATGCAGAGCATTCATTAAAAGCATTGGAGTCGGGAAAGAATGTTGTAGTTGAAAAACCAATGGCTCTCTCTAAATCCGATTGCGAAAAAATAATTTACAAAGCACTACACCAACATAAAACAGTTTTCTGTGTAATGCAAAACCGTTATTCACCTCCAAGTGTTTGGTTAAAGGAAGTGGTAGAGAAGAAAATCATAGGCGATATATACATGGTTCAGTTAAATTGTTACTGGAATCGTGATGAGCGTTATTATAAACCTGGTGGATGGAAAGGTACGCAAGCATTGGATGGAGGCACTTTATTCACTCAGTTCTCACATTGGATTGATATTATGTATTGGTTATTCGGCGACATACAAAACATACAAGCAAAATTCGCCGATTTCAATCATCAAAAATCAACGGCATTCGAAGACAGCGGATTTGTGAGTTTCGATTTTGTAAATGGCGGCATGGGTTGTATCAATTACAGCACAGCTGTGTGGGACAAAAATTTAGAATCTTCATTAACTATTGTTGGAAGCAAAGGAAGTGTAAAGGTGGGCGGACAATACATGGATCAAATTGAAGTGTGTAACATTAAAGATTACACTATGCCAAAGTTGGACGCCACAAATCCTGCAAATGATTATGGAGCATACAAAGGCTCGGCTAATAATCATAATTATGTTATTGATAATGTAGTTGAAACTTTAACCGGTAAAAATAAAATCACCACGAATGCCTTAGAAGGATTAAAAGTGGTTGATATCATTGAGCGTATTTACGCTTTACGTCCCGATTCAGTAATTAAAAACATGTAATAATTTCTATATGAGTATCTATAAAAGAATTTTAGACAAAGACGCGAGAATTGCAGTAATAGGTTTAGGTTACGTTGGTTTACCAATTGCGCTTGCCTTTGCTAAAAAGGTAAAAGTAATTGGATTCGATATTAATGAGAAACGCGTTAATATGATGAAGAAGGGCATCGACCCAAGTCAGGAATTGACTAAGAAGGATTTTGCTAATTCAGATATTACGTTCACACATAAATTGGAAGATTTAAAGAAGGCCAACTTCTTTATTGTTGCAGTGCCAACACCAATTGATGAGCATAATTTACCGGACTTAAAACCATTAATCGGCGCTTCAACAACTGTAGGAAAAGTATTGAAGAAAGGCGATTACGTTGTTTATGAATCAACTGTTTATCCGGGTTGTACCGAAGAGGACTGTATCCCTGTTTTGGAAAAGGAATCAGGATTAAAATTTGTGAAGGATTTTAAAGTTGGATATTCACCTGAGCGCATCAATCCGGGTGATAAGGAACATACTATCACTAAAATTTTAAAAATTGTTTCGGGCTGCGATAAAGAAAGCTTAGAGAATATTTCTAAAGTTTACGAAATTATTGTTGAGCCGGGTACACATAAAGCTTCTTCTATAAAGGTTGCTGAAGCAGCAAAAATTATTGAGAACACGCAACGCGACGTAAACATTGCTTTAATGAATGAGCTTTCAATTATTTTCTCACGCATTGGAATTAATACATATGAAGTATTGGAAGCAGCAGGTACTAAATGGAATTTCTTAAAATTTTCTCCAGGCTTAGTTGGCGGACATTGTATTGGTGTTGATCCATACTACTTGACTTACAAGGCGGAAGAAATGGGTTATCATGCACGCGTCATCAACAGTGGTCGTTATGTAAATGACAGCATGGGTTTCTACGTTGCTAAAACCTGTGTGAAGAAAATTATAGCTGCCGGTAAAAATATTTCTAAGTCAAAAGTATTAGTGATGGGTGCCACATTTAAAGAAGATGTTAGTGACATTCGTAACAGTAAAGTGGCTGATATCGTGAAGGAATTAAAATCATTTGGCGTTAAAGTTGAAATTGTAGATCCGCATGCAGACAGTGACGAACTTAAACACGAATATGGTTTTGGTTTAAATAAATTAGGCAAAGGATATGATGGAGTTATTGTTGCCGTAAATCATAAAGAGTATAAGGCCTTGGATGAAAAATACTTTAACTCTATTTTAAGTAAAAAAGGAATTTTAGTGGATGTTAAAGGTATGTATAAGGGCAAGGTTAAAAATCTTACTTATTGGAGTTTATAATTAATGTTAAGGATAGAGGTTTTAAACAATAAAATTTCATCCTGCACATTAACTAAATAAAAAAACGAAAATGAAAATTTTAATAACAGGTGGCGCAGGCTTTATTGGTTCTCACGTCGTGAGATTATTTGTAAATAAATATCCTTCTTACACCATTTATAATTTAGATAAGTTAACTTATGCAGGCAATCTGGCTAATCTAAAAGATATTGAAAGCAAACCGAATTACAAATTTGTAAAGGGAGATATTGTTGATGCAGATTTTATCAATAAACTTTTTGCTGAACATAAATTTGGCGCAGTAATTCATTTAGCGGCCGAAAGCCATGTCGATAGAAGTATTACGAATCCATTGGAGTTCGTTTATACAAATGTAATTGGAACCGTTAACTTACTTAACGCCGCAAAAACAATTTACAAAGAAAACAACGCAGCATTTAAGTTATTTTATCATGTAAGTACCGATGAGGTGTATGGTTCTTTAGGCGAAACAGGCATGTTTACCGAAACAACTTCTTACGATCCTCATAGCCCGTATTCAGCTTCAAAAGCAAGCTCCGATCATTTTGTAAGAGCTTATCATGATACTTACGGATTGCCTGCACTAATTTCAAATTGCTCTAATAATTACGGTCCAAATCATTTTCCTGAGAAATTAATTCCGCTTTGTATCAGTAATATTAAAAACAACAAGCCATTGCCTATTTATGGTAAAGGTGAAAATGTGCGTGACTGGCTATTTGTAGAAGATCATGCGCGTGCGATTGATGTAATATTTCATAACGCAAAGGCAGGAAGTACTTATAACATAGGTGGACATAACGAATGGACAAACATTGATGTAATTCGTTTGCTATGTAAAATTATGGATAAGAAGTTGGGTAGAGCAGAAGGTACCAATGAAAAACTAATCACATTTGTAAAAGATCGTGCCGGTCACGATTTACGTTATGCTATAGATTCTACAAAATTGCAAAACGAATTAGGATGGAAACCAAGCTTACAGTTTGAAGAAGGACTTGAAAGAACAGTAGATTGGTATTTGGCGAATGAGGAATGGTTGCAAAATGTAACTTCAGGCGATTATCAAAAATACTACGAGCAACAATACGTAAAGAGGTGATCGGTTATAGGGTGTCAGTTAACTCTTATTAGTGTTAAGGAAAACAAATTTATAGTATGGCAAGTATAAATTCTTTTGAGGAGTTGGAATGTTGGAAGGAAGCAGTGGTGTTGAGAAAAAGAATTCGTACAATAACTAAATCATTTCCGGCCGATGAAAAATATAAATTAACAGATCAGCTAGTAAGAGCATCGCGGTCAGTTACTGCAAATATAGCTGAAGGTTATGGTAGATTTCATTATTTAGAAAATTCAAAATTTTGCAGAAACTCACGTGGTTCTTTGACTGAGATAATAGATCATCTTATTTTGGCCGAAGAAGAGGGTTATATCACGATGGAAGAATTAGTCGAATTGAAAACTGAGACCAATAAGTGCATCAGGATATTAAACGGTTATATCAATTATTTGCAAAAGGCCGAAAAAGCAAAGAAGTCAGCTCCTGCAACAAGTAACAAATAACCAAAAACAGTTAACCTATAATATGGAAAAGAAAGTTTGTTTAGATTGCGGTGAGCCGATTAAAGGTAGGGCAGACAAAAAATTCTGCAATGATATTTGCCGGAATTCCTATAACAATAAACTTAATAGCGATACCAACAATCACGTTCGAAACATTAATAACATCCTTCGTAAAAACAGAAGGATCATGGAGGATTTATTAACCGGAACTACGGTGACGGTTTCCAAACAAAAACTATCATCAGCAGGATTTAATTTTAATTATTTCACCAATCTCGTGAAAACGAAAGAAAGTAAGTTGTATTACTTCTGTTATGAATTTGGTTATTTACCCCTGGAAAACGAAAAAATTCTCTTAGTAAAGAGCAAAAAAGAAGCCGATTAATTTAATAGGCTTCTTTTTTATAGAGACTAATTTTTTAATTATCGAATAATTGACTATCCGGAACACAGGTGCACTTTGGTGCCGGCTTAGGCAGATAGTTTATTTCAGATGGACGTAAAGCCTTAGTAGAGTTATCATACTTTAATGTTAGTCTAACTTCCGATTTAATCGTTACGCCACCTTTCACCGCCGGATACCAGGTATTCATGTTATTCTTAATGGTTTCCTCAATCAGTTTATTTATATCAGGATCGCCACCTTGAACAAAAATCTTTTTAATAGTTCCATCGAAATTCAATTGTAAACGAACAATAGTAGTTAAATCTTTTACGGCCTTCTTTTGTTTTTTGTTTAACGGTAAATTCTCTTTGAAGAAATCATAAATTTCTTCGCCGCCACTTTCATAACATGGAGGGCGACAAGCCTTCACGTCTTTAGATTTTTTCGGAGTAGCATAACCTTCACGTTTTTGAATAGGTGCTTTTACTACCGGAGCTTCTTCTTCTTTCTTAGACTTTTTAGGTTCTGCTGCAACTTCTTCTTTTACCTCTTTTTCTTTTTTCGGTTTTTCGGCTTTCGCTGCTTTTTCCTCTTTAACCTTTTCTTCCTTTACCTTTTCTTCTTTTTCTTTCTTTGGTTTTTCTGCTTTTGCAGATTTTTCTTCTTTCACCGGTGGAGCAGCTACAGGTTCAGGAGCCTTTGGTTCTTCTTTTCCGGCGTAATAAATATAAAAACCTTGCACTTGTTTAAATGCTTCAGCATCACCTGTGGTACTGCACTGACAAATATTATACAAGTTGGTATTATCCTGAAAAAATTGCGGGTAGGTTTTAATTAGATTTTCCCAGCGCTCTCGGTTAGCAGTTTCACGTTTGGCAAGGTCACTAGCTTCGTTTTCTGTAAAAACTAACACAATATCATTAATTGGCAGATTAATAATTGAGTCGCCGGTTGAGGTTTTACCAACACCTTCGGTGCCACGTTTAGATCGAATGAACGCGTAGTTTTTATTTTTCGCTTTATAAGCTTTGGTAATAGAATCAGATTCGAAAATCAAATCGTCATAAAGAATTTCTTGTGCATTCACATTAATTGCAAAAAGGCAAAGGAGTAAAAATCCAATAAGTTTTTTCATCAGGTTAATTTTACTCCAAATTATAAAAATAAAAGTGATATTATCAAGCCCTGTTAAAAAGGCTATCCACAAACTCGGGTGCATTAAATAGCTGGAGGTCGGTCATTTTTTCACCAACTCCTATGTATTTAACCGGAATTTTAAATTCATCGCTAATGCCTATTACAACTCCGCCCTTAGCGGTACCGTCGAGTTTTGTAACGGCTAAAGCATTTACATCGGTGGCAGCAGTAAACTGACGACATTGCTCGATGGCGTTTTGCCCTGTACTACCATCTAAAACCAATAAAACTTCGTGTGGCGCGTCAGGAACCACTTTTTTCATAACATTTTTAATTTTGGTTAATTCGTTCATCAAATTAACCTTGTTATGTAAACGCCCTGCTGTATCAATAATAACTACATCGGCATTTTTTGAAACCGCGCTACTTAATGTATCAAAGGCAACACTCGCCGGGTCGGCACCCATTCCTTGCGATACAATAGGAACACCAACACGTTCACTCCAGATAATTAACTGGTCAACAGCCGCAGCTCTGAAAGTATCCGCTGCACCAAGTACAACACTCTTTCCGGCTTGTTTAAATTGATGAGAAAGTTTGCCAATAGTAGTTGTTTTTCCTACACCATTAACGCCCACCACCATTATGACATATGGTTTTTTTGTAAGCGGTGCGGTAAAATCGAAAGCATTGTTGGCAGAATTGTTTTCTTTGAGAAGCGCTGCAATTTCATCACGAAGAATGGTATTGAGCTCGTTGGTTGAAACGTATTTATCACGCGCTACGCGTTCTTCAATACGTTTAATGATTTTAATGGTGGTGTTAACGCCAACATCGCCGCTAATTAATACTTCTTCCAGATTATCCAGAACATCAGCATCCACCGTGCTTTTTCCGGCAATAGCTTTTGCTATTTTGCCAAAAAAACTCTCTTTGGTTTTCGACAAGCCTTCATCGAGGCTCTGCTTTTCTTCTTTGCTGAATAATTTCGAGAAAAATCCCATTATAGAAACGTCCTAAAATAAAAATTTCTTTCCTTGTTGGGGGAAAGAAATTTTAATGCAATCGATTAATAAATTATTTAGATTTTAAAAAATCTGCAATGTGATCGTTATGAACGATTTCTTCTTTAAATGTGTAAGCTCCGCTTTTGCCGGATTTAACCATTTTAATAACCTTGGTAAAATCTTTACCTTTTCCGGTTTTTAATGTTGCAACTACCTTCTTTGCCATTGTTCTTTATTTTTAAGGTTATTACTTAATTTCTTTGTGAACAGTCATACGCTTTAAGATAGGGTTGTATTTTTTCAACTCTATACGATCAGGCGTATTCTTTTTGTTTTTAGTAGTGATATAACGAGAAGTTCCCGGTTTACCGCTTTCTTTATGCTCGGTACACTCTAAAATAACCTGTATTCTATTTTTACTACGTGCCATTTTTTCTATTTTTTATATTATGCTAAAATGCCGTTTTCTTTGGCATCTTTTAAGCAGGCGTAAATACCTAACTTGTTAATGTTTTTTAATGCTGAAGTAGATACACGAAGTGTAACCCACTCACCTGTTTCAGGTACAAAAAAGCGCTTACGCTTTAAGTTTACTTTAAACTGACGGCGAGATTTTGCATTAGAGTGCGATACTTTGTTACCGCCCATCGCCTTTTTTCCTGTTATCTGACAAATACGTGACATGACTTAAAATCTTAAATTTCCCCTTAAAAAGGGACGCAAATATACAACATTAACCAGAACCTGCAAAATTATAAACCCAAATATCTTAATAAATGGGAATAATTATTCTGAAAACACTTTTGGAGCCTCTTCCCGCAAATTATACCCCGATGCCATCACCTCCCCATAAGCCCCGGTACTTCTTATGGCGATTAAGTCACCTCTTTGTGTTTCAGTAAGTTCCATTGATTTTCCAAAGCAATCACTGCTTTCACAAATGGGTCCTACCACATCATATTTAAATAATTGTCCTGACGACGAACTTCTCAGGCTACCGCTCAAATTTTCGATTTTATGGTAGGCTTGGTACAAGGCCGGTCTTATTAATTCGGTCATACCCGCATCCAAAATGGCAAAATTGGTATTGATGGCTTTCTTAATATATAATACACGGCTTATCAAACTTCCGCATTGCGCTACAATGGCACGGCCCAATTCGAAGTGCACTTCCTGTCCGGGACGAACTTCTAAAAATTCTTTAAAAACGGTAAAGAAGGATTTAAAATCTACAATGCTTTCTTTGTCGGGCTCTTTATAATTGATGCCTAAACCGCCACCTACATTTAAAATTTGCAAATCAAAACCTTTGTGTAAAAACCAGGTGTTGATTTCATTCACACGCTGACATAATTTTTTAAACGGACTCAAATCTGTAATCTGCGATCCGATATGAAAATGCAATCCGATAAGTTGGATGTTTGGAAGTTTTTTAATCAAATCAATAACGGTATCGAACTCATACGGATTTATACCAAACTTATTTTCTTCCAAACCGGTTGTAATGTACTTATGAGTATAAGCATCCACATTCGGATTAATACGCAAGGCTACTGGAGCTATCTTATTTTTCTTTTGTGCCAGTTCATTGATAACTTCCAGTTCCATTGTACTTTCCACATTGAAACATAAAATATTTTGATCCAAGGCATAATTAATTTCCGCATCGCTTTTTCCTACGCCGGCAAAAACAATTTTAGCGGACTTGTATCCTGTTTCAACAGCACGCTTTACTTCACCACCACTTACACAATCAGCACCCAAACCATACGACTGAATGAGTTTTAATATTTCAGGATTTGAATTAGCTTTTAAAGCGTAATGAACATGAAAGTTGTTTGCCTTACTGAGCGATTGAACTTCACTCAATGTTTTTTTCAATACCGCTAAATCATAATAATAAAACGGCGTTGAAAGTCTTTCGAATTTTTGGATTGTCTCTTTGGTAAACATGTTTACTTAGTTATAATTAAACAATCCTTTATTTAATGCCTGCAATGCTTCTTTCTTTAATTTTGAATCAATCAAAACCGAAATATTATTAGCACTTCCACCATAAGAAACCATACGCACAGGAATATCTTTCAGTGCAGCTAAAACTTTGTATCCATAACCGGCCGCATCTTTTGGTACACTACCAACAACGCAAATAATCGTTTGATTTTCGTCTATTTCAACATTGGCAATTTCTTCCAACTCTTTACGGATTTCTTTTAAGTATTTAGTGTTATCAATTGTGAGTGAAACAGCCACCTCCGAAGTCGTAATCATATCAATTGGTGTTTTGTAACGCTCAAAAATTTCAAACACGGCACGTAAGAAACCATGCGCTAAAAGCATTCGGTCGCTTTTAATATTAATAGCTACAATGCCATCTTTTGCGGCAACTGCCTTTATGCCTTCTTTGGTTTGAATATTGGCAATTAAAGTTCCTTCTGCCTCCGGTTGCATCGTGTTTTTTAAGCGTACCGGAATGTTTCTTTTCTGCGCCGGTAAAATACAGGTAGGATGTAAAATTTTTGCCCCGAAGTAAGCCAACTCAGCCGCTTCATCAAAACTCAATTCGTTGATTGGATGTGTTTTGTTAACGAAGCGCGGATCATTATTGTGCATCCCATCAATATCAGTCCAAATTTGAACTTCTTCACTGTATAATGCAGCACCAATAATCGAAGCCGTGTAATCACTTCCGCCACGTTTTAAATTATCAATTTCACCAAAGGCGTTTCTGCAGATGTAACCTTGCGTGATAAATAAAATTTCTCCTGGATATTTTTTTAATTCAGTCTGTAAATTGGTTTCAATATATTTTATATCCGGTTCTTCGTTTTCATCGATGCGCATGAAGTTGAGAGCCGGTAATAAAACAGATTTCACGTTTATTTCCGATAAATAAAAATGAAACATGGCAGTGCTTAACAATTCACCTTGTGCTAAAACGGCTTTTTCCTCATTAGCGGTGAACATATCTAAAGTGAAAGCACGCAAATAATTAAAATGATTGGTAATTAAGTCACCTGCTTTTCTTAAAAACTCCTCCGATTTATACAATAAGGTAATTTCTTTACGGTACTTTTCCTCGAGTTTATTAATTAACTCGTTGGCTTTAGCCGTATCCTTTTTATATAAAGCCTCACTAATTTCAACTAAAGAATTTGTTGTGCCGCTCATAGCCGATAACACCACAATTTTAGGTTCATTGTTAACGACTAATTTTACAAGTGCCTGAATGCGTTCTGCGCTGCCTACGCTGGTACCGCCAAATTTTAAAATTTTCATAATTGTATTTCCCCTTAAGGGATGTCAAATTTATAAATTAATGTGAATACTAAATTGAATTTACGAAAACACGAAAGCGCGTAGCTCTCAGAACTATTGAATGGCCATGCCGGCCTTACATTTTCGTTTTATGGTAATGATGTGTTTCATTAACGGTGACAAAGAAACAAAGATTTTCCAGCGTACGCAAAAAAGTAATTCACTAATCGTTAACAAAAACACTGATTAAACTCATTCTTTTTAATTGTATTCATCAGTCTTCTGTGTTTGATAATGTGATAACTATGTCTTACTTTTTTACTATGAAAACAAACTTTATAATTTCATTTGACGCATTGGGTAAAAACGATGTGGCTCTTGTTGGAGGTAAGAATGCCTCTCTTGGCGAAATGGCTAATAATTTAAAGTCGAAGGGAATTCACGTTCCCAATGGTTTTGCAACAACAGCTTCTGCATTTCAATACTTTTTACAATACAATAAGCTTAATCAACCTTTATACGATTTGTTTTTAAGGTTAGATACCAAAGATTTTTCTAATCTGTCGCAAATAGGAGAACAGGCACGAATGCTTGTTAGGAACGCGGAAATTCCTTCAGATTTTAAATCGGAAATTATCTCTGCCTATAAAGAGCTTTGCGGAAACGAAGGTCGTGAGGTGGATGTAGCTGTCAGGAGCAGTGCCACCGCTGAAGATTTGCCAACGGCTAGTTTTGCCGGTCAACACGATTCGTTTTTAAATATTAGCGGAGCTGAAGATGTAGTAAACGCAGTTCATCGCTGTTTTGTTTCTTTGTTTAACAACCGTGCCATCAAATACCGTGAGGATAACGGATTCGAACAAATGAAAGTGTATTTATCGGCAGGTGTGCAATTGATGGTACGTTCCGATTTATCTTCGGCCGGTGTAATATTTACGCTAGAACCCGAATCGGGATTTAAAGATGTTATTGTCATATCCGGTGTATGGGGCTTAGGAGAAAACATTGTACAAGGCGCAGTAACTCCCGATGAATTTCATGTTTTCAAAACAACGTTACAGCAAAACAAGAATGCTATTATCTCCAAAAAACTGGGAACGAAGGCGAAAACAATGGTGTATTCTACCACTGATAAATCAAGTATTGTGAATACAGATACGCCTGAAGAAAAAAGAAAGCAATGGGTGTTAAATGATGAAGAAATTACTCAATTGGCGAGCTGGAGTTACACCATTGAGCAACATTATAAAATGCCTATGGATATTGAATGGGCTAAAGATGGAATGACAGGAAAACTTTTCATAGTGCAAGCACGCCCCGAAACAGTACATTCTAAAAAGGACCCGTATTTAAAGACTGAATACATTGTAAAAGAAAAAGGAACAATTTTAACTAAGGGTAATGCCATTGGCTCCGGAATTGCTTCCGGCAAAGCGCGTATTATTATGTCGAGTGCTGATGCAGATAAATTGCAGGAGGGTGAAGTGCTTGTGACGGATATTACAAATCCGGACTGGGATCCTATTCTTAAAAAAGCAGCGGCAATTATCACCAATAAAGGAGGAAGAACTTCTCATGCAGCCATTGTGGCGCGCGAAGTAGGTGCGGTGGCTGTAGTTGGAACAGGTGATGCTACCGAAAAAATAAAGGATGGTATGATTGTGACCGTTAGTTGCGCACAGGGAAAAACAGGTTTTGTATACAATGGAAAATTAAACTGGACTGAGCAAAATCTGGATTTTAAAAACATGACCATGCCAGAAACGCAGCCAATGATGATATTAGGTGATCCTGAGAAAGCCTATGGATATTCGTTTTATCCGAACAAGGGAATTGGACTTATGCGCTTGGAGTTTATCATTAATGGTGCCATTAAAATTCACCCGATGGCTTTGGTGAACTATCCGAATTTAAAAGATAATGAAGCCAAAAAACATATAGATGAAATTACCTATCAATACTCTGACAAGAAGGAGTATTTTATTGATAAATTATCGCAAGCTGTTGGTACAATTGCAGCAGCGTTTTATCCCAAGGATGTGATTGTGCGAATGAGCGATTTCAAAACCAACGAATATGCGAATTTGATTGGTGGAAAAGAGTTTGAGCCGGAAGAGGAAAATCCTATGATTGGTTTCAGAGGGGCTTCGCGTTATTATAACGAGCGTTACCGCGAAGGTTTTAAATTAGAGTGCGAAGCCATGAAACGGGTGCGAAATGAAATGGGCTTAACCAATGTGAAATTGATGATTCCGTTTTGCAGAACGGTTGAAGAAGGAAAGAAAGTTGTGGAATTGATGAATACTTATGGTTTAAAACGCGGCGATAATGGATTAGAAGTTTATGTGATGGCTGAAATTCCAAGTAATGTTATTCTGGCAAAGGAATTCTCGGAAGTGTTTGATGGATTTTCTATCGGCTCCAACGATTTAACCCAGTTAACTCTAGGTTTAGACAGAGATTCTGCCATTGTGAGTGATTTGTTTGACGAGAATAATAAAGCGGTAAAAACTATGATTGCCACTGTTATTAAATCTGCTAAGGAAAATGGCGCAAAAATTGGATTATGCGGACAAGCGCCAAGCGATTATCCGGAGTTTGCACAATTTTTAGTGGAGCAGGGCATCAACAGCATTTCATATAATCCGGATGCGCTCTTGAAAGGAATAGAAAATATGGTAAAGGCCGAGGAGAAACTAAAGACAAAGCATTAATCCATTTAGAATCTGACTAAGCGCCTGAGAATTATTTTATTAATAATTCGTTAATATCTTGTTTTTCCTAACAGGGGCTGAGAGCCTATCTTTACGCGATTTAATTTGTTCGGAGTTTGTAGTTAGTAGATCGTAGAAATTTCTTCTAGAACCCGACTACGAACTATGAACTCTAAACTATCAACTCGTAGATATGCCAAAAGATAGCTCAATAAAGTCAGTTTTAATTATAGGTTCCGGTCCGATTATTATCGGACAAGCTTGTGAATTTGATTATTCCGGTTCTCAAGCCGCCAGAAGTTTACGTGAAGAAGGAATTGAAGTGTCGCTTATCAATAGTAATCCGGCGACTATCATGACAGACAAAGTAACTGCTGATCATGTATACTTGTGGCCGTTAGAAGTAAAATCTATCGTTAAGATTTTAGAAGAACGCAAAATTGACGCTGTACTTCCAACTATGGGCGGACAAACCGCATTGAATCTCGCGTTGAAATGCGATGATATGGGTATTTGGAAGAAGTATGGTGTAAAGATGATTGGTGTGGATATTGATGCTATTAAAGTCACTGAAGACCGTGATTTATTCCGTGCACGCATGGAAGAAATCGGAGTAGGCATGGCACCAAGTAAAATTGCAAAAAGTTTCTTAGAGGGTAAATCTATTGCACAGGAGTTTGGTTTCCCTTTGGTAATTCGTCCTTCATTTACTTTAGGAGGAAGCGGAGGTTCAGTTGTATACGAAAAGGAAAATTTTGATACACTATTAAACCGTGGTTTACAAACTTCACCTATTCATGAAGTATTGATTGATAAAGCGGTTTTGGGTTGGAAGGAATATGAGTTAGAATTATTGCGCGATAAAAACGATAACGTTGCTATTATCTGTTCCATTGAAAACTTTGATCCGATGGGCGTGCATACAGGCGACAGTATCACTGTTGCGCCGGCTATGACTTTAAGTGATAGTACATATCAAAAGATGCGTACGATGGCTATCAAAATGATGCGCAGTATCGGAAATTTCGCCGGAGGATGTAATGTGCAGTTTGCGGTAAGTAATGATGAAAAAGAAGAAATCATCGCGATTGAAATTAATCCACGTGTATCTCGTTCATCTGCTTTAGCAAGTAAAGCCACCGGTTATCCAATTGCGCGCATTGCTTCTAAATTAGCCATTGGTTATCATTTGGATGAATTGATTAATCAAATTACAAAATCTACTTCGGCATATTTCGAGCCAACTTTGGATTACGTAATCGTAAAAATCCCTCGTTGGAACTTTGATAAATTTAAAGGCACCAACCGTGAGTTAGGTTTCCAGATGAAATCGGTAGGTGAGGTAATGGCTATTGGAAGAAGTTTCCAGGAAGCATTGCAAAAAGCCTGTCAGAGTTTAGAGATTAAACGTAATGGTTTGGGTGCTGATGGAAAAGAAAACACGAATCAGGCAGAATTATTAAAAGGGTTAGAACGCCCAAGCTGGAATCGATTGTTTATGATTTATGATGCCATGAAATTAGGCATCTCCATCAAAACTATTCAGAAGCTGACGCAAATTGATATGTGGTTCCTTGAGCAAATCGAACAAATGATTGCCATGGAGAAAGAGATTGAGAAACACAATCTTTCTAGTCTTCCAAAAGATTTATTGTACGAAGCAAAACAAAAAGGATATGCCGATCGTCAGATAGCGCATTTGTTGCGTTGCCTCGAAAGTGAAGTTTATAAAAAGAGAAATGAATTCGGTATTAAGCGTGTATATAAATTAGTAGATACCTGTGCTGCCGAGTTTGAAGCAAAAACACCTTACTACTATTCAACTTTTGAAGATGAAAATGAAAGTGTTCGCAGTGAAAGAAAGAAAGTAGTGATTTTAGGAAGCGGTCCTAACCGTATCGGACAAGGTATCGAATTTGATTACAGTTGTGTGCATGGCGTATTGGCAGCTAAAGAATGCGGTTATGAAACGATTATGATTAACTGTAATCCGGAAACCGTTAGTACCGATTTCAGTACTGCAGATAAATTATATTTTGAACCGGTATTCTGGGAACATATTTACGACATCATTCAGCACGAAAAACCGGAAGGCGTAATTGTGCAATTAGGCGGACAAACCGCATTAAAGCTCGCAGAGAAATTAGATAAATACGGAATTAAAATCATCGGTACCGATTTCAAATCTTTGGATTTGGCGGAAGACAGAGGAAGCTTCTCTACTTTATTAAAAGAAAACAATATTCCATATCCTAAATTTGGTGTAATCACTGATGCGGAGGAAGCAATTAATCTCTCTAAGGAATTAGGTTTCCCATTGTTGGTTCGTCCGAGCTACGTGTTAGGCGGACAAAGCATGAAGATTGTGATTAATGAAGAAGAGCTGGAACAACATGTTGTAAAATTATTGAACGATTTGCCGGATAATAAAGTTTTACTGGATCACTTCCTCGATGGAGCTATCGAAGCGGAAGCGGATGCTATTTGCGACGGAAAAGATGTTTACATCATCGGCATCATGGAGCATATTGAGCCGGCAGGTATTCACTCCGGAGATTCTTATGCTGTATTGCCTCCGTTTGATTTGAGCGAAAACGTCATTAAGCAAATTGAACAACACACAAAAACCATCGCTTTAGCTTTAAATACAGTTGGTTTAATTAACATTCAGTTTGCAGTGAAGGATGAAATCGTTTACATCATTGAAGCGAATCCGCGTGCAAGTCGTACAGTACCGTTTATTGCTAAAGCTTACGATGAGCCTTATGTGAATTACGCAACAAAGGTGATGTTACGTGATAAAATGGTGAAAGACTTCAAATTCAATCCACGTAAAAAAGGATATGCGATAAAGATTCCTGTATTCAGCTATGAAAAATTCCCTGATATTCAGAAGGAGTTAGGTCCTGAAATGAAGAGTACAGGTGAGGCGATTTATTTCATCGATGATTTATACGATGAATATTTTCAGAACATTTACAGCGAGAGAAATCTATACCTGAGCAAATAACCCCGACCTTCAGGTCGGGATAAATGCAGGGCTTAACCAAACACTTCATATAATCCGTAAAATATAACGAGTAATCCAACGCTTGTAAAGCCGTACATGACGTAGGCAAAGGAAGTGTTGGCGTAAAAATTGGAAACGGTTAGCAGAAAACCAATCAATAATAATATCGATCCAACTAAGATGATCATTCCTCCTTTTTGGCGTTTTTGCGCATAGTGTATCAGCTTTACTTCCTTTACAATTTCCGCCGCTTCCAGATCATCACACCCTTCTTTAATTAAGTCATCATGAATGTCGGAGAACGTTTTGTGTTGTTGTACCCAAATAATAGCTTTGTGATGCAATTCCTCGTATTTTTCTTCGTTTAGCATATAATTACTTAATAATTAGATAAATATATTAAAATTCCGATACCCGATTTATGATTTTTCTCAGCTTCGGGTCTTAAGTAAATTTAACTATCAAAGAAGCTCAATAATTCGGATATTTGAGGAGTAGATTTAAGCCATGCGCGATTTAATTTGGACCATCATTGCAATTTGGGTTGTTTGGAAGTTAATAGATGCTTTCAGAAGTTACTCAGCAAAAAGCACTCAGGGAAGTACTGCAAATAATAACCGTACCTCGTACAATTATAATACAACTAATCAGCAGCAAAATCATTCGCCAAAAAAAGGTGAATTAAAGCCCGATGCCGGAGAGTACGTAGATTATGAAGAGGTGAAATAATTTTGAGTAAAAATTCACCGTTAATTCCTTCAAATCATTTATATTTAAACAAAATTATTAATCATTAATTCTTATATAAAATGAAAGTATCAGTTATTGGCGCAGGAAACGTAGGCGCATCATGTGCAGAGTATATTGCATTAAATCGTATTGCAAGCGAAGTAGTAATTTTAGATATCAAAGAAAATTTCGCTGAAGGTAAAGCTTTAGACTTAATGCAAACCGCAACATTAAATGGATTCAATACACGTATCAGCGGAAGTACAAACGATTATACTAAAACTGCAAACAGTGATGTTGTTGTTATCACAAGTGGTATTCCTCGTAAGCCGGGCATGACGCGTGAAGAATTAATCGGCATCAACGCTGGTATTGTAAAAACAGTAACTGAAAACGTATTAAAAAATTCACCGAATGCAATTATCATCGTTGTAAGTAATCCAATGGATACGATGACTTACTTAGCACTTAAGTCAAGCAAATTGCCTAAGCAACGTGTTATCGGTATGGGTGGAATTTTAGATAGCTCTCGCTTTAAATATTATTTATCTACAGCATTAAATGTGCCTGCTAGTGATGTGCAAGGTTATGTTGTAGGCGGACACGGAGATACAACCATGATTCCTTTAACTCGTTTAGCTACATATAATGGAACTTCGGTTTCAAAATACATGGATGCTGAAAAATTAAAGAAAGTAGCTGCTGATACAATGGTAGGTGGTGCAACTTTAACCGGCATGTTAGGTACTTCTGCATGGTATGCACCGGGAGCTTCTGTGGCTGCATTAGTTGACAGCATCGTAAACGATCACAAAAAATTATACACTTGCTGCGTTGCCTTAGATGGAGAATACGGACAAAAAGATATTTGCTTAGGTGTTCCAGTTGTTATTGGTAAAAATGGTTGGGAAAAAATCGTTGACTTCAACTTAAATGATGAAGAGAAGGCAGCATTCGCTAAGAGCGCAGATGCAGTTCGTGCAATGAACAATGTATTAAGTGAAATCAAAGTATCTTAATAATTCAGAATATCAATAAAAGGGAAGCAATTGCTTCCCTTTTTTATTAATATTAATTAATTGTTTACACCTTGGTTGAGAATTACACGATTATTCAAAGAATAGAAAGGATGAAAAATATTCATTTCATTCTGCCAACGGTTATTCTATTGTTTACTCTTGTAGTTTACTTTGGTTCTTTAAGTAATGGTTTTGTTAGCAATTGGGATGATGGTATTTATCTTTTGGACAACGTTGAATTAAAATCTATCGATCATAGCGGGTTTGGTACATTCGCTAAAAAGGCTTTTACAGGTTTCTCTAATGGACATTATCATCCAATAACAACATTAGTCTATGGAGTAGTGTATAAGATGTTTGGGCTAAATCCAATCGCTTATCATGTATTAAGCTTGTTAATTCATTTATTAAACTCTTTATTGATTTATTTTTTTGTGAGATTGCTGCTGGAAAACGCATTTATCGCTTTTTTTGTCTCTTTACTGTTTGCAATTCACCCTATGCATGTTGAATCCGTAGCTTGGATATCCGATTTAAAAGATTTGTTGTGTACATTATTTTATGTTTCCGGTTTATATGTTTATGTTAAAAATTATAACCAACCTAATTTGAAATCAAAATCAAAGGTTTTCGTTTTGTTTTTCCTTGCTTTGTTAAGTAAGTCAATGGCGATTACAATGCCATTTGTTTTGATTTTATATGATTTCTATAAGGAAAGGAAAATAGTAATGAGCGCTATTTTAGCAAAGACTCCAATGATTTTGTTGTCAGTACTATTCGCTTATTTGTCTGTTCTTTCACAAAAAAGTTCTAATGCCCTTGGTGAGATGGGTTCAATTCCGTTTTACTTCAGAATTTGCTTCGCCAGCTATGCTCTGATGATGTACCTTGTAAAATTGGTTTGGTTTGGAGGTTTATCCGCGTTTTACAATTACCCCTTAATAAATGATGCTAAGTTGCCGTTAATTTATTATTTAGCAGTATTGGTTCCAATAGCTCTAATGCTTTTGCTATTTTTATCTAAATGGAATAAGCATTTTCTGTGGTTCTGCATTGGTTTTTTTGTAATAACTATATTCCCTGTATTGCAATTAGTGCCTGCAGGGAATGTTAATTTGGCAGACCGTTATACTTATCTGCCGTATTTAGGACTTTTCATATTATTGGGTGTGATTTTGAATCAGGTATTAACTTATTGCAATGAGCTTTTAAAGAAAATAGTTTACATGACTTCCATTTTGTTTATGGTTTTTTCAGGGTATGTTAGCTATAGTCGCACTAAGGTATGGAAGGATAGTCAATCCCTGTGGGATGATACAATTAAAAAGAATCCTCAGGCTGCGCTGCCTTATTGCAACAGGGGCGTATTGTCTTTTCAAAAGGGAAATTTAGAAAGTGCCCTTGCGGATTTTAATACAGCTTTACAGCTAAGTCCGTGGCATGTGTCATCCCATTACAATCGTGGATTGATATTAATGAAGTTTAATCGCTATAAGGAAGCCTTGCCTGATTTTACGTATGTGTTGAATAACAATCCGAGAGATGTTGTTTCAGTTTTAATGAATAGAGCCTTGGCTTATACTTATTCAGGCGGCTATATGGATGCAATCAATGATTATACAGCCGTATTAAAGCTTAATCCAAATATAGCGGATGCTTATTATTACCGCGCTCTCAATTGGCATACCATCAATCAATTTCCAAATGCTGTTGTGGATCTGGATATAGTTCTAAGAATGAATCCGAAAAATTCAAAAGCAATTGTTTTAAGAGGCTTAAGCTATTATAAACTATCTGAATTCACTAAAGCCTACAATGATTTAATTTTAGCATATCAATTAGGAGAAGCAGTAGATGCGGCACTATTAGAAGAACTTAAATCCAGAGTGAGCCAATAAGTTATTTTATTATGGCTTTGTATACAATTTTGTAAAATATAAACAAACAACAGATGAATTTAAACTCAATTCACACAGAAGAAAAGTCGCTAAGCACTAAAAAAATATTCTCGGGAGGCGAAGGGAGTGTAGTTTCTATACAATTAAAAGCAGGTGGTCTGTTAAAGGAACATATTACAACTATACCGGCCTTATTAATTTGCATAAATGGAAAAGCTATTTTTAAAAGCGAAAAGGGAGAAGAATATAATTTGTCATCCGGTGATTTCGTAAATATTGAAGCCAACGTTAAGCACTTGGTGGAAGGTGTAGAGGATGCCCAGCTGGTGTTGGTGAAGTAGGATTAAAATCCCAAATAAGCTTCAATCTTTTTGAATGTTTCTTCGCCAACAATTTCGATCACTTGCTCTTTACTTTTAATGGCTCCGTTTTTTCTACGCCAGTTAAATATGGCTTTGGTTTCTTCGTAACTAATGTATGGATGGGCATTCAGCTCTTTAAAATTTTCGGTATTCAAATTTAGTTTGGAAACTAATGCTGCATCAACTTTAACATGGTTCTTTATAGATAAATACAAAGTATCGGTAAAGCCATACACTTCTTTCAATTGTTCTGTACTGTAAAATCCTCCCAGTAAACTTCTGTATTTTAAAATCCGTTTCGCATAGCCTCCGCCAATTCCGGGTAAAGGAAGTAAACTTATGCTGTCGGCACTGTTTAATTCTATGACTTTAATTTCCTTTTTCGCAATCGGTTTTTCAGCTGACGCTAATTTGTTTTCATTCTTATTTTCGACTTCAATAAAAATGTAAGGTTCAATGGAAGCGTATAATTCAGGACTGATACCATAAACTTTTTTTACATCTTCTTTGGATTTAAAAACGGCGCCTTTGCTTCTGTATTTTAAAAAAGTATTGGCTGTTTTGTTACTAAATCCTAGTTGCAATAACTGTTCTTTATTTACGCTATTCGGATTGAATACGAATAGAACTGTTGCTTTATTTTCCTTTAAAACGCTATCGTGAGCCGGACTAACACTTTTTAATTTTGACAAATCTGTTTTGCTAAAATCTGCCACTAATGCCGATTGAGGTGCAATAAAATAATTAAGGGAAAGTCGAACAATGAATAATAAAAGAATAATGGCGCACAATACCATCACCCCATTGCGCTGTTGTTTGTTGAAACCAAACCAAGTACTCAAAAAACGATGAATTAAATTCATGCCGCTTTATTCTTTCTGTCAAAAATATAAAAAACCGGAATGCCTAATAAAATAATGAGTACACCCATCCCGGTGTTAAAGGTTTTAAACATCAATAAATCAATGCAGATGAATCCAGCCAGTAAAATATACAATAACGGAATAAAAGGATAGCCAAAAGCTTTATAAGGACGAGGCGCATCGGGTTCTTTTTTACGTAAAACAAAAATACCGGCAATCGTTACAATGTAAAATATCAATGATGCAAAAGTACAGTAATCCAATAAATCGCCATAAGACCCGCTTAAACATAATACGCTTGCCCAAATTGCCTGGTAAATTAATGCCTTGGCAGGAACACCGTTAGAGTTTAATTCTTTTGCTTTTTCAAAAAACAATCCGTTTGCAGCCATCGACTGAAATAAACGCGAGCCGGCTAAAATCAAACCATTATTACAACCAAAAGTTGAAACCATAATAAGTGCCGCCATAATATATTGCGAGGTGCTTCCGAAAACAGTAAATAAAGCAGCAGTTCCAACGCGGTCGTTTTGTGCAAACATGATTCCTTTGCCTATTACATCTTCAGCTTCAGGATTTCCATTCACAGGTAGCAACATTAAATAAGCTACATTGGCAAGAACATAAATAATAGTAACTAATGTGGTGCCAATAAATAACCCCATAGGAATGTTACGTTGCGGTTCTTTAATTTCTCCGGCTATAAATGTTACATTGTTCCATGCGTCACTGCTAAATAATGAACCAATCATGGCCACACCCAAGGCGGCAATTAATCCGAATCCCTGAAGTGGAGAGGTGGTTATTCCCGAATCTGTTACAGTCGTTGAGAAAGCATAACCTGCATTTTCAAAATTTGTTGAAAGCATTCCGCTTTTCACACCAAAAATAATTCCCAATACAATTAAGCCGAATAAGGCAATGAGTTTAGCTGAAGTAAAAAATCGTTGAATCATCTTCCCGTTTTGTATACCTCTTGTATTTAGCCAGGTTAGAAAGGCAATTGAAACAATGGCTAATAATTGGGCGCTGGTAATTTTAAAATTACCCAATTCCATTAACACGTTTTTCTCGTCAAAGAAATCAATAAATACACCGGTGAATTTAGCGAAGGCAACGGCAACTGCTGCAATCACTCCGGTTTGTATGACCAGGAAAACGGTCCAGCCGTATACAAAGGCTGTCATTCTGCCAAATGCTCGTTTTAAGTACACAAATTGTCCGCCTGCTTCCGGCATCATGCCTGCCAATTCCCCATAACTTAAGGCGGCGAATAATGTAATTACGCCCGAAAGCACCCAGCAAAGTAATAGCCACATAGGCGAACCTAAACTCCTGCTCATGTCGGAACTCACAATGAAAATACCGGAGCCAATCATGGATCCTGATACCAGCATAATGGTATCAAATAAATTAAGGGTTCTTTGTGGGTTATTCATTAATTGCCGTAAATTTGTCAACCTAAAGAAACAAATAATTTTTATTATATAAAACCCAATGAAATTAATTAGTGAAAGGGTAAGTGTTCAGGAAAAAGACAATGTGTTAAGCGTTGTGATGTTGCCTACTACCGACAAGAAAAAATTGAATTTAATGTTGTTGTGGTTATTGGCATGGACAGGCTGTGGTGTGATTGTATTCATGAATTACTTTAAATTGAATAATCAAGACGCAAAGTTGTTTATCATCATTTATTTGTCTTTCTGGTTTTATTTCGAATATAAAATTGCCAGAGCCTGGATTTGGAAGAAGTTTGGTCGCGAAAAGGTATGGTTAAAGAGCGGAAAGTTATTTTTACAAAAGGAGATTAACGGAAAAGGAAAAATCAAGGAGTATGAACTTGATTTAGTAAATGAAGTGAAATTGATTGAATTAAGTCACGCCAGTTTTGCCGATACTATTAATCAAAGCTTTTGGATTAAGGGCGGAGAGCGCATTCAATTTCAATACATGGCAAAAACAATTACTTTCGGAATGCAATTAAGCGATAAAGAAGCGTATGAAGTTATTCGCGAAATTAAATCCTATTTAAAGAGAGGTTAAAGTAGTATCGGTCATACATTATTTTCTACCAGTGTGCGGGTCCGCGTTTTTCTGTGATTTTTGAATTCGGAAACAAATCGTAAAACAATTGATCCGCCCAAAATAAAAACTTTAAGGCATAGGTCGGACTGCTAAATTGCTCACTGATGTTTTTATTATTCTTAAGAGTAAATCTGTAATTGACGTCCATACCTAAGCCAAGCCATTTGAAAATTTTGAAATGTGTGGAAATTCCGGGCTCGTAAATCCATAAGAAATATTTTGGCTGACTATTTAAATTGTAGCTGTCATTAAACTGATACCAGGATAAGCCTAAACCGGTTTGAATTGGAACGCTAACCTGCCATCTTTTTGTTTTGTAAAATACTACGTCGGCGTACAAGCAAACATAACCTAATCGTAGAAATTTTCTATTTGAAATTAAATCACCATTGGAGTTTGGCATATAGATATCGTCGTACAAATCGCTTTTCAGCCAGCTAATGCCACCGCCAAAGCGAAGTTTTCTTCTGAATGAAGCACCAATTCTAATGCCGTTAATGGCTGCCAGTTCGTTATTTATAAATGAATAGCGTGATTCTAAACGCAAATCAATTGAGGCTTTGCTTTTGATAATTTGTTGAAGACTGTCAAAGAGCTGAGCTTTGCTTTTATTGATGAAAGCAGTTGTAACAGTTAAAATAATTATCCAAAAAATGCGCTTCACAAATCAAAATTACTTGCTAAAACAATGTTTATAATTAAATAACGGATAATTGTATTAACAATACACTTGTAGTAATTTTAAGCTACTAATGGCAAGTGCGTTTTTAGATACTCCCATCGAATACCTGAAAGGAATAGGTCCGCAGCGAGCTGATGTGTTAAAAACCGAATTGGGTGTGTTTACATTCCGCGATTTAATTACGCATTACCCGTTTCGTTATGTCGATCGAACCAAATTTCAAAGCGTAAAGGATTTAAGTGAAGATTTGCCATATGTTCAATTACGAGGAGTTATTGAGAGTTTAACCACGGTGGGTGTAAAGCGTGCTCAGCGTTTAGTGGCCGTTTTCAGAGATAATACAGGTATCATCGAACTAGTTTGGTTTCAGGGTCACAAATGGATGGCCGATAAATTAAAAACCCAAACCGAGTACATTATTTTTGGAAAGCCAACACGATTCGGAGGTCGTTTCAATATCGCACATCCTGAAATTGAATTGGCCAATCAGGAAAACATGGCACTTAAGTCGGCTTTTCAAGCGGTATATTCTTCGACAGAAAAATTAAAAACAAAAGGTTTCGACAGCGAAGGCATTCGTAAACTAATGAAGCAACTAATGGCGCAAATTCCGGGCGATGCCATTGAAGAATCTCTTTCGGCGGAAGTAATGAATGATTACAAGCTGTTGTCGAAAAACGAGGCGGTCAAACAAATTCATTTTCCGGATAATAATTTACAATTACAAAAAGCGCAATACCGATTAAAATTCGAAGAGTTGTTTTATGTGCAGTTAAAATTATTGCGATTGCATCATCAAACAGTCAAAACTGTACCCGGTGCAGTTTTTTCGAAGGTTGGTGATTATTTCAATGGTTTTTACAACAAGCATCTTCCATTTCAACTCACAAATGCGCAGAAACGTGTGGTGAAGGAAATTCGGACCGATATGGGAAGCGGTCATCAGATGAATCGTTTGTTGCAAGGGGATGTTGGCAGTGGAAAAACTTTAGTGGCACTCTTAAGTATGTTGCTTGCGCTCGATAATAATTATCAGGCTTGTTTAATGGCACCTACTGAAATTTTAGCTAATCAGCATTTTGTTACTATTAGCGAATTGGTATTTCCATTAGGAATTAAAGTTGCTCTGCTCACCGGTTCTTCAACTCAAAAGGAAAGAAGAGAATTGTTAGCTCAATTGCAAAGCGGCGATTTGCAAATTTTAATAGGAACGCATGCGCTGATAGAAGATGTTGTGCAGTTTAAAAATTTAGGATTGGTTGTAATTGATGAGCAACATCGTTTTGGTGTAGCACAACGCGCTAAATTAAGAGAGAAGGGGAAAGTGCCTCCACATATTCTGATTATGACAGCAACGCCAATTCCCCGCACTTTGGCAATGACATTTTACGGTGATTTGGATACCTCGGTAATTGATGAAATGCCGCCCGGTAGAAAGCCAATAAAAACTATGCATTTTATGGAGCCGCAACGTTTGCGTATGATTGGTTTTATGCGGGAACAAATCGCTTTGGGCCGACAGGTATACGTTGTTTATCCGTTGATTAAAGAGAGTGAAAAACTCGATTTACAAAATTTACAAAAGGGATATGATGATATCGTAAAAGAATTTCCACCGCCGCAATTTCAAGTCAGTATTGTGCATGGAAAATTAAAATCGGAGCAAAAGGATTTTGAGATGCAACGGTTTGTAAAGGGCGAAACACAAATCATGGTAGCTACAACAGTTATCGAAGTAGGTGTGAACGTACCGAATGCTTCCGTTATGGTTATTGAAAGTGCTGAACGTTTTGGTTTATCTCAATTACATCAGTTACGCGGCCGAGTAGGTCGCGGTGCCGAACAATCTTTCTGTATTTTAATGACCTCTTATAAATTAGGAGCCGATAGCCGTACGCGTATGGAAACAATGGTACGAACAAATGATGGTTTTGAAATTAGTGAAGTGGATTTAAAATTGCGCGGTCCCGGCGATATAGAAGGCACACAACAAAGCGGCGTGTTAGATTTAAAAATTGCGGATTTGGTTCACGACGGACAAATACTCCAAATGGCCAGAGCCGCAGCGCAAACTGTTTTGAATGAAGATGCTGATTTGAAATTGGAGAAGAATAAAGTATTAGAAAAGAATTTGATACTTAACGCGAAGAATCGTCCGAGTTGGGCAAAGGTGGGTTAGCGCATAATTAATATATGCCCCATGAATTCATGTTCTTTATCATAAATATCTTTAACAAAAACACGCCAGGTGTAAATGTCATCCGTAACAGGAGCGCCTCCCATTTTCCCATCCCACGCGGCATTCACATCATTTGTTTTAAAAACACTCATGCCCCAACGACTGATAATTTCAAAGGTATAACCATCCGTTACCCATCCGGTTCCTTGCGGTAATAAAAAATCGTTTATCCCATCTTCATCAGGTGAAAATGCTTTGGGCATCCAGAAATTAAACCCACTTGTTACACAAACTAATCGCGTTGTTGTATCTCTGCAAGCGTTTCCATTGCCTGCTATTAATTGAATTTGATAGCATCCTTCTTGCGTAAATGTATATTGCAAATCTTTTTGTGAACTAATAAATACACTATCTATACTCCAAATAAATCCTGTTGCATTTAAGGACGCATTTTCAAAAAGCGCATCGTTGTTGTTAAGTGTAATTTCTTCAGGCTTCTGAACAAAATCTGCCAATGGTCTGTCATAAACGGTTATGTAATTATTTTTGATAACAGAACTTTTACAGCCAAACTGATTGGTTACGGTTAACATCACACTATACACTCCACCTTTTTGATAACAATGCGTCACGGCAGGTCCTTGCACAGGAGGAGAAAAATCACCGAATGTCCATAATGCCGTAGTGGTGCCGGTCGTTAGATTATTAAATTGCACGCAGTAGGGTTCGCAGCCACTTGTATTATTTACCGTGAAATTCGGATTAGCAATCGGAAATACATTTACACTTACTGTGCTACTTACAGGAGTAGAGCCACAACCATCTTTAATGGTTATGGTATAAACATTACTTCCCGATAGATTAACGCTTAATGTATTTGTGGTAATATTTCCAGGTAACCATAAGTATTGATAGTTGCCATCTCCTCCATTAGCATTCACTGTGATCGAGGTATTTACATTCGGACAAACAGTAAGTGAGGTGGCGCCGGTATTTAAAGTTAATGGAGCGCTTACAATAACAGAATAGGTTTTGGGAGTTCCGGTACAGCCCTTAGAATCACTTACGGTTAAGGTATAGGCGGTTGTAACAATCGGGTTTACGGTTACACTTGCTGTGTTTAAATTTCCGGGTTGCCAGTTGTAAGTATACCCAGGACTACCACCGGTAACGCTGGCACTCAAAATTGTGTTGCTACCGGAGCAAATACTATTGATGCCACTAACCGAGTAACTCAACGCGCTAGGTTCGGTAATGTTTACTGTACCGGTTGTATAACATCCACCGGAGTCGGTAACTTTAACACTATAGGTTCCGCTGCATAATCCGCTCACAGCTTGCGTTGTTCCATTACTTACGCCGGTCCAGCTGTAAGTATAAGGGCCTGTTCCGCCTGTAATTGCCGCGGTAACCGAACCGTTACAGGTTCCATTACAGGTTACATTAGAAATGTTTGTAAAGGAGGCGGTCATGTTACTGGTATTTCCAACTGTTACAAAACCTTGTCCGGTACAACCTTTAGAATCTTTAACCAAAACCGTATAATTTCCTGTAGATAGATTGGTAGCAACCGAAGAGGATTGTACAGGACTTGTTGTCCAAGTATAAGAATAGGGTGCTGTGCCGCCATTTACAGTAACGGTGGCACTACCATCGGCATTAATACAAAACTCATCGGTATGAGAAATACTTAAAGAGATGGGAGGAGGTTGAGTAATAGCAAAGGTTTGGGTAATGCTGCAGTTTTTTACATCTTTTACAATGAGGGTATAGTTGCCGGCCGTTAGTCCTGATGTACTGGAAGCATTTGTGTTCATGGGGAGCCAGGTATAGGAATATGCCGGACTTCCACCTGTAACATTGGAAACAGCTACACCATTTGAAAAAGAATGACATGAAACGTGTCCAAGCGTAAAACTATTTTGCAAGGGTGCAGGAGGATTAATACTTGTAGTAAGACTATTTAAACACCCATTAGCATCTTTTGATGTTACAGTATAATTACCTGTTGGAATATTGTTGTAAACAGAATTTGTAATAGGAGAAGGCATCCATGTGTAAGTAAAAGGTGGAGTTCCACCGGTTGCGCTTACTGTAGCGTTTGTGCTTATAAGGGTACAACCCGATGCGGTACTATTTATGCTAAGCGTTGTTGGCGGTGGTTCGGCAATGGTAGTAGCTGCGGTGTGTTTGCATCCAATTCCATCTGTAACTATTAAGCTGTATACCCCGGCACTAAGATTCGTTATGGTTGCTGAATTCGGTGCAGCCGGTGTCCAAGAATAAGACAGAGGTGGTGTTGCATTTATGACGTTCGCAATTATCTGCGCATTTGAATCTCCATTACAATTCAACATGAATGGAATAGGATTCATTTGTACAGTTATTCCGGTACTGTTTATGATGATGAGTTGAGTAAAGCCTGTGCAGCCTAATGCGTCTTTTGCTAATATGGTATAAGTGTTAGGAGACAAATTAACAGCTACGGATGAATTCCCTCCGGAAGGCAACCAAGTATACGTGAAAGGTGGAGTGCCGTTATTCAATGTTACAGTTCCGCTTGTTAAGCCAGTTAAGCAATTCAGAGGTTGGTTAGATGCCTGCATTGACAAACCTAAACATTGAGAATACGTAGGTTTTAAGGCAAATAAAAAGCTTAGTAAAAGAAATAACACTCTAAGGCTTTTAATATTCTTTTTTAAGTATGAATCCGAACCGATTTTCACTCTATCAAAGATAAGCTTTTATGAATGGAAAAGGTAGTGTTTTAATAGGCGGCAGCCCTGGTTCAATAAGTGGTAATCTAAATCACCTAAAATTCACTTTTGACGTGGAATTGTATATCCGGGAATTTTTCTTGCGCCATTTGTAATAACCAGGCCGATTCGGCTAAAAAGACCGGTCTTTCTTCTTTATCTATACCAATGTGGGCAGCTCTGTCTTGAATAAAAGCTTCCAGTTTTTTCTTATCAGGGCAACTAATCCAAAGGGCCTTGTATAGATTAATTTGATCGAAGCTGGCCGTTGCATTGTATTCGGCTTTTAATCGATGTTGGATAACTTCAAATTGTAATGCACCAACCGTACCAACGATTTTTCTTCCGTCTACTTTGCGTGTAAATAATTGCGCCACACCTTCATCCGTTAATTGCTCTAATCCCTTTTGAAGTTGTTTGGTTTTCATCGGGTCCAGATTGGTAACGTAACGAAATAATTCTGGAGAGAAACTAGGAATGCCTTTAAAATTAAATTCAGCGCCTTCGGTTAAGGTATCTCCGATTTTGAAATTACCGGCATCATACAATCCAATCACATCACCCGGAAATGCTTCGTCGATAATCGATTTTTGCTGCGCCATGAAAGCGGTAGGATTACTGAAGCGAAGTTCTTTTTTACCTCTTACAAGCGTGTAATATTTATTCCTTTCGAACTTACCTGAACAAATTCTTAAGAAGGCAATGCGATCGCGGTGCTTTGGATCAAGGTTCGCGTGAATTTTAAAAATGAATCCGCTAAACTTAGGATCTTCCGGTTTTACAATTCCCTTATCTGTTTCTCTTTCTTTGGGCGATGGCGCTACTTCCACAAAACAATCTAACAACTCTTTAATACCAAAGTTATTTACCGCGCTACCAAAAAACACCGGACTAATCTGTCCTTTTAAATAGTTTCCTTTATCCAGTTTGTCATATACACCGTCTAACAATTCTACATCAGCACGCAATTGTTCGGAGAAATCTTGTCCGATATGTTTCTCAATTTCTCCGGTGTGTAAATCTTTAATTTCAATGGTGTCTTCAACTTTTGTTTTGCTCTCTCCCTGAAATAAATTCAATGATTTGTTATAAAGATCATAAACACCTTTAAATGATTTTCCAATACCGATTGGCCAGGTAAGCGGACAAACCTTAATCTTTAATTCTTTTTCAATCTCATCCAATAAATCGAATGGATTTTGTCCTTCGCGGTCTAATTTGTTAATGAAAACAATCACCGGTGTATTGCGCATGCGGCAAACTTCCAGAAGTTTTCGCGTTTGCGGCTCAACACCCTTTACGCAATCAATAACCATAATAACACTGTCTACTGCCGATAAAGTACGGTAAGTGTCTTCAGCAAAATCTTCGTGCCCCGGTGTATCTAAAATATTTACTTTATAGTTTTTATAATCAAAAGCCATTACGGAAGTGGATACCGAAATACCTCTTTGTTTCTCGATTTCCATGAAATCGGAAGTCGTTGACTTTTTAATCTTATTTGACTTAACAGCTCCGGCCGACTGAATAGCCCCTCCAAACAATAATAATTTCTCGGTTAAAGTTGTTTTACCGGCATCGGGGTGAGCGATGATGGCAAAGGTGCGTCGGCGGTTTATTTCCTCTTGTGTGGTCATTTTTCGAAGGGGCAAAGATAAATAATAAAACGGGATTTCAGAGTGTAATTAAAAAATTACTAAATTTACTTTGCATGAAAAATTTAGCCTTAATAGCACTGGTTTTGTTAGCAGGATTTGCCTGTAAAAAGAAAGAAACAAAAGAGGATGAAACGCCTGTTACACCTCCTACAACAAATCCGGCTGCTCCCGTTTTTTTTATCAATATTCCTTCTGATGCAGATGGTGTTTTGATGGCAACGGTAACTGATCATGAATTCACTAATTTTTACATAACGCAATTAGGGAAAGCTTCTGCTTTTTTTTACACAGCTCCCGGAAACTATAATTATGTGGATGCAGGCGTGGTTAAATGCAACGATTCTGTATTGATTAAACAGGGTTCCGGTTCATATTTATATAATGGGAAACCGATAAATGGTCAGCCAATTTCCGGAATTCAATACGGAAGCGGGTTTGTTTGGAATGTTTCGGGAAACACAAATGTACCGGCATTTACCTATACAAGTACGACCTTTCCTACTATTGCAGCTTTAACAAGTAATACCATGATTCCAAAAAACAATCCATATAACGTTACGTTTAGCGGAGCATTAAACGCAGATTCGGTAGTGGTTATGTTAAGCGGTGATTCAACGGCGATTCAAAAGCAAACAGTAGGAGCAACAAGCGGTATTTGTAATTTTACATCATCGCAAATCAACGCGGTAAAAAAGCAAGGATCTACATCTTTTCCATACATTAATTTTATCTCTTATAAAATTAATGCGAATGCCGTAGCGAGCAGAAAATATTATATGGTTGGAAGTATCAGCTCTTCTTACAGAGTGAATATTCAATAAGGTCTTGAAAGATTAGTACTTAATCTCTTTCCATTCTACAATATCGCGAATAACCACTGAAGCGCAGGTAAACCCGAATACAGCCGGTAAATAAGAAATAGTTCCGTATGCCGATTTTTTAAAATTACTGCCGTCTGTTCGCATAATAGAATATTTTGCCGGTAATTCTTTTGAATAAACGCATTTTACACCTTTGTAAATCCCCATGTATTTCAAACGTTTTCTTACGTATTGCGCAAGCGGACAAATATCAGTTTTAGAAATATCGTCGACCAGCAATTTTGTAGGATCCATTTTGCCGCCGGCACCCATCGAAGAAATAATGCGACGACCATTGTAATAAGCGTGTTGAATCAGATGAAGTTTTGGAGAAATACTATCAATGGCATCAATGATGTAAGTGTATTTCTTTTTCAAAATTTCCTTCATCATTTCAGGTGTTTGAAATTCTTTAATCGCTGTTAGATTAATTTCAGGATTAATAGCCTTAATGCGTTGTTCCATTAATTCGGCCTTGCTCATTCCATGTGTTGTGGAGAGTGCTTGTAACTGACGGTTACGGTTAGTTGGGTCAACCATGTCACCATCAATAATAGTCATGTTGCCAACTCCGGCTCGTGCAATCGCTTCAGCAGCATAAGAGCCAACGCCACCCAAGCCAACCACCAAAACATCGGCGTTCAATAATTTTTCGATTCCTTTTTTACCCACTAAAAGTTGGGTACGTTCCATCCAGGCAGTTTCCATGTTACATTATTTCCTCCTTAAACACACTTTGATAATTGTTTCTTAATTGATCTTGTAGTATGGCTTCATCAATACCTAATAATTCGGAAGCCTTTTTGTAAATATATTTAATAGAAACTTTAGCATCATCGGTTTCTAAAAATAGTCTTTTACGGCCAACATGTTTAATCACTTCCGATGCATTCGATTGTTCTGTTAATAATGCTTTTCCGAACGACAAATAATAATCTTCTTTAAGTAAAGTCTCAGCAATATTCAAATTATTGTTGAAACCGTGTATGATGACAGGAACATTGTTTTTTTCCTTTTTCAATATAGCAATTAACTCATTAAATGCTTTTACACAATGTATAATTAAAGGCTTTTCAATTTCATTGGCTAATCTCACTTGTTCAATGAATATCTTTTCCTGCAAATCAAAATCTACATCAATGCTTTTGTCTAAGCCACATTCACCCACGGCCATGCATCGCCTGTTTCTGCTCACTCTTTCCAGTTCATCAAATAAAAAGTCAGATTGCGAATTTACTTTCCAAGGGTGGATGCCATACGAGTATAAACTGGGTTTTGAAGTAGCTTCAACATCTAGGCTCACTAATTCAACCTTAGCATCAAAAATTTCCGAATGCGTATGTATGTTAATAAACACGTTTAAATTTAGCTTTAAGTCCAAAATTACGGCGGTACAATATTAGTAACTTTGATTAAGTGTATAAAATATGACTGAACTTTCTTATAACAGCGTGACGTCAATAACCCTGGCCGAACTGGAAGAAATGCTGGGATCGGATGCTGTAACTGTAGATAAAGAGCAACTCGATAAATACGGACAAGACGAAACGGAGGATTTATGTTACCATCCCGAAGTGGTTGTTAAACCTTATAATGTGGAGCAAGTTTCTGAGTTGATGAAATATTGCCATCACCATCGCATTCCGGTTACAACACGCGGTGCAGGAACCGGTTTAAGTGGCGGTGCACTTCCAATAAAAGGTGGTGTATTATTGAGTATGGAAAAGTTTAATCGCATACTTGATATCGATACAAGAAATCTTCAAGGTACCGTTGAGCCGGGCGTAATTAATTATATTTTTCAGGAAGAAGTTAAGAAACATGGATTGTTTTATCCGCCCGATCCTGCCAGCTGGGGAAGTTGTAGTTTAGGTGGAAATATCGCGCATAGCAGTGGTGGACCAAAAGCAGTGAAGTACGGAACCACCCGTGATTATGTTTTGAATTTGGAAGTGGTATTGGCGAATGGTGAGATCATTTGGACAGGAGCTGACACATTAAAATATTCGACCGGATACAATTTAACGCATTTGTTTGTGGGAAGTGAAGGAACATTAGGCGTGGTGACCAAAATTGTTTTCAAATTAATTCCTTTACCAAAGCACGACTTGTTAATGCTGGTTCCTTTTCATAGTGCAGAAAAAGCCTGTGAAGCTGTAGGGGCCGTGTTTAAAGCGGGCATTACACCAAGCGCGATGGAGTTTATGGAACGTGATGCCATTGCCTGGAGTATCAAATATGCCGGCGAAGTTAATTTTACCATTAAACCTGAATGGGAAGCTTTGTTGTTAGTGGAAGTGGATGGTAATAATATGGATGTGTTGTATGCCGATTGTGAGGTTATCAGTAATGTAATGCAACAACATGAATGCGACGAAATATTATTTGCCGATACAGCTGATCAAAAAGCGGCGCTTTGGAAAATAAGACGCAAAGTAGGAGAAGCAGTAAAAAGTAATTCAGTTTATAAGGAAGAAGATACTGTGGTGAAGCGCGCTGAACTTCCGAAATTATTGCGTGGCGTAAAAGAAATTGGAAAAAAGTATGGATTTAATTCGGTGTGTTACGGACATGCCGGTGATGGAAATTTGCATGTGAATATTATTAAAGGAAACATGAGTGATAATGACTGGAACATGAAATTACCAAAGGGTATCACAGAAATATTTCAGTTGTGTAAAGAATTGGGCGGAACTATCAGTGGTGAGCATGGAATTGGATTGGTACAGAAAAAATACATGCCTATAGTGTTTCCGAAACATCAGTTAGCCTTGATGAAAAACATCAAAAAAGTTTTCGATCCGCACATGATATTAAATCCCGGTAAAATTTTCGAATAAAAAAAAGCCCTCTTATGAGGGCTTTTTTTTAATTCATGTATTTCTGTTTGACTTCACTATAACTTGGGAAATTGTTATGATGCCAGTTCATGATGACGGTTCCGTCTTTAATTAAAATTAAACCCGGATTACTACGTACCATAGTTTTTAAAACAATTGCATCTACACTCGCGAAATCATACAAGGCTTGATGTGCATGTTTATAGGCATTGATTTCTTCGGCACTCGATGCTGTTAAGCCAATGATTTTTTTATTTTCTTTCGTTGCTAAAGTATAGAAGTCATTGATTTTTGCGTGTAAACTTTCATCTTCTTCCGTTTTCTTTAAATCATAACAAACCAATAGGAAGCTATAGTCTTTATTGTTTAGCAATGAATCGGTAATAGGATTTCCATTCGCATCGTTAACGGTAAAGTCTGTAATTTTTGGTGGATTCACAGCTTCTTTGGTTAATACGTTATCAGTCGCAACCCATTTCCATGTTAAGGTATCTTCCCAAGGATAATTTTTCAAATCAAATTCTTTTACCTCATGTGTTTTCAAATTCTCGTATTTAAAGCGTGTTTCGTAGACAGGTGGTTGGTAATCGGCCCCGGGCTTCATGTTTTCTTTAATGTTCATTCCGATGGCATAAGCACGGAAATCTAATGGAGGTAAATTGCGGTACGCGTAAATCGGGAAGGCAAAAGAAGCAATAGCTCCAATGATAAAGATGGTTACTTGTAATGAAGGGAAAGTTAAATCATTGATGTGTTCTTTACCTGCAAATAAAAGTGTAATCAAAATCATGAGTGCAATATCCTTCCAAAAGCTTTCCCACGGTTTTAATTTTAAGAAATCGCCAAAACAACCGCAGTGTGTTACTTTGTTGTAGCAAGCCGAGTAGAATGTCAAGAATGTGAAAAAGGCGATTTGCGCGAACAATAACCATAATGTTAAATCACGTTTGTAGCCAATCAAAAGCATTACACCTAATAACATTTCACTCACACAAATAATAATCGCTAACGGAAGAGCAATGTGCGCGAACCATTCAAACATACCTAAACCTGTATCAGCTTTAAATACTTCAAAGTATTCTTCTAATTTATAAGAGAAACCAAGAGGGTCGTTGGCTTTTATAAACCCAGAAAAAATAAATAAACATCCTACTAAGATGCGCGCGATGTGCGTTAACCAGGGCCATTTACTGATAATAGGAGTGCCATTTACCAATAAAACTAAAATACCTAAAATAATTGCTAAAGTAGATTTGCTAAAGCAAGGCGGACAAATAAAATAAAATAAGGCAGCCAGGCCTATCGACCAAATGGCGCGAAATAATTTAGAGGATAAAAAGTTTTTCATAGTATGGGTTTTGTGGCAATCGTATAGCTAAAATTAGACCAATTACTAAAAACAAGAAAGTCTTTAATTTTTTTTAACGAACATATTTGTTAATTGTCGAGTTTAATCAAAGCAAACACCGAATAATTTAACATATCCATATAATTTGCATCAACACCTTCGGAAATAATGGTTTTCCCTTTATTATCCTCAATTTGTTTAACACGGAAAATTTTCATCAAAATCAAATCGGTTAAAGAGCTGATTCGCATATCGCGCCAAGCCTCACCGTAATCGTGATTTTTATCTTCCATTAATTTCTTGGTTTGCGCTACATATTTATCGTAAAGTTTTTCTACTTCATCATACGGTAAATCAACCCGCGAATCATTTTCAAGTTCCAACTGAATTAAAGAAATAACACAATAATTGATGATGCCAATGTATTCGCCTTTAATATCATCACCCACTTTTTGGGTGCCTTTATTCTCGATGCTTTTAATGCGTTGCGCTTTAATAAATATCTGATCGGTTAACGAAGTTGGTCTTAAATTGCGCCAAGCGGTGCCATAATCTTTCATTTTCTTTAAAAAGATATCTTTGCATAGCTTTATGGCCTTGTCATATTGTGTTCCTGTAGTTTGCATATGAGCTCTAAAATTAAAGAAAATAACCCAATTGTATACCAAATAAATGGTAAAAGCCTGAGTTTTGAAAAGCCTATGGTAATGGCAATTATTAACTTAACTCCTGATAGCTTTTACGATGGCGGTAAGTATGGCGAAATAAATGATGTTTTAAGGGACGCGGAGGAAAAGGTAAAGCAGGGTGCCCTGATTTTAGATATTGGTGCGGCATCTTCTCGTTCCGGATCGAAAGAAATAAGCGAAGACGAAGAGTGGAAGCGTTTGCAGCAACCCTTACTGGAATTACGTAAAAAATTTAATGAGATTTTTATTTCGGTGGATACTTACCGGGCAGAAATTGCACGGCGTGCCGCTGAATGTGGCGCTGATATTATTAATGATATTTCAGGCGGTAACATGGATGCTTCTATGTTCGATACTATTGCTAAGTTGAATGTAGCCTATGTTATGATGCACATGAAAGGAACACCACAAACCATGCAGGTAAATCCGGAGTATGGTGATGTAGTATATGAAGTGAAGTCTGAATTTGAAAAGAAAATTTCTAACCTTAAAGAAAAAGGTTTCTCAAAAATTATTATCGACCCGGGTTTTGGTTTTGGAAAAACAACAGAACATAATTATCAGCTTTTAAAACAACTCTCGCAATTTACAGAATTAGATTTTCCTGTTTTGGCCGGACTCTCAAGAAAAAGCATGATTAATAAAGTAATCGGAACTAGTCCGGTTACCGCCTTAAATGGTACGACTGTTTTAAATACAATCGCTCTTTTAAACGGCGCTAAAATATTGCGAGTACATGATGTAGTGGAAGCAATTCAAGCGATAGAATTACTAAAAGAGTACTCCCGAGTGTAGTCCTGATATAGTAACTTATTACTATTGTGATTTAAGTGCCGATGGTGTTATTTCGGTATATCATTTAAAATTAAGTCACATGAAAAATCTTTTTTTTAGTTCCTTATTGGTATTGGGTGTTTCTGTGTATGCTCAACAAAATAATTCGGTAAGTTTTTCAACTCGTTTAAAAAGCGATCAGGAAAAGGTGATTGAGAGCCCTGCTAAAATTAGAGCAGATGATGCCTATATGATCAGTTTTGCCGTTAGTCTTGATCCAAAGAGTATCGAAGGTCTTGATAATTTGGAAATTATTATGATACGCGATGGAGGCGAGAAGCTGGTGTTTACAATGACTACGTCCTATTTTTTAACGAACGCCGGCGATGATCCTTTAAAGAAAGGAAATAAAATAATTTATCCAAAGGTTGTGAATTATCGGGATTTTCCTGAAACAGGGGAAAGTAATTTTTTCTCTGTGGATTTTAATAAGAAAATGGGAGCGGATTTTTTTCTTTCAAAAAAAGGAACCGATTACTCAAATTCTGTAAGTAAAGATGAGTATATTTTAACAGGATATGTGAATGGCTACAAGTTTGTGGGGTATGTTCGTGAAAAGGATTTAAATGGTGAATATCAAAATGTTGCTAAGTATGGTCCTGCCGTCACCTTATCAAAGGTAGCTTCTGTTAAAATAGTAACTTCAGATAAAATTGCGCCAATGCCTAAAACGGATAGTGTGGGAGACGTTCAGGATTTGATGAAAATTGGAGAATAAAATGCGTATTTGTAGATTAGTTAAATGAAGAAGAAACGAATAGAGACTGTTACGCAAGATGATTTTGATTCTATTTACAAGAAGAAAATTAGAGACGGAAAAAAGAATTGGAGGGAGATTTTCAAAAGCGAGATAGATGGTTTCAATTCGTTTATTACGAGTGATAGCTTTTGGTATATAGGAGATTTTGCGACGTCCAAAATTGTTATGGCCGGCGGCGAGCTGGAAGTTGCCACGCCTCTTCATAAAAATGAATGGGTTGGGATTTCGCCAATGGAAATTGGAAAAATGTTCCATCCTTTGGACGTAGCAAAAATGCAAGCCTTTACAGTGTTCATTTCAGATTATTTTGCACGACGAACGCAAAAAGAAATTAATAATGTGAAAGTCAGTATGCTCTTTAGAATGCTGAATTCCAAAAATGAATATACCTGGCGTATTTTATCTTATCCGAAAATTAAATATGAGAATAATTTACCTCGATATATTTTTTGTTTGATAAGTGATTGCTCTCATTTAGTTAATGAACCTGAAAGCACAATGTTTGTGTTTGATAATAATGATAAGGAGAGTGTTTTATACTTCTGTAATGAAGAAACGGTTGAACTGAAGCGTTTTCATGAAAAAAAGCCACTTACGCAACGCGAAACTGAAGTGGTGAAATTGTTGGCAAAAGGATTAATAAGCAAGGAAATAGCCCATCTATTAGGGATATCTAAAAATACAGTTGAAAATCATAAGCAAAATATTTTCGAGAAAACAAAAACAAAAAACATCGCGGAGTTAATCACGTACGCGATAAAAAACAAACTAGTTGATTAAAACTACAACTCCCACCATTTCGCTTTAATACCAACAAACACACCATTTTCCTCAATCTTGATAGGATAAGTTAAAACATTCATGGTCAAACCGGAAGTTGTTCGTCCGGTTTTTAAATCAAAGGGATATCGGTGCATCGGACAAACTATTTCTCCTTTTTCTGTGCATTGTCCGTGTGAAAGCGAAGCTCCATTGTGCGGACAACGATCTGCAACAGCATAAACACCTTCATTGGTGCGGGCAACGCAAATTTTATTTCCTTTTATCACCATGGATTGAGGTTTGCCCAACATTAAATTGTTGTGCATTGCATCTTCATTCTCGAAAATTTTAATCCAGTGATAACTCATGCTTAGAAGTAAATTTACTCTTTTTTGTTTTCATCTTCCTTATTCTCTTCCTGTTTCGGAATGAAATAATAGGTGATGGTTGGCGTTTCATTTATTTCTGAAATTTCTTCTTCAGGAATAATTTCATTTTCGTCATCGTCTTCATTTTCCCATTCGTATTCTTTACGTTGCGGACCTTCTTTACGGTAATTATAAGCAACCATTAATCCGGATATGGCACCAAACAAATGCGCCTCCCAGGAAATTTCCTGTTTAATTGGAAAAATTCCCCACATCATACCGCCATATAAAAACAAAACAAGAGCGGATATTACCATAAGAGGTTTGTGTTTTCTAAATACACCACTAAAAAATAAAAAAACAGCAGCGCCATAAATTAATCCGCTGGCGCCAATGTGATACATATCGCCGGTAGGAGTGTTTCTTCCGCCAACCCACAACCAAACGCCCGACATGATATAAATCCAGATGAACGAAGGCCATGCAATTGGTTTGTAAAAGTAAAACGTGAGCATTCCTAATACCAGCATCGGTAAACTGTTCGATGCTAAATGTTCCAGATCGGAGTGTAAAAAAGGAGAGAAGATAATTCCGCTTAAACCTTTAATCGTTCTAGGAGCAGTACCTAATTGTGTAAGATGTAAATTAAAAGCGTGATCAATAAAGAAAACAGCCCACATCAACACGACAAATAAGAGCGGAAAAGCTCCAACTTTCAATAAAGATTTTGAAATGAAATTTTTCATCGGAATGTTATATAAAGTTCCGATGGAAAAAGGGAAATAAAAAATTAAATTTTAAAATTTAGTTTATTTAACAGGAATGTAAATTTTGCTTAACCACTTATTAGGGTCTTTTTCGACTGTAGCATCGCTAATGTAAAACTCACGAGCTGCACCTGATTGCTCCAGTTTGTTTTTTTCGAGGTAAGTTTTCAGTTCGGCGTAAGCGTTAAACATTTTATCATATGGCCCATAATAATTGTAAACTACCGCGCGTGTAGCTTCCAGAATAACAATGGTGGAATTTTTTGGTTGTACCTTTGGTGTTTTATTGATTGGAACAACGCATTCGAAAACAAAATTTTCAGGATTATTATTGTAATAAATCGCACCGGGAGGTAAGCCTTCTGTGCTTAAGCCCAGATTATTGATATCGACTTCAATAGCGCTGTAAGCTTTCCCAATTTTAAAACCAATATCTTCTTGTTTCGCTGAATCGAGTATAGCAAGGGTTAAAATTTCAGGAATATCAAACACACCAATAATACCCGGAGTTTCCTCTACAACCTGTGCAGGAGGAGTTGTGATTGTATTTGCAACGGATGTTGTATTGTTGGATGAAGCGCCTTTTTCATCGGTATCGTTTTTACACGACGCTAATAGGCCTGAAATCGTTAATGCAAAAAGAATTTTTTTCATCTTAATTGGTTTTACCCGGATATTTTGCCAATGCTTCTTTTAAACAAATCATAGCGTTATTTAAATCATTAAGATTTAAAACGTAAGCTAAACGCACTTCGTTAATTCCTGAGCCCGGTGTTGAGTAAAATCCGGTAGCAGGAGCTAACATTACAGTTTGTTGGTTGAAATTAAAATCTTCCAATAACCACTGACAAAACTTGTCGGCGTTGTCAATAGGTAATCGTGCAATGCAATAAAAAGCACCGCTTGGTTTAGGACAAAATACACCCGGGATTTTATTCAAAGCATCAATCACAAAATCGCGACGTGCAATGTATTCTTTTTTTACTTCAGCGAAATACGAAGCCGGTGTGTCTAATGCAGCTTCTGCTCCGATTTGTCCGTATGAAGGCGGACTTAACCTTGCCTGCGCAAATTTTAATGCAGCACTCATCACCTCTTTGTTTTTACTTATCATAGCGCCAATGCGTGCGCCACAGGCACTGTAACGTTTAGAAATGGAGTCTAATAAAATAACATTGTTTTCGATGCCGCTTAAATGCATAACAGAAACGTATTCCTTTCCGTCATAGCAAAATTCGCGATACACCTCGTCACTTAATAAAAACAAATCGTATTTTTTTACTAAGTCTTTCAAGGCTTCTAATTCAGCTTTTGTATATAAGTATCCGGTTGGATTTCCCGGATTACAAATCATGATGCCTTTTGTTTTAGGCGTGATTAGTTTTTCGAAATCAGAAATAGGAGGTAATGCAAACCCACTTTCAATGCTGCTCTTAATTGGTTTAACCGTAACATTAGCTGCTACTGAAAATCCGTTATAATTCGCATAGAAAGGTTCAGGGATAATAATTTCATCACCGGGATTAAAGCAAGTCATCATAGCAATTGAAATGGCTTCAGAGCCGCCATTGGTGATGATTACTTCACTTGGTTCAATATTGATGTTATAGCCTTTGTAATAGTTACAAAGTTTTTTACGGTAACTTTCGTTACCTGCACTGTGACTATACTCTAAAACTTTTATATCGGCACTTTTAATAGCCTTTAAAAAAGTATCCGGCGTAACGATATCCGGTTGTCCGATATTTAAGTGATAAATTTTAATACCTTTTTTCTTCGCCGCTTCGGCATAAGGAACTAACTTACGAATGGGCGATGCCGGCATTTCGTTTGCTTTATTGGATATTACTGGCATGTAATTATGAATTAAAAAACCTCAAATATAAGCATAATAAATGGCTGCCCACAGCTTATAATTTTAGTTAATTGTTGAAATAATTTGCCTTAGGCCCTCAATAAAACCGTATATTTGAAGGTTGATTTTTTATGACTGAAGCACCAATCGCAGCCGAACCAAGGCAATTATATCCATACCAGGCAGAAGCCGTTGAAAATATTTTTTCCCGACTTCAAGATTTACCGCCGAATGCTAATTTATTATTTCAATTGCCAACAGGCGGAGGAAAGACCATTATCTTTTCCGAAATAGCGCGTCGTTTTATTGAAAAATATAAGCGTAAGGTTTTAATCTTAACGCATCGCATTGAGTTAAGCCGACAAACCGCTGACGTATTAAGTGATTTGGGAATTTCCAACAAAATCATCAATTCAGAAGTTAAGGATTTGCCACGCCAAAGCGATTATCAATGTTTTACAGCATTAGTTGAAACCTTGAATAATCGCCTACAGGAAAACGATCAGTTTTTGGAGGATATCGGATTAGTGATAGTGGATGAAGCGCATAACAATTCATTCCGAAAAATATTCCATTACTTTAATGATATTAATATTCTGGGTGTTACAGCAACGCCTTTAAGCAGCAATAAAAAATTACCGCTCTATCAAACTTACAGCGATTTAATCATCGGACAAAGTATTCCGAATTTAATTGAGCAAGGTTATTTATGTGAAGGTGTCACTTATTCTTATGATGTAAACTTAAGCTCTTTGCGAATTGGGAATAATGGTGAGTTTACCGTAGGTTCTCATGAATTGCTTTATACACAAGCCATCATGCAAAGTAAATTGTTGGAGGCTTATGAGGAATTTGCGAAGGGTACTAAAACACTCATTTTTAATGCAGGTATTTTAACGAGCCGCGCTGTTTACGAAACATTTAAGAAGAAGGGATATCCCGTTCGTCATTTAGACAGTACCTTTAGCGACCGTGAGAGGGCCGAAACTTTGGAGTGGTTCAGAAATACACCCGATGGAGTACTTAGTTCTGTTAGTATTTTAACAACCGGTTTTGATGAGCCTGCGGTTGAAACTATCATGCTAAACCGCGCTACTAAATCCTTAACACTTTATCACCAAATGATTGGTCGCGGTAGTCGTGTGTTGCCTACTAAAAAGCAATTTAAAATTCTCGATTTAGGAAATAATTCACGACGTTTTAATTTGTGGCAATATCCAATTGATTGGAAACATGTTTTTGTTGCTCCACATTTATATCTCGAACATCGTTATAAAGATGAATGGGATTATGAATTGGAGAATGATTATGATATGCCTCCTGAAATCAAGGAACGTTTTCTTAATTCATCACAAGAGTCTTTTATCGTTCGCGACCGCTATTTGAATTGTTTGCGCAAGGGCTTAAAGCCGCAGGTGGTGATTGACGAATCCATTGAAGATCATTTTGCACGCATTAAGGATAATGCTTCAGAGTTTGATGAAGCTTTTGAATTGTATAATTTGCTTACCGAGGAAATGAAGTACCGTGTTAAACAATTCGGTAAGTGTATAAATGCAACAAATAATTATACCGACTGGCAATATCAATCTTATTCGAGTAAGTTGCGCCGTCGTATCATGAATTTTTACGCTGAGTAAATGAATCCTTTCAAATTGTATAAAATAGCCGGCATGTTGAGTATTGTGTTCGGTGTATTGGGTGCTGTATGTTTGGTAAACATCCGTACGGTGCCGGCTGCGTTATTATTGGCTGTTACGGGATTTATTTTTGCAGGCATTAATATTTTTATTGATGCTAAATATGAAATCCATGATCGGAAATTTCCCTTGGGTTATATAGGAATGATTTTAAGTTCGCTGCCTGTTTTATTTTTACTAGCGTTTATTTTTCTGCGCCGCTGAAAACTGTCAATAAATATTTATCACTCATAAAATTTAGCCATACGGTTTTTGCACTACCCTTTGCTATCATTGGTTTTTGCCTGGCAATTTATTCCGGTAAAGCCGAGTTCAGTTGGGGGAAATTAGGATTAGTCTTGTTGTGTATGGTTACAGCACGAAGTGCCGCTATGGCATTTAACCGTTATATCGACAGGCATTTTGATTCTAAAAATCCGCGCACCGCTATTCGTGAAATACCGGCAGGACAAATTAAAGCGAGTTCAGCACTAATTTTCACCATCAATAGTTCAGTGCTTTTTATGGTGAGTGCATATTTTATCAATCCTCTTTGTTTTTATTTATCGCCGGTGGCATTGTTCGTTGTTCTGGGTTACAGCTACACTAAACGTTTCACCCCTTTGTGTCATTTAATTTTAGGCTTAGGTTTAGGTTTAGCGCCCATCGGAGCCTATTTGGCCTTAACGGAGCAATTTGATGTATTGCCAATACTTTTTTCGGTATTAGTGTTCTTTTGGGTAGGTGGATTTGATATCATTTTTGCGTTGCAGGACGAGGAGTTTGATCGGAGTCAGGGTTTAAAATCAATCCCCGTTTTAATGGGTAAGGCAAAGGCTTTGCGTTTATCGGAAGCCATGCATGTTGTTTCGGCGGTTTTGGTGATTTTAGCCTACAATTTCGGTGGTTTTTCCTGGCTTTATATCTGTGGTGCATTGGTGTTTATCGGCTTATTAATCTATCAGCATTTAATTGTTAAGCCTAATGATTTAAGCCGTGTGAATTTGGCATTTGGCACCAGTAATGGCATTGCCAGTGTTATTTTCGGGGTATTCGTTTGTCTCGATATTTTCCTTCTGTAAATATTCGATTAAATCGCCTTTTTTCGCCCTCAATTATTTTTCCTCACATTAAAAATAACCCTAAATTTGTTGCTCAATCTTCATTTATGGAAGTAAAAGATATCAAAGAAACCAATCTGGTTCAAAACCCCGTAATTGCTCAAATGATGTTAAACAATCATGAGCAAATTGTTTTTTGTAATGATAATGCAACAGGCCTTAAAGCCATTATTGCCATTCACAATACTGTATTAGGTCCGTCATTAGGCGGTACCCGTATGTGGAATTACAATAACGAAATGGAGGCGTTGAATGATGTACTTCGTTTATCGCGTGGGATGACGTATAAGTCTTCAGTAGCGGGATTAAATTTAGGCGGTGGAAAAGCTGTTATTATTGGTGATGCAAAAAAAGTAAAAAACGAAGCTTTATTGCGTCGCTTCGGTAAGTTTGTGGATAGCCTTGGCGGTAAATACATAACCGCAGAGGATGTTGCCATGAGCAGCCGCGATATGGAAATTATTCACATGGAAACAGAATTTGTAAGCGGTTTACCTGAGAATATGGGAGGTAGTGGAGATCCTTCACCTGTAACAGCCTATGGTGTTTATGTGAGTATGAAGGCTAGTGCGAAAGAAACTTGGGGAAGTGATAGTTTATCAGGAAAAAAAGTATTAGTGCAAGGTATCGGACATGTTGGAGAAAGTTTAGTGAGTCATTTAACTAAAGAAGGCGCAAAAGTTTATATTAACGATATCAGCGAAGAGCGCGTGAAGGATGCTGTAAAAAAATACAAAGCGGAAGCTGTTAGCGCCGATACAATGTTTGATTTGGATATTGATATTTATGCTCCTTGTGCTTTAGGTGCTACTGTGAATGATGATACTTTAAATCGTTTAAAATGTAAGGTGATTTGCGGTGCTGCAAATAACCAATTGGCTGATGAGAAAAAACACGGCGAGGCTGTTGGCAAAAAGGGAATTTTGTATGCGCCTGACTATGTTGTAAACGCCGGTGGAATCATCAATGTGTATTATGAATTGGAAGGATATAACCGTGAGAGAGCAATGGCACATGCCGAAAAAATTTATGAAAATACATGGAATGTTATTCAGACTGCAAAGGCTGAAGGAATTCCAACTTACATGGCTGCAAATGTTTTAGCTGAGAAGAGAATAGAAGCTATTGCACGAATTAATGCCGTACTCTAATTGAAATAACCGAACTTAATTTATTTAAACCGTTCTTTATGCTAAACCGTCGTTTCCTCCGTATTAAAGTAATGCAAATGCTGTATTCTTATTATCAGCATGAAAATGCCGATATGGCTGCATTTGAAAAGGAATTATTTAAAAGTTTAGATAAAGTATATAGTTTGTACCTCACTATTCTGGCTTTATTTACCGACTTGCATCACACTGCTTATTTAGTGATCGATGAGAATAAGAATAAACGCTTGCCTTCAAAGGAAGACTTAAATCCTAATCTCAAGTTTGTAAATAATACTTTGCTTGTAGCTCTTTCAGAAAGCGCAACGCTTAAAAAAGAATTAGAAAGACAAAAAATTTCATGGCAAACAGATTTTGATTTGGTAAGAAAGCTATTTACTGAAATTCGTAATTCGGAAGATTATAAGTCTTACATGGCGGGCGGCGAGAATACCGTTAAAGAAGATCGCGATTTTTTAGTGAATCTAATTTTAAATCATTTGGGTGAGCATGATTTATTGAATCATTTGTTTGAAGATAAAAATATTCATTGGGCCGACGATACCTTTTTAGCCTTTAATTCTGTAATAAGAACATTTGAAACTTTTGAAGGTAAGTTTGTATTGATGCCTTTACTGAAAGACGGAGAAGACGATACGAAATTTGTTTCATCGCTTTTCCGTAAAACAATTCAGTATAACAGCTCTTACGAAGAGTTAATTAAAAATCACACCAAGAATTGGGAAATGGATCGTATCGCCAGCATGGATATGTTGCTGATGAAAATGGCAATTGCTGAAATCTTGCATATTCCAAGTGTTCCTGTAAAAGTTTCTCTGAACGAATACATCGATATCTCCAAAGAATACAGCACACCTAACAGCAAAACGTTTGTGAATGGTGTACTTGATAAAATTATTGCCGAATTAAAACGCGACAATAAAATTGAGAAGGCAGGTAGAGGTTTACAAGAATAATTTTACTTAAAGTGTTGATACATTGTTAACACTAAAATTCCGCTTAAAATTTATTTTTTCTAATATTATCCTTGACTAAACAGCAAGTGTTTTGCTTTAGTTATTTATAATTATGAAGAAATTTTTAATCATTCTGTTTTTTGCTTTTGTATGTAATTTGGTTAATGCTCAAAAAGACAAGCAACCGATTACAGATGCAATGTTCGAAGACTTACCAAAGGTTTTACTCACAGAAATAAACCGTTTCCGTAAAGAAAAAGGATTAGATACGCTTGAATACAGTCAGATGTTATCAGAAGCGGCTGCTTCCAGTGTCGAATCATTTGAGGGAGGCGGACAACCAAAAGTAGATCCAAAGAAAACAAAGAAAAATTTAAAAAGTGTTGGCGCAACGAACAAAGGCGAAGAATTATTAATGAATGCCCCTGTAAGTAAGGGCCGTGATAATTATTCTACAGCCGACGTGGCTAAGGTAATTTACACACGATGGGAAAATAATAAGAAGGATTTACCGGTGGTGCTAAATCCGAAATATGTTTATGCGGGAATCAGTTACCTTATTAGTGATGATGGTAAAAAGGTTTATGCCAGTGCCATATTAGGCGGCTATGATATTGTGAACACCGGGGTAGAGCATAAGAAAGAGTTGAAGGTGCCTTATAATACGAAATCAAAAAAGATGAAGGCGCCCGATCAAAAGGCATGTAAGAATTGCGATAAATGGAAAAATTACGATTTGCTTCAACGTGGTGTTTATGAGAATAACGGAAAAATTTACGTGAAATATCATAGCATTAAGGAATTAAAGCGCCTGCTCAAAAAACCTAAAGATGGAATTGCGATTGATGTCGTACAGCGCGCTCAATATGAAAAGCCTGAATACAATATTGTGGATAACAATCTTTACAACAAAGGTGTAATGACTAAAGTTGTATACAAGGATAAGTTCTTCAAGAAAAATTTAGTGAAGCCCGATCCAACTAATAAGAAGAAAAAGCGTGTGACCAGTATCGAAGTGGAACTTGGTAAGTTTAACAAGAATATTAAAGGTCCGTTTGAGTTTAATTTAATTATTGTTCAGGATGGAAAAATTTGCCGAACGGTAACGCGTGCTTATTTAGAAGACGGAGATCCGGAGAGTAACACACCAATCGGAATTTTACCTGCGCCTGATACGAAAGGATTGAAACCGCCTTTTGTGCCTCGCTCCGAAAGTTCTATTATCAATTTCACAATTCCGTTCGCAAAAAATAAATATGAATTTAAACCGGAAGACATCCAGCCATTAATCAACGCTTTAAACGAGCCTGATTTTATTATTGAAGGTTTATACATTTATGCCTATTCTTCAATCGAGGGCGACTCCGTTTCCAACGCGAAGTTGCAACGTAAGAGAGCAGAGAGTGTGTCTAATGTATTGCAGCAACGTCAGAGTTTAAAAATCACACCGGTGATTGAAACACGCGACAGTTGGAATTTATTCATGCTGGAAAATGAAGATGGCAAGTATGCCGATTTAGTGGCGATGGGTAAGAAAAAGTGCATCGACAAAATTAATGGCGATAAAAAATTAATGGACGAATTGGAGCCGATTTTAGCGCGTGAACGTTTCGCTCAAATTATCATGGATGTTACTTATGATGTGAGTGGTAATAAAGAACAAAAATATAGTACGGTTACTTTTAACCGCTCATTAAAAAGCAATGATCAAAACAAAGCTTACAAAATTATGGAGTATATCCATAAACAAGTTAATGATAAAAAATATTCAGCGGGAGCTTTGGATAGTTTAGAGATTCCGAATGAAGCTAAGTATGTGAACATGATGAATAATAAGGTTCATTATCTTTTCCTGTTGAATGGAAGGAATGTGGAGGATGAAGATTACGACGAGATTAATCGTTTGTTGGCAATGGCTCCGGATAATGAAATTTTAAAATACAATAAAATGTATTGTTCTATTAAGTTGGATAGCGCTATTGTTAAGCCGGAAGATCAAGCCAAAATGCAGCAAAATATTGATGAGTTGTATAAAACTAAAATTGATAAAAAATACATTGACGGTTTAAACATCGAATGGCAATTTAAATTAATGGATGTGTTGGATACGTCGGAATCTCCGGTTGCAGAGGCCGCAATTGCAGCTTGTATCGAACGGATTAAAGCTTTTTATGATATTAAATCTGCCAGCTGGCAAAACGCACTTAAGTTAGGTTATGTTTTTGCCAGAGCTAAAGATTATAAATACGCATCTAATGTTTTAGAGCCTTACGTGAACGAACGTGCCGATGAAAATTTAATTTTTGCTTACATCAGCATCGCTTCGCATTTACCTGAGAAATTTTACTCTCGCAGTTTTGCCAACGCTTTGAGTTATGCAAAGAGTCGCAATCCGGATCGTTATTGTAAATTATTCGGAGAACCTTACATGAGTTTTCAGGTATTAGATAACCCGGTGATTAAAAAAGAATATATGGAATCGGGTTGTAAACCTAATCAGTAATTTCTTTGTACTCCAATAAATTGACAGGTTCCAGATTCATCAACTTTCTTCGGTCGTTTAAATCGGATAGTTTTTTTACAGGGTAATAAATGGGTTTATAATCCTTCCCTGTTTTAAATTGGGTACCGTATAGTTGATAACCGTATTTAGCTACCAAATATTTATCTTCAAAAAAAGCAAAGTCACGTAAAGTAATTTCTCCTTTTAAAGCCGCGCTCCTAAAAAGTTCAATGTGTTTTTCTTTAATGTGAGCAGGCGCAAAACTGATGATATAAAAAATAACACCGTTGTTTTCGCCCACCAATTTTTTTTCAGGATAACCAAAGCGTGTGGTGATTCCATCAATGCGAGCATAAATAAGCGAATCATTTTCTTTTTGGAGTCTTAAAACACTTTTGTATTCCTCTGATTTAACACCGTATTTGTTATAAGTCGTTTGTAAAGTATCTCTATATTTATGAAAATCACGATCCAGTTTAATAAGTTCGGCGGCTAACGAATCATAAACTTCGGTTCCGGATTTTAATTTGATATCCTCTCGCATTAACGTTCCGTTTTCAAAGTAACTTATCTTTTGTAATTGTCCGGCTTCATTATAAAAATACCAGGGACCATAATAATAAAAATGAAGTTTTATGCTGTCATTGACGATACGCGCGCGTCCTTTAACGGCTTGTTTGCCATTGGGGTGAAAATAATTAATTCTGATTTTGTCTTTTTTGTAATATTCAATCCGTTCTTTTTCACCTTTCATGGTATTGTATACCCATTTGCCTTTTTGTACTCCTTTTTTAAACCGGCCCTTCGTTAGAATTATTTTTTTATCCGCATCGGCATAAGTAACCCAATAACCATGTTGCTGACCATTTTTGAAACGGTTATGTTTCAATAAACTACAGGAGTTAAAAATAAGTAAGCTAAAAAGCAGAAATCCCGCGAATAAGTGTCTGAATTGAATCATATTAATTTGGTATTGTTGCGGGAAGGCACTGCAATTTAAGCATAATGCACTTTAAATAAAAGGAGGTATTTTTTAACCATTTATTTACAGAAAGGTGGGGCTTTTTCATATTTCCCTATCTTTGCGCATCTTAAAAATCAAACTATGTCATATATCCATTCAATTACAGCCCGTCAAATATTAGATTCGAGGGGAAATCCAACAGTTGAAGTTGATGTTATTACCGAAAATGGAGTTGTGGGTCGTGCAGCGGTTCCATCAGGAGCCTCTACAGGAACACATGAAGCCGTTGAATTACGTGATAACGATAAAACTCAGTACATGGGCAAAAGCGTTAATCGCGCCGTGAATAATGTAAACACGGTTATCAATGAAAGCTTAAAAGGTGCTTATGTATTGGATCAATCGGATATAGATGCTCGTTTAATTGAATTAGACGGTAGTGAGAACAAAGCGAATTTAGGAGCCAATGCCATTTTAGGTGTTTCATTGGCAGCGGCAAAAGCGGCGGCTCAGGAAACCGGTATGCCTTTGTATCGTTATGTAGGAGGTGTTAATGCCAACTTATTACCGATACCGATGATGAACATATTAAATGGTGGTGCGCATGCTGATAATGGTATCGATTTTCAGGAATTTATGATTATGCCGGTTGGCGCTGAGTCATTTAGTGAGGGATTACGTATGGGAACCGAAATCTTCCATCATTTAAAAGCGGTACTTAAGTCACAAAAATTGGCAACCAATGTGGGTGATGAAGGTGGATTTGCTCCTGATTTTAAGAGTAATGAAGATGCGATTAAGGCGGTAATGCAAGCTATTGAAAAAGCAGGATATAAGCCCGGAGAAGATATTTATATTGCGATGGATGCGGCTTCTTCAGAATTTTACGATGCGAAAGAAAAAGTTTATCATTTTAAAAAATCAACCGGCGATAAATTAACCAGTGAGCAAATGGTGAGTTATTGGGCTGAATGGTGCAAAAAATACCCTATCATTTCAATTGAGGATGGATTTGCTGAAGATGATTGGGCCGGCTGGTCAAAAATGACTCAAGCAATGGGTGATAAAATCCAATTGGTGGGTGATGATTTGTTTGTAACTAACTCTCAACGTCTTGCAAAAGGTATCAACGAGGGTGTGGCTAATTCAATCCTTGTGAAAGTGAACCAAATCGGTACTTTAACCGAAACTATTCAGGCAGTCACCATGGCTCATATGCATTCTTATACCTCAGTTATGAGTCACAGAAGCGGTGAAACAGAAGATACTACTATTGCTGATTTGGCGGTGGCATTGGGTTGCGGACAAATTAAAACGGGTTCTGCTTCACGCAGTGATAGGATCGCAAAATACAATCAATTATTAAGAATTGAAGAACAATTAGGCGATTCGGCACGTTATTTAGGAAGTGCCTTTAGATTTGCAAAATAATTCATTTAAAACCCCTTCAAATCGAAGGGGTTTTTTGTTTATGGAAGCTTAAAAATCACTTCACTCAAAAAAAGGATTATTTAAGATAAATTTATTTGTTTATTCTTTCTCAGTAGCTAAATTTACGTAGTTAAAACTTCAAAAAATGGACAGATTAAAGGAAAAATTCCGTGAGAAAGCTACAGTGCTTTCAGCAGACATAAAAGATATTATTAAAAATCACGGAGACCTTAAAATAGGAGAGATTACCGTTGCGCAAGTTTACCAAGGTATGCGCGGTATGTTAGGCATGGTTACCGAAACTTCTAAATTGGATCCGGAAGAAGGTATCCGTTTCAGAGGATATTCTATTCCTGAATTACGTAAACAATTACCAAAAGCTCCGGGTGGAACTGAACCATTACCGGAAGGAATATTTTATTTAATGTTAGTTGGCGAATTACCAACTCAGGAAGATGTTAGCTTCATCACTAACGAATGGATGAAACGTAGTCACGTTCCTAAACATGTTTTTGATGTTATCGAAAAATTACCTGTGGATACGCATCCAATGACACAATTTGTAGTGGGTATTATGGCTATGCAAACCGAAAGTGTATTTGCAAAAGCGTATGCAAAAGGTATTAATAAAAAAGATTATTGGGATTACGTGTATGAAGATTCAATGAATCTGATTGCGCGTTTACCTCGCATTGCAGCTTATATTTATCGTCGTAAATATAAAGGCGGCGTACATATTGAACCGGATCCGAAATTAGATTGGGCAGCAAACTTTGCTCATATGTTAGGATACGAAGCATTTGATATGAAACGTTTGATGCGTTTGTATTTAACTATTCACGTTGACCATGAAGGAGGAAACGTTTCTGCGCACACTACTCACTTGGTTGGTTCGGCTTTAAGCGATCCTTATTTAGCTTTCGCAGCCGGTATGAATGGATTAGCAGGTCCGTTACACGGTTTAGCAAATCAGGAAGTATTAGCGTGGATCATGGAATTAAAAGAAACTTTAGGTGGTGGTTTACCAACTAAAGAACAAATTGCGGAATACATCAAGAAAACATTAACAGAAGGAAAAGTTGTACCAGGTTATGGTCATGCAGTTTTACGTAAAACCGATCCTCGTTTTTCAGCGCAACAAGATTTCTATCGTACATATATAAAACATGATGATATTTGTGAAATCGTACAAATGATTTACGAAGTGGCTCCTCCGATTTTAGAAGCAACAGGTAAAATCAAAAATCCATGGCCAAACGTAGATGCGCATTCAGGTGCGTTGTTAGTTCACTATGGTATGTACGAATATGATTTCTACACTGTGTTATTTGGTGTGAGTCGCGCTTTAGGTGTGTTAGCGAGTTTGATTTGGGATCGCGCAACCGGTTCTCCAATTGAGCGTCCGGGTTCTACAACTACCGAAGCAATTAAAGCAAAAATAAAAGCAGCTCAAGAAGCAAAAAAAGCATAATACAAACCCCGGCTTAGGTCGGGGTTTTTTGATTGAAGGAATACTTATAAATGAAAATTATTTTGAACGATACCATAACGGCCCTCGCCACTCCGCATGGAAGTGGTGCTATCGCTGTTATTCGTTTAAGCGGGAAAAAATCGTTTGAAATCATTGATAAGGTTTTTTTCGATAAAGAATTTAAATCAAAAAAGGTTGCAGAGCAAAAAGGATATACCATTCATTTTGGAATTATTGCCGAAAGCGATATTGTAATTGATGAGGTATTGGTAAGTGTGTTTAGAAATCCGCATTCTTATACAGGGGAAGATAGTGTTGAAATTTCTTGTCACGGCTCCGTGTACATTCAGCAGCAGATTTTGCAATTGTTGTTAAAGCATGGTGCAAGAATGGCCAATCCGGGTGAGTTTACTTTGCGTGCTTTTCTGAATGGGAAATTTGATTTGTCGCAAGCGGAAGCGGTTGCCGATTTGATAGCGAGTAATTCAGGATTATCCCATCAGGTAGCCATGCAACAAATGCGTGGAGGTTTTTCAAATAAGATAAAAATACTGCGCGATCATTTGGTAAACTTTGCCTCGCTGGTAGAGTTAGAATTAGATTTTAGCGAGGAGGATGTTGAATTTGCTGATAGAGCAGATTTAAAAAAATTAGTTCACAGTATTATCGGAATTATTGAGAAGTTGGTGATGAGTTTTGAAGTGGGGAATGTAATTAAGAATGGAATTCCGGTAGCCATTGTTGGAAAACCCAATGCAGGTAAGTCGACTTTATTAAATGTTTTATTAGAAGACGACAGAGCAATTGTAAGCGATATTCCGGGAACCACACGCGATACCATCGAAGATGAAATGATTATTGATGGCGTTTTGTTTAGATTCATTGACACTGCAGGCATCAGAACCACGACCGATGTGATTGAGCAAATAGGAGTAAATAAAGCTTTTGATGCCATAAAAAAATCTGCCATTGTTATTTATTTATTTGATGCGCATGAAATCAGCAGCGGCGATTTAAAATTAGAAATCGATTTAATTAAAGAGCATATCGGTAATTCTCAATTGGTAATTGTTGCCAATAAAATCGATGTTGAGAATCTCGGGGATTTGAAAAAAGAGTTTGCATCATATGATGTTATTTATATTTCTGCCAAAGAGCATAAAAATATCAATGAATTAAAACAAAAACTGGTAGGGCTTTTTGATGCCAGAACAGTGAATACTACTGAAACCATTGTAACCAACGCCCGCCATGTAGATTCATTAAAACGGGCAAACTCGGCCCTAAAAAAAGTAATAGCCGGTTTAGATTCCGGAATTGCGGGCGATTTACTGGCTGTTGAGATAAGGTATGCTTTGGATGAGTTAGGCAGTATAACCGGTGAGGTAACGAATGAAGACCTCCTGGATTCGATATTTACACGTTTCTGTATAGGGAAATAAGCATCAGTTTTAATCGCTTAAATTCTCTATAATTCGACGAATTAATTTATTACCCTCTTGACTTTCGAAGCTCGTTTTTGTATCATTACTATAAATTTAAACCCCTTTAGTAATGAAAAAATCAATACTAACATTAATTAGTGCTTTAGCTATTACATCTTTAATCGCTCAACAAGATTGGCGCGAAATGATGCAAGATCCTAATGCCAATTTCTATGATATCAAAAAAGCAGCGGATGCTTATTGGAGTACACACGATAAAGACGAAAAAGGTAGCGGTTATAAACCATACAAACGTTGGGAAGCTTTTATGGAGCCTCGTGTTTATCCTTCTGGAAACATGTATTTAGCGAGTCAAACTTGGGCTAATTACGAAACATTTTTAAATCAAAATGCGTCTACTGCAAAGCAAGGCAACAACATGATTGCTTCTTCAACCTGGACACCAATGGGGCCATTTGGAGCCATGACAGGTTCAGCTTGCGGATTACCTCGTAAGGCAGGTCGTGATAATTTTATCACATTCCATCCAACTACTCCAACTACTTATTGGGTGGGAGCTCCCGCCGGAGGTTTATGGAAAACCACCAATGATGGTGCTTCATGGACGACTAATACTGATAATTTGTCTGTTATAGGTTGTTCTGATTTAGCAATTGATCCAACAAATACTAATATCATGTACCTAGCCACCGGAGATGGTAATGCAGGCGATACCTACTGTATTGGTGTATTGAAATCAACCGATGGTGGTAATACATGGAATACAACAGGATTAACCTGGACAGTCAATCAACAAAGAGCGATGCGTCGATTGATTATTAACCCACTGAATCCACAGGTTTTAATCGCCGCATCAAGTGCAGGTATTTGGCGTACGGCCAACGGTGGCACAACGTGGACTCAAGTAAGTACAATTAATGCCTACGATGTTGAATTTAAGCCCGGCGATCCTAATACAGTTTATGCAGGCGGTGGCGCTACAGGTACAACACATAGTTTTTACTTGTCAACTAACGGAGGAACTTCCTTCGGAATTATTTCTAACGGTATTCCTACAACAGGATGTACTCGCATCAATATTGCGGTAACTCCTGCGAATCCAAATTACGTTTACGTTCTGCGTGTAAATACTTCTTATGGTTTTGCAAGTATGCATCAGTCAACAGCAAGCGGTACTGTATTTACTCAGATGTCAACCACGCCGGATATTTTAGCTAATTCATGCGCAGGAACAAGTGGAAACGGACAGGGTTGGTACGATTTAGCATGCGCAGCATCTCCATTAAATGCTAATGAAGTTGTTGTTGGTGGTGTGAATCACTGGCGCAGTACAAACGGTGGTTCTACATGGACCAACATTGGATGCTGGAATAGTACGGCTGCTAATCCACCTTACATCCATGCGGATGTTCATGAATTAGAATATACTCCCGCAGGTGTTTTATATTCAACGAATGATGGAGGTGTTTATCGTTATACAGGGACAGCGTGGACAGATAAATCAAACCCTAGAAATATTGCGCAGCAATACAGAATTGGATTATCTGCTTTAACTGCTAACTATTTTATTACCGGACATCAGGATAACGGAACTAACTTGTTTAATGGTACAACCTATGCGGCAAGATATTGTGGTGATGGTATGGATTGTTTTATTGATAGAACAAATAACAACAATTTATTTGGTGCGACTCCGCAAGGTGGCTTCATACGGTCAACAGATGGTGGCAATACTTGGGGAAGTGCACAAACCGGCATGAGTGGTGGTGCGGGATGGGTTGCACCATGGCATCAGGATCCGGTTACAGCTTCTACATTATATGCAGGAAGAAGCCAAATGTTTAGATCAACGAATTCAGGTGCTAACTGGACACAATTAACTGCAACCGGTGGTTCAGGAACCATTATTGAATTTGCAATCGCCCCATCAAACAATCAAGTAATTTATGTTATTCACGGAACAACATTATTTAAAACTACGAATGGCGGTACTAGCTGGACCAACATAAACACCGGTTTGCCTGGTAACAAAACGTATATAGCAATTGATCCAACAGATGCGAATAACGCATGGGTTACTGTGAGTGGTTATACAGCAGGTAGCAAAGTATTTATGACTACAAACGGAGGAACCAGCTGGACTAACGTTTCAAGTAATTTACCAAATTTACCTGCTAATTGTATTGTTTACGAACCGGGCACTAGCGATAGAATTTATGTAGGTATGGATGTTGGCGTTTATTATAAAGATAATTCAACAACCAACTGGACTTTATATAATACAGGTTTACCAAACACACCAATCAGTGATTTAGAAATGTCTCCTGCTAATCCGGGTAAATTATTCGCTGCAACTTATGGTCGTGGTGCATGGAAGGTGGATGTTGTAACTGCAGCTCCTCCAACCTCTAGTTTCTCTGTAGCTGCTGCATCATTGTGTACAGGAACTAACTTACAATTCAACGATAACTCAACTAATGCGCCAACTAGTTGGAGTTGGAGTGTAACTCCGTCTGTCGGCGTAACCATTAACACTTCAACATCTCAAAACCCAACTATTAACTTTACAACAGGAGGTTCATATGTAGTTTCATTACAATCAACTAATATTATTGGTCCGGGTACAGTTTCTTCTCAAACTATTACTGTTGTAGCAACACCAACTATTACAGTTGCGAATAACTCTCAAACGATTTGCGTGGGGTCACCTGTTACTTATACTGCTTCCGGTGCTACAACGTATGCGTGGAGTGGAGGAGGATCTGCAGCGGTGAACACATATACGCCTGCATCTTCAACCGTTTATACTGTTACAGGAACAACAAGCGGATGTTCTTCTCAGCGTACAGCAAGTGTTACAGTTAACAACTTACCTACTGTAAGTATTACCGGCGGAAGTTCAATTTGTCCGGGTGGTTCTGCTGCTTTAACAGCTGCAGGAGCTAATACTTATACCTGGAGTACATCAGCTACTACAACTTCAATTAGCGTGAGTCCGACAGTTACTACAACGTATACCGTAATAGGAACTGCAGCAACTGGCTGTACAAATACAGCGGTGAGAACAATAACTGTAAATCCACTGCCAACTATTAACGTTTCTACAAGTTCATCTGTAGTTTGCTTAGGTCAAACTGCTAATCTTAATGCATCCGGTGCTTCAACGTATACTTGGATGCCGGGCTCATTAGTAGGTGCCGCTGTTGTGGCTAGTCCTACGACAAATACAACTTATACTGTAACCGGAACCAGTACTGCAGGATGTACTAATACTGCTGTTCGTTCTGTAACAGTTAATCCTCTTCCAACAGTTAATACGAGTGTAACTAACAGTGTAATTTGTGCGGGACAATCAACTACATTAACGGCATCCGGTGCTTCCACTTATACATGGAATCCTGGTGGTGTTACAGGAAGTCCCATTGTTGTAAATCCAACTTCCACTACTGTTTATACAGTAACAGGAAGAAATGCAAACGGATGTAGTAATACTGCAATTCGCTCTGTGACTGTTAATCCTCTTCCAACAATTAATGCAGGCTCAAGTTCTTCATTAATTTGTACCGGACAAACAGCTACCTTAAACGCTACAGGTGCAGTTACCTATACATGGAATCCTGGTGGAGCAACCGGTGCAAGCACTGCTGTTTCGCCTACAGTAAATACTACATATAGTGTTTCCGGTACCGGATCTAACGGTTGTAACAATACGGCCATGTATACGCTTTCTGTTTCAGCATGTACAGGTATAGAACAAATTGTAAATGCAGGTGGATATACTATTTTCCCTAATCCTACAACAGGAAAACTTAGCATCCAATTTAATGTTAATAGCCAAACAGTCATTAATGCTGAGGTTGTTGATGCATTAGGAAAAGTTGTGCTGAAGCAAACGCTTAATTTCAATGCAGGAGAAAACACTCAGAGCATTAACATGGCTTCTTTAGCTAATGGTTTATACTTCATAAACCTTAAGAATGCTGAAAATAAATCGCAAACAATCAGAATTGTAAAAGAGTAATTATAAGCTTAGATTCAATAAAAAATCCCGGTATATCCGGGATTTTTTATTTATACAAGTTCTTCAACTTTATTCTCATCGATGTAAACAATTATTTTTTTAACGGAACTATAACCCATTTTTGATAAGGCGTCGCTATACTTTAGCATTTGAGCTGCGTATTTTTTTGTGTTGGGCTGTCCGGTTTTGTAGTCAATAACGGTGGCAGTAGTGTCTTCTAAAATTACGCGATCGGGTCTTAAAATTTCGCCGGATTCAGTGATGATTTCTGCTTCATTCTTTGCCTGAACTCCTTTCTTAAAGTAATCATGTATTATAGGGTGATGAAGAATGTTGTGAATTTTGCTTTCTAATTCAGGCTTTTCATTTTGAGTAATAACTCCAGATACCAATAAATCATCAAGCGCTGAATTCAAATCTTCCGGTGAGTGAATAGTGGATAAAACGTAATGGGTTTTTATGCCATTTTCAATTGCTGTTTCTGAAGCTTCTTTAAGTTTTAAAAGATGACTTCCTTTAATTCTAACAAGGTTATTGTTGTCGTTAAAATGAAGAGTTGGTAAATTGAAGTTTGGTATTTTATTTTTCTCTTCTTGTGAATCAAGTTTACGAGACAGACTACCAATTTCCAGAAATCCTGAGGTGTGTTGAGGAAATTCCGTCTCAATTAATTTTTTTACCCACGAAGAAATATTTTCTTTTTTCTGAGAATCAGATTTGAATGAAATAATATGAAGGCGTTCAACAGCACGAGTAAACGCAACATATAATAAATTTATATTATCGAGATATTGTTCGTTTTTTTCTTTTTCAAAAACAGCTTTTAAGCCGGCATCAGCGATGGCATTGCTAATTTTAAATACGGCTACAGGCAATTCGGTATTCTCATTTTCAAGATTTACCCAAGCATTGTCAGATTTGAAAACCTCCCAATTCAAATATGGCAGAATTACTACCGGAAATTCAAGTCCTTTTGATTTATGGATGGTCATAACTTTAACCGCATTCGTTCCTTCCGGAATAATGAGGGAAGCTTGAGTCTCTCTTTTCTCCCACCAGATTAAAAAATCATTGATTGAGCCGGTTTTATTTACGAGGTATTCGTTCACTTCATCCAAAAAGAAACGAATGTATTGCGCGTTTTTTTTATTGAGCTGTAAAGCTGAAATTATCTCGATACAACTGTCAAAAATATTTTTCTTGGCAAAAATCTCGCTGGTTAACTTAATTCCTAACTCATTTAATACTTGATAAAGATTCTTTGTCAAATGAAGTTTATGAAGATGAAGTTCCGTATTGGTGAGATTTGAGGTACAATATGCAATAACTGCAGCAGCGCTGATTATATCGTTGTTGTTATTTAAATGCTTTAAAAAATTTAGTATACAGTTAATTTCCTGATTGTTTTTTAATAGTAAGGAATCTGAGGAGATGACAGGAATGTTATTTTGTATCAGATGATTTGCGATAGCGTTTCCGTGATAGTTGTTTCTTACAATAATACAGATATCGTTATAGTTAAATCCATCTTTTAAGGCTAGAGTTATTTTATCTAAAATGCATGTGAAGTTTGTTGTGTCTACTTCTTCCTTCGTGCTTTCACCGTAGTTGATGCTTACATAACCGCCATTTTCCTTTTTAATTTTTTGTGATTGATGGTCATATATTTTCTGAAATTCCTCCGACAACAATAGTTTTGGTAAATATTCGAAGGCTGTATTGTTGAAAGCAACAATTTTTTCGCAGCTTCTGTAATTTGTATCAAGAAATTTTCCTTCAAACTGACTGATTAAAGTAGATTCACGTTCACTTAAATTCGGATTTGATTCCGGATTTTCAATAAAAGGGAGTTGTTGAAATTGCTTTACGTTCGCGTTTCTCCAGCGATAAATGCTTTGTTTTCCATCACCAACTATCAAATTAAAATTGTTGGAGGCTAAGGAATTATCAATTAAGGGTAACAAATTATGCCACTGAAGAGTAGAGGTATCTTGAAATTCATCCAGTAAATAATGATTATAGCGTTCACCCAGACGTTCGTATATGAATGGAGTAGGCTCATCCGCTACGATTTTCGCAATTTTATTATTAAAATCTGAAATAAAAACAATCTGCTCTTCCTCCCTTAAATCGTTGCTCAGTTTTTGAATCTCGTTGAGCAGAATTAATGCGTAAATGTTTTTTTGAATAAGTTGGAAGAGACTATACTTTTCTTTATTGGCTTCAATGTAATTTAAGGTTTCTGCAGCCAAATGATTGAGTTGTGGTGTGATGTTAAAAATCGTATCTATGGAACGAGAATCCGCCTTATCATTATGCCATTTGTTTTTTTCAATAGCGTCCACTGTTCGTTTACTTAATATATCTTCAATTTTGTTTTTTTTAAAGGCTGCCCATTTATAGAATATTTTTTGTGGTCCGGTGTTCCCATAATTAAAATTTGAAGTTTGCAGTTTGTTTGTTTTTATTAAATGAATACCTGCATTTCCGGCCTCGTTGATTTTTTTAGTGAATTCAGAAAGATAGGTGGATACTTTTACCTGCACTTTGTTAAGTTCGTCGGAGGAAAAATCTTTAAGCTTTTCAATATTAATTCCGGCATCTTCCTTTTGTATCAAATTTGTAAATTCAAGGAGTCGCGCTTGTGGATCCCAGGAGGAATTATCGGCAGCATTTTCGGAGGAGTATCGGATTAATAGTTTAGTTAATTCATCGTTTTCTCCAATTTTAGATAGGAGGGAGCTAACGACCTTCTCATAGAACTCGGATGTGTTTGTTTCGATATTAAAATTGACAGGCAATTTAAGATCGTAAGCGAATGTCTTTACAATTTTGTGTGTAAAACTATCTATCGTGCCAATTGCAAAATCGGTATAATTATGTAATATTTCACTGAGCAATAATTTAGACCGTTGTTGTAGTTCCTCAGGGCTTATTTTTAATGAATAGGAGATGGTAGAACTAAGATCTTTGGTTTTGCTGCTATGCGTAGAAATGTTTTTAAGGGCTTCCAGAATCCGGTGTTTCATTTCTGCCGCCGCCTTATTCGTAAAAGTGAGGGCCAGTATTTTTTTATAATGAAATGGTTTGGTGGATGAATCTGAAAGGGCAAGTAAGAGATACTCTTTAACAAGCGTGTATGTTTTTCCACTTCCTGCCGATGATTTATAAATTAAAAACTTTTTATCCACCTGGTAAAAATAAAAAACCCCCGAATCATAATTCGGGGGTTTTATTAGAAAATATCAATCTTATTCTTCTTCCTCTTCGTCACCTGAAACTTTAGGTTTGTTTGTAGGGGCAGTTTTAGGAGCATTTGGATCAACATAATCCCAACTTACAATTCCGAATACCGTACGACGGTTTTTCTGATGTAAAGCTTCTTTCTCTTCTTTTGTTTTAGCTTTATTGATTACATCATCCGTTACTAATAAACGAGTTTCACCAAAACCTTTTGCTTGTAAACGAGCTAAAGGAATTTTCTTTTCATTTGCTAAATAATCAACACAAGATTGAGCACGTGCTTGAGATAATACCTGGTTTTTAGCATCCGAACCGCGGCTATCAGTGTGTGCGCTTAATTGGATGATAATAGTTGGGTTATCAACTAAAGTTTGGTATAAGAAGTTTAATGAGTCTTTTGATTCAGGTTTTAAATCTGCTTTACCCAATTCGTATAAAACAGCAGGGAAGCGAATCTCACGTTCAACCGGTGTTAATTCAAAATCCTTCACGAAATCTTTTGAAACTGATTCTCCGGCAGTGGTTAAAGCCCCCATATCTTTACTTGCTAAGTAACCATCTTTATAAGTAGCAGATATCGTTTGTTTGCTTGTTTCAATTGTTACTGTGTAAGAAACATTTTCTTTTAATTTAAATGAATAAGAACCATCATTAGAAGTAACAGCGTCATTTAAAGCTCCATCGCTACCTGCTAATTTAATTTTAGCATTCGCAACGGGCTCACCTTTATTAATCCCTTTGTTACCACCGCTAGAAACAACTTTACCTTTTAAGTTAAAGTTTAAAGGCGGTAAGAAGAACGACCAAATATCATCACTTCCTTTACCCCCTTCACGGTTAGAAGAGAAGTAACCACGTTGTTTGTTTCCTTCAAATACGATTCCGAAATCATCTGCACCTGAGTTTAAAGGGGCTTTCATGTTTTCAGGAGCTTTTGAAAATTTACCATCAGGACCAATTTCAGCCTTAAATAAATCTAATCCTCCCATACCCGGATGATAATTTGAAGAGAAATATAACAATTTACCATTATAAGATACGCTAGGATACATTTCATCACCTGCAGTGTTAATTTGTGGACCAAGGTTAAGTGGAGCAGTCCAGGTATTGCCTTTTGGATCATAAACACTTTTCCAAATGTCAGCACCACCGTAACCACCTTTCATTCTTGAAACGAAGTAAACAGTTTTGCCATCAGCAGAAATTGCAGGATGACCAAAGTTAACAGAATCTATATTAAATGGAAGTCTTTCTGGGGCAGCCCAACCAGAACCTTGCTTTTTGGCAATAAATATTTGACAACCGGAAACTGCAGATTTTACTTCAGGGCAACGAGTTAATAACATATAATCTCCTTTTTTAGATACACATGCAGCACCCTGATTAAAAGGACTACTAACTGTTGGAGCAAGAGATACTGGTGTTGACCACTTACCATTTTTATCTAATCGTGTTTCGTAGAGAGCAGAGTGGTTTTGACCGGTAGTATTATCTTGTTTGTTATTAACGCCTTCACGAGTTGAAGTGAAGACTAAGGTCTTGTATTTTTTATCAGAAAAAGTAGGGCTGAAATCAGACTCTTTAGAGTTAATTAATGCCATATTCTCAACCTTGTAACGAGCCGGTTGATCTTTCCATTGCTGAGCTAATTCACAGGACTTAACGCCTTTATCACCACGCGGGTCAGATGGGTTAAGTTTCTTATAATTATTATATTCTGTGATAGCTTCAGGGTATTTACCTTGAGCCTTTAAGCAATCAGCTAAACGTAAAACAGCAACCGGATCAGGGTATTTTGCTGTGATAGCTTTTTGATAATAAGTTTCAGCACTCTTCATATCATTAATTTCATGATATGCGTAGCCTGTACGATACAATACTTTTGCCTTCATTTCAGGTTTCTTAACTGAAGTGTAAGCGCTTTTGTAATCTTCAATTGCTTTAAAGTACTGGCGATTTTCAAAAGCTAAATCAGCTTGTTGCAGCTTTTTTTGAGCTAATGAACTCATTGCCAAGCAAAAAAATGCGCCGGCGAGTAATGTAATTTTAGTAAATTGTTTCATATTTATACTTATTACCTTATTTATATAGTTTGCTAAAATACTAATTTATTTATTTGTGCAAAAATTTTTATAAAAAACAGGCTGTTCAGCGACAGTTTTTCAATATTAATGGTGTTCAGCACCGTGTTCCGCCGAATTTTCGTGGCCTCCACCGTGATGAGCTCCTGATCTTAAGTCTTCCTGCTGTTTTACCAAAATTGGATCTAATTTAGTACGGTTTTCAGGGCGACTAGAGTAGGTTCCTTCGTTTAAGCAAATAAAGATGGTATAAGCCATAAAAATGGTATAGGGAACCAAAATGGCGTATTTAAAGAACTTTACTTCATGACCTAAGTGCATGAACTGTATTACGATATAACCCGCTTTAGCAATTGTTAAAGTGATGAAAAGCACTTTTAACCAAGTTGTTCCTGACCAACCTTGACCCGGCGCCAAAAAACCTATAATTAATTCGAAAATTGTGATTACTAACATAATCCAAAACACATTCCAAAGCTTACGACGGGCTTTTTTGCCTTCTTCTTCGCTATGGTGAGCCATTAGCTCATATTGAGGATAATCATCGTGAAATTCCATGTTTAATCAATTTTTAAGTTAAGCAATTGTTTTTTTGAGTGATTATAATAAATAAAAGAATGTAAATACGAATACCCACACTAAATCTACAAAGTGCCAGTATAAACCTACCTTCTCAACCATTTCATAATGGCCGCGACGTTCGTAGGTTCCTTTTAATACATTCATAAAGATCACAAAATTGATAACTACTCCGGAAAATACGTGGGTACCATGGAAACCTGTAATAAAGAAGAAGAAATTGGCAAATTGAGGAACGCCGTATTCATTAACAGTCATATTAGCACCGTAAATGCGTTCTAAAACATATTTACCTTGTTCTTGGTCCCACACATTACGCATAGCACCTTCACTAGTTCCTACAATAAAGTGGTACCACTCCCAAGCTTGAGAGCCTACGAATGCTAAACCACCAATGATAGTCCATAACATCCAAATAATAACGCCTTTTTTATCGTTTCTGTGTCCGGCTTCTACAGCTAATACCATAGTAACAGAAGACATGATTAATATAAATGTCATTAAACCTACATAGGCTAATGGCAAATGTTGTTCTACAAAAGGAAAGTGAGTAAATACGTTTTCAGCTTTAGGCCATACTTCAGCATATTTATGTCTGATAAAGCCGTAAGCGCAAAGTAATCCACCAAAAGTTAAAGCATCGGAAATAAGGAAGAACCACATAAAGATTTTTCCGTAACTGATTCTGAAAGGCGACTGACCGCCGCTCCAAGCTTCTTTTTGATCGATTTCTACAGAGTGAGCCATAGTTTTAACAAAATTTAGAGTTTATTACGACTGCAATTTTAACGAATAAAATATAAAAACAAAAATAAATATACCCATAAAACGCTCAAAAAATGCCAATAAATGGCACAGAGCTCAACTCCCAAGGCGTTTTCAGAGCTATATTTCTTCCGTAAAGAATTTATCAACACAAAAATGAGGGAAATTAATCCGCCTGCTAAATGCGCCCAATGTGCCCAAATAAAAAGGATGAAAAAAGAACCTGAAGGGTTGCTGTGTTTCCCACCAAAAACGATGCGGTTATCAAAAAGATCCTTCCATCCGGAGTATTGTAAACCCGTAAAAACAAGTGCTAAAGCGAACGTAATAAGTGCCCCCAAAAACACGCCTTTATTGTTTCCTTTTTTTACGGCTTTTTGAGCGTAAATAAATGTAATACTGCTTGTTACAATCACGGCGGTACTAATAATAAACATGGATGGGACTTCAAATTGAAGCCAATTTCCGGCACCTTGTCTAACAATATATGCGCTGGTTAAGCCCGCCCAAAACATTAGCATACTAATAATTGCAATCCATAATAATGCTTTGGCAGATTTTTTATGAGCCGCTTTTAAATCGATTTGCAAATCGGGACTTGGTTTGTATTTAATTTCTTCAGCCATGGTATTACGCTTTTGTCATTAATGCTAATTGAACTACCGGTAAATAAATTATTGCCACAACAAATAATTTTTTAGCCGATTCAATCGTTGTTATTCTGTAAAAATTATAGGCTTGTATTACAAGAGTAAGTCCACAAACAAATACTATGAGTGCTGTTAACCAGCCAACATAATTAAATGCATACGGAAGTAAACTGATTGGGATTAAAAAGATGGAATAAACCAAAATCTGAGTTTTTGAAACATTATCTCTTCCGCCAGATGAAGGCAACATTAAAAAACCCGCTTTTTGATAATCATCGTGATTAAACCAAGCTAACGACCAAAAATGAGGAAATTGCCAGAAAAACTGAATGATAAATAATAGAAAGGCGAAAAACGAAATGTTACCAAATCCTTCTGTTGCTGCCACTGCGCCTATTAAAGTTGGTAAGGCTCCCGGAAAAGCGCCAACAAATACAGAGAACGGTGTAACTCTTTTTAAAGGGGTGTATGCCAAGGCGTATAATATAATGGAAACAAATCCTAAAATTCCACTTAAAGGATTAGTATATACCCATAACATAATGGTTCCGCCTATTCCAAAAATAGAACAAAATAAAAGAGACTCAGCATTACTTAATTTATTGGTTGGCATCGGACGATTTTTAGTACGATCCATTAGTTTGTCGAGGTCTTTTTCGATAACTTGATTAAAACCATTCGCTGCTGCAGTTACCATAAAACCGCCAACGGATAGGGCTATGATTTGTTTTGCGCTTACATTTTCAGCTACAGTGAAATAAGTAACCACTGCAGAAAACACTACCAATGCAGCTAAGCGGTATTTTGTAAGCTTAACAAAAGCCTGAAATTTTGAATAATCGGCAAGTTCTGTTTTAATATCTTTTTCGGCTGTGTTCAAGGGCGCCACAAAGGTAATGATTAGTTCTTCTGTAACTCAAATAAATCGTAGTATTTTCCTTTTAAATTTAACAGATCCTGATGAGTTCCGCTTTCCGCGATCCGTCCATCACTCAAATAAAGAATTTTATTTGCAGCTTTTATACTTGAAATACGAGGGCTTATAATGATACATGTTTTACCATGCATAATTTGTTTAAGGTTGTTTAATATTTGAGCTTCCGTTTCGGTATCAACAGCCGATAAACAGTCATCAAAAATTAAAATTTCCGGATTCTTGATAATGGCTCTTGCAATGGAAACACGTTGCTTTTGCCCCCCCGATAAAGTAATTCCCCGTTCTCCAACCATGGTCTCAAATTTTTCAGGAAAAGACATGATATTGTCGTATACCGAAGCTTTTTTGGCAGCTTCTTCAATATCTGTTTTGGTGAAATTATTGTTGCCTGCAAATGAAATATTATTGGCAATTGTATCACTAAACAAGAAAACTTCCTGCGGTACAATACCCATATTATTTCTTAAATGATACAAATGATGTTGTTTAATGTTTTTATTATTCACGGAAATTTCTCCGTTATCACAATCATAAATACGGCTTAATAATTGAGCAATGGTAGATTTTCCGGAGCCAACCGGACCGGTAATTCCTAAAACTTCTCCTTTCTTAAGTTCAAAAGATACATTATCGAGTGCCTTGATTCCTGTTTCAGGATAGGTAAATGTGACATTTTTAAACTCAATATCGCCGGCAACATCCGTTTTTTCATTTACAGGATTTACAATAGTCGGCTTGACACTTAAAAACTCATTTATTCTTTCTTGCGAAGCCGCGGCTCGTTGAACCAACGATGTTACCCAGCCTAAAGATGCAAATGGCCAGGTTAGTCGGAATACATTCATAATAAATTCAGGAATATTTCCAGCTTCAATTTTATTCTGAGTTACCAGATATCCGCCATACCACACAGTAATCAACACACTCATGCCAATCATTAAAACCATGGTCGGTTGAAAGTAGGATTCGATGGTTGCGAGTTTTAGGTTCTCTTTTTTATAATTTTCGCCTTTTTCATTGATAGTTTCACTAAAAAACTTTTCGCGGGCATATGCTTTTACAACACGAATGGAGGCAAAGCTCTCCTGCGCATGAGAAGTTAAATTCGATAATTCTTGCTGTACCTTATTACTTCGTTGATTAATTAAATTAGAAACTTTATAAATGATAAACGACAATATCGGCAACGGTATAAACACCATCAGAGTTAATTGAACATTTACACTTAACATAAATGCAACAACTGTTATAATGGTTACAACGGTATTTACCATGTACATCACAGCGGGTCCGGTATACATACGCACTTTACCAACATCTTCCGTAATCCTATTCATTAAATCGCCGGTACTGTTTTGTTTGTAAAAGGAAATGTCGAGTTTTTGGTAGTGATCGTAAATTTCGTTTTTCTGATCGTATTCGATATGTCGGCTCATCACAATGATGGTTTGTCGCATTAAAAACATAAACAAACCACTTATAAGTGCAAGCCCGATAATAGTTAATCCGTAATAGATAAATACTGAATTATCACCAAAATTCTTATCGTCAATTAATTTAAGTAAAGTGTTAGTGCCTTTACGTACAATAACAGCCTGATAGGTGCCAAAAATGGTAGAAAGGGATACAAACAAAATTCCCAAAAGGAGAAGCCACTTATATTTTACAAAATAGTGATTAAGGCTGAGTAAAGATTTCACATTGCAAATTTACGCTTTAATTTAAACTGGTTATGCTGGAATAGTTTGTATTTTTACACCAATGATTTTAATGTTCCTCAGGATAATCATGAGTTTAAGCCTTAACAGTTTTTATAAACGTATTAAGGTGAAGAACAAGCGTGTGCTTGAAGCTGATGCACCCATGATTTTAGCATTAAATCATCCGAATGCCTTTATGGATCCTGTTGTTTTCTCTTTAGTGGTTTACCCTCCAAAGTTTAAATATCTGGCCAGAGGCGATGCTTTTAAGCCAGGCATAGCGGCTTATTTGCTGGAAACCTTAGGGCTTGCGCCTATTTATCGCATACAAGATGGTGGTAAAGAAGGTCTTCAAAAGAATAGTGAAACCTATGACCGCGTCAACTACTTTTTACGTAAACGCGCAAAAATAATCGTATTTGCGGAAGGTCTTTGTATTCAGGAACGTCGTTTGCGCCCAATTAAAAAAGGAGTGCCGCGAATGGTTTTTGGAGCTATGGATGCAATCCAGAATCCCGATTTTGTAGTGGTACCGGTTGGAATTAATTATAGTGAAGCAAGTAAGGTCGGAAGCTCAATGTTTTACAACATAGGAGAGCCAATTCGAGTGGCTGACTTCTATGAAGAATATAAAGAGCATCCATCCAAGACATACAATAAGTTTATTAAGGTTTTGGAACCCCGGATGAAGGACTTGATTACACATATCGAAAATCCTGAAAACGACAAGTTGGTTCCATGGCTCGAAAAAATATTCATGCGCGATTTATGTAAACAGCAAAAGTTAAAATTCAAAGATCCAGAACATGAGTTCATCATCACAAAAAAGATAACTGAAAAAGTTAATACAGCAGATCAGGAACAAAAAGAAACGATTGTAGAACTTAACGCCAGATGCGAAAAGTATTTTAAGCATTTAAATTTGATGGGGGTAAAAGATTGGGTGGTGAATCCTTCCAACAAATGGCAATTAAGTTGGATGCATGTGATTTTAAGATTGCTTTTAATCGTAGCTGTTTTACCAATTATTATTCGCGGAATGTTAGGGAACTATCTGCCATATAAAATATCCGAATTCATCGTAAAGAAAAAAGTAAAGCATATTGAATTTAATTCTTCCTTTAATTTAGGCATTGGTACTTTTCTGACTTTATTCTTCTATATTATTCAATTTATAATCGCCTACGTTATTGCGCCGCATATTGGATGGCCGCTCCTGATAGTTTTGGTGTCTTTCCTAACCGGTAAGTTCACCTTGAATTTTTACCCTTTTATTTTAAAAACTAAAGGGATAATGAAAGCATTAACGAACAAAATCGGATTAAGAAATCTTAGTGAGGAACGCGCTCAAATCGTTGAGTTATTTGCCTTAATTAACAAAAATTAGTAATTTAGTTTGGCACGTAAATTGAAGTGTTTACGTTATACTATTACCACACATTATTATGAAAGTCATTAAACATACTATCATCGCAGCAAGTGCAGTTGGTGGCGTTTTGTTAATGTCATCAGCCGGTTTTTTTACTTCAAAAAAAGCAGAATTAAGTCAGATTATTATTGAAAATAATACTTCGAAAGATGCTTTGCCTGTTCAGCCGAATACTGCTTTTAAAGAGGGAGAGGTATTAACCTATCGTTTGCATTATGGCGTGATGGATGCTGGCGTAGCGGTTTTGGAAGTAAAGCCTTCGATTATGGAAGTAGCCGGACGTAAGGTTTATCACATTGTTGGGAATGGTTATTCAAAAGGTACTTTCGATTGGTTTTTTAAAGTGCGTGATCGTTACGAAACATTTATTGATAAAGATGCCATGGTTCCCTGGATGTTTGTTAGAAGAGTAGATGAGGGGGGGTATAAGTTTAGTCAGGATTATACATTTAATCATTACACGAAAAAGGTAGATGTTGGCGGAGGCGAAAAAATAGACGTTCCACAAGGCGTTCAAGATATGCTTTCTTCGTTTTATGCCGCGCGGAATCTAGATTTTACAAATGCAAAAGAAGGGGATGTGTATACGATAAAAAGTTTCGTTGATAAGGAATTATGGCCAATGAATATCCGTTATATTGGAAAGGAAACAATAGAGTGTGAATTAGGAACTTTTAAATGTTTAAAGTTTCGTCCCATTGTGCAAAAAGGACGCATCTTTAAAAACGAAGAAGACTTAAACGTTTGGATTACGGACGATAAAAACCATGTTCCATTACGCGCACAAGCCAAAATCTTAATTGGTTCAATTAAGCTCGATATTATTGGCGCAAGCAATTTAGCTAACGCAACATCAAAAGTGAATTAATTTATTCTTTAACACTGCATACAACAGTGGTGTCTTTACTGTTTTTTGCGCAAGCATTCTCTTTGTTGTTTTTTGTGGAATACACTAAAACGTGAGATTTCTGTTTCGTATATGGGTGATCGCATTCACATGCGTAAGGTTTTAAACACGAATGCATAAAAATCGCTACCAGCGATAAAACAAAAATTGTTTTGAGTTTATTTAAGGTTACAAACTTCATTGCTGTCGGCTAAATTAGTACACGCTTTTTTTGAATCTTTTTTATTGCCGTTTATATAAATTTTTTCCGGCATGGTATCTGTTACACCTGCTGTGTTTTCATAGCATTCGCACAAACGCGATTTCACACAGGCGCCTAACAGAAGAACAGAAACAAGTATCAGGATTATTTTTTTCATTTTATTGAACGATACAGCTAACGTTTGAACCGGGTGTATAGGTGTTTTGCAAGGCCTGACAGTAAGTGTTAGCCTCACTTTTCTTAACACGGGTGTAAGTTGCTTTGTAAATTTCTTTACCGTCTTGCGAACAAACACAATTTCTGTCTTTTCGGCAAGAACAGAATAAGCTGATTAGCGCAACACCTGTTAGTATGGTTTTTTTATTCATCGGAATTAACTATTACTACAAAAGTAATTTTTAAATTTATATTTCAAAATAAGACTAAATATTTAGTTGTAAGGATAAAATGAACTATTTGGCGCATTCTCTTTTGTCGTTTAATGATGAGGAAATACTTATCGGCAATTTTATTGCGGATCATGTGCGCCTTAATCAATCGAAGCATTTGCCGGAAAGAATTCAAAAGGGAATTACCATTCATCGAAAAATCGATATGTTCACCGATAGTCATCCGTTGTTCATTAAAAGCAAGCGGCATTTTTACGATGGATTTGAAAGGTACAGCGGAGTATTGATGGATATTTATTTCGATTACCTTTTGGCTAAAAATTTCCATCGCTTTTCAGATGTTACTTTACCTGATTATACCCAAAATCTTTACACTACTTTAAATAACAACCGAATTCACTTGCCCGATTCCTCTCAACGGTTTTTAGATTATGTTCTTCAGAACAATACTTTTTTCGAATATTCTAAAATTGAAGGAATTGAACTGGTGCTCAAACATCTTTCCTACCGAATCAATCATGGTGTTTTTTTAAACGAATCACTTCCGTTGTTTATTGAAAATGAATCCAAAATCGAGCCCGACTTTTTTGAATTTATGAATGATTTAACTGAAGACGTAAAAAAGCAATCAGCCTAAGAAGTTGCCGTCTTTCATCACTAATTTTCTATCGGCCATATCTGCCAATTCGTTATTATGCGTTACAATCACAAAAGTTTGATTGTATGTTTTTCTTAAATTAAAGAAAAGCTGATGCAGTTCTTTAGCTGAATTACTGTCTAGATTTCCGGAGGGTTCATCGGCAAAAACAACTTTTGGCGAATTAATCAATGCACGCGCAACAGCTACGCGTTGTTGTTCGCCACCTGATAATTCAGATGGCTTATGATTTTTGCGCGCGCTTAATCCTAAATAGTCGAGTAATTCTTCTGCTTTTTTTTCAGCTTCTTTTTTAGCGGTTTTAGCAATAAGAGCGGGCATGCAAATATTTTCGATGGCTGTAAATTCAGGTAACAAATGATGAAATTGAAAAACAAAACCAATGTGTTTGTTTCTGAATGCCGCAAGTTTGCTGTCGTTTAAACTGTAAACATCAATGCCTCCAATATTTAATGTGCCTGATGTGGGACGATCAAGAGTTCCTAAAATAGTTAGCAAGGTGGTTTTACCTGCACCCGACGAACCTACAATGGAAACAACTTCACCTTCGTTAATGTCAACATTCACACCTTTTAAAATCTCCAGTTGTCCGTATGTTTTATGTATGTCGCGTGCTTTTATCATCTCTACAAAAGTAAGTAACAAAACAATGTAATCAATAAAATTCCTAAAACATCCAGCACTATTCCTACTTTGAACATATCTTTTATTTCTATGCGTTTCGTTCCAAATACAATTGTATTTGCTGCCGTTGCAACAGGTAACATAAATCCTAAAGAGGCAGCAAAAGTGGCCGGAATCATGAGCATTAAGGGAGGTAAATCCAGATTTTTCTGTAATGCAATCATCACCGGTATGGCTAATTGAATACTGGCAATGTTAGAAGCAAATTCACTGATTAACGTAACAATGCCGCATATTCCCAGAATAACTAAAACAGGATTAACACCTTTTAATACAGCCAATGAACCGGCGAGCCATTCGCTTAATCCGGACACTTCAAATCCGTAAGCTAAAGCAAATCCACTGCCAAACATCAGAATAATGTCGTAACGGATTTTTTTAGCGTCATTCCATGTTAATAAGGCTTCATTCGGACTTTTCTTCGATGGAATTAAGAATAATAATAAAGCGGCAACGACAGCAACTAATGAATCATCAATAAATTTCGGAACCTGAAATAAATTAGCCCAGCCTTTATATTTAAATGTGCCAAAATCAACATCCGCACGTGTAAACCATAATACAGCGCAAGTAATGAAAATGATAAAAACCCAGCGCTCTTCATAACTTGTTTTTCCGAGATTGGTGTAATTCGTTTTAAAAAAACTCTTGCTTAAATTTATTTCAAGTCCTTTTCTGAAATAATATTTCGATAGTACAAAGAACGTAACGATTAAGAAAGTAAAGGATAAAGGAAAGCCGATTGAAGCCCACTTTAAAAAATTAAGTTGCGTGTCATCAGGATAAGCTTCTTTAAAGGCTTTAAAGAAATACATATTCGGTGGAGTCCCAACCGGTGTTGCCAATCCGCCAATAGTTGCAGAGAAGGCAAGTCCTAATAATAATGCGGCAGCAAATTTATTTCTGTTTTTGGTTCCTTCAATAAATTGCTCGGTTTCCAATATCAATGCCAGAACCGCACTAAATAACATCATGCAAGTAGCGGTATTGCTAATCCAATTACTGATAAGATAAGAGCTTATCATGATACCAAATAAAATGTTGGTAGGCTTTGTACCAACTACAGATAATATTTTAATGGCAATGCGTTTATGTAAATCCCATTTCTCTATGGCAAAAGCGAGCATAAATCCACCTAAGAATAAAAATATAATACTGTCGGTATATTGTTGAGCTACACTTTTTGCATCACCCAATCCAAAAACAGGAAGAAGTATCATCGGTAAGAGAGCGGTAACAGCTAAATCAACGGCTTCGGTAAACCACCAAGTGGCCATCCAAACCGCAATTCCTGCCATGTATGTTACCTTAGGGGAGCCGGGTTGTAAATCAAAAAACAGCCAAATAAGAGAGGCAAGCATGGGCCCCGCAAATATTGGTATATATTTTTTGAAAAGATTTGGCATTAATACAAATGTAACATTTTACATTTGTACTATGCGTATAGTATTTATGGGTACTCCCGAATTCGCGGTACCTTGTTTGGATATATTAATTAGAAATAATTACAATGTGGTGGCTGTGGTTACGGTGCCGGATAAACCTGCAGGGCGCGGACAACAACTTAGTGAGAGTGCGGTAAAGGTATACGCTAAGGAAAAAGGAATTAAAATTTTACAACCGCTTAAACTAAAAGATCCTGCTTTTATTGCAGAGTTAAAGGAACTAAAGCCCGATTTACAAATTGTTGTAGCTTTTAGAATGTTGCCGGAAGAGGTTTGGAATATGCCTCCTTTGGGAACGTATAATTTACACGCATCTTTATTGCCAAAGTACAGAGGTGCTGCTCCAATAAATTGGGCTGTTATTAATGGAGAGAGCGAGAGCGGAGTCACCACATTTAAATTAAAGCATGAAATTGATACAGGAAATGTTTTGTTTCAGGAGAAGGTGCCATTATCCGACACTACAACAGCCGGTGAATTGCACGATACGTTAATGAAAGTGGGGAGCGAGTTGATTTTAAAAAGTGTAAAAGCGATTGAGAGTGGAAACTATGAATTAAAGCCACAAAATGATGCTGTTGCCATACATGCGCCGAAAATTTTTAAAGACACTTGCAAAATCGACTGGACAAAAGAAGTGAAGTCGGTGTACAATTTAATTCGGGGGTTATCACCATATCCGGCCGCTTACACGGAATTTACGGATAGTAAAGGCACACTCACTTCTTTTAAATTATTTAAAACAACTGTAGAGGAGGGGGCAGTAAAAGAAACTAACGGTTCGCTGCTAACCGACAATAAAACATTTATTAAAATTGCCTCTAAGGGAGGTTATATAAATGTGAAGGAATTACAACTGCAAGGAAAAAAAAGGATGAGTACCGAGGAATTTTTGCGTGGGTATAAATTTCCTGAAAACACATTGTGTAAGTAAGCATCTGCGTTTTTGCTTTACAAATTTCATTTCTTGTTTTGTTAAAAAAGGAATCTTCTGTATCCCGCGCTATCAGAGCGTTTCAGGCGCTTGAATTATGAACAAAGACTTGATTTTTCAACAAAAACCCTTGTTTCTAATCTTTGTCACTTGATAAAAAGACTTCATCTTATAAATTTGTTAGAGCAAAAACATTTATTGTTAAACCCATTAAAAAAATTAAAATGAACAAAGCAGAATTAATTGATGCAATTGCAGCCAGTGCAAAATTATCAAAAGCAGATGCAGGTCGCGCATTAGATGCAACTATCGATTCAATCAACAAAGCCTTAAAAAAAGGTGATCGTATTGGTTTAGTTGGTTTCGGATCTTTTTCAGTAGCAAAACGCGCTGCACGTACAGGTCGTAATCCTCAAACCGGAAAAGAAATTAAGATTGCCGCTAAGAAGGTGGTGAAATTTAAAGCAGGTGCTGAATTAGCTGGTAACGTAAACAAAAAATAAGTTTAGTTTACAGAAAATAAAAAACCGAGATGTTAGTCTCGGTTTTTTTATTTTATGCGATAAATATAATTATCTGTCATCCTCATCCATGTTATCAGAGAAGCCATAATCATCATCTCCTCCTTCTTCATTAAACTCATCTTCGCCTTCCTCGTCCTCAGTTTTTTCTTCACCTTCTTCGCCTTCCAAACTTTCTAAATCGTCTTCTTCAATACCTTCCGTATTTAAGGCTTTGTAAATTTCATTTTCTTCCACATCATCCTCTTCTTCTTTGGCTTTCTTTTTACCACCACCTAAAATCGCTGCTAATAATGCATCTTCTCCAGTAGGCTCTTCTTTAATAAGGGCTTGCTTGTATTGTTTAGGTTCTTTTCCAACCGATTTTACGCAAATAGGATATTTTGTTTTTGGATTTTCAACATCAATTTTCATCAACTCGATCAAAAAACTCCATTGTACTTCCGGGTCAAAAATGTAGACAAATCGTTGATGCGGTTGCTCAATGAATTTTGCAATTTTGGTTTCCGACATCAGTTTTTTAGGATCCACTTTTTTGCGAATTTCTTCCGCATCAAGTTTTAAATCTTCTTTACGCAAAGTAATTTCCTGACCTTTTCGCCAGAAATCATCACTCACGAAAAATGAAGCCGCGTGTTTTTTATCAAACTTTATGGCATCCTGAATGGCATTGTGGAAGTCTTCAAATGTTTGCCCAGATTTAATTTCAATATCGCGGTACACGTCGTCGTTATCTTCGTATACAACTTTGAATTTATAAACAGCCATGTGGAAATTATTTGTTGGATTTATAAATCTCCGATTTCATAATACCAAGTCGGTTAAAGAAATGAACGAAAGATGTTCCGAGTACACCCATTCCGTATTTCATACTACGACTGAAATTAATGGAGCTGGCTTCCGGAAAATACTTAGTAGGACAGGTCACTTCTGCAATATCAAATCCGGCATAAAAAATCTGAGAAATCATTTGATTATCGAACACGAAATCATCCGAATTGGCATGGTAATTTATGGTAACCAATACTTCTTTAGAAAAGGCACGGTAACCTGTATGGTATTCTGATAATTTCTGATTAATTAATACGTTTTGACTGAAGGTTAAGAAACGGTTAAAGATGTATTTGTACATTGGCATACCGCCTTTTAATGCGCCTTTACCTAAAATACGGGAACCAAACGCAACAGGGTACAAATCGTTTGCAATCAGATACGTTAAACTCTGAATTAATTTTGGGGTATATTGGTAATCGGGATGTAACATCACCACAATATCAGCTCCTAAACTCAAAGCTTTATCATAGCAAGTTTTTTGATTACCGCCATAACCTTTGTTTTTCTCATGGGAAATAACGTGTTTAATACCGATTTGACGCGCTACTTCTACAGTGTTATCCTTACTGCAATCATCTACCAACACCACATCGTCAACAATGTCAAATGGTATTTCGTTATAAGTACGTTCAAGGGTTAAAGCTGCGTTATACGCAGGCAATACCACCACTAATTTCTTGTTATTAATCATAATATTTAAACAAAAATAACAATTTTGATTGATAAAAAGGGTATGTAAATTTTTAATTATCCTGTATCTTTAAGGCTTATAAGTGCCCCTAAAGAAATTACATACCCTGCTCATAAAGTCGTTTTTACCGCCTTTTGTAATTACCCTGTTTGTCAGCGTGTTTTTGTTTTTCCTTGTGCAAATTGTAATTACTTATCTCGACGATTTAATAGGTAAAGGCCTTTCTTTCTGGACGCTCACCCAGCTTTTTACTTATGCTTGGATAGCCATCATTCCGCAGTGTATTCCGCTTGCTGTTTTATTAGCATCCATTATGACATTTGGAAGTTTAGCTGAGAATTATGAATTAGCAGCTTTGAAATCAGCCGGATTGTCTTTATTCAAAATAATTAAACCGGTTTTTTATACTGTGGTTATTTTAGCGGCGCTCACTTTTGTGTTTAATAACTACATTTTACCCGTCGTTACCTGGAAATCACAATCACTTTTATGGGATATTCGTCAGGCAAAACCAGCCATGAACATAAAGGAAGGAATTTTTTATAACAAGATTGAGGATTATAGTCTGCGTGTCGGGAAAAAGGGAAAGGATGGAAATAGTATTCAGGATGTTTTGATTTACGATCACACAGCAGGTATTGGAAATAATGTTCAATTGTATGCGGATAGCGGTTACATGAATATGAGTGCCGATACGAATTATTTAATCATAAAATTATTTAAAGGCAACCGTTACGAGGAAATTGAAAATAGGGAAGTGAGCAAGAAGGCAAAGCAATTCTCGCAACTTAATTTTAAAGAATTGGAAGTAAATATTGAGCTTACCGATTTTAAATTAAAACGTACCGATGAAAATTTATTTAAGCATCATTATGAAATGATGAATATTTGGCAAATTGATAACGAACTGGATACTATCAGAACTCAACTGGAAAGAAAGCGTACAAATTTAAATACGCAGGCAAAAAACTCTTTCTACTATCGCACATCTAATTTTATTAAGAAGCCTGTAGAAAAACCGGTAAACATTCGCAAATTTTATGGCAGTTTGAGTGCACCTGATTACAATCGCGCCATAGAGAACGCTTTAAATCTTGCACGTAATTCGAGCGGATTTATTGATTCACTGAATGATGGAAGCAGAGATGATTTGTACCGTGAAGCGCAATTCGAAATGGGTTGGCACGAAAAAATTAATGTTTGTTTCGCTTGTATCGTTTTGTTTTTTGTGGGCGCACCTCTAGGAGCGATTATTCGTAAAGGAGGAATGGGTCTGCCGGTTGTAATGGCGGTAATTTTCTTTCTTGCTTACTTTATTCTTACTGAAGCTTTCAAAGGATTAACCAGCGAAGGTATCGTGCATGCGTGGTTTGGTATGTGGTTACCACTATTAATATTCCTTCCTTTAGGAGTCTTTTTAACCTATAAAGCCGCTACTGATTCGGCGTTGTTTGATATTGATGTGTATTTACAACCAATTAAAAAATTGTTTAAACGTAAAAGTTCCTGATGCGCGTACTTCAAATCTGTAATAAAGCTCCTTATCCGCCAAATGACGGAAGTTCCATTGCTATTTACAATATGGGAGAGGGATTTATTGCCAATAATGTTGAATTACATGTATTAACCATTAATACAAAAAAGCATTTTAAACCCGACGATCAAATTCCAAGTGATTACAAAGAAAAATCGCATTATCAATCTGTTTATCGCGACGCCAGCGTGACGCCATGGGGCGCATTTGCTAATTTGTTTTCTTCTCAATCATATTTTGTCTCACGTTTTTATTTCAACGCGTTTGAAAACTCTTTAATAGAAATTTTAAAGAAGAATGTTTTTGATATTATTCAATTAGAAGGTCTCTTTGTTGCTACCTATATTTCGGTTATAAAAAAATACTCAAAAGCAAAAATTGTTTTACGTGCGCATAATGTGGAGTTTTTAATTTGGGAAAGACATTTGCTGCATGAAAAATCTGCACTAAAAAAGTGGTATTTGTCTTTACAAACCTCACGTTTAAAAAAGTTTGAACTCGAAGTGTTGCCGCAATTGGATGCTATTGTAACAATTACGGATATCGATAAAGATTTTTTTCTTGAACTTGGATTTAAGAAACCAATTTATACCTGCATTACAGGTGTAAACGTAAACTCATATAAGGAGAAAAAGTCAAACAATAAAAAACCAAAGACTATTTTTCATTTTGCTTCTATGGATTGGATGCCAAATATGGAAGCGGTGGAATGGTTTCTTGAGAATTGCTGGGAGAAGGTACATAAAACTGTGCCTGAAGCTAAATTAGTTTTGGCAGGAAGAGATATGCCGGAAAAATTCAGAAAATTGAATTTGCCCAATGTGATGGTGATTGAAAAGGTTGCAGACTCAAAAACATTTTACAATGAGCATGAAATCATGTTAGTGCCATTGTTGTCGGGTAGCGGATTAAGAATAAAAATAATTGAAGGTATGGCCTACGGAAAGCCAATTGTTTCCACTGCTATTGGTGCCGAAGGAATAAAGTATACTCACGGAAAAAATATTCTCATTGCAAATTCACCTTCCGAATTTTCAGAGGCTGTTATTGGGTTATTACAAAACGATGAGAAAAGAAAGCTTCTTGAAAATGAAGCGCAATTGCTGGCCGAGCAACAATTCGATAATAAGAAAGTAGTGGAGGGCTTGGTTCAGTTCTATAATTCGGAATTAAATGCATAGTGTTTGGCTCGTCATATTTGTTCTCTCTGTGTATTTAATTTTACACACTTATGCTATTTATCCATTATGGCTATTGATTTTTTCTAAAAGAGAGAGTAACGAGAAACAGTTGTTTAAGTTGGATGAAGAGTTGCCTGAGGTGGCTATTTTAATGGCAGCTTATAACGAAGAGAAAGTGATAGGAGATAAAATTGCATCTGTTTTCAAAACAAGTTATCCCTTACAGAAAATTCATTTCTATATTGGTTCTGATGCGTCTACTGATAAAACAGATGAAATTATCCAGGAATGGCAAAGGAAATATCCTCAAATTAATTTAATACGTTTTGGCGGAAGAACAGGAAAGTCGGGTATTATCAACGATTTATCAGATAAAGCGACGCAGGAAATTTTCATCCTAACAGATGCGAATGTTATTTTTAAAGAGGATACTATTTTCAATTTGATTCGTCATTTTAAAAATGAAAGTGTGGCGCAGGTGGCGGCTAATATTATTAAGGTGTCGCCCAATAATAAAGGTATCGCGTCACAAGAGAAATCGTACATAGCCATCGAGAATAAAATAAAGCATCAGGAAAGTTTGCGTTGGAATGTGGTGATGGGAGCAGAGGGCGGTTGTTATGCGATTCGTAAAGTAAGTTTTTCAAAAGTGCCACCTAAATTTTTCATGGATGACTTTTACATCACCATGAATGTAATTGAGCAAGGGAAACAAATTGTTTTTGATAAGGAAGCTGTTTGTAATGAAGATGTACCAACTAAATCAGCGGAAGAATTTAAAAGAAAGGTAAGAATCTCAATAGGCAATTTCCAAAATCTAATGCGATATAAATCTTTACTGCTTAGTTTTAACGGCATTTCCTTCGCGTTTTGGTCGCATAAAGTATTACGCTGGTTAACGCCGTTTTTACTCATCACAGCTTTTGTCAGCACTTATTTTCTGATGTTTCACGATGCTTATTTTAAAATTTTATTCCTCTTACAATTATTCGGATTCGTAACACCGGTTCTGGATTGGTTATTGCGGATCAATATTCCTCTCATGCGGTTTGTCAGCCATTTTTATCTTATGAATCTTGCCCTGTTACGTGGCTTTATCATATATATGAAGGGTGTTGAAAGTAATGTGTGGCAACCTACAAAACGTGAAGTGAATTGAGAGTATTCGTAAACATATTATTTTTCTTCGTCTTAATTTGCAGTTCTGCTTTGGCCCAGCAAAAGAAAAGCACGAAGCCTGCACCTGATAAGGCGAAACAAATCGAAATTCGCCATGCCGGAGTGTTTCGATACGATAAAGGAATTAGCGCAAAGCGATTAATCGGGAATGTTATTTGTGCACATGAGGGCGCCGTGATGAATTGCGATAGCGCTTACTTATACGATTCCAACAAACTCGAAGCATTTGGTCATATCTCCATTATCAAGGGCGACAGTATTTTTGTGTATGGTGATAAGCTGTATTATGATGGCGCCAGTAAATTGGCAACACTGGAGGGAAATGTGCGTTGCATTGAAAAAGACATGACGCTTACAACCCCGATCCTCACTTTTGATGTGAAGAATTCTATCGCGAACTATTATAACGGAGGTACTTTAGTGAATAAGGATAATACTTTGGTAAGTAAAAACGGACATTATTATTCGTCTTCAAAAACCGTGGCTTTTAAATACGATGTAGAACTTACAAATCCCGAGTACAAAATGAAGGGAGATACTCTGCTTTATAATACATCGAATAAGACTTCTTATTTTTTAGGTCCGAGTATTATTATTAGTAAGGATGATTATATCTATTGTGAGAACGGTTGGTATGATACGGAAAATGAAAAATCACAATTCAGTAAAAACGCGTTGTTGGTTACCAAGGAACAAAAGCTAACCGGTGATAGTTTAACCTACGATCGTAAATTGGGAATCGGTCGCGCGTTTAAAAACATTAAACTTATCGATACAACAAACAAATCCGTGCTTTATGGCGATTACGCCGAATATCATGAAAAGGCTTCAAAGGCTTTAGTGACTAAGCGCGCTATGTACGTGCGTATGTTTGATAAAGATTCTTTGTATTTAACGGCTGATACTTTATTTCATCAGGATATTGATTCGGTTAATAATTTGATTAAAGCTTACCATAAGGTGAAGTTTTACAAAAATGATTTGCAAGGAGTTTGCGACTCTTTAGCATACAGCACGGTAGATTCATTGATGCATATGTTTTATATGCCAATTGTGTGGGCGCAAAAAGGACAAGCCACGGCGAAGTTTATCGATGTCTGTGTTGGCAAGAACGGTATTCATAGTTTCTCTCTTACAACGAATGGTTTTGTGGTGCAGCAAGCTGATTCTTTAATCAATAATGCATATAATCAAATAACAGGAAAGAACATTGTCGGGTATTTTAAAGACGATAGTATCCGAAAAATTACAGTGAAGGGTAACGCGCAGATTTTATATTATCCTAAAAATAAAACCAAACTGGTAGGTTTAAATAAATCACTATGCAGTGATATTGTTGTTTGGTTTAAGGAAGGCGATTTTGATAAGGTATCATTTATAAAAAAGCCGGAAAGTGTGACTACTCCAATGAAAGATGTGAATATCGATGAGGCGCGTTTAAAAGGTTTCAACTGGTTCGAATCAAGAAGACCTCTCTCAAAATTTAGTCTGGTTCCCGATTTTAAGAATTAATGCAATGAATAGAATAGCTTTAGCATTAATCACCTTTTTGCTTTTTTCTGTATTTTGTTTTTCTCAGGTTATTAATATTGAATCCAAACGTTTTCATAACGATTCTTCACAATGGGTTGGAAAGATTGATGGTAATTTCAGTGCGGTGAAAAATATTCAGGAGGTTATTACTTTCGGTTTGAACATTCATACCCAATATCAGAAGGGAAAGTCAAGAGTTTTGGCGATTGGGGATTTAGCTTTTATTAAAGCGGGTAATACCGACTTCATGAACTCAGGCTATCAGCATTTGCGTTACAATTACAAGCTTAATAAATGGCTTACCTGGGAGGCATTTGTTCAAGCGCAATATAACAGAGTATTGTTACTTGATAGAAGATATCTTGGCGGAACAGGTCCGCGTTTTAAATTAGTTAAACGAGAACATTTGCGAATATATACCGCCACCCTCTATATGTACGAATATCAGGCACAGAATAATGATAGTTTGGAAAGATACAGTAACCGATTAAGCGCCTACCTAAGTTTTAATGTTTCGTTTGGAAAGTTTGAATTTACGAGCACCACCTTTTATCAGCCGAACTTTGCCGACTTCAATGATTATCGCATTGCTAATAATTCGATGCTGGAATTAATTCTTACCAAGCATCTCAATTTAAAATCTGAATTGGTTTTGTTGTACGATACGCGACAACCTTTGCGTGTTCCTGATTTGGTTTACACGATTCGGAGCGGAATAAGTTATAAGTTTTAAAACTGACCTGATTCTACCAGTTTAACCGCACGTTCAATCATGATGTCTTCTGTATTAGCATCATATTCTGTCTTCATATTGTTGCCAAATATGCGTGCTACCGCTTGCCACATGACTGCTTCAAATCCACCGCGCATTTCTTTTACTATCTGATAAGTTGTTTTACCTGTTTCGCGGTCGATGAGTTTCATTAAAATTCTGCCCTGATTGATGGATAAATCTTTCAATTCATCTTCAAATTCATTTTTTAAATCTTTCTCGCAAACACGGATGTAAGCTTTCTTCATTCGTTCATTTGGCATCTTCTCCAAAATCACATCATACTCTTTTAATTTAGCTGCAGCGATAATAGCATAAGGATAAACTTTTTTTACGTTATACTTGATGCGAGTCCACTGCTCGTATTGCTTTTTGTTTTTATAAATGTAATCGGTATAAACATAAACAGGGTAGAGGTCAACCACAGGAACAGTATCATTGTCCACCACTTCAGCTCTTAGTGTGTAAGATGTTTTGGCTTGTGGCACACTTATATCTTGTGCAGGACTAAAGCTAAATACGAAAATGAAAGCGGTAAGCAGTGCTGTTGCAGGAGTTTTAAACCTGTAAAATACTTTGGGTAAACGGATATTTAAGTAAGCACTCATTCTATCCTTTTATTACATTATACGCAAAAAGTAACCTAAAGTTACAGTCCGTTTTTTAACGGTTTTGACGCCATTTACTTTTTTTAACAGTGCCGCTTTCAACCGACTGACTTTGTGTTTTTTTGGTGTCAAAAATATAGGAAGAAGCTAAAGCAATAGCCTCATCAAATTCATCAGTATTGTTCACTAAGCACTCCGGCGTGAAATATTTTTTAATAAAGCCGGTATCGAATTTTCCGGACACAAAGGCTTCATGCTTTAATACATAAGTGCAAAAATCCAACGTGGTTTCAACGCCAATAATTTTATAATCGTTAATGGCGCGTAACATTTTGTCAATCGCGTCTTTTCTATCTTTTCCGTGAACCACCAATTTAGCAATCATCGGATCGTAATAAATTGGAATATCCATGCCTTCTTCAAATCCATCATCAACACGCACACCGGGTCCGCTTGGCGTACGGTACATGATTAATTTACCGATATCCGGAAGGAAATTGTTTGCAGGATCTTCGGCACAAACACGTACTTCTAAAGAATGGCCGTTTATTTTTAAATCTTCTTGCTTAAAGGCTAATTTTTCTCCGCGTGCTACTTTTATTTGTTCTTTCACTAAATCAAGTCCTGTTATCATTTCTGTAACAGGATGCTCAACTTGTAAACGCGTATTCATTTCAAGGAAGTAGAAATTCAATTTATCATCCACTAAAAATTCAACTGTACCTGCACCACTGTATCCGCATGCTTTTGCTACAGCAACCGCGCATTCACCCATTGCTTTTCTTAATTCAGGAGTAAGAACGGAAGAAGGTGCTTCTTCAATTACCTTTTGGTGACGGCGCTGAATACTACATTCGCGCTCGAATAAATAAACACAATTACCGTGATTGTCCGCTAATACTTGAATTTCGATATGGCGCGGACCGCTGGCATATTTTTCAATAAATACAGCACCATTTCCAAAAGCTGAGATTGCTTCTGAAATGGCCATTTTCATTTGTTCTTCCACTTCACTTTCTTTCTCCACCAAACGCATTCCTTTTCCACCACCGCCGGCTGATGCCTTAATTAATAATGGGAAGCCGATTTCTTTCGCCAGTTTAATAGCTTCATGTATATCGCTTATGGCCCCATCGGAACCGGGAATCATGGGCACTTTTTGTTTTTTAGCAGTGGCTTTCGCGCTGAGTTTATCACCCATCATATCCATTGCTTCAGGACTCGGACCAATAAATGTAATTCCGGCTTCGCGCACTTTGCGGGCGAACTCGGCATTTTCACTTAAGAATCCGTAACCGGGATGAATTCCATCAACCTTATTTTCTTTACAAATCTGAATGATTTTATCTCCCAATAAATAGGATTGAGAACTTGGAGGCGGGCCTAATAAAAAAGCTTCATCGGCATAACGCACAAAAGGCGCATTACGATCGGCTTCCGAATAAACGGCAACGGTTTTAATACCCATTTCTTTAGCGCTGCGCATAACGCGTAACGCAATTTCTCCTCGGTTGGCAATTAAAATCTTTTTCATAGTAAAATACGCTCAAATATAACTATTACAAGGCTTTAAAACCACGGGTTTTATATCTTTTTAAATTATGTAACTTATTGTCGATATTTGCGTTATTACAGCCAATGCGTAAAACAATTCATTTCTTAATAGGCTTTTTAGTTTTTAGTACTGCTTTTTCGCAGAAGAAAGATACTGTAAGCGGGGCTAACATTTATCGATTAGAATATGAGTTAAAGGATTTGGAGACTGTTGTGTTCAAATCTAAGAAAGAGGAAGAGCGGTTTGATGCCAATAAAAAATTCATCAAATTATGGGAGCAGGCACTTCGACAAAAAGAATCCATGGATTTTGGTTTCGATAGCATTAAAGGCGTTTCTAAATTAAAATCGGATGATGGCAAGTTCAGAATAATTACCTGGAATGTTTTTAAAAATGACGGAACACACGCTTATTTTGGATTTATTCAGGTCAATAATACGAAGGTTCATAAGCAAGGTTTATTTAAGAAATCGGTCACCAATGAATATGATTTGTTTCAACTTATTGATGTTTCAGGTACGGTAAAATCTCCTGAAACGCATGTAGGTTCAGCGGCTAAATGGTTTGGCATGTTATATTACGATAAAATTATTTCATGCGATGGTTACTATACTTTAGTTGGTTGGGATGGAAACGATAATTTAATTCAGAAAAAATTCATTGACATTTTATATTTCAAATCGGATGGCACACCAATTTTTGGTAAGGATGTTTTTAAAGTTCCAAAGAAAAGTCCGAAGCGAATTATGTTTCAATATTCATCCGAAGTGGCGATGTCTTTGAAGTGGAATGATAAAAGAAATCAGATTGTATTGAGTCATTTAGCGCCTAAAGATGAAGGAAGTGTTTTGGAGGGACAATATCAGTATTATGGTCCGGATGGAAGTTTCGATGCTTATGAACAACACAAAGACAGATGGGTATTAAAAGAAGATGTTGATATAAGAAACGACAAAAGCAAGAATGATAATGTGAAGAAGCCTGATCCTCGAAAACAGAAAGAGATGTACAAACCGAAAAAGTAATAATTAAAAAAGGCTGCTAATTTTAGCAGCCTTTTTTGTTGGGGATGTGAAATGTATTATTCACAAATTAATTTCTGTACGGCAATTACTTTTCCGTTTTCAATTACGTTTACAAAGTAAATACCTGAAGATAAATTTGTAGTTAAATTATTTTTCTCGGTAGTTAAATCCTGGCTGTATACTAATTTACCGATACTGTTATAGATTTCAATAGATGATGTGCCGTTAAATCCGTTTAATTCTATAACGAAATTACCATTGTTTGGATTTGGATATACAATAAACTGTGCCTTGGTTTGCTCTATGTTAGCAATGTCTGTACATGCAGAAACCACAACGCTTACTGTAGCTGTATTTTTACAATTGTTTGCGTCAAAACCTGTCACAGTATAAGTTGCTGTAGTAGTTGGACTGAAAGGCACGTTGTTGTTTACGCCGCTGCTCCAAACATAAACATTAGCACCACCACCATTTAAAGTTACAGTGTTACCTGTACAAATTAAAGTTGAAGTAGTATTAGCAGTTACACTCGGATTAGAATTAACGATAACGTTTGATACTGCAGTAGCTGAACAACCAATAGTGTTTGTTCCCGTTACAGTATAAGCAGTTGTTGCACTTGGAGTAAATGCAGTGTTATTAGTTACACCGCCGGTCCAGGCATAAGTAGAAGCGCCATTTCCATTTAAGATAACGGTGTCACCCTGACAAATACTAGTTGCAGAAGGTGTAGCGCTCACAGATGGAGTAGGATTAACCGTTACTGATACTACAGCAGTATTTGTACAACTGTTAGCTGCGGTACCTGTTACTGTATAAGATGATGTTGAACTTGGTGCAAACGCAACGTTATTAGTAACACCACCAGTCCAAGCATATGTAGACGCACCACCTCCGGTTAAAGTCACATTATTACCGCTACAAACGGATGTGGTAGATGTATTTGCTGTAACTGTAGGAGTCGTATTTACAACAACAGATGCAACGGCAGAATTTGTACAACCGTTAGCTGCCGTTCCTGTTACAGTATAATTTCCGCTTGATGCAGGAACAAATGCAACGTTATTGGTTACACCACCGGTCCATGCATAAGTTGAAGCACCATTTCCATTTAAGGTAACCGATTTTCCGCTACAAACTGTAGTAGAAGACGGAGTGGCGCTAACCGTTGGTGATGGAATTACAGAAATAGTTTTTTGAACAGCACCTAACGATCCACAGGCATCCTCCATAATCATAGTAGTTGTATATGTACCCGGAACACTGTATGAAGTTGTGGCCGTTACACCGGTTGCGTTTGGTGTAGCTGTAATGGCGGCATAATACCATTCGTAAGTACCCGGGCTAGTTGAACCTGCTGAGTTATAAGTTACGCTTTGTCCTGTACAAACTGTGTTGCTAGGTGTTGAAAATGTTGCAGTAATTGGCGCTTGAGTTAAGAACGGATGAATTAATAAAGAGATGTCTAAAGTCCATGTGGTGGTGCTTCCCATATTGTGCCATGCATTCGTGCTCCATTTTTCCCAAGCAGCAGAAGGAATAGTTTGATTATCGGAGTTGCTGATTATGCTTAACGAATCTTTTACAGTTGAGGTCCATTGTAGAGCCGAAATATCAACACTTGCGAAGAAACGCTTTGAAGCCGGTAATAAAATAGGAGTTGGGAAAATAATTAAAGAGTATTGGTTGTTACTCACATCCGTCATAATTGTACCCATACTCAAAGTTCCGGAGCCTAATGCAGCACCTGGAGATAATGAGGTACCATCGTAGAATTTAACAGCTACGGTTTTTGTTGGTGTTGCAGAGTAGGCGTGATCGAAGCCAACATAAACCTGAGTAATCATTGTATTAGCTGTAGCAGATACATCAAAGTACATGGCTTTTTCTCGGTCGCCGTAAATATTCGGACCATTTACGAAACCATCTGCGAAGATAGGTGTACCTGTACCGTAATTTACTAACGACCAAGTTGCTGGTGCCGGTAAGTTAATTGACATACAAGTGCTGGTTGTTGTGGTGATAACAGCTTGTGTTCCTTTTTTAGGAGTAACGCCATTTTTTGACAATGCTTTTGCCGGAGCAGGACTAACAGAAGTTCTGTTTTGTTGCGCGAAGCTGAAATTAGCCAGCATCAGCGCGATAAATGTGAAAGAATAAAGTAGTTGTTTTTTCATGAAATAGGTTTTTAGTGGCGCAAAGGTAGTGAATTGTTGCTCGACAATCCTTGTTTTACAGATTAGAAAATGATTGGAAATGTTAATTTAAATCGTTTAAGTAACCTAAAATCATGCGATTAATTTTAGATACTAAAAACAAAACCCCCGAATCTGTTTTTCGGGGGTTTGCTGTTTAAATAAAAATAAATCACACACACTTTACTTTTATTTTACTTGTACACCCAACAAACATGAAAGTTCAGGTGTTTAGTTTTTTAATATAACGCTTAATGGCGTTTAAAAGTTACAGGATTGGATTATTTTTCACCCTTATCACCTTTGTTACCTTTATCGCCTTTGGTATCGATGTTTATTCCTTTATCATTAATGTGAACATTCGCATCTTTCGAGTTAATTTTTATTCCATCCTTACCGATATTTACGTTTGCTTCAGAAGCTTCCACATTGATGGGAGGAGCAGGTGGTGCCGGAGGTTTTGGGAGATCATGTTCATCATCAAACATTATACCTTCGCAATCCACACACTCCAACCCGTTTATATTCATTATCCAGCGACGACCAACCATGTCACCATCGTAAGTATTGGTAACATTTTCCACATCATAAATAAAGCCATCTAAACTTTTATCGAGGTGTACAACTTTACCGCGCGGCACTTTTAAAATAACCTGAATGTCTTGCATTCTGAATTTTTCATTTGATGCATCTACTGTGAAAATTTCATCGAAGGAAAGGATGCTGTCGTTTTGTGTGATGTTATAACGTATGCTTTTCGCTCTTGCAACAGCTGCACGTTTATCTTCACCGCGCGCTTTTTTAATTACATACAGCTCAAAGTTATCTCCACTGGCCGGTAAAATATTTAAAGAAGCATAACCAACTATCAATTTGTTTTTATCACTGTTTGCTACCACGTAGTCGCTGTGACGTCTGTGAATTCTCACATGATTTCCTTCATGATCGTAATCATCGTAATCTTCCTCATTTAAATTCAGGCGAGTGTAAAGTTCTTTGCTTTTTGTAAGCGTTAAGAATAAAGTATCGCGCTCAGTTTCAATTTTAATAGGTTCTTTTACTTTTCCTGCTTCACCGAAATCTTTTCCTGTTTTAATCCCAACAAACAATACAATGATAAAACCAACGAACCAAATTAATCCCGCCGAAATGTTTAACCAACGGTTACTGTAATGGATTTTGAACAATAATTTTACACCACCGTAAATCATCATTATAAAAGGTATACCGAAGAATAAGGACACACCTATTAAGCCCATGGTATAATGACTTCTATCCATGAAGAAAATGTTTACCCAGTCGTTAAATTCAGTGTTGGTTCCTGCAATTGAAAACCCGAACACACTCGACATTAATCCCAACATAAAAATCACACCAAAAATTAAAAGAACCAATCCTATGATGCGCGCAAAAAACTTCGAAAAGATGATAAGAAAGTCTTTAATGAAATCGCCCAGCTTGTCAAAAAAGTTACGTGAATCGTTGCGAAAATCCTGACTATTATTTTTTAAATCGTTACCGTATTTTTTGGCACGTTGTTTTAATTGCTCAGCTTCTTCCTTAACGGTTTTACTGATATTATTAATATCAATTTTTTCACCGCGCATCGCTAATTTTTCAGCAGTAGTTTTCGCTTCAGGAATAACAATCCAAAGGATGATGTAAACCCATAAAGAAAGTCCTCCGAAGAATACTAATAAGAACATCGCCAAACGGATCCAAACAATATCCACATCAAAGTAAGCAGCAATACCGGAGCATACACCACCCACTGCTTTGTTATCCGGATCACGGAACAAACGTTTTTTAATTGGTTCGGATGATTGGAAAGATTCTTCTTCTTGTTCTTCCTTTTCAGTATGACCTTCAGCAAATTCTTCGGGTTTCCCCATAGCTTCAATAACTGAATCTACATCGGCCATTAAAACTACTTGCTTAACCGCGCTTGTTTTGCTTTGAAGCATTTCTGCGATACGGGCTTCAATGTCGGACATAATTTCGTTTCCGCCATCCGTTTTACTGAAGTATCCTTTTATTGTACTCAGGTATTTACTGAGTTTATCATAAGCGTCTTCTTCAATATGAAAAATGATGCCGCTTATATTGATGGTTACTGTCTTATTCATTGTGATGATGATTTAATATTTTATTATTTAATTTTTTTGTTGATCAATTGTTTTATTTACTATGTCTACCAGTTCAAACCACGATTGCTGAACTTCTTTTAAATACTGCTCTCCGATTTCGGTGAGTTTGTAGTATTTGCGTGGTGGTCCGGAGGTGCTTTCTTCCCATCGGTAAGCAAGCAGTCCTGTATTTTTTAATCGGGTGAGCAGCGGGTAGAGGGTGCCTTCAACTACAACTAACTTTGTTTCCTTTAATTTATCGATGATTTCGGTTGGATACGCATCACCTTTAGAAAGGATAGAAAGTATGCATAGTTCAAGAACACCTTTTCGCATTTGCGCTCTTGTGTTCTCTGAATTTACTGACATCTTAAAGAGTTTTGAAATTAAACACTATACTATAAGCAACGTTTGCTTTTAATTTATTAAAGGTTAAATCCTGAAATTGTTTTTCTAATTCAGTTTTTAAAACCTTGTTATCGGTTTTTGCTAAAACGAAATTCACTTTTCCGTTTTCAGCCGTTGTAAAAACAACTTCTACCTTTTCATTTTGTTGAACCGGTAAAATCAGTTTCGGGAATTTCACATGTTCTTTTACAGTTTTCTCAGCCTCTTCGCCGGCGTTGTTTAAGTTGCGGGCCTGAGTAAATAGAGTACCGAAGCTAAATGCCACAATACCTGTGAATTTTATTAGGCCTACGGGGTTTTGAATTAATTTTCTCATTTTTTATTTTTTTAATGTTAGTATGCTATATCAGTTATTTGGTGATACAAAGATAAGTGCAAATAAAGGTATTATGCAAAACATAGTACTGTAAAATTATGTAAAGTACTGTAAATCAATAAGAATAATTTTTTATGAAAGTCTTAAAATACCCTTAACTTTGTAAAGTCAAACTGAAAAATGCACGATTACTCACAGGATTTAAATGCCTTATTAAGCCTAAAAGGCCTTATTTCATTACTTACTTTATCGGTTCTAGAAATTGTACTCGGTATAGATAATATCATTTTCATATCCATTACTGCCGACCGACTTCCGAAGATTCATCAGCAAAAAGCCCGCCGTATAGGTTTAGCACTAGCGCTTATTGTGAGATGTATATTGTTATTTTCTATAGGATGGATTGCTTCTTTAAAAGATCCATTATTTCATTTAGGAATTTATGGTGTATCGGGTAGGGGATTGATTTTATTTTTAGGAGGTTTATTTCTACTCTATAAAACCTGGATGGAAATTAATGAGAAGGTGGAAGGCGAGGATCATGAAATAACTTCGAAAAAAGGAAGTGCTACGTTTAAATCGGTGGTATTTCAAATTGTATTAATTGATATAGTTTTTTCTTTCGATTCTATATTAACGGCTGTTGGATTATCAGGCAATATTTTGATTATGATTACTGCTGTTATTATCGCGATGATTTTAATGATGTTGTTTTCAGGTGTAGTAGCTGAGTTCATTAATCGAAATCCCGGTATCAAAACTATCGCCTTGTCTTTCTTATTAGTTATTGGAGGAATTCTTGTTGCGGAGGCAGTAGCGGATGCTTATAATTTTACAGTAACACACGATCACCATGTTGAAATTAATAAGAATTACGCCTATGTAGCGCTTGGCTTTGCTTTAATGGTAGAGTTATTTAATATGCGTGAAAAACGCATTAAACGCGAGAAAGATTTTGATCCCGATAAAGTAAGTGAGAATAAACAGGATTAATTAATCCCGTTCAGTTTTTTCTTCACTTCGTCAACTACTTTTTTCTGAGCTTCCACTTCGCCTTTTTTCTTACCCTGCTTGCCTTCATTGTCTTTTATATCACTCTCTGCTTTGCTGATTTTTTTCTTATAATCTTCAATATCGTCTTTCAGTTTTTTATTCTCCGATTCTAAATCTTTTTGTTCACCTTCTAATTTACTTAATGCTTTTTCGGTAGTATTTAATTCTTCTTCTACAGCCTTCTTGGAAATCTTAACAGCAAAGTCTTTAATTAACTTTTCCATGTAATTATGTTTATCCTTGTCGGAACCGCTTAGATATGCCCCACCTAAATCAACTGCAACAGCCATAGTTACCGTCTTTTTGTCTTTATCTTCTTCAAATACACTGTATATATCTACCGGATTATTGCCCCAATCTTTTATCAAAACATTGTCACCAAATATTTCATCGCCTTTACGACTTACTTTCTCATCTTTAAAATCATTTAATTTACTTTTCCATTCGCTCATCACTTTGTCTTTATCAACATAATAAATGGTCGTTTTTAAACATTCGTGACTACCCGATGAAAATTTTTCGTTGCTGTCTTTAACTTTAACTTCCTGTGCGTTTAAACTTAGAGCCACTACGCCCAAACTGATGGTGATAATTTTTTTCATGTTACTTTTTTTAAAATTCCAAATCCCACACGCTTCTTCTCTTGTTGCGTGTATATAACGGCTTAAAATAATTTTTGTGTTCCAGTATAAATGCCATTATAAAATAAATTATAACCGGACTCCCAAACGTAAAAAACGAAAGGTAGATAAAGTACATTCTGATTTTTGTGGTTTTAATGCCAAGTTTTTTGCCCCACCATTCACACACTCCAAACGCTTGTTCTTCAAACCAAGATACAATTCCTTTTATCATACTTACAAATATAAAAAAATTTAGGGTTTTATCAAGAGTTGTGAGGCAATTCCACACTTTAAGCACTGTTTATTTTTACAATAATTATCAAATAAGTTAATTAAAGCCTGACTTTCTCCTGAGCTGTTGAAGTTTAAACCTTCTTTGGTGAAATAACGTGTTTTAACATTCGATTCAAAATCAGTGCCTTCAAAACTTTCCAACGCAGCTTGTTTTAAATATTCATTCGCGCTTTGTTTGCCGTAGAAGAATAAAAACGGTGCAATGGTATTAATTAAAATATTTTCTATTGATTGAAGACCCATCGCGCCGATTTTTTGTTGCGGCTTTCCCCCCGGATTGTAATGCGTTTGCCAATAACCTTCCGGTTCATGTTGCAATACTTCGCTTAGTTTTTTAATTGAATTGAAGTGTTGTGGTTCAGAAAACAAGTTTGGAGAATGATGAATCAATTTTGCCAGTTGCCACATTCGAACACTTGGAAAATTGGCCGGGCGCATGCGCATGAATTTCCAAACGCCGGCATTTAAAGGCACTAAACCATATTTGTTTTTTAAAAACTCAAACTCGTTTTGTAATCGTTGCAGGTATTTATCCTTGTAACTCTTGTCGAGTAGTCCGGCCGTTCCAAATAGCAAGGCCTCTATCTGAAATAGATTATCAGAATGTTTTAGCAGTAAACTTAAGGGTAAGTGACGTGCTAAATTCTCGAATGGTTCTGCGTTAGTTTTAAAACCAAAGTTTTTGGCAAGCGTTAAGTAAAAGGTTTGTGAGTAATCGTTTTTACATTGCTCAAATTGCTTTTGAATGTATTCGGTTTTTTTCTCTAGCCTTTCGATGAGCATTCTGTTTAACCAGCTTTGAATTTTTAAAGAGTCTAGTTTCCCGATTTGTCCCGCACACGCCAATGCTTTTTTTGAATTAACCAGTGATTCATATTTTTTAATCAGATTGTAACTAATATGATTTTTTAATTCAAGTACTTCAATGTTTTGAATGGATTTTATTTCAGAATCGTTGTTATAAACCACATGTAAGATGATATTTTTATATGCAGGGTCATCTTGATGACCATGTTTATTCCAATCGCCGGCATTTACATGAACTTCCACATTACCGGCTAGAATAATGTCACCGATTTGAATTTTAGCATTAAAGAAATCAGGCCCCGAATCCTTATTTAACTCACCGGGATTCAGAATATGTATGGGTTGCTTGTTAACCGTAAGCAGGTTCGTGTGATCAAATAATTTATATTGCCATATAAATTGCAATAAATCCTCTTTCATTACGCATAGCCTTTTAGTTTATAAACTAAGTAACCAATCCACTCATGAATTAAGAAATTTAGAGTTTGTAGTGCTTCCGGATTTGGAATTAAGCAATGATCCCAATCAAAACGTCTTAGTCCGCTAATGCGATTCGTGATGTATGGCGTAATGTTTGTATATCCTGCTTTTTCAAATGTAGCCATCGAACGTGGCATATGATAACCGGAGGTCACCAATAGGATATTTCCATTAAATTTTAAGCTATCCAGTATCTTTTTGCTAAAAACGGCATTCTCATAAGTGTTTTTGGATTGTGATTCTATTATAAGTGCAGAATCAGGAATATGAATGGTGTTTAGATATTTTTTTACATATAAGGCTTCTTTATGTTCGGGAAAGCGAATACTGCCACTGCCTCCTGAAAACAAAATCTGTTTAACTCTTCCTCTATGGTACAATTCCAAGGTTTGAAACAGTCTGTCGCCCGAATAACCAAAATCGAAGCGTTGCTGACGCTCATCAATGCGGCCTATCCCCCCCAATACAATGGCTACATCGTACTTTTCTTCAGTCATGTAATAATCGGGAGTAACCGGTTCCCAGGCACGTGCCAGTTCATCGATTATAAACGAATTAGAACAAATGTAGAGTATGGATAAACTTGTAATAAATAGCTTTTTGCGACGGCCTTCCACTTTAGTTTTAAAAGCCCATATAATCAGGAAAAAAAACCAAACCAGCGGTGAAAACAGGAATGTTAATACTTTGGATAAAAAGAAAAACATAATACCCCGAAATTAGTGATTTTATATATGTCTTTTAAAGCCATTTTGAAAATATCCATACACCTATTGCTTTGGCTCATGATGTTTTTAGCATCCTTATTTCATTCAACCGGTGTTTATTTGGCAAATCAAGCCATCGGTCAAATAAAGATTCTTAATGGAAAGCAAAGTTTTGAAGATTATATTAAAGAAGTAAATCCGGATAAAAAGGAACTCGATAATTTAAATTTAATCATGGAGATTAAGCGCTACTCCGAGGATTCATTGGGATTTAAACCAACCAAAAATTTTACACAAATCTACAACCACAACAATGACCCTTTGTTATGGGTTGTTTCAGCCTCCGAAAAGTATTCTATCAAAGCTTTTTACTGGTCTTTTCCAATTGTTGGCGAAGTTTCATACAAAGGTTTCTTTACAAAGGAAAAAGCATTGATTGAAAAAAACAGACTGATTTGTCTTGGATATGATGTAGATGTTCGTCCGGTTTCAGCTTGGTCAACCCTAGGTTGGTTTAGCGACCCGGTTTTAAGCGGCATGTTAAGCAGAAGTAAAGGTTGGTTGTGCAATTTAATTTTTCATGAATTATTTCACGCCACTTATTACGCACCGAGCTCTGTAGATTACAATGAGAATTTAGCTTCGTTTATTGCGCATAAAGCCACCTTGCAATTTTTAATTACTGATACTGCAGCCTTAAATGCCTACCAAAAGTCATACTCCGACAACAAAATCATTGATGATTATACAACTCATGTTATTACTTCTCTCAATCGGTTTTATGATAGTATTTCGAATGTATCAAATGGCAGCAGATTAATTCTAAAACAGCAAAAGATATTTCATTTACTCAATGGATACCGTGATTTACCAATTGAAGGAAAGGATAAGGTTAACAGGATATGTGAGCAGATTAAATCCTCGGGTAATGCTTGGTTCGTTGATTTTGAACAGTATAATGCTTTGCAGGATTCTCTAGAGAGGGATTTTAACAAAATTTATAAATCCAACCTCCGGGAAATGGTACAATCTTTGAAATAAAAAATACGCATCTTTATAACTTTAACTCCATGAAATACCCCTGTTTCCAAAACGCCAAAGCCAACAAAATAACAGAGGTATACCATATGGCCTTTTAAGAACAAATTTTTATATATGAAAAAAGCTCTTACAATTTTATCCTTTTTTACTTTGACAAATGTTTTTTCGCAAGGCGGATATGAAATCAAAGTGTCCATAAAAAATTTTACGGATTCCGTGGCTTATCTGGCGAAGTATAATTTCGGAAAGCAATACTTAGTTGACACCTGCAAAAAAGTACAAAAGGGAACGATTGTTTTTAAAGGGAAAATGGATCTCGACAAAGGCGTTTACTTCCTGGTGAACCAGCAAAAAGGACATATGTTTGATTTTCTCTTGAACGAGAATACCAAGCTTAATTTCACTTCTGACATGGCCGATTTGCAGTATAATTTGAAATCTGTCGGCTCTAAGGAAAATGAAGATTTCTTTGCGTATACACGTTTTTACATGGATAAAAACAAAGCTTTCGCTGAATTAAGAGAGAAAACGAAGGGTATGAGTAAGGAAGATTCAACGAAATTTATCAGTGAAAAGGTAAAAGTGTTTTCCGATGAAGTGGCCAAATTTGAGAAGGATGTAACAGCTGCCCAAAAAGGAAAGTTTTTTGGTGACTGGTTGAATTTAAAAGCCGAAAAGGAAGTAAAAGATGCTGATATGCCACGTTTAAAAAACGCTACCGACTCAGCTTTTTACCGTTTTAATTATTATAAGAATCATTATTGGGATGGGATTAATTTTTCGGATGATCGTTTGTTACGTACTCAGTTTTTGGAAACCCGCGTAAATAAATATTTTGATCAGCTCATTCAGCAGTTAGGTCCGGATTCGGTTATCGTTGAGATGGACAAAATCTTAAAAATGTGTCCACCACAGAGCGAAATGTTTAAATACATGTTCGTTTATTTTATGGTGAATTACGAAAATCATAAACTGATGGGATTCGATAAAGTGTTTGTTCATTTGGTAGACAATTACATCAGAACTAAAAAGGCCGGAGGCATTTACGATGAAAAAACAGTTGAGAAGATCATTGAGAAATCAGATAAAATAAAACCATTATTGATTGGCTCCATTGCGCCGGAGTTAATGTTGATTGATACTATCAATGGTAAAATTGTAAATAAAATGGGATTTGATACGGCACAAACTTCTGAGTCGGTAACAAAATTATATTATGCTAACATGCAAAAAATCACTCCCATGTATAAACCGCTTTCGTCTATAAAAGCGAAGTATACGGTGCTTATTTTTTGGGATGTGGAGTGCGGTCATTGCCAGACGGAGATGCCTAAATTGGTGGAGGTTTATCATGAGTTAAAGAAAAAGACCGATGTACAAGTTGTAGCGGTGTATACCTTGCAGGAATTTGAAAAATGGCGCAAATATCTAATTTCTAAAAAGCTTGATTTCATCAATCTTTATGATCCGGTTTACATAAATAACATGAAAAACAAGTACGACATTTTCTCTACACCAAAGGTGTTTATTCTGGATGAAAAGAAAACGATAATCGCTAAGCATATGCCGGTAGATAAAATACCGGAATTGATAGAAATTCACGAAAAGAAATTTAAAACCAATTAATGACGTCAAAGTTTAATGTTTTGTTAAATTTGTAATGCAAATCCGAATTATGAAAAAACTATTAATAGCATTCTCCGCTCTTTTATCATCACAACTTGTTGCGCAAGGTGGTTACGATATTAAAATTTCTATTAAGGGAAATACAGATACCGTAGCTTATCTGGCAAAGTATACCTTCGATAAACCATATATTGTAGATACTTGCAAAAAAGTAAACAAGGGAAATATTGTATTTAAAGGTAAAAAGGACCTCGATAAAGGCGTTTACTTTTTAGTTAGTCAGGAAAAGGTGAGGTATTTTGACTTTTTTATAAATGAATCTTCTAAACTCAGCATTACAACGGATGCGGCTGATTTTGTAAAAAATTTAAAAGCGCCGGGCTCTAAGGAGAATGAAGAATTTTTTAAATACATCAATTATATCACAGAACGCAATCAGGAGTTTGGGAAATTAAGAGAGCAAACTAAAGGTAAATCAAAGGAAGATTCAACAAACTTCATGAAAGAAAAATCAGCTGAATTGAATAAGGCCGTGATGAAGTTTGATCAGGAATTCATGAACTCACATACCGGAACATTTTTATACGATGTTTTAAACTTGAAAACCGAGAAGGAACTAAAGGAAATTCCTAAAGCCAGTAATGGTCGTCCGGATAGCATCGCCGTTTACAAATATTATAAAACCCATTTTTGGGATGGGGTGAACTTTAAAGACGATCGTGTTTTGCGTACACCATTTTTCGCGGATCGTTTAAAGCGTTATTTCAATAACGTAATTATTCAAATGCCTGATACCATTACTACCGAAATTAATAAAATAATGAAGCAGTGTAATCCTGAGAGTGATATGTTTAAATTTTTGTTGGCTTACTTTATGCCAACGTATGAGCAAAGTAAAATCATGGGTTTTGATAAAGTGTTTTGTGATTTAGTTGATACATACATAAGAACCGGAATGGCTAAAGGTGTTTACGATGAAACTACAAGTAAAAAGATAGCCGAGAGAGTTGATATTTTGCGGCCACTTTTATTGGGGTCTCAGGCTCCGGATTTATTGATGATTGATACGGTGAATGCAAAAATCACCAATAAAATGGGATTTGACACTGCTAAAACAAGTTCTAGTGTTACCAAGTTGTATTACGATAACGCGCAAAAACTCACTGCATTATTCACAACACTTTATTCAGTTAAAGCTAAGTGGACCTTATTAGTATTCTGGGATGTAGATTGCGGTCATTGTAAAACCGAAATGCCAAAGTTAAAAGAAGCCTATGCTGAAATGAAAAGCAAGTACGATTTAAAAATTTTCGCCGTTTATACACAACACGAATACGATAAATGGAGAAAGTATTTGATTGAAAACAAACTCGACTTCATGAACGTGTATGATCCGGTGCATATTAATAACATTAAAACTAAATACGATATTTTCTCCACTCCGGTCATCTATCTGTTAGATAAAGACAAAAAGATTAAGGCGAAGCGCCTCTCGGTGGATCAAGCAGTGGAAATGATAAAAGTGTTTGATAAGCAAGAAAAATAAGTCAATAAAGCCCCTCCCTCCGAGGGGTTTTGTTTTTAACATTTAATAGTACATAAACATTCAAAAATTTAAACTAAACACGTAACCTTTAGCTTAAATTTACTTATAACATATTGTTTCGTATGCGTAATATTCTACTCATTTTAGGGATGGTTTTAAGTGTGCCGTTTTTTTCGCAAGAAGACGGAGACAAAACCTATTGTAAGGAAATTGATAAAAAGCTGGAGAAACTGTATTTAAAAGGAACGGATAGAAAAACGCCGAAACCCGAACGTTTAAAATATCTGAGAGAATGTTTGCAGGAAGATCCTGATTTTGCAGAAGCTAACTTATCAATGGGACTCGAAATCATCGTACATTGTAAACTGGAAGGAAAAGCATTTACACCGGCGGTTCCATTCTTTTTAAAAGCGATTGCGAATTGTCCGCAAATTCATTCTGAGCCTTATTACTACATCGGATTTGATTATTACGAGCAATTAAAAAATGATTCGGCCATAAAATACCTCGATAAATTCATCAAGTTTAAAGACGATAATGAGAAGAAATACGGTAAGGATTATGAAGCAGAGCTCTCTCAGGCGAAGGAAATGATTAAATCGGCTAAGAAGGAGAATGAATTGAATAAAAAAGTTGTGCCTTTCGATCCTAAAGTTGTATTGGGAGTTTCTACACCACGTGATGAATATCTTGCGTACATATCTCCTGATGATAAAATTTGTTTTTACGTTAGAAGATTACCCATCAATAATAAAAATGTAGTCTATCAAACCGATAAAGAACGCGAAGCATTTATGTTTGCCGTGCGTGATAAAACAGGTGTGTTTAATGCCGGCGATGAAATGCCGTATCCGTTTAATGAAACCTCCGATAATCAGGGCGGTTGTACCATCAGTATTGATAACAAATATTTATACTTTGCCATGATGCGTCATGAAGGTGGCGCGCAAGCGAATTGCGATATTTACATGAGTCGTAATGTGGATGATGAATGGAAACCCTTTCAAAAATTAGGACCACAAATTAATCACCCTGTTTATTGGGATTCGCAGCCTACTATTTCTGCTGATGGTAATACTTTAATTTTTGCGAGTGATCGTCCCGGAGGTTTTGGAGGAATAGATTTATATATTAGCAAGCGCGATCCTGTAACACATGTATGGGGACCTGCTGTTAACATGGGTAATAAAATTAATACCAGCGGCAATGAGAAAACGCCGTTTTTGCATAGTGATAGTCAAACTTTATATTTCAGCAGCGACGGACATTTTGGTTTTGGAGGATTGGATATATTTTACATCCGTAAGAATGAAAAAGGAGAGTGGGGTGATGCTGAAAATATTGGAAAGCCAATTAACTCGGGTGGTGACGATACCGGCTTTTTTGTAAGTACGGATGCGAAGAGCGGTTATTTCTTTTCGGATGAAGGCGGTAAGGTAAATGGTAAAGGCGTGGGCCGTTATGATTTGTATTCTTTCCCATTATATGAAGCGGCAAGACCTAAGGAAACGACTTTCATGAGTGGAGAAATTAAAACTAAAGAAGGGGATCCGGTTTGGGGAGCAACGGTTGAATTACAAAACGTGAAAACCAAACAAAAAACAAATGCCTTAGTAGACTCTACCACCGGTAAGTTTATGGCAGCCGTTGTTGTAGATAAAAAGGATGATTATATCTTAACAATAAAGAATAAAGAACTGGCATTCTCCTCAGCTTTAATCAGTACTAAAGAAGCAAGTTTTAGCATGCCTCCAAAACCGGTTGAATTAATCACAGATTCTGTGAAAGTGGGAAGTTCGTTTGTGATTAATAACATCTATTATAACACCAACAGTGCTGATTTAAAAGAGGAATCAAAAGTGGTATTGCAAGCTTTTGCGGATTATCTCAAAGAGCACCCTAAGGTGAAAATAGAGATTCAAGGTCATACCGATAATGTTGGTAACGCAAGCGCTAATCAGGCCTTATCTGCCAATCGTGCATTTACTGTGAAAGCTTTAATTGAATCTTATGGCATTGATGGAAATCGAATAACAGCAAAAGGATTTGGTTCTTCAAAACCACTCATTGATAATTCATCCGAAGCAGGGCGTGCGAAAAATCGCCGCACCGAATTTTTAATTACGGAAGATTAATTAGGCTATTGCTTCATTGATAGAAGGCAGTCCCAGTTTTTTTAACGCCCTCACATGCGCATTCAGCGCGTCCGTAAGCGATTTATTTTCCAAATAAGGAATGTTATACTCTTCAGCGGTTGTCTTTACAATTTCTGAAATGGCAGGATAATGTACATGACAAATACGGGGAAACAAGTGATGTTCCACCTGAAAGTTTAATCCGCCAACATACCAGGAAATGAATTTATTTTTTCGGGAAAAGTTAACGGTGGTATTCATTTGATGAATAGCCCAGTTGTTTTCGATGGTACCACCTTCATTCGGTAATGGATAAGTAGTTCCTTCTACAGTATGTGCTAATTGAAATACAGTGGTTAAAATGATTCCTGCTATAAATTGCATCCACAAGAAGCCATATAAATGCGGCAGGAAAGCAACCTTAAAAACCAGACAAGGAATTAGGAAAAAGTAACTAAAGTAAATTACCTTATGCCCAATAATTTTCAATAATACGATACGGTTTTGTTTAGCGGTGTTTTTGTTTACGCCGTTTCTTTTGTATTGTACAAATTGAACAAAATCTTTAATTAAAGCCCAATATAAGGTAAGTATACCATAAAAGAAAAACGCATAAACCCATTGGAATTTATGATACCATTTAAGCTCGGTGTGCGGAGAGAAACGCATTATTAATTTATCTTCTATGTCTTCATCCATATGTACAATGTTGGTGTAAGTATGGTGTAAAACATTATGCTGAAGTTTCCAGTTAAATACCGCTCCGCCAAGTACATTAAGTGTATAACCCATTATACCGTTGATGGTTTTGTTGGAAGAGTAAGAGCCGTGATTCGCATCATGCATCACACTCATGCCTACACCGGCTAAAGCGAAACCCATTACCGACCACATTGTAACAAGAAGCCAGAAGGGGAGTGGCACAAATACAATGAAAAAAAATGGAACAAAATAAGCTGATAGCAGCACGATACTTTTAATAATCATTTGCGCATTGGCATACGGAGAAATTTTGTTATCTCTGAAGTAAGTATCAACTCTTCTACGAAGTGTAGAGAAAAATTCGGCTTGTTCGTTATTTGTAAACCGGAGGTTAGCTTTTAATTGCATGTATGTTATATTTAGTTAAGCATTACTCAACTAAAAAACAAATTAAAAGAGGAATAATAAAGTAAATATAAGCATTAAATATCGATTAACCGAATTTATATATAATGGCCTCGGTGTATCGCTTTGTTTGAATAGTCTTATAAACTACGAATCCTTTTGCCTCCCAAAGTTTTTTGTAGGTAGGATTTAAATACGCAACATATACAGACATGTTATTTTTTACAGAGTGTTTTATGATGTTATCAGCTACTTTTTCCATAATAACATCAGAGAAGGGATTAAAGAAATAAAAAGTGCCTGTGTCTGCGGGAATAGTATAGTCAAGGGCATTTTGATGCACAAATTCGAAGGTGCTCTCCGGTCTTTTTTTTCGGTAATTCATCGCGTTTTTTCGGGCTTCGGAACATAAATCCGCATCGAGCTCCACGCCAATGAGGCGATTAAACCCACAAAATTCAGCGCAAAAAAGAGCGCGGCCTTTCCCGCTGCCATAATCAATGAGCGTTTTATTTTTAAGTTCTGATGGTAATTCATTAAACACGCGTATAAGCGCCAAATAACCCGCCCCTTGATAGTGAAAATTATCTTTATCGTCGGATTTTACAATTCCGGATGTAGATATACCAAGTTCAATTTCATAGTGGCTTTCACTTTTGCCAATAGCTAAAGTATTGAACAATCCGCGGTAATAAACTGAGCGAAAAAAATAGAAAATATGTATAAACAGTGTTTTCAGTTTTGTATTTTTATAATTGATTGTAAATTTAGTAAATCAAATACGTACCCGCACTATGCAAATTGATCTTGTTGCCGAACGAAAAGAAATTCTGAACCGCTACAAAGCACTCATCAAGGCCTGTAAACACCGTTTAGAAAAGGGTGATAAGGAAATGATTCGTAAGGCTTTTGAAGTGGCTGTTGAATCGCATAAGGAAATGCGTCGTAAATCCGGCGAACCTTATATTTATCATCCTATTGCTGTTGCGCATATTTGTGCCGAGGAAATCGGATTAGGTGCCACTGCTATCGTTTGTGCTCTGTTACACGATACAGTTGAAGATACTGACTTAACGCTTGAAGATGTTCGTGGCTTATTCGGAAATAAAATTGCGCAAATCATTGATGGCTTAACAAAAATTTCAGGTGTAATTGATAATACATCTTCTATTCAGGCAGAGAACTTCCGTAAGGTGTTACTCACCATGGCGGAGGATGTGAGGGTTATCTTGATTAAAATTGCCGACCGACTTCATAACATGCGCACATTAGAGCATATGAAGCGCGATAAGCAAATGAAGATTGCCAGCGAAACTTTGTATTTATACGCTCCTTTGGCGCATCGTCTCGGATTAAATGCTATTAAATCGGAGTTGGAAGATTTGTCTTTAAAGTATACCGATGATGAAGCTTATAAGGAAATTGCAGAAAAATTAGCGGAAACTGAACCACAGCGCAAGAAATTCATTCAAAAATTTATCGAACCCCTCAAAGAGATTTTACAAGAGCAAGGTTTTAAATTTAAAATGTTCGGTCGACCGAAATCTATTTATTCTATTTTTAATAAGATTAAAACAAAAGGGGTAAAGTTCGAGGAGATTTACGATTTATTCGCCATTCGAATTGTAATTGATACACCTTTTGAACAAGAAAAATCAGATTGCTGGAAAGTATATTCGATTATCACCGATTTCTATCATCCATCTCCAGAACGTTTACGCGATTGGATTTCCACTCCGAAAAGTAATGGTTACGAAAGTTTGCACACGACGGTAATGGGACCGGAAGGAAAATGGGTAGAAGTACAGATCCGTACGGTTCGTATGGATGAATTAGCTGAGAAAGGTTATGCTGCCCATTGGAAATATAAAGAGTCGGCACAGGAGAAGGAAAATAATCTGGAAGGATGGCTTAAACGTATTCGCGAGTTATTAGAGAATCCGGATGCAAATGCGTTGGAGTTTATGGATGACTTTAAACTCAACCTTTTCTCGGATGAAATTTTTGTGTTTACGCCAAAGGGTGATATGAAAACATTACCGAGTGGCGCAACGGCTCTCGATTTTGCTTTTGATATTCATACTAAAATTGGAGAGCAGTGTATTGGTGCTAAGGTAAATCATAAGTTGGTACCGTTGAGTTATGAAATTAAAAGTGGCGATCAGATTGAAATTTTAACTTCAGGAAAACAAACACCGAAAGAGGATTGGATTGGATATGTTATCACGGCTCGGGCGAAATCAAAGATAAAAAACGCTTTAAAGGAGCAACGCAAAAAAATTGCGGAAGGTGGTCGCGAAATACTGGAGAAGAAGTTTTATAAAAACAAACTTGACTTCACTCTACAAAACGTGAATGATTTCGCCAATTATTTACGCTTACCTAACTCTCAGGAATTATTTTATCGTGTGGCCTTGGGTAACGTGGATAATAATGAGATTAAAGATTATTTAAAGTTCAAAGAAAAGCCGGAGAAAGGCGCGCATCGTAAAGGTTCGGGACAAAAAATTGAGCAGTTGGTGACCAGTGCTCGCGGAAGCAGCGATATGTTGGTGATTGGCGATGATATGCAAAAGCTGGATTATAAATTATCGGCTTGTTGCAATCCAATTCCCGGCGATGATGTGTTTGGTTTTATTACTGTTGGTGAAGGTATCAAAATTCATCGCGTGAATTGTCCGAATGCAGTTAAAATGCTTTCCAATTATTCATATCGTGTAGTAAAAGCGAAGTGGATGAATGAACATTTGATTTCATTCTTAGCCGGTATTAAAATCATCGGAACAGATGAACTCGGTATTGTAAATAATATCACAAAGGTTATTTCGAATGAAAATAATATCAATATGCGTTCCATCAGTTTTGATACCGATGATGGAATTTTCGAAGGAACTATCATGGTCTACGTTCATGATACAAAGCACTTAAATCACTTGATGGAAAACCTTAAAAAGGTGAAGGGTGTTACCAATGTGATTCGTATTGATGAAAAGCAGGAGAAATAATTTCAGGGCTAAAGCCCTTTCATGCTCCAATTCAACAACCCTGACCTAAAGGCCGGGGTTGTTTTATAGCGAGAATAAATGAAAAGGAACTATTTTTCATTAAGCAATAATTTCAATTGGGCTTTGTACTTAATCAGGTATCATACGTTTTTTATAATATTTAGTAGTCTGACCTTTAGCCTAGTTGCTTTGTGCTAATAATAAATAGAAACTCATAATCACGTTTTGTCTAATCAAAATGAAGGCGCCAATGATATGGTTTATGAAAATTGTTAATTGGGTTGTGGTCTTGTATTTCCAAGAGTGAGATTTGATACGGACTAAGCGTAGATAGCATAAACCCTGACCTGAAGGTCAGGGTTCATGAATAAATAACACATAGGGCTTTAGCCCTGAAAAGAAGTAAATTCCTTATTCTTTAGTATTTTTGCATACTAAACATGTCATTGCAGGAAATAACAAAATCCAAATTCAAAGCTTTAAGAGCTTGTGTTCTTATTCCCACCTATAATAACGCTAAGACTTTAGAAGCCGTTATTTCAACAACACTGGAATATTGTGATGATGTTATTGTTGTGAATGACGGCGCTACCGATTCAACGCCGGTTATCATTTCAAAATTCAGCAACATTACCGTATTTAAACACGAAGTAAACAAAGGCAAAGGAATGGCTTTGCGTAACGGATTTAAAAAGGCATTAGAGTTAGGATTTGATTATGTAATAACAATCGACAGCGACGGGCAGCATTATCCGGAAGATTTCATCACTTTCTTAAACAAGGTGGAGGAAGTTCCGAATAGTTTGATAATTGGTGCCCGCAATATGGCGGTGGATAATGTGCCGGGCAAAAGTACCTTCGGTAACAAGTTCAGTAATTTTTGGTTTTGGGTAGAGACCGGAATCAAATTACCGGATACACAAAGCGGATATCGTTTGTATCCTGTAAAGCGCATGCGCAATATTTGGTTATTTACTACCAAGTTTGAATTGGAGATTGAGGTTATTGTGAAAGCAGCCTGGAGAGGAATTCCGGTGATTTCTGTTCCTGTAAAAGTGTATTATGCACCGCAAGGAGAACGTGTCACACATTTTCGTCCTGGTAAGGATTTCACCCGCATCAGTTTTTTAAATACGTATCTGTGCATTTTGGCCGCGTTATTTTGGAGGCCTGTCATGTTGCTTAGGAAATTTACGTTGAGCAACCTGAAAAAAGTATGGCGTGAAGAAATTGTAGCGCGTCATGAAAGTCCGATGAAGAAAGCCAGTTCAGTAGCACTCGGATTATTTTTTGGAATTGTTCCTATTTGGGGATTTCAATTTGCAACAGCGCTTCTGCTCGCACATTTTTTGAAACTTAACAAAGTGGTTGTTGGATTAGTGGCGCAGATAAGCGTTCCGCCTATGATACCATTTATATTATATGCCAGCGTAAAAACCGGCGAATTAGTTCTTTCTGAAAAAGTAAATCTTGATTTAAATAAAATCCTCACTGTTGACGCACTTAAGAATGTTTACGTTTATACTGTGGGTGCAACAGTGTTATCTGTTGTTGTTGCAGTAGCCGGATTTTTGATTACCCTTATTTCCTTAAAGGCTTTCAGATACAAGCCACATCAAGCTTAATGCATAGCTATTTTATAATTTACAAACCTTATAAAATGGTATCACAATTTGTGAGTCCGCATAAATTACGATTGTTATGCGATTTAGAATACGATTTTCCTGAGGGGACCAATGCAGTCGGAAGATTAGATAATGACAGCGAAGGTTTATTGATTTTAACGAATGATAAAAGTTTGGTAGGAAGGTTGATGCATCCCGACAGGAAAGTAGCGAAACGGTATGTTGTGCAAGTTGAAAAAGTAGTGACACCCGAAAAATTACAAATCCTCAGAACAGGTGTGGATATTTTAGTAAAGGGAAAGGGAGAGTATCATACAAAAGAATGTGAAGTAAATATTATTGAAAAGCCTTCTTATTTACCGCCACGCGGTCATGAATTCAGAGCTGATTTACCGCAGACTTGGTTAGAGTTTGTTTTAAAAGAAGGGAAGAACCGTCAGATACGAAAAATGTGCAGTGCAGTAAGGCACGATTGTAAGCGATTAATCAGAACACACATTGAAGATGTAAATATAATCGGTATGCAACCCGGTGAGGTAAAAGAAATCAGCAGGGAAGAGTTGTTTACAAAATTGAAACTTTCAATAGAAGATTAGTAAATTAACTGGTACGTTTCACCACCACCATCCAATCCCATGGATAAGGCTCTTGTAAATTTTTAGGTGGATTGGTGATTTCAGTTTTCCAATCGTATTCAATTTTATCAATTGACTCTATTGAAAATCCTTTTTGATTAAATAATGTATAGATTTCTTGTATGTGATAATGTTTGGTAGGATGATCATCGATGAAATGAATGCCTTCCGATACTTGTTGTAAAGTGTTTTGTTTAGGATTCAATTCATCTTTAGGAATGCGGTTTATTTTCTTGCCGTCTTTCTCATACAACTTTATCATATGATAGAGTGTATTAGAAGCAGATTCAAAACTTGGAATGACGATGAGAGCTGTACCGCCTTTTTTGAGCGAATGAATAACGTTATGGAGAATCTGATAATTCTTTTTGTTATCGTCACAGATAGCAACATTACAACAATAAGCAAAATCAGCTTTTGGTAAATTGAGTTTTACTTTAGCCAAATCCATTTTTTGTAAATCCACATTGGGGTAATTACGTTTTTTAATTTGGTCTAATAATTTTTGTGAGATATCTAGAGCCAGTACCGTTTTAAATGATGCTGATAAATACGGTAGGGCATGACCAACTCCACAGCCGAAATCAATGGCGAATTTGTTTTTATTTCGGTGTTTGAAAATAGTTTTTTTAACAAGGGCATTGCGGTCGGCGTGTAGTACACTGAAGATTTCCTCTTTGTAATTGTTGCCGATGTTGTCCCAAACTTTTTCTTCGTTCATAGATTGAATTTTAGTAAATGTAATAAAATTAAGTAGCCAAGTTTACAGTGTTTTCATAGGAATATTAACAAGTAAGTAAGGCTTATGTTGTTTACGAAAAATTGCTATATTTAACTATGCTAAAAAAGATTTTATTTACACTTTTTCTATTCAAGTGTTTAATCGGCGTTTCGCAAAAGTCAGATTCGTTGTTAGCAGTTTTTAATTCTGCAAGACACGACACGGTTAAATATAACGCAGCGCTTTCTATTTTCGACTTTTATTTAAAAAAGGATCCCTTTGAAGCTGAAAAGTATGTGAATGCAGCCATACAATTAGCAATGAAAAATAACTTAAAGCCTAAGTTAGCTCAGGCTTACATGAAAAAAGGTGTGTTCTTTAAGAAGATTGATGTACACGATACATCCATAATTTTCTTTAATAAGGCACGTGAACTTTTTCTGGAATTACAGAATTACAAGAACGCGGCGAACATGAGTTTTAATATTGCTACTTCGAAGAGCAATATGGGACAAATTGATGAAGCATTAAAAGAGTTAGACTCTCTCTCTGTATTTTATAAGAAAGAGAAGTTTGTAGAGCAAGAAGGAATGTGTTATTCAAACATGGCGGATATTTATGATACAAAAGGAGAGTTTGATGTAGCTATTAAATTACTTTTTAAGGCCATCGATTTATTTGAGAAATGCGATAAGCCGGAGAGAAAAGCACGTGCATTAAATGAAGTAGCCAATGTTATGCGCCAGAAAGGGGATTATAAAAAGGCTTTAGATTATGCATTTGAAGCACTCAAATTACGTGAGCAATTAGGAGATGATTTAGCGATGGGTGTTTCTTATACTACACTCGGTAATATATACGGACAAATGAATGATTTGAAAAATGCCAAAGCTTACATGCTTAAGTGTTATCAATTGTATTCAGATATTGGAATGGAATCCGGTTTGGCAGTAACATGTAATAATTTAGGATTGGTTTATGAAGATGAAAAGCCGGATAGCGCCATTTATTATTACAAAAAATCAATTGAACTAAAGCAAAAGTACACGGATCAGGATGGATTGGATGCCGCTTATATAAATTTAGCGGGCGTTCATTATAATATCGGGAAATTTCAGGAAGCATTGAAATATTTAAAGCTGGCTGAAACAATCGCTAAAGAAACGGGAGATAATGTTACGCTTAACAATGTGTATAGTTTGTATGGCGATGTTTATCTTGAGCTAAAGGATTATAAGAATGCGGCAACTTATCAAAAACTATATATTGCGCTAAACGATTCTATTTTTAATGAGGAAAACGCGAAGAGTATTTCCGAAGTGGAAGCTAAATATCAAAATGAGAAAAAGCAATTACAAATTGATAATTTAAAAACAGAAAGGGAATTAAAGGATATTGAGCTGTCACGACAGCAAACTATAAAAATGTTTTACGGAGTTGGTTTGGTGTTGGTGTTGGTTGTATTGGTTATTGCTTACAGAGGTTATCGAGTTAAGAAGCGCGACAATGAAATTATTTCGCAACAAAAAGCGGTAGTGGAGGAACAAAAACACATAGTGGAAGAAAAGAATAAGGAAATTTTAGATTCGATTAATTACGCAAAGAAATTACAAGAAGCTATTTTGCCGCCTTTGGAACAAATAAATGAGCAATTCAAGGAGAACTTTGTGTATTATAAACCCAAGGACATTGTAGCGGGTGATTTTTACTGGCTGCATGTATTGAATAACGAAACATTAATTGCAGCAGCAGATTGTACCGGACATGGTGTGCCTGGCGCGATGGTAAGTGTGGTTTGTTCAAATGCTTTGAATCGTTCGGTGGTAGAATTTGGCAAAACAGTACCCGGCGAAATTTTAGACAAGTCGAGAGAATTAGTTTTAGAAACATTTTCAAGAAGCGGGGCGGATGTTAAAGATGGAATGGATATTTCTTTATTGAGTGTAAAAAAGTCTAATAGCGACTCAGTGTATGTTAAATGGTCTGGCGCCAATAATCCTTTGTGGTACATTAGTTCAGGTGAGTTACAGGAAATAACCGCAAATAAACAACCGATCGGAAAGGTAGATAATCCAAAGCCTTTTGTGACGCACGAGTTAGAGTTGAAACGTGGCGATATGTTATTTCTAATTACCGATGGTTATGCTGATCAGTTTGGTGGTGCCAACGGAAAAAAATACAAGTACAAGCAATTAAAGGAGCTTTTAGTGAGCATGCATTCAAACTCCATGGTAAATCAATTTCAAGCCATCAATCATTCTTTTATGAATTGGAAAGGAAATCTCGAACAGGTCGACGACGTGTGTATTATAGGAATTAAACTTTAGCACCGGAGGAGATCGCGAGTGAGGGACGAACCTCGGGATCGTGACGTGTGTATTATAGGAATTAAACTTTAGCACCGGAGGAGATCGCGAGTGAGGGACGAACCTCGGGATCGCGACGCGTGTATCATCGGTATAAAACTTTAGAATCTACGATTTTCGTTGAATGCGATAAATAAAATTCAACTTTGATTCTTCACCATAGTAAGCAATTTCCTCTTCTCTGATTTTTACAGCGCCTAATTTTTCTATGGCTTTTTGCGAACGAATGTTTTGCGCCCCAATATGAAAAACCACATTGTCTACAAATTGGAACGCATGTTCTATCATTAACTTTTTGGCTGAGGGATTGTATTTCCCTCCCCAATGACTTTTTGCGTAAAATGTATAACCAATACTCACTTCACTTTCCTCCGGTTTATAATCATAAAAGCGTGTGCTGCCAATAGCTTCATTGGTTTGCGCATCGTAAATCACAAAAGCACCTTTAGATTTTATGGCTCCTTCAAAGAAATTTTGAAACACATCGCGTTGCCAGCGGTTCTTATTGGGATGTTGTTCCCATATCAGCGGGTCTTTGGCAATATTGTAGAGTAATTCAAAATCAGTTTCCTTGAGCGGAATCAGCTTAATAATTTCATTTTGAAGTATGGGTTGTAAATCAAACATAAAGTACACTATACTTTCTTTAAAAAATCTCCGTCAATAATTAATAATTTCGTTCCATGTTCGGAATAGGAGCGATGTGAACTTAATTCATCCGATACCACATAACTTTCTCCTTTTTTTAATTTTGTTTTTTCTCCGGTTTTTAATTCGGTAATGAAATCTCCTTCCAAACAATGCACAACGTGACCTTTTTCACACCAATGATCAGCTAAGTAACCCGGCAAGTATTCTACAATGCGAATGCGTAAGCCTGAAAACTGAATGGTTTGCCAATAAGAAGTGCTGTTCTCGCCTTTATGTTCGGTTTTTGGTATCGAAGTCCAGTCAATGGTGGTAAACGGAATATTCTGCATAATTAGATTTGTTTAAGTATGAATTTACGCATTAATTCCGAGGAGTGAAACAGGTCGCCCCTCCGGGGCTTAATGTTTTTTATTTTCCTGTTAGTGATAGGCCGCTCCAACGGAGCTTTTATGAGTCCCGTAGGGACGACCTGTAATTCCGTTTTATAAATACATTTTAAGGGTAATGTATGCCAGATAAACAAGAATGAGTGTAATTCCTTCAAGTCGCGACATTCCTTTTTTTGTCAATAAAAAAATAATCACTAGTAAGCTTGAAAAAAACAAAAGCGGTAAATCTATTTTCAAAAATCCCGATTCTAATTTCACATCGGTAATGCTTGCTCCTAAACCAATCGGAATGAGTCCGTCGAATATATTACTGCCAATAACATTTCCCACCGACATGGCCGCTGATTTTTTCATGGCTGCACCAATGGAAACGGCCAACTCTGGTAAGCTTGTGCCTAAACCAATAACGGCAATCCCAACGAAAGATTGTTCTACGCCCCAGGCTTTCGCTAATTCCATCGCGTTTTCAACAACAAGATGAGAAGAACCTATAAGCACAATTAAACCTGCTATAAGAAGTAAAATAATTTTCGGAATGCTATCGGGTGCGCCTTCATTTTCGGCCGCGGTTTCATCTTTGTTGTTTCTAAGGAGTAAATAATAGTAGAGTAAATACGTGATGATTAAAAGAATTCCTTCTACTCTGGTAATATTTCCATCGTGACCAAATACATAAACGAGGGCAACGGAAAGTAAAAGAAAAATACCGTTTAAAATAAGTTCACTTTTAGGCATTTTAAATGTGAGTAGTAAAGCCGCTATTCCTAAAATTACGGTAATCTGACTGATGCTGCTACCAATGGCATTACCTGTTATAATGCCTGACGATTCTACTCCGGATAATTGAAGTAAAGAAGCTTTTAGTGTAACAAATACTTCAGGCAAATCTGTACCTACTGCTAAAATTGCTACACCAACAAAACCGTGGGACAGTTTAAATAAATTAGCGATTCCTAATGCAGCATTAATGACCCACTTAGTTCCAAGCCAGAGACCGATTAAGCCTATGGTTATTAAAAAAACACTCATAATAAATTCAGTTAATTTAAGATATATTATTACATCAAATTATAACTATGCATTATGACCTTTCCCATTTGAATAATATCTAACATTATATAAATCAAGTCTTCTATCCTTCCAGGTCTGAACACTTCCAAATTCGCGATTACGCATAATTAAATTAATATCTAGATCTTGGAATATCAAAGTTTCCGAATTAGCAGGAGCTTCAGTAGCAATGCCTTCACGGTGAAATTCAACATCCGAAGGGGTTAATATAGCGGATTGAGCAAAATGAATATCAAGGTTTTCTACCTGTGGTAAATTACCTACACACCCTGCCATAACAATGTAAACCTGATTTTCAACCGCACGGGCTTGTGCACAATATCTAACTCTCAAATATCCTCTTCGTTCATCAGTGTTAAAAGGCACAAATAAAATTTGTGCCCCTTTGCTAACTGCTATTCGTGAAATTTCCGGAAACTCAACATCATAACAAATTAGAATGGAAATTTTACCGATATCTGTATCAAAAACTTCAACTGTGTTTCCGGGTTTTACACCCCACCATTTTTTTTCATGTGGTGTAATATGAATTTTATATTGTTTGCTGATTTTCCCATTTCGTTCGAATAAGTACGAAACATTGTATAAGTCATCATTTTCTATAACGAAATGCGAACCTCCAATAATGTTAATGTTGTATTTTATGGCCAGGTTTGAAAATAATGCTTCATATTGTTTAGTAAATTGATCTAACTGTCTGATAGCACTTCCCGGTGATTTATTAGGTAAAAAAGATAGCAATTGCATTGTAAGCATTTCAGGAAAGAGAACAATATCACAGCGATAGTCGGAAGCAACGTCAACGAAGTATTCGCAGTTATGAGCAAATTCTTCAAAGTTTTTTATCATTCGCATCTGATATTGAACCGCACAAGCTCTTACATAAGGGGTTTTGTTTTTTTGTTTTTTATCAAGCGTATAATTTACATTACTCCATTCCAAAAAAGTGGCATATCCACACGATTCTTTATCATTCGGAAAATAATTGGGAAGTAAACGTTTCAATGCAAAACCGTTAGCAATCTGAGCAGTTAATACAGGGTCATATATTTTCCGATCCATCACTTTTTCAACGTACTGTTCGGCTGTCATTTTTTTCTCATATTTATAATAGTTCGGAATCCTTCCACCAATGGCAATGCGCTCTAAATTTTTGTCCTTTGCCAACTTTTGCCTTGCTTCATAAAGCCGCCTCGATAATTTCATACCTCTGAAATCCGGGTCTACCATAATTTCGATGCCATATAAAGTTTCTCCTTGCGGATCGTGGTTTGTAATCATTCCGTTATCCGTCAGTTCCGACCACGATTGTGACTCATCATAGTTGTTGAAGTTTAAAATAAGACTTGACGATGAAGCTACTAGTTTTCCATCCAACTCAACACCGATTTGACCTTCTTTAAAATGTCCCAGCAAACTATTATACTGTTCCCGGCTCCATGGTTTCATGTTGGGAAAGCACTTTAACTGAATTTGTATTACTGCTTCATAATCTTCCTGACGAAGGCGACGAACTCTGATTTTCTTCATGAGTTTTAGTTTAAGTTAATAATAAGGTACTTTATGAAGTTAAGTAATTCTGAAAATTAGGCAATAAAAAAATGTTAAGAAGTGTTATGAGGCGTATGGCTTCGCTACTAAAAGCTTTGTGTAGTAGTTATTTTATTGTTTTGTATTAGATAAGCTAGTATGAGCTCGTTAAACTAAGTTGTGAAGGTTTCTTTAGTAGCGAAACAGGTCGCCCCTCCGGGGCTTAATGGATTGTTATTTTTCTGTTAGCGATAGGTCGCTCCTACGGAGCTTTTCGTTTCAAGTTTAAAAGAGTATAAGTATTATTTCGCGTCATGTCCTTTATAGACAAACTGGATTATTGTAGATTATAATTATTCCAAGAGTCCTGGAGTGAATACTTGTGCATAGAATATAATTGTTATTCCAAAAAGTCCCGGAGGGACGACCTGAATCAAGGCGTATATTATATTTGTTTTTCCAAAAGTCCCGAAGGGACAACCTATTTATTCGGTGTACTCCAATGAAAGCCCGTTTTCCATCCGGTCCAAACCAATTTACGACGTTCTTTTTTTTGACCTGTGGATGATTTGTTTTTTCGTGCCATTTTACGAAGTGTTCTTGATTTTTTATCGAGGTGAAAGCCGTTCTTCCAGCAATCCTTGCACCATGTTTTGGGACGAATGATATGAGAATTTGTGGTTTTAAGTGCAACTTTTGTTTTTGAAAAATCAAAGCAACTATTGAGTGATAATAAATAATCACGATTTATTTGCTCAACGGTTTTTTGCAAAGTGTAACGTGATATTTTCTGTTGATCCGCCATAGAAATAATTTCAAAATTATTTTTCCGGAGGTGTTTTTTTAGTTGAGTGGATAGTTTTTTAATACGGGCTTTCGTGAGGGCTTCCGTTTCCAGACTATCGCGCCATATCACTAAGCTATTTATGTTTTGATCAAAATGAAGAGCAATGTATTTGAAACATGAATCTACTTTGTAAGGCATCTCTGCATAATCGGTAGAATTATGTTTAAAGTAAATGCTCGGAAAGGTCATTTGGAGTTCCTTATCGGGCAAGCGATTCAAATCATTGTTTTGCGAAAAGAGAACATTTGCAACAAGGAGTAGGGCAGATAGCAGGTTATTAAAATTCGACCTCATTATTTATGATCACTATTTTTTGTTCTTAGCAGGTAAGTTGAGCTGCTATCAGGAAGCCAATCGTAGATGAGTAGTTTGTGGTAATCTAATTTTTTTCCGAGTGTAAGTTTCCAACTGCCCGTTTTTAATCCATTTTGTGAATTACCACTTAGGAACATAGCTCCTTTGTTATTTATATATAACCATTGACCGTTAGCTTTTAGATCATCAGTAACGTTTCCGTATTCAGTGAATTTTGTATCAGGGTATAAGCGAGAGTAATTATACGAGATACCGTTTATTATTATTTTTTCTTTGAGAAGATGTTCTTTTAATACGGCTATTTTTACATTATCTCTTCGCCAATTAGCTTCATTATAGTCCTGGCAATAACAGATTTTTGTAAAGAATACTAAAAGGATGAGCTTGATACTTTTCATTTGAGCTAAAAATTTCTTTATTGACCATGGCGAATTGTAAAACCGATAATAAGAATTAAACCTGCAGTAATAAGAATTGAAAGCGGATGTGCAAAATTCAAAGTAAGACCATTGAGATTCTTTTTTGGTACAAGTAATCTTTTGTCTTTATGATTAAAATAAATAATCCCCCAGGCTTTCCAATTATCAGGGTTGTTATTCATTTCCTCCATTTTGTTGGGTATGTAGATTAATAGCGTTATTTAAAGATACAAATGTTTTCGAAGTTGCACAATTTAATTCCTGAATGAACTCTAATTGAGTAGATATTGTAAAGAAGGATTGCGAAAATTGTCACTTTTCTTTAGTTGTTAAACAATGTAAAAAATAATTGATATCAGTATCCTTTTAAAAATAATCCCGTTAAAAATGTAACCCCTAACCATCCCCGTTATGCGCGTCTTTACTTTTTAAGTTAACACACATATCTATGAAAAGTAAAACTGCGTTACTGGCTGTGATAGTTTTAGAAACTATCTGCTACCAATCACTGCTAGCTAAGACTGAAATAAGCGAAAAAGGTAATCCAACTACATCTAATTATTATGGTGTACGAAAGAAAAATTCAAACAAACCTCAAGCCTTTACTTCTCAGGCAAAAGAAGCCATCGATAATCTACACATTAGAATTCAAAATGATACTGTTTATCTATGGTCGGCAAATTTGGAAGCTGTTCAACGATTCTTTTCCGGCGCAAGAGACGGTGTTTATATTGATATAGTTTTTCGTGACAGATTTAGTTGTGAAAAACAAAGTGATTATGATATTAATAATATATCTAACGGCATTATGTTGAAACCTGTTTACTTTCCGGAGATTTATACGCATAACCGAGTAAAGCTTAAGAACAACTTACATTATCCTATAGCTTATTTACCGCCTAGTTTAAAGTATAAACAATACATAACAAACATTGGCTACATTTATAGTGGCACAGCTTTTCATTACAGAGAAGTAAAAGAGCTCTTAGCGAAGAATATGCCAACACTGTATCTGTTTCCAAAGTATATAACAAATACCGATAAGCAAATAATCCGTGATTCGTTTTCAACAACTTTAAAATTCGAATTTGGTTTCGAGCGAGATGAAACTAAATTGGATAAAGCAAGCAAAGAAGATTTTTTAAGGAAAATGAAAATATATGCGCCTTATTTATCTAAGGTTCGGATTAGCACCCATAGTTCAGTAGAAGGATCGCTGGAGAAGAATATTGCTTTGCAAAAAGCGCGAGCAGAAGAATTGGTACGATTAGTTAAGCTGACTACTGATAAAGAAGTAAAATATAATACTGAAATGAGTGAAAACTGGGATGCGTTTAACGCATTAATTAAGAATACTCCATTTGCTCATTTGATGGGATACAGTAAAGAGGAAGTAAAGAAACAATTGGATAACAAATCCATTCGGAAATTTTTAGAATATGAGCTATACCGTTCAAGGATGGCAACATTAGAAGTCACATTCGCTGCGGCTGTTAGTGATGATTCACCTCCTGAATTGATATTGGGTTCTTACAAAAACGCCATTGACAATGATGATACTTTAAAGGCATTTAGGGCGCAAAACAGATTAATGGATGATGTGTTTAAAAGAAATTTGAGTCGAATGGACTTGTTAAGTGTAACTGTACCCAGAAAAAAAATATTTACACAACTATGACTAACTATTTGGCTTTAGCTTGTACAAATAGCGAGGATAGTTATTCGTATCATGTAAAGGACACAGCTCTTAGAGCAATCAAAATTGATTCTACTGATAAATATCTCCAATTTAACTTTTGCATTTTGGCTCTAAGGTATTTTGAGAAGTATAATGAAAAGATTATACCAACCAAAAAACTGGAACAAAAGATGAATTATTGTTATAAGAACATAAGTACCGCAGAAGATACCATGCTTGTGAACAATATGCTTTTAAATTATAGTTTACTCGGATTATATGATGCAAACTATTATCATTTCTATAATGATATTCCAATATGGTTACATAATGTAAGCGTGTATTATAAACCGGCTAAATTAAGCGCAGAGGAGGCAGTTAAATTGGCTTTGATTTATAACTATTACGGTAGAGCTTTTGATGCCTGCACGATTTTGTTGCCTTACATAAAGCAGGAGACCAATAATATTGATGTGATAAAAGTATTTGCAACTACATATGTTCCTTCTTTTGAAATGATACCGGAATACAAATACATGGACTATTTACGAAAATTTAAAATGGAACGACCTTCCGAATTTCATGAATGGATTGATAAACATAGCTTTCTATACTTGCAGCATTTAGAAATTAAAAATATGTTTTGTCAGTTATAGTATGAGATATTGTAGCCATAAAAGATATCAATCAGAGGCCATTGAAGGAGTTACGTATATTAAAGTGAGAACTTATAAATGGACTTTGTATAATGAAGGCTTGCTTCCAAAATTAAAACCCGGCTTTGAGAATTATGACTTGTACTTTAATAAAAAGGGATTGCTTTTATATAGTTATCATTACAACAGGCAAGGAGCCTCCGAGTTAAACAAGTTTGCTTATTATAAGGGCAGATTGATAAACATACAGACCGTATATTTCCCAAGCCATGAAATGAAGAGCGTTTCAATTTTTTATTACGACGAGCAAGGACGATTAATAAAGGAGATTATTTCTAGTGGTAGGAATGATCCTGATGAGGAGCCGGAGGTGATTAATTACATTTATGAGAAAAACTTAATTACGGAAATATATGTAGAACCCTATGATGAAGTTGAGCATAAAATTGAAACTTTTTTAGATGATGAAGGAAATGAGCTGGAGTATTGAATTTACCATGATGGAGAAATTGATTATTGTGAAAAGGTTACACCGGAAAGTAAAGTGAATTTAAATACTATTTTTATAGGAAGCCACGAAATACATTATGATTATACGTACGATGCCAAAGGAAACTGGATAACAAAGACTGTATTTGAAAATGGTGAAATGAAAGAAATAGTTGAAAGGGCGTTTGGTTATCTTTAATATGCATGTAGGTTGTTATTAACACTATTAAAGGTTTTTTTGTTAATATATTTATTTAGAATGATTCTAAATAACAATACTTATACGTATATTTGTATATGCAAACAATTGAAAATATTCTTGAGGAGATGAAAGATTCAATAGGAAAGATAGATCAGCTTAATTTTCCAGATGATAGTTTTACGTCATTGCTGAGTGAAATTGATTTTATTGCCTCGTTTTTGTATGATACATTCTATTCGGAACACGCACTTCATTTAAAAAAGTATGAAAATGAAGTACGAGATAATCTTTATCATGCTAGTTTTGAGAATTACTTGTACTTTAATAAAGTAAAATTTGATGCCATAGATATATTGAAAGAGATTGAAAGAGAATTAATTAATTCATGATTCTAATTTGTTTTTGAGTATTAAAAAACAAACCCTTCAAATGTTAATTCCTTGCGAAATTGTTTATGTAAATCAAATATGATAGAGAGTTTCTTCTCTATTATCTTGCCATTAAGGTAATAGTTTTTAACTTTTATTTGTGCGATGTAATATATTGTCGTGTTATCGTCTTCGGATTTATATAATTCTATTTTGGTACTATCAATGCTTTTTTCGTACAAGACTTTTTGTATTAAGTCCATTTTATAATTTATTTCTGGATTAGTGTAGTAAGATTTATCTTCTTTTAAACTAATTAAAGTTGTTCTAAGAACTTCTTTGCTTTGACTCCTAAGTTTCTTGATTTGTTCTTGTCCTAAAGGCGTTTTTTCACGGTTTGTAAAGTCATTACTTTCTAATTGTGAAATTTTATTCTGGTATTTTTGAATTTCAATAAGTATGGCTTTTTTTGGTGTGATGTTGATTAATTTAACAATGTCATATTCTGTTTTGACAACGTCTGATTTTTTAGGAAAGTCATTTTTAATAATGCTATCAAAATAGTTTTTGACATAGCTTTCAGTTAAACTTTGACTGAAAAAAGTATTAGGTATAGACACAAAGTAAGTGCATAATAATAACAATAATGTTTTCATATTAATTTATTTCCTAGTTGTTAAATTAAATTTGTTATATGAGACGGAATTATTCTAAAGACATATTCTGTATAGTTAATATAAAAATCTTCTTTATCAACTTTTCTTATAGCTAGAATATCTTTGTTATCTGAAGCAAATCTACCAATAAATTCACATCCACTGTGTTTAAATGTAAATGTTGAATCAAGGCCATTTTCCTTTATAAAATCTACTCTTATCGCAATTTCTGGATGCCAAGATTTTTTATCCAGCACAGAATCTACAAATTGAAACAGGTTTGAATAAATTATTTGTCTGGAAAATATTTGAGTATTTGGATGGTGGTGTATCCTATAATTTAAATAGTAGTTGCCTTTTATTGAGTCATAATTAAAGTAAAAGCCAATCAAGTTAGCTGATTCTTTAATTCCATAGTTTCCTTTGAATCGATCTTCAAACCCTAGGTCAAATGGAAGGAACCACATATTCGGTACATAACCAAAATAGCCGCCATCAAAATTGAAGTAGTTATTATTTGCTTTCATGTAACAAATAAATATACAAAATTATTGTGGTTCTTAGTTTAGAATTTGGAATTTTTAGCTATTCAGATTTTTTTCTGCGCCCTGTTCTTTAGGACTAAACATTATTCCCAACATCATAACAATAGCTGTAATGATAATTACCTGAACTATTAATGAATTGTTGACCGAAATAATTCTCTGCGCCGGCTCAATGCTTAAAAATAATAAAATGGTGATGAGTCCGCGTGGCGCAATAAATAGCAGCGGACTAAAAGACATGCCGGATACTTTCAACTGTACGGCTCTGAAAGTGAAAATGAATACGCTGATTAATAAAGCCAGCGGCAATGTTTCAATATTTAGTATGTCACTTGTTTCCATTAAATAACCAAAGAGTATAAAAAACAAAGTACGTATGAGGAAGGTTGCCTCTACAGTTAGTTCTTTAAATTTATGTACTTCTGTGTCCATCTCTTCTGTATGAAATACTTTTAACCACTTGAAGCGCCTTAATTCATCCAGATTTCCAAGCGATAATCCAAAAATTAAAATGAACAAAAGAGCCGGTAAATGGTATATTTTTGAAATGGTGTAAATTAAAATAATCAATAAAATAATGGGAATGAATTTAATGTGATGTTCGATTTTACTGAGTAAGAAAGATAAGGCCAGCGTACTGATAAATGAAATTACTACCATGCTTAGCAGTTGGAGAAAGAAAGTACTAATAGAGGAGGAATTTACAAACTCATTGCTTACAACAAAATTGAACAATATAACGCCAATGATATCCGACATGCTGCTTTCATAAACAACATATTCTTTCATATTTTTATTCAGGTTTCTTACGCTTGGTATGGCAATGGCACTGCTGATGATGCACAAAGGCAAAGCGTTTAAAAGATTTAATCTGTTGGATACTGAACCTGTTTCATGAAAAATATAAACCAAACTGAATGCAATTGCAAGTATGGGAAATAGTGCGCCAAAAAATGATTTCGTCACTAATTTCAATTTTGATTTATTAAGTTCTAATTCGAGCGCGCCTTCTAATACGATTAATATTAAGCCAACTGTTCCAAGTATGGGTAATACAGTGGAGAGTTCAGTGAAATTATAGCCTAAGAAATTAGTCGCTTGCCGAACGCCCCAACCTAATATCAGTAAAAGTATAACGGAAGGGATTTTAGTAAACGATGATGTTAAATCAAAAACATAGGCAACTAAAATTAATACACATATCGCAATAATAACATTCATATTGATTTAATCGCAGAGCTGCTTTTTACTCTTTAGGAGTTAATTTGTGGATTTTTTTGGTACCTGCGTACATTTCAAATTTAAACAATCTGCACTCAAGTGAGCCGTTAAATAATGTTATCTTACGTGTGGGACGAAGGCCAATAAATTTTGCGGCATCTAAATTGGAAGTAATGATCCAACAGGTCCAGCCGGCAAAATCTTTTTTTAATTTATCGCCAATCTGCTTGTAAAAACTCACAATGTCTTCTTTCTTCATACGCTCATCATAAGGCGGATTCAAAAGAATGGTTCCCATGGGTTTTTCTACTTTAACATCAAAGAATGATTTTCTGCTGAAGCTAATAACATCATCTACTTTGGCTACTTCAACATTGTGTTTGGTTATGTTTAAACTTTTATCTCTGATGTCGTTGGCTAAAATGTTTACATCTCCGTCTTTAATTCTGCCAATGGCACTTTCGGTAATGGTTTCGAATAATTTTTCATCGTAATTTTTCCAGCGCATGAATCCAAAATCTTTTCTGAAAATTCCGGCAGGTACATTATTGGCATACAAAGCGGCTTCGATAGCGAGTGTACCACTGCCACACATACCATCAATCAAAGGTAAATGCGGTTGCCAATCACTAATTAATACGATTCCTGCCGCTAACACTTCTTTAATGGGCGCGTCAACAATGTCTTCGCGGTAACCACGCTTGTATAAAATATCGCCACTGCTGTCTAAACTTACACTTACTTCATCTCTGAAAATATGCACGTATATACGGAGTGTTGGTGTTTTTAAATCCACACTCGGACGCTTTCCTGTTTTCTCTCTGAACTGATCACATATGGCGTCTTTGGTTTTTTGTTCTATGTATAAACTGTGTGTGAAGTTATCGGAGTTGGCAACGGCTTCAATCGCCAATGTATCATCCACTCCCATAAACTGCGACCAATCGAATTTTTTAATTCCATCGTATAACTGATGTTCGTTATAGGCTTCAAATTTGTAAATGGGAACTAAAATTCTCAGAGCGGTACGCAGACAAAAATTAGCTTTGTACATAAAGCCCAAATCGCCGGTAAAAGAAACGCCGCGTTTAAAAGGTTCTACATCTTTAGCGCCGAGTTTACGCAATTCCGCTGCCAATACTTCCTCTAAACCAAAGAAGGTAGTTGCTTTCATTTCAAAATCGCCGGTATGTGAAAAGGTGTAGTTCATAGGGTAAAGGTATGGATTATTATTGTGTTCTTTTAGTGTTTAAACCCCTCTGTCCTACGGACCTCTCCTCCCGATTATCCCGATAGCTATCGGGACGCGGGACAGGCTCTTAGCAGGGGAGAAATCAGTCGTGGTAATTAAGCCGTTATAGCAACGGACAGCTTCTCCCCCTGCGAAGGGGGAGTGCCCAAAGGGCGAGGGGGTTAAGCCTCAAATTTATTCACCGCATCTTTCCAATGCGGTGGTATCTCAACGGTAGAATTGATTTCGTAATTGAAACAAACAATCACGCTTTTGCCCTCGGCACAAAGTACTTCTTTGTCGTTTTTTAATTTGGTGATGACATTGGTGATTTCAAAACTTTTGGTTCCGAAGGATGTAATTTTGGTGTAACAAAATGCTGTGTCTTCCAAAAAAATCGGTTCCATGTAATTGATTTCCGTGCGCGCTAATATCATTCCTGTTTTAATCCAATCGATTTGTTGTGTAAATACATCTTTAAAGTATTCTACACGCGCGGTTTCGAAATAGGTAATGTGATTGGCATTGTTAACGTGCCCTTGCTTATCAATGTCCTTATAACGGATTTGAATTTTTTGCTTGTGTTTAAAATCGTGAAGGTTCATGGCATTACGATTGACGATTTAGCAATTGCATGGCTAAGCGCTCCAACTCTTTCTTCTTGCTTTCGGAGGCAGTTACCGCTTTCAAATGTTTTAAAGCTTCTTGTGTATGTATGTCCGCTTCCTTTTCACTGATGTTTTTAATATTTAACTGATCATAAACGGAGAGGACGCCTTTCACTTTTAACGTGCTGTCTTTTTCGTTTAAGAGAGCGGTTAAATTATTTTTTTGTGAAGCATCCGCCAATTCGAAGGCTTTCAGTAACAAGAATGTTTTTTTATTCGCGATAATATCACCGCCTACCTGTTTGCCAAATTTTCCGTCATCAGCATAGGCATCTAATACATCATCCATTAATTGAAAAGCAATACCTAAATGTTTTCCGAATTCATAGAGGTGATTTTGGTTTTCAGTATCAGCCTCTGCACAAATAGCTCCCATTTTCAAACTGCAACCTAGTAACACGGCGGTTTTGTAAGTAATCATCTGCAGATAATCATTTACGCTCACGTTCTGTTGGGTTTCAAAATTCATGTCCATTTGCTGACCTTCGCAAACTTCAATTGAGGTAGTTGCAAATAAACTTAACAGGGAAGATAATTTTGTTGTTTCGTGGTTTTTTAAAACATCGAAGGCTTTAACCAGCATGACATCACCACTTAAAATCGCAATATCGGTATTCCATTTACTGTGAACGGTTGGCATGCCGCGGCGTAAAGGTGCTTTATCTAAAATATCGTCGTGAATAAGAGAGAAATTATGAAACAGCTCCACGCTTAATGCGGCATTCAATGAATGCGATGGGTTTTTATCAAACAAATCACATCCGATAAGAGCAAGTAAAGGACGAATACGTTTTCCTCCCAATGATAAAATATAATTTTCGGGATCGTATAATTCGCGCGGTTGTTTCTTGTCTAACTCTTTCAAATAGGAGTTGAGATGCGCGTTAAATAATTCCAGTAAAGGTTTGTAGTTTTCCACGCTTTAATCCAATAGGCCTAACAAATAATTTCCATAACCGCTTTTTGTAAGAGGCTCTGCTATTTTACGCAATTGTTCTTTATTGATATAGCCCATGTTGTAAGCTACTTCTTCGATACATCCGATTTTTAAACCCTGACGCTCTTCAATCACTTCCACAAATTGTCCGGCTTGCATTAACGATTTAAAAGTTCCTGTATCTAACCAGGCTGTTCCGCGATCCATGATACTAACTTTTAACTTGCCGCGTTTTAAATATTCTTTGTTTACATCGGTAATTTCATACTCGCCGCGCGGACTAGGTTTTAAATTTTTAGCGATGTCTACAACATCATTATCGTAAAAATATAAACCGGGAACGGCGTAATTCGATTTTGGTACTTTCGGTTTTTCTTCAATGGAAAGCACTTTGTTGTTCTCATCAAATTCAACTACACCATAACGCTCCGGGTCGCTTACGTGATACGCGAATACCACACCACCATCCGGATTATTAATCTGACGTAATGCGCCACCTAATCCAACACCATAGAAAATATTATCACCTAAAATGAGCGCCACTTTATCTTTACCTATAAATTTTTCTCCTAATACAAATGCTTGTGCTAATCCATTCGGAACTTCCTGCACTACATAAGAAAACTTACAGCCAATTTGTTCGCCTGTTCCTAATAGCTTTTGAAAGTTTGGCAAATCATGTGGTGTAGAAATGATGAGTATTTCATTGATACCCGACATCATTAACACCGAAAGCGGATAATAAATCATTGGTTTATCATATACAGGCATCATTTGCTTACTCATGGCAAGCGTTAATGGGTGTAAACGGGTACCGGAACCTCCGGCTAATATAATTCCTTTCATAGGCATTTAATGTAGTCGATAAAATGTAGAACAAGATACAAATTAAGGTTCAGATGCTAAAATGGCCTTAACTTTTTTTCGGTATTTAGGCCGTTTAAAGGCGTAAAAGCGAAGGTCGCGATGGATTTGCCTGATATCCACCCACACACCATAGCTATAATAGAAGTTATTAAAATTCAAGTTCGTTTTTTCATTGAATCGTACAAAGCGGTAACCACCCATCCCTACCAAACCAATCCATTTTAAAGGTTTGAAAATAACTTGTAATCCGGCGCTGCTGAGTTTAATGGGGCCTTGTTCGTGCCATAGTAATTTACTTTGTGTTTCGTCTTTGAGGTTGTAAACATAACGACCTAATCCCAACTCAATCGGTATATCAATTTCAAAAAATCGTTTATTTAGTAAAACATATTCATAATAGCCGGTAAAATAATTCATGAATAATTCCTCGTAGCGAATCGTATTGAGTTGGTCGTTGATTTTTGCCGGACGTTTTGATTCAGCAGCGATGTTGTAAAGGCCAAATCCCACCGAATGTTTTTCAAAAAGTACAGCACCTAATTGAAACCCATTAATTGAAACAGGAATTTGCTTTGTGGCACGTTGGTTTTTAATCCAGGAATTGCGGCGATCTAACGCCACACGAAAACGAAATTTTTGAAAGCGGTAAATACGGCTGGAATCTTTCTGAAATTGTAGCTTAAGGGAATCTAATCGTTGTTGTGTGCGAATTTTTTGCGAGAACAAAGTAATGTTAAAAGAAAGAAGTAAACCAATGAGTACGGGTCTTATAAATGAACGTGTATAAAATGCAAGCAACAAACTCTTTAAGCAATTATGGAGAGTGAAGTTAAGTAAAAACCAAGGCTTGGAAAACAAATTTTTTTGGTAAGTAAATGCTGAGTAAATTTGTACCTCAAATGAATACAAGTCCACTTCAAAACAGCGATAAACCGGTTATCAAATGGCTCTTAACAGGTTGTGTGTTAGTGTATGTAATGGTGGTAGTGGGTTGCATTACACGGTTAACACATTCCGGACTTAGCATAACTGATTGGAATTTCATGGGTTCATTGCCACCGATTACACAAGAACATTGGCAAGAACGATTTGCTAAGTATCAAACAAGTCCTGAGTTTATTTACAAAAACAACTCCATGACTATGGATGAGTTTAAATCCATTTTCTGGTGGGAGTATATTCACCGAATGATTGGCAGAACCATTGGTTTTGTTTTTTTAGCCGGATTTGCCTGGTTTTTGATAAAGAAAAAATTCAGAAAGGAAACATTGCCAAAAATGCTTTTGTTATTTGCGTTAGGCGGACTTCAAGGATTAATCGGCTGGTGGATGGTAAAGAGTGGATTAGTAAAGGATCCTGCGGTTTCTCATTATAGATTAGCAACGCATTTAATGAGTGCATTTACTGTTTTCGCATTTACATTTTGGTACGCATTGCAATTGATGTATCCTAAAACAGAGGCTGTAGAAAGTGACGGAAAAAAACTGAAGACAACTGCTATTGTGTTATTTGTGGTTTTAATCATCCAGATTATTTACGGTGCATTTGTGGCGGGATTAAAGGCAGGTTTGTTTTATCCAACCTGGCCGAAGATGGGTGACAGTTGGTTTCCGAGCGAAACGATTATGATTGAAGAACAATGGTGGAGAAATTTTCTGGAGATAGGGGCTGGTGTTCAATTCATGCATCGTACTATTGCTGTTTTAGTGGTAATTTGTGTAGCCATACTTTGGAATAAATCAGACAAATTAAATTTAACAAAGCAGCAAAATTTGGGCATTACATTATTGATTTACGGAGTAACCGCGCAATTTATATTGGGAATTTATACGTTGTTATATCAAGTGCCCGTAGTATTAGGTGTATTACATCAAACCGGTGCTTTCTTTTTATTTACCGTTTGTATTTATTTATTGTTCCATCTTAATTTAAAACCGGTTCAGAATGGAGACAATAAATAATCCTTCACCTGAAGAGGGAAGCGGAATTATTTATCCGCCAAAGCCAATTGTTGCCGAGAACAAGGGGAATAATCTAACGCGCTCTTTAATCAGTTTGTTTATTTACGCTTTTTTGTTCTACGTTATTTTTGATCAGAATATCGCTTACATCGCGGCGGTGTTGTTGGCTTTATTGGTGCACGAATTCGGGCATTTTTTTGCCATGAAATTGTATAACTACCAAAATGTAAAATTGTTTATTGTCCCGTTATTAGGCGCTTTTGTAAGTGGTAAAAAAAGTACGGTTTCGCAAAAGCAAATGAGTGTTATTGTGCTGGCCGGTCCGTTACCGGGATTATTCATTGGTTTTGCACTTTACTTTTTAAACAAGAGTATGCAAAACGATTCGATAAAAATGTTGGCTAATGTTTTTATTTTTTTGAATCTGTTTAATTTGTTGCCTATTTATCCGTTAGACGGTGGACGATTCCTTGAAAATTTATTTCTTAAAAACAATTATGGTATTCGTTTGGTGTTTACAATCATATCAGTTTTGTTATTGGTTAGTATTATTTTGCTTACCGGTAGTTTTTTGATGTTAATCATTCCTGCTATGATGGTATACGAATTGATCAATGAAAACCGAAATCAGAAGATCAGAGAGTTTTTAGATCAGGAAAGAATTGCCTATCGATGTGAGTATGCTGATTTACCCGACAAAAGTTATTGGGTGATTCGCGACGCGGTTTTGTTTTCTTATCAAAAGAAATTTGCGGGGGTACCTCCGGGCTTATACCGTTACAGTGAGTTGGAGCCGATTTTAGTTCAGCAAATATCAGCCATATTAAAACCTGATTTCAAAACCGATTTAAGCGCCTTTGGTAAAATTGCCTTCATTCTTCTCTACATCTTCTCTCTCATAGGATTACCTTTATTATCTTATATCTTGTTTTTTTTAGAAGCCTAGTTTTCTCGAAAAAATAATTATATTTGGTTTCAAACATTTAAAATCTATATATGTCAGTTTGGCGAATTAAACCGGTATCGGCATTTGAGGCCGATATGAAAAAAAGTGATTTAAAGCGCGTGCTTACCAAATGGGGATTAACCTCGTTAGGTATTGGCGCTATTATTGGTGGAGGTATTTTTACATTAACAGGAATTGCAGCGCATGATTACGCGGGTCCGGCATTAGCCTTATCATTTGTTATTGCAGGTATAGGCTGTTTATTTGCATCGTTATGTTACGCTGAGTTTGCATCGGTGTTACCTGTAGAAGGTTCGGCCTATGCTTATGCATATGGTACCGTTGGCGAATTATTCGCGTGGTTTATCGGTTGGAATCTGATTCTGGAATATATGATGGGAGCAACCACAGTAGCAGTAGCCTGGAGTGGCTATTTTGTGAAGCTCCTGCATCTTTTTCATATCGATATTCCCATTTATTTATGTAATGATTTAGCGACTGCAACTGAGAAGTGTTTGGCGGCCGGATTAGCAGCGCCTTCATTTGCATTTAATCTTCCTGCTTTCTTAATTACCTGGGTCGTAACCGCTATTTTAGTTAAGGGTATTAAGGAAGCAGCCAGCACAAATAATATTATTGTGGTAGTTAAGATTGCGGTTGTATTATTCGTAATTATTGTTGGAGCATTTTATATTAACACAGATAATTGGTCGCCATTTATTCCTGAGAAAGTTAGCGTAATTGGTGAAGATGGTAAGGAAACATTTAAGTTCGGATTCGGTGGTGTATTAACTGCTGCAACTATAGTTTTCTTTGCTTACATCGGATTTGATGCAGTATCTACTCAAGCAGGAGAAGCTATCAATCCAAAGAAGGATGTGCCATTCGCAATTGTGGCTTCCTTAGTTATTTGTACAGTGCTTTACATTTTAGTTTCATTGGTGTTAACAGGAATGGTAAAATACGATCAATTAGACAAGGCTGCTCCTGTTGCTTCAGCATTCTCAGGTATTGGTATCAATTGGGCGGTGTTCATTATCACGCTTGCCGCAACGGCGGGATTAACGTCGGTAATGTTAGTAATGATGCTCGGACAAACACGTATTTTCTTAGGCATGGCAAAAGATGGTTTATTGCCTAAGTTCTTCCGTACTTTACACGCTGATTTTAAAACACCACATAAGAGTACAATTCTTGTTGGGTTAATTATTTCTTTAGTAGCTGCCTTAACACCGATTGATAAAGTAAGTGAGATGTGCAGTATGGGAACGTTATTAGCATTTGCCATGGTTTGTGTTGCGGTGATGATTTTACGTTATAAAAAACCTGAATTAGAGCGCCCATATAGAACGCCTGCGGTTTATTTGGTTGGAACTTTGGGTGTTGCCTTCAATATTTTCTTGATGTGTTTCGTACGTAAAGAAACTTGGATTGCATTCGTAATTTGGGGCGTAATCGGAATTATTGTTTACTTCATTTACAGTAAGCGAAACAGTAATCTCAATAAGTTGGATCACGAGGAAACTTTATAATTGAAGAATATAAAAACAAAAAACCCCGATACTTCATCGGGGTTTTTTATTGACTTTTATTTTTGAATTAAATTTCTTCGAATTCAGGTTCTGGTTCGTAAATAAATTGTTTACCTAAAATAATAATGGTAGCTCCAATACTTTGCTCAATAATTTGCCAAAAAAAATCGGTGATTAAATAAGTACTCGTCATATTTTTTGTAAAGGAAATATGAAGCACTGTCATAATCGCGAATAAACTCACGGCTACAATTAATCCGCTTAAAAATCCACGTAATACCACACTGTGAATGTTTTTTATCCAGTTGGTTTCAAAAACACGGTAAATGATAAATGAAATAACTAAGTATGCTATTGCTGATAACAATACGAACCAAACGAATGGAAATTGAATTTGTTTGAAGTCGTTTAAGAAAATACCATGCCACACGTAAAAAGCCGAGTACATGGCAATCGCGCCTAGAATCCAACTAATAAAAAATCGTACCGTGAAACGCATATAAGTTACAACGTGTAAAGTTAACAAAAGGTTAGTTGAAGTCCAACTAAATGCTTGTAACTTATTGTAATACAATAATCTAAACTACTTTAAAGTAGAAGTCACCGTTGTGTTTAGGGGCTTGGGACGTGTAAATGATAACCTCTTTTCCGCTTTTTGTTTGCAGTAAAAGCTCGAAGCATTTACCATTAAAAAAGTGATTCAAATAAATCGCGAACAAATCACCGTTTTTTTTGTCGGATAATTTGAACTGATTTGGACGAAGTAAAATTCTTTTTTTGGATTTATAATGATCAGAGTCTTTTTCAAAATCTTTATGATCAAACACATTATAATCTCCTAATATCTTTGCCACTTTTAAATTACGTGGTTCGTAATACACTTTGTTTTTATCACCAATCTGCGCAATATTTCCATTTACTAAAACTGCTATTCTATCGGCATACTTTAAAGCTTCCTCTGCCTGATGTGTAATCAGAATTACACCGCTGTGTTTCTTTTTCGCCTCGTGTATAATGAAAGCAAATAATTTATCTTTTAAAATTTTATCGAGATTGCTAAAAGGTTCATCCAGCAAAATTAGTTTTGGAAATAAAGCCAAGGCTCTTGCAATAGCCACACGTTGTTTTTGTCCTGATGATAAATTTTTTGCCTGTAAATGTTTAATCGACTCAAGTTCGAGGAGCTTCAGGATTTTATGACTACGCTTTTCTTTATACTCATCACTCAAACCAATCAACATGTCTTTAATATTTTCTTCTACCGTATGATTGTCTAAAACATAGTAATCCTGACTTACCAGTTTCATGTCGGGATAACCCGGAATTAAATTATACGAGGGGCCAAGTACTTTATGTTTATTAAACCAAATTTCGCCTTCATCTAAATCCACTAATCCATAAATACATTTAATGAGTGTAGATTTTCCTTCACCGCTAGGACCTAGCATAGCGAGAATTTCCCCATCGTTTACTTCAAACGATAAGTTTTTAATGCCCGTAAATACGTTTTGATTGTGATAATTAAAGGATATGTTTTTAACCTTTAGAATAGCGCTTTAGTTTCGGAATAAAGAGATGTAACCTTTAAGCTTGTAATCTTTTCCATCGAAGCCGGTAGCTTCCACCACACAAAAATAAGTTCCGCTTTCGCATAACATCCCGCTTGGTGTATATCCGTCCCAGTGTCCGTTAATGGTTTCCCAGCTCGCTACTAAGTTACCATAGCGACTGTAAATATTTACTTTCATGGTTTTTATACCACGTGCAATCGGTTTGAATACATCATTTACACCATCCGCGTTAGGTGTAAAAACATTAGGTAATGTAATACCTGATGTGTCTGAAATAAAGAAGCTGTAATCTGATGTGTCGCTGCATCCATTGGAATTATACGCCACTAAACTAACGGTGTACGCGCCGCTACTTGTATAATCGTGGGTTGTATTGGTATTTGTATCTACAGCAGGGGTATCGCTAAATAACCATACGTAATTGGTAGCGTTACTCGAAAAGTTAGTGAGTACAATTTGATTTGGAAAACCAATTGTATTTAAACTGGCAGAAAAACTGGCACGAGGGGTAGCGCTAATTGTTATCGATTGAGCCGCCGTGAAACTACCTGATGCATTCGCTACTGTTAAAGAAACAGTATAAACGCCCGGATAGGTAAATCCTAAGGCAGTACTTGCTTGGTTAATACTGCTCAAATAAGCGATTTCAATACTCGGATTAACCGTCCAGCTAAAAGAAGTGGGTGTATTGGTTGTAATAGAGGTGAAAATAACTGTTTGTCCGGTACAAATGGTATTACTTGGAACAATAATATTAGCGGTTGGAACTTGCGCCAGCGCGAAACTACCAACGATTGAAAAGGCTATGAAAAACAGCTTTTTTAACACCTCATAAATTTACTAAAAATTCCATCGTATTTACCCCATCGGCATAATCAGTAATAACAGGCTGTTGTGAATAACCGAAAGGTATCATTCCCTTACCGTTTCCAACTATGCATTGCAAATTCTCTTTATTCTCGTTTAGGTAGTTTTTTAGTTGGTTTTCATTGGAGTATTCTTCGCTGTAAAGAACCGAAACCGGCGAAAATAAGCCTTTGTCGGGCTTAATCATTAAGAAATTATTGTCGAGGAATTTCTCTCCTCCTAAAAGATAAATGGCACGGTTATAATCGTAATTATTACCGTATTTTTTATTGTCGACCACAAATTTATAATCGTAAACGGCTTCAAATAAGGTATCAAAAACGTAGCCTTCCGGTACTAATACCTTGGAAACATTGCGACAACCCAAGCCAAAATAAAGAAAAATGTCTTTGCCTAAATTCTTAAGGTCTTCTTTGGTTTCATTTCCTGTTAAAACGGCAATAGAGGTACGTCCTTTCCTGATGATATTTGGATACTTACTGAAGTAATATTCGAAGTGCTTGGATGTATTATTACTGCCGGTTGCAATCACAGCGTTAAAATCGTTCAGTTTCCCTGTACTAAAACTAATTTGTTGTGTAATTTCCGGTTCATAGTGCTCCAATAGTTTTATGAAGAATGGCATTAATACATTGTCATCCGACGACAACTTTACCAACGCTTTATGTCCACTCAAGATCACACACATTAAATCGTGTAAGCCTACCAACGGAATATTTCCCGCCATAATAATTGCCACCGTTTTTTGTTGCTTAGGCTCAGGAATGTTTTTGCAGAAAGCTTCCAGAGCTTCTTTCGTGAGCATAAGAGCATTGTTGGCTAGACTTTCATGAATAAATTGTTTGATAAACCAACCATTATAAATGTAAGCTGATTCCATTAACTTTTCGAGGCCTTGATGCAAACCTTTCTCATTTTCAATCCATTCGTTCGGATTAAAGTGTCGTTTAATGAACAGTCCGCTTTGAACAAATGCATTTATTCTTTGTTTTATTTCCATATAACCCCGTATATTTGCAACTTAAATTTAAATGCAAAACTAGTTAAAATGGCTATTAAAATTACAGATGAGTGTATTAATTGCGGCGCCTGTGAACCTGAATGTCCAAATAATGCTATCTATGAGGGGGGCGCTGAGTGGCGTTTTTCTGATGGAACGAGCTTAAAAGGGATGTTTAAAGGAAAAAACTCAGGATTGGAAGTTGATGCTGAAAGTCCGCAAACGCCTGGTTCTATGGATGTATATTTTATTGTTACCGATAAATGTACAGAGTGTGTTGGTTTCCACGACGAACCACAATGCGCGGCTGTTTGTCCGGTTGATTGCTGTATTAAGGATGGAGATAATGTGGAGCAAGAAGCTGAATTATTAGAAAAGAAAGCCTCTTTGCACTTATAATTAATTGTGTTTCCTCACACTAAAAGCCGTCTAAATCAGACGGCTTTTGTTTTTTATCCAACCCGTTAAACTATAACGATTGGCTTTGCTCAAGAGTACCTCATGTTCCATTTCGCTTTCAAATACGAGAAGTCGGCCACCTAAGGGCTCAATGGTGAATGAAGAGTTATCGTCTTTATAAAGTATTAATTCGCCGCCGTCTTCTTGTTTCCAATTTTGGTTAAGATAAAGTAACACGGTTATTTTTCGGGCGTCATCACTTTTAAAGGCATCTCTGTGTTTTTTGTAAAAGCTTCCCGGAGGATACAAAGCCAAATGAAATTCATGCTCCTTTAATCCTAAATAAAAACGGCGATTAAGCGCTTGAGTTAATTCAGGCATAAAATGGAAGAATAAGGATTGTAACTCGGTATCATTTTCGCCCACCCAATAAATAAAATCACTACGTATGTCTGTGTTTGTTAAGTGTTCAGCGTTTTTTCCGATGCCGGCTTGTTTCAATTGTTTATTTTCAGAAAGTAAATTTATTTTCCGAACTAATGTTGCGATTTCATTCGCGGAAATAAAGTTATCTATCACGCAATAGCGTTGTTCGTAAACATCATTAACAATTTTTTCAATTGCAGTTTTCAAAATATAAATTAATTTTGGCGAAAATTAGAAAGTATGAAATTACAAATATTTACCGTTGCATCTATAGTCGTCTTCATGGCGTCCTCTTGTGGTTCATCAAAGAAAGCCGGTTCCAGTGCCGAAGCTTCTTTAACGCCCGGCGATGCTGAGGTGAAAGCAATACAGGGTAAATACGCTGATGTAACATTGCAAACTCTGAATGAAGGTTATGCTGTTTATTCAGGACCATGCACCAAGTGTCACGGACAAAAAAATATTTTTTCGCGTACGGAGCAAGAGTGGGAGAAAGCGATTAACCGTATGGCACCAAAGGCAAAAATAACCGATGTACAGAAGGACGCATTATGGAAATATGTTTTAGCGATGAAAGCTGCCCGCCCAAATCAAACTAAATAAAAGGTCAATTATAAAGAAACAGAAGTGCGGGCTTTATATTGGCCCGCATTTTTTTTATGAAAACGTTAAATAAAAGACAACATATAAAAGAAACAATTCTCCTCTCGTTGCCATTAATAGCAACGCAGATAGGTCATGTATTTACCGGAATGGTAGATAATTATTTTTTAGGGCAGATTGGAAAAACAGAACAAGCAGCAGGTATTTCAGCGAATGGAATATTTGTTTTGTTACTGGTGTTTATGATTGGAATGAGTTACGCTTCAACACCTTTGGTATCCTCGGCCCATGTAAATGATGATGTTAAAGAAAAAGCCTCATTATTTAAAAACTCCATGTTTTTAAATACCGGTGTTGCAATAATCGCATTCATCATTTTGTTTTTTATGAGTCCCTTGATGGATTATATGCAGCAGCCTGCCGATGTAGTTGAGTTATCAAAACCATTTTTTAATGTGTTGATTTTTTCTATGATTCCTATATCGTTTTTCTTTACCTGTAAACAGTACACCGAAGGATTAAGTAATACACGCGCTGCCATGTATATTAGCATAACAGGCAATTTGCTTAATATTGTTTTGAACTATGCCTTAATATATGGGAAATGGGGTTTGCCTGAAATGGGTTACATGGGTTCCGCCTGGGCGACTTTCATAGCCAGATGTTTCATGGGAGCTTCTTTTGTTTGGTATATTTTTAAGAATAAAAGAACAAGAGAAATTGTTCCGCAGTTAAAAAAGGTAAAGATAAATTTAACGGCCATTAAGCCAATTTGGAAAATAGGAATCAATTCAGCATTTCAGTTTACATTTGAAGTAGCTGCTTTTGTGGTGGCCTTATTTATGGCAGGTAAGTTTGGAAAAGAAGCTATAGACGCGCATGGTATTGCAATTACAATAGCTTCCGGTACTTATATGTTTGCAAGCGGACTCAGCAGTGCGGCCACTATTAGGGTAAGTAACTTTGCCGCGGAGAAAAATAAAAATGAAACCAGGCGTGCGGGAAATATTGCGGTAATGTTAGTGTTAATTTGCATGGGTTTTTTCGCAATCGTGTTCGCTTTACTGAGTGATGTACTCCCTAAGATTTTTACAGCCGACGCAGAGATTTTAAAAGTAACCTCGAGTTTGTTGATTATAGCGGCCTTCTTTCAATTGTTCGATGGATTGCAAGTTACCTCAATTGGAATTTTACGCGGCATTGAAGATGTGAAGTTCCCGACCTACATTACTTTAATAGGCTATTGGGTTTTGGCCTTACCTCTCGCGTACTTGTTAGGATTTACCTATAAAATGGAGGTAATAGGAATTTGGTGGGCGCTTACCTTCAGTTTAGTATTTGTTGGTATTGCGTTGTATTGGCGCTTTTGGCACCTCATGAAAAAATAAAAAAATAAGATTGAATTACTTAAAGCTCTGCATGTCGCAGAGTTTTTTGTATATGCCATTTTGCGCGATGAGCTGAGTATGTGTGCCGCGCTCGGCAATTTGTCCTTGTTGCATCACGATGATTTCATCAGCGTTAGCAATTGTACTTAAACGATGCGCAATTACAATACTGGTTCTGTTTTGCATAAGGTTCGACAAGGCATCTTGTACCAATTTTTCGCTTTCAGTATCTAATGCTGAAGTGGCTTCATCTAAGATTAATATCGGGGGATTTTTTAAAACCGCTCTCGCAATACTTATACGCTGACGTTGTCCACCACTTAATTTGCCTCCGCGGTCGCCAATATTAGTTTCATAGCCATCCGGCATTGCAACAATAAAATCATGCGCATTAGCTATTTTAGCAGCATTAATAACGTCTTCTTTAGTTGCATTAGGAATACCAAAAGCAATGTTGTTAAAGACAGTATCATTAAATAAAATACTTTCCTGAGAAACCATTCCGATTTGCTCACGTAAATTTTTTATTCGAAGATCTTTTACATTGGTTCCGTCAATTAATAATTCACCCTCATCCACATCATAAAAGCGCGGAACCATATCGGCTAATGTTGTTTTTCCGCTTCCGCTTTGCCCGACTAATGCAATTGTTTTTCCTTTTGGTATGCTGAGGTTAATGTTTCTAAGAACATAACCGGCATCCCCTTTATGGTAGGCAAAAGAAACATTTTTAAATTCAACACCGGTATTAAATGACGGAATAGTTTTCGCGTCTTTTTTCTCGGTGATGTTTATTTCAGCGTCTAAAATTTTATTGATACGTTCTTCCGAAGCAACACCTTTTTGAATATTGTTGTACGCCTGAGTAATTTGTTTGATAGGAGGAACGATTTGAGAAGCAACAGCAAAATAACCAATGAAAGCAGCGGCGCTTAAAGTGCCATCACCACTCAACACCATTTTACCGCCAATAAACATTATAAGCATAAGAATACAAACCACAACCGATTCACTGATAGGCGAGGTAAGGTCTGTTTTACGGTATACTTTCACCGATTGATTGTAATAGTCGTTGTTCATTTTTTGAAAACGCGAATTCACAAAATTCTCTCCTGTAAAAGCTTTAATTATTTTTAATCCGCCAAGTGTTTCTTCCATGATGGAAAAAAGATGACCAAGTAATTCCTTACTTTTTTGCGCATTTCTTTTTAAGCTTTTCCCAATGATTGCCACTACAATTCCTGCTACAGGTAAAAAAAGTAACACATAAAGTGTTAAGTATCCGCTAATGGAGATGAGCATAATCAATGAGAAAATAATCACAATAGGTTCACGGAAAATCAATTCAAGAGTCTGCATGATACTCCATTCAATTTCCTGAACATCGCTAGTCATACGGCTAATTATATCTCCTTTACGTTCATTACTATAATAGGAAAGTGGAAGATCTAACGATTTAGAAAATATTTTGTTTCTTAAATCCCTCACAACACCATTTCTTATTGGGGCTAAAAAATACATAGCCATATAGCGTGAGAAGTTTTTAATGACAGTCATAATTATTACCGCGGTACATATGAATGTTAAGGCGTAAACTTTACCGTACGTTACAATGTAAAATGCCATGGTAAAATCAAAGTATCCCATAAAATAATCAATCGAAAGTGAAAAATGCGGGATACCTTTGGATAAAATACTAACGTATTCTGAGCTTCCTTTTTCGAACAGCAATTTTAAAAACGGAATAACAAGCGCAATGGAAAATACGCTCAATACAGATTGAATTATATTGAAAAATATATTCAGAAAGGCGTAGCGCCAATATCCGTTAATGTATTTTAGTGCCGAAAAAAGCCTAAGCATATTGCGTTAACGAAGATAGCAACAAATTATTACAAGCTTCCGGTTAAATTTCCCTAAAATCTCACTACCTTTATAAGCATGGAAAGTGTTAGGCAACAAAAGGTAAATAAACTGCTTCAAAAGGAGCTGGCAGAAATTTTCAGAAGTGAAGCCCGTGCCATGTTTGGCGGCGCGTTTATTACTGTTACCGTCGTACGTGTAAGTCCGGATTTAGGTACTGCAAAAGTATATCTTAGCATCATGGCAACGAAGGATAAAGCTGCCATATTTAAGTTGGTGAATGAACAGAACTATCTTATCCGTAAACGCCTAGGTATGATTATCGGGAAGCAATTAAGGGTAGTTCCGGAATTACAGTTTTTCCTCGACGATTCACTGGACTATGCCATGAAGATTGAAGAATTATTAAAAAAATAAATTCTGAATTTATCATTTCAAATAGCAAAGAGGTATCTTATTTCCAAGAAATCCAACAATGCCATTAATATCATCAGTTGGATAAGTATCATTGCTATTGCCTTTACTACTGCAGCTCTTGTTATTATTCTTTCAGCCATGAACGGACTTACCGGCGTGGTGGCAGATTTATACAATGCGATAGAACCGGATATTAAAGTAATGCCGGTGAAGGGTAAATTTTTCAGTTACAGTGATGCGCTTGTTGGTAAGATTAAGGAAATTGAAGGCGTAGATAAAGTATCAATATGTTTAAGTGACAATGCGCTTATCAAAGCAAACGACAAACAGGCTATAGTAACGGTTAAAGGCGTAGATGAAAATTTTATTGATGTAACGCGGTTTGATTCTGTGATTAAGGAGGGAAGTTATGTTCTCAAAAACAAAGAAACCTATTTTGCGATTTTCGGGCGAGGAGTTGCCAATCAGTTACAGATAAACATAAACAACCTCATCGAACAAATTAGTATATATAGTCCTAAGCGAGGAGGGACAGAAAGTATTAATCCGGATGATAATTTCAATCAGAAATTTGTTTTCCCTTCAGGCACCTTTTCGTTGAACGATGATTTCGATTTTAAATATATCATAACGGATATTCAATTAGCGCGTCAATTATTTGATTGCCCGAATGAGGCTTCTTCCATCGAGATAAGTACATTATCGGGTGGCGATGCTGATGAAATACAAGAAAAGATATCCGAATTAATGGGACCAGGCTTTGCAGTAAAAAACCGTTATCAGTTAAACGATGTTTTATTTAAAACTCTGGAGACCGAAAAACTCTGGACCTTCATCATATTGGCGTTTATTTTGATTATAGCCACCTTTAACATCATTGGGGCGCTTACGATGCTTATTATTGAGAAAAAGAAGGATATAAAGACTTTATACTATTTGGGTGCCGATAATAAACTGATTAGGAACATTTTTATGGGAGAAGGTTTTTTAATAACGGCTATTGGCGCCTCAATCGGACTTGTTTTGGGCTTGGCTGTTTGTTTACTTCAGATTCAATATCATTTTGTGACCTTCGACGATCAGTATGTTATTCCGTATTACCCGATAGATATGCAATTAAAGGACTTTATCTGGATTATTGGTCTTATTATGCTGATAGGCTTCTTTGCAGCGCTTTATCCGGTACGTGTGTTTACGCATAACGACTTTGTGCATGGTAATGATTAAGTCGTTTGTTTTGAGGGTAGGTGGTAAGTTTACTGTTCCTTACGACAGTACATGGGGTGTTTCAAAAACCTGGCAAATAATTTTAATCAGCGTGTTATTGTTACTTATACTAAGAGTTTGGTGGGGATGGAACAAAAACAAAAGGAAATAAAAAACCCCGGATTTACCGAGGTTTGTTTTTTTAGTTGCTAATGCTGATTTTCTTTTCTAATTCTTCGATATAAGCTTTAAAGCGTTTATCGGTGTCCATTAGGTTGTTTACCGTACGGCAAGCATGTAAAACTGTAGCGTGGTCTTTACCACCGCAATGCATACCAATGGTAGCTAAAGAAGATTTAGTCATATTCTTAGCGAAATACATGGCAATCTGACGAGCCTGAACTACTTCACGCTTACGTGTTTTAGATTTCATGGTATCGATAGCTAAGTCGAAATAGTCGCAAACCACTTTTTGGATGTAATCGATAGAAACTTCGCGAGCAGTACTCTTCACGAACTTATCAATCATATTCTTAGCTAACTCTAAAGTGATTGTTTTCTTATTTAAAGAAGACTGAGCCAATAAAGAGATTAATGCACCTTCTAATTCGCGAACGTTAGATGTAATGCTGTATGCTAAGTATTCGATTACTTCTTTTGGTAGTTGAATTCCTTCGTTGTAAATTTTCTTTTCAAGAATAGCGATACGGGTTTCTAATCCCGGAGCTTGTAAATCGGCACTTAATCCCCACTTGAAGCGGCTTAATAAGCGTTGCTCGATTCCTTGAATATCAACCGGTGCGCGATCAGCAGTTAAGATAACCTGCTTGCCTAATTGATGTAAATGATTAAAGATATGGAAGAACACATCTTGTGTTTTGTCTTTTCCTGCGAAATATTGTACATCGTCAATAATCAATACATCAATCATTTGATAAAAATGAATGAAATCGTTTTGGTTATTGTTACGAATAGATTCAATGAATTGAGTAATGAATTTTTCCGACTGTACATAAAGAACAGTTTTATTAGGGAAGTTTTTCTTTACTTCAATACCAATTGCTTGTGCTAAGTGAGTTTTTCCTAAACCAACACCACCATATATTAATAATGGGTTGAAAGCGTTGCCTCCGGGTTTTTGCGCTACTGCATAACCCGCGCTGCGAGCTAAACGGTTACAATCACCTTCTACGAAATTTTCAAAACTGTAGTTTGGATTTAATTGCGATTCAACTTGTACCTTTTTTAAACCCGGAATTACAAATGGATTTTTAATTGGGTTATTGCTAGTATCTATTGGCATAGATACAGAAGGGTTTTTTAAGTTGGTGCTGATGTTTGGTAATTTAAAAGTAATTGGTGTTTCGGTTTTCCCTGTGCCATTATCCATTACGATGTTATACTCTAAGCGTCCTTCCGCACCAAGTTCTTTACGAATAACTTTTTTAATTAAAGTGATGTAGTGCTCTTCGAGCCATTCGTAAAAAAATTGAGAAGGAACCTGAATGGTTAACGTCGTATCAGAAAGCTTAACGGGTTTAATTGGCTCGAACCATGTTTTAAAATTCTGTGGGCTCACATTATCTTTTACAACTTCTAGACAATTGTTCCAAACCTGTTCTGCTGTCTTCTCCTTCATAGTCAAAATTAGTTTTTAATATTATGATGTTTATAGTAATTAACTCTTATTTGTTTGTAAATATACAGTCTTTATTTATTTACGCAACAAAAAAGCCCAAAAAAAAATTTTAGAAAATTTTCTGAATTTTTTTGGTTATTTAAATTTTTTGATTATTCGGGTTGTGAAACACTTTTTTATTCGTGTCAGAAAAAAATATTTCTATTTTTCCGAGCCAAATTCCGGCCCAACCAACTTGTGTAATTAAAACTTCTTTTCCCTCTGAATTTGTGAGTTTTACAGGCTCATCTAAAAATGTATGTGTGTGTCCGCCAATTACTAAATCGATGTGTTTAGATTCTTGAGCTAATATGATATCGCTCACTTTTTTATTCTCGTATTTGTAACCTAAGTGACTGAGGCAAATCACATAATCACAATGTAAATTGTTTTTTAAATGATGTGCTGTATTATTTGCACAATCCAAAGGATTATTATATTTTATACTGCCGAATAGTTTTTTTTCTACGAGTCCTTCTAGTTCAATACCCACGCCCAGCACTCCAATTTTTATTCCGTTCTTTTTGAAAATTTTATAAGGTAATATTTTTCCCGTTAATGCAGTATCGCTGAAATTATAGTTGCAATTGATGAACGAAAAATTAGCATGGGGCATTTGTGTTACGATGTTTTCTACACCTAAATCAAAATCGTGATTTCCCAAAGTAACAGCATCATATCCCATTTGTGACATCAGTTTATATTCCAGTTCTCCCTTATAAAAATTGAAATAAGGTGTACCCTGAAAAATATCACCGGCATCTAATAACAGAACGTTTTCGTTTTCTTTTCTTAATTGCTTTATAAATGCCGCTCGTCTGGAAAATCCGCCTTGGCCGCCATATTTCGGATCGTTGTCCGGAAAAGGTTCAATGCGACTGTGTTGATCGTTGGTATAAAGTATGACTAATTTTTTTACTTTTTCATCTCTTACAATTTCAGTGGCACCAACTGAAAATCCACTCAGCACGGCTGCGCTTCCCAAAAAATATTTCAGGAAATCCCTTCTATTTTGAAACTGTAATTCGCCCATTTTTATAAGGTACAATCCGCTTGTTTAAATTAGTTAAGTATTTGCAATAATCAATAATCGCGTCACGTAATTTCACATCGGTGCTTTCGGATTTTACCGGATTTTCAAAGAAGAAACAATTGTCACCGCCATTGGCTAAATAATCAGTTGTGATGATTATGTAATTTTCATTTTCATTCCAATCTTTACCAAAAACCTGAATATTAATCGGATTTTTTTTATCGAGGTAAAACTCAATATTATTGCTAAATAATTTTCCATTCTCCCCAAATGAAACTAAAGCCTCCTTCAGTGCCTTACCGCTGATGGTAAGTATTACTAAATTATTATCAAAAGGCATTAATTCGTAAATGGTACGTACACTAATTTCACCTTTAGGTAAATTAATTCTTAATCCGCCGCGGTTAACCATAGCAATTGATTTTCCCTTGTAATTTGGCGACTTTTCCGCAACAAAATGATCCATGGCCAGCATCACAAAATTGGCCAGTGTTGATTCGTATCCATCCTTCGTTAGCGTGCTATCACACAGGGCGATTACCTCATTCATTTGCGCATCTATCTTGTTTTTATAAGGTGAAATTGTTGCGGAAGTTAAAGAATCTTCTAGTACAGATTTTAATTCGTGATGTGAAGTTTGAGTATTAGTTAACTGCAGGTGTTGTTTACAAGCACTTAATAAAATTAATAAGACTACACTGTATTTTAAAAATCTCTTCAACGAATTAAAATTATATTTGCTAAAATTAATAGTTTATGATTAAAGCCAAAACAAAATTACGAGTACGTTATGGTGAAACCGATCAGATGGGTTATGCTTATTACGGCGTATATGCGCAATACTATGAAGTTGGAAGAGTAGAAGCCATGAGATTACTTGGATTTAGCTATAAAGATGTAGAGGCAAAAGGTATTTTAATGCCTGTAACAGATTATTCTATTAGCTATAAGAAACCGGCTTTTTATGATGACGAATTAACCATTGTTACAACAATTAACGAAGTACCTAAAGGCGCTCGAATTATCTTCGATTATGAATGTTTTAATCAGAATAATGAGCTGCTAAATACCGGAAAAGTTACCTTGGTTTTTATCGATAAAGCTAAAAACAAGCCTGTTGCGGCACCCGAGTGGTTTTTGCAAGAATTATTGAAGCATTTTTAGGTGTAAATCCACTAAAATTGTTAAATTCGCAAGTCTTAAATCTCAAATGAACATAGCTACCAAAAAAATCCAAATGGTCGACTTAAAAGGCCAGTATCAAAAAATTAAATCAGAAGTTGATAAAGCGATTCAGGAAGTAATTGATAACACTGCGTTTATTAATGGTCCGGCCGTTAAGGAATTTCAATCTGATCTTGAAAAATACCTAGGTGTAAAACATGTTATTCCTTGTGCTAATGGAACAGATGCTTTGCAAATTGCCATGATGGCATTGGATTTAAAACCCGGAGACGAAGTGATTACAGCAAACTTTACTTACGTGGCAACCGCCGAAGTAATTGGTTTGTTAGGACTGAAACCGGTATTGGTGGATGTATATCCGGATACATTTGATATCAACATTGAAGCAATAGAAAAAAATATTACGCCAAAAACGAAGGCGATTGTTCCGGTTCATTTATTCGGACAATGCGCGGATATGGAGCGAATAATGGCGCTTGCTAAAAAATATAATTTGTTTGTTATTGAAGATGTAGCGCAAGCGATTGGTGCCGATTATACTTTTAGCGATGGAAAAAAAGCAAAAGCAGGAACTATCGGAACGATTGGCTGTACTTCTTTTTTCCCAAGTAAAAATTTAGGTTGCTACGGCGATGGTGGCGCAATCTATACAAATGATGATACACTCGCTTCAAAATTGAGAATGATTGCGCATCACGGACAAAGTGTGCAATACGTACACGATGTTTTAGGCGTAAACTCGCGTTTGGACACTATTCAGGCAGCCGTTTTAAAAATTAAGTTAAAGCATTTAGATGAGTATGCAGCTGGCAGAAACAAAGCAGCCGCTTATTACGATAAAGCATTAGGCAATCATCCGAAATTAAAAACTCCGAAGCGCGTTAAAAATTCTACACATGTTTTTCATCAATATACTTTACAATTAAATGGTATTGATAGAACTGCCTTGAGAGAATTTTTGTCGCAACGCGGCATTCCGGCAATGATTTATTATCCTATTCCTTTACATATGCAAAAGGCTTATAAGGATGAAAGATATAAAGAAGGGGATTTCCCGGTAACGGAGAAATTATGCGCATCGGTGTTGTCGTTACCAATGCATACCGAATTAGACGAAGAAACATTAAAATATATTTGTGATTCAGTTTTAGAATTTTGTAATAAATAAGTATTAGAAATGAAGATAGCAATTGTAGGAACAGGTTATGTAGGATTGGTTACAGGAACATGCTTCTCAGAAGTAGGAGTGGACGTTACTTGTGTAGATATCGACCAAAAGAAAATAGATAATTTAAATAAAGGAATTCTTCCTATTTACGAGCCCGGCCTGGAAGAAATGGTAGATCGTAACGTAAAGAAAAATCGTTTACATTTTTCTACTTCTTTAAAAGATAGCATTCAAAATGTGGAAGTTGTTTTTATCGCTGTTGGAACTCCGCCGGATGAAGATGGCTCAGCCGACTTAAAATATGTATTGGGAGTGGCATCCTCCATTGGAGAACACATGAATCATCCATTGGTTGTTGTAACTAAATCTACAGTTCCGGTTACAACTGCGGAAAAAGTAAGAAAAGCAGTTCAGGCTTCCTTAGATAAGCGCGGCGCGAAAATAGATTTCTACGTGGCATCAAATCCTGAATTCCTTAAGGAAGGAGCAGCTATTGAAGATTTCATGAAGCCCGATCGTATCGTAGTTGGTACCGATCGCAAAGAGGCAGAGGAAATCATGCGTAAATTATACAAACCATTTTTAATGAATGGCCATCCTATTATCATGATGGATATCCCTTCTGCGGAAATGACTAAATATGCAGCTAATGCGATGCTTGCCACAAAAATCAGTTTCATGAATGATGTTGCAAACTTATGTGAAATCATGGGAGCAGATGTGAACATGGTGCGTAAAGGCATTGGCAGCGATACGCGTATTGGTACAAAATTTATTTATCCGGGTGTTGGTTATGGCGGAAGTTGTTTCCCTAAAGATGTTAAAGCTTTAATTAAAACCGCAAAAGAAAATGGATATAACATGCGCATCTTAAATTCTGTTGAAGATGTAAATGAAGCGCAAAAAGAAGTGTTATTCAGTAAGGTGAAATCTCACTTTAAGGGAGATTTAAAAGGAAAGAAATTTGCTTTATGGGGTTTATCCTTTAAACCAAAAACGGATGATATGCGTGAAGCGCCTTCATTAGTCATAATTGAGAAACTTTTAAATGAAGGTGCCTCTGTTGTGGCGTACGATCCCGTTGCAATGCACGAAGCGCAACGCATTTTAGGAGATAAAATTTCTTACTCTAACGAAATGTATACGACCTTGGATGGTGCTGATGCTTTATTGATAATTACTGAGTGGCCGGAGTTTAGAGTACCTGATTTTAATGAGCTCGATAAGCGTCTGAAAAATAAAGTAATGTTCGACGGAAGAAATATTTTTGATCCGGTTGACATGAAAAATAATGGTTATTCATATTATTGCATCGGTGTAAAAACAAATTAATACAAATGAAAAGAGTTCTCATTACCGGTGCAGCCGGATTCTTAGGTTCACATTTATGCGACCGCTTTATTAAAGAAGGCATGCATGTTATTGCCATGGATAATTTAATTACCGGTGATCTAAAAAACATTGAACATTTATTTAAGCTCGAGCATTTTGAATTTTATCATCATGATGTAAGTAAATTCATTCATGTTCCGGGTCAGCTCGATTATATTTTACATTTTGCTTCTCCGGCAAGTCCGATTGATTATTTAAAAATTCCAATCCAAACTTTAAAAGTTTCTTCATTGGGAACGCATAATGTACTTGGACTGGCTCGCGTAAAAAATGCACGCGTATTGGTAGCATCTACCAGCGAAGTGTATGGCGATCCGCATGTACATCCGCAACCTGAAGAGTATTGGGGACATGTTAATACGGTTGGTCCGCGTGGTTGTTACGATGAAGCAAAACGTTTTATGGAAGCTATGACTATGGCTTATAACAATGCGCATGGAGTTGAAACTCGCATCGTTCGTATTTTTAACACCTATGGCCCGCGAATGCGCCTGAATGATGGCCGTGTATTGCCGGCGTTTATCGGACAAGCATTACGTGGTGAGGATTTAACGATGTTTGGTGATGGTTCCCAAACTCGTAGTTTCTGTTATGTAGATGATTTGATAGAGGGAATTTATCGTTTATTAATGAGCGATTATCATTTACCTGTAAATATTGGAAACCCGGAAGAAATCAGTATTAAGGATTTTGGGGAGGAAATTTTAAAATTAACAGGCGCTAATCAAAAGCTGATTTCTTTGCCTTTACCGAAGGATGATCCTAAACAACGTCGACCGGATATTACCAAGGCAAAGCAAATTTTGGGCTGGGAGCCAAAAATAAAACGTGCAGAGGGTTTAAAAATTACGTATAATTACTTCAAAAATCTGCCTAAGGAAGAATTATTTAAAACCGAACACAGGCAGTTTAATTAATGAAGTCGTTAAGATACATAACATTATTTATTGCGGTTTTCTTTGCGGTTTCTTTAACTGCTCAGGAAGAACCTCCTCCGCATTTATTCAAACAGTCGAAAAAGTTACTAAATGGTACCTGGCATATTATTGCGACTAATTGTGACGAATTGGTGAAATCCGATCGCGATACTGTTAAGCTTATTTTTTCTGATTTTAAAATTAAAGACGGGCGAATGACCTTTAAAGAATCATTGGTTTATTATAAGAACAAAGTCCGAATGACTCAAAAGGGGATGAATCTTCAAAAAACTCAAATACAATTAAATTTTATTTGGACAGGACTTGGTCCGTTTGATGTTTTTGATCGTAAGTGGCGTGTTATTGCAAGTGATTCTGAAGGACAATGGATGGTTGTTCAGTTTTATAAAACAAAGGCAAAATTTAAAGGCATAGCTGTAATCGTTAAAAAGCGCGATATATCTGACGGACAATTAAAGGACATAATTACCTATGTCGCTAAATCGTATCTCATGCCTGAGTTAACTACTCTAAGGTAATTTACATGCGCCATTATAATATCAGGGTTAAAGGAAAAGTTCAAGGTGTAGCCTTTCGTTTTTCAACGCATGCACAGGCGATTAAACTTGGTTTAGCCGGACTTGTGAAAAACATGCCTGATGGGAGTGTTTATATTGAAGCAGAGGGAAACGAGGAAGCAATCAATAAACTAATCGAATGGTGTTATGTGGGACCTCCACGGTCCAAAGTTACCGAAGTAGATGCCGTTGAATCGGAAGTGAAAGGATACCGTACTTTTGAATTAAAGCGCCTGTAATTAAAACTTCTTTGTTTAATACTTTACTTGTCGTTTAAAAAATAAAGGAGAGTCGGAGGTAAATTTGTCCTATGTCTTTCGATTACTTTAGCTGGATTATCTTACCTGTTTTGATTTTTATTTCGCGTTTGGCTGATGTATCACTCGCCACACTTCGTCATATTTTCGTATCAAAAGGATTTAAAAAAATTGTTCCGGTTTTAGGTTTCTTTGAAGTGTTAATCTGGTTAGTAGCCATTCGTCAAATATTTAATAACGTAAATAATGTGGCCTGTTTTATTGCCTGGGCCGGAGGATTTAGTGCCGGCACATATTTGGGCATGCGTATCGAAGAAAAACTGGCACTCGGCATGCAAATCATTCGCATAATTACCAATGAGAATACAGATGCATTAATTGATGCTTTTAAGCAGTATAATCAGGGTGTCACAATTGTAAACGGACAAGGCGCAGTAGGGCCGGTTAAACTAATTTTTACTGTGGTAAAGAGAACGAATAAAGCGGATATCATTAAACTCATTCACACACACACGCCTGACGCTTTTTATTCTGTGGAAGATGTGAAAGGTTCTTCTCACGGCGTGTTCAGTAACGAAAACGAAACTTCGGCTATAAAACGTTTGCTGAGTCTATCTAAATAAGGAAATCTGCCCGTTTCTAACCGTCTTCTTTTCCGTATTCTTTTCAATGGTTTCTATTCGGTAAACGTAAATGTCATCCGGACATAAATTTCCTTTGTATCGGCCATCCCATTTGCCATGAACATTATTTGTAGTGAAAATAATGTTATTCCAGCGATCATAAATAGTCATGCTGTAATAGCTGTATTCGCAGGTTAACACCGGAAAGAAATAGTCGTTTTTATCGTCCTCATTCGGTGTAAAACTGTTTGGCACCATGATTTCACAATCACATGCTTTTAATTTTACTTTCACGCTATCAATACTAGTGCCACAGGTTTTACTTTCGGTTTTTACCCAATAAATTCCTTCTTTATACGGAACGATACTCGCCGCATTTGAACCATTACTCCAGGTAACTTTGGTGCCGGGCGCAGGCTTCACACTAAGTGATTTATTTTCGTCACTCATACAAAAGGTGACTTCATTCCCGAAGTTTAATGTCGCGCCCTTATAGAAGTTTACATTAAATGTATCTGTTACCGCGCAACCTCTGTTGTTAACCTTTACCCAATATTGTCCCGGAGTTTCAATTCGGATGCGCGCGGAGGTTTCATCCGTGTTCCATAAATATTTATAGTTATTGTTACGTAATCCTAAAATGGTAGCACTGCTGTTACAAATTAGCGTATCACTTAATTTCACTTGAGGCTTTGCATAATGTTTAATAATACAACTATCAATAAATTGATTATTGTTATAGCGGACAATTATGGCGTATTTACCTTCCATTTTTACATATAACTGTTTGGTGTTATAAATAATTCGGTACGGAGTGTTCCATTGGTAAGTAGCCGTTTTAGGAAAGGTGCCGGGCTTTATTTCCAATAAAGCACTGTCGCCTTTACACATACCAATAGTATCCGGCAGTAAATTCACCTTTTGCGCTTTTATTACAAATGATAATAATAAAATTAAATATGTAAGTGCTTTTCTCAGTTTATTAAATTTCTAAAGTGATAGTAATTACCGTGCCGTGGTGTGAAGGGTTAATTTCACTCTTATCTTTCATTACTACACTTTGTTTTTTATTATACAATTTCGAGTTCAATTCTAAAATGCTTGAAATGGTAGAGGTACCTAAAGATTTATGGCTGCTTTTTGCATGTTCTTTAGCCTTTATTAATCCGATACCGTCATCTTCAATCGTTATAACCAAATCCGTGCCAAGTTTTTTAAATCGAATCCATAAGGTACCATGCTCATGCTTAGGTAAAATGCCATGAATTATGGAGTTTTCGGCATGGGGTTGAATAATCATATTCGGGATTTTTATTTCATCGGTATTGATGTCCGGATCTACCTCAATGATAAAATCAAATTTGTTTTTAAAACGTTCTTTCTCCAAGTCGAGATAATAATTTAAACGTACAATTTCATCCTTCAAACTAATCTGACTTTGCGCAGCTTTTTCAATAATCATTCTGATTAAGCGTGAAAACTTTGCCAGATATTCACTGGCCATTAAGCTATTATTTGTATTAATATAGTTTTGAATGGATGTAAGTGAATTGAATATAAAATGCGGACTTAGCAAGGCGTTCATAGCCTGATGTTTTAATAAATTAATTTGCTGCTCTTCACCCAAACGTTTGATGGCCTTTTTCTTTACACGTTTCACCCAGAAATAACTGCCAATACTAATCAGTAAAAGTGCGGCAACGGTTATTGTAATATATAACCAGGCAGTTTCTCCAAAGCTGATTTCTTTCTCTATTTCAATAACAACCGGGTCGCTCCAATTAATTTTATCCAGAGAAGCCGTTATTTTATAAGTGTGTTTACCTCCTTTGATGGAGTTGATTTGTATTTGTTTGTTTTCTAAAAACGTTTCTTTTCCCGTCTCATCGGTGTATTTAAAGTATTGTTTGTTTGGCTTATTAAAAACCGGACTCGAAAAATAAATGGCTAAATTATTCTGCTCGGCTTTGAGAAATAATTTCTGTGGAACAGAATAATAAGCTTGTTGATCAATTTCATAGGAAACCAGGCTTATTGCATCCGGTTTGTTTTTTCTGGCGATTAGATCTTCAATTTTAGCAATGGAAATTCCTTTGTCGGTTGAAATGCAAGCCATATCTCCTTCAAAGGTGACATCATTGATGGTGTTGGATAATAAGCCACAGGATTTATTATATTCCGTTATAGGATTTAATTGCTGATCACAAATAAATAATCCGTTTAATGTTGCCAGCCAAATGCTGTTCCTGTAAACTTTTATACGTTTAACTGAGGTTAATTTAATTTCTCCTAATTGAGAGTACGTTTTCTTAGTGTCATATACACTTAATCCTCCTTCATGCGCTAAAAACACTTTACCGTCAATCAATGAAATATGGTGAATGGAAAAACTGAATAACGTATCTTGATAAGATTTACCGCCATTTAAATTGGCAATGGTAAGTCCGTTCGAAGTACCAATGAATACCTTCTCGTCCTTAACTAGAATAGAATTTATTTTAATACGATAATCCGGATATGAAACTACCGTATCAATTACTGAATTGTTCGCAATGTTGATTTTGTAAATGGTTCCCGATTCGGCGGTTAATGCTTCTTTTTCATTCAACATCAACACAAATTTTGAACTGAACGGTTTAAATTTAAATGTGTTCTTTCCTGACACATAAAGCGAAGTATTATTATTAAAACCAAAGGATTTAGAGTAATAATAATTATTACCGATATGGCTGATGTTGTAAATAGGTTCACCAAAAACCGCATCAGGGTTTGAAAGCGTTTTTGTAGAGTAATCAGCAAGGTTAAAGGCGTAAAGTCCGTTTGCAGTAGCGGCAAAAATTAAATTATTTGTAAAGGCCGCTTCGTTTACCGCAAGCGTTTTGTTGTCTAGAACAAACGAAAAATTATTAAGAAAGGGATTTTGTATAAAGTAAATACCGTCATTAAAAGTACTTAACCAAATATTTTCATTCTTGTCTTTCCCCAAATGATTAATGATAGTTGGTGAAATATTTAATATCTCAAAAACATCATAGGTGAGATTGTTTTCGTAAAGGAATAAGCTGTTATCAGTTGGAGTAGAGAACCAAATGCGATTGTATTTATCGATTAAGAGTTTATTAATCGCTTTCTCTCCATTGATAAAAAAAGTTTTGGCGGCTTTGAATTTAGGGTAGTATGATTTTTCGACTTTGTAATTTTTATTGATGACTAAAATTTTATTGGTACTTCCTAAGGCAAGATTCCCGTTGTTATCGGCGCAAATCGAGTAAACAGCCGTGTTACCAAGTTCTTTTACTTTCTCCTGCTTCTCACCATTAAACCAATAAAGTCCGGCACTTCTTCCAATGTAAACTCTACCTTCCTGACTTTTAAAAATGCAGAAGGCCTGATTGGTAAATCCCTTTAAATCGTCTTTAAATACTTCACCGGTTTTTAAATTAACGGCGCACACTTCAATTTCATCTGTTAAACTATAGGCAAAATCGCCGGCAATAATTAATTCATCAACTTTATTGCTGAAATTAAAAGCCTGTTCTTTTTTTGCACTGCCGTTTGATTTATTGTAACTGAAAATCCCTTCTTCACGGTTTACAACATATAAATCTTTTAAATCGAAATTTATATTCCGAATATAATTCGATTTTAAGTTTTTCGCTTTAAGTTTTAAGAATTCGTAGCCGTCGTATGTATAAACTCCATTTTGTGTAGCCACATAAATAAGACCGTCCGGTCCTTGTTTTGCTGCCCAAATATTATTACTGCTTAATCCGTCTTCCGGACCATATTGCTGAAAGTTAAAGGCTTTTTGTTGCGCATGGACTGTTACGCAAAAAATAAATAAAATAGCCAGCAAATATGTTCTGATACTTACCACAAAAAGCCCAAGGGCATAAGTTTAAAGATACAATTTATTTAGGAGAAACAGAGCGGTTTTTAATGAATTCAGCAAAGTCTTGCACACGCGCTTTTGAAATTTGTACGTGCGTGCCGTCGCTCAAAATTACTTCGCCGCCTTCGCTGTTAGAATACTCCTTAATGTAACTCACGTTGATAAGAGTAGAACGATGCGAACGGAAAAAATCGGTAGTTGGTAAAATAGCTTCAAACTCTTTAAGTGTTTTTGACGCTACAATTTTTTTACCGGTATTTAAATACAGTGTGGTGTAATTATCATTTGCTTCCAACCAAATAATATCTTTAAAATCAATTAAGTTAAAGCCTTTACTATGGTTAATTAATACAAGATTTTTATCGGTTTCTGCTTTTGCCACCGGCGCACCTTTGGTTTCATAATGCTGCACTACTTTTTTAATGGCTCCCTGAAGTTCACTTAACATGAGGGGTTTCATTAAATAATCAATGGCTCCTGCTTTTACCGCATTGATGCCATGCTCGCTATAAGCGGTTAAAAATACCACACAAAAATCGCGGTTATAAATACCCTCCAACATTTGAAAACCATTCATTCCCGGCATATTGATATCAAGAAACACAACGTGAGGTTTCAAATCCTGAATTTTCACTTTTCCCTCAGGCCCGCTGCCGGCTTCACCTACTACCTCAATCTCAGGACAGTAATTCTTAAGCATATTAATAGTGTTACTACGGCTGTTCTCTTCGTCGTCGATAATTAAAGCTTTATATTTTTGCATAATTTGGGGGTATTTACAAGGCTAATCTAAAAAAATAATTTAGATATTTATTAAAAACTTATTGAATACGAGGTTTAATTGAGTAAAATCAGTTAAATGCTTAAATTCACAAGCTATAAACCTGTCAAAAAAGTAAGGACATTTTTTAAATCATAAATACGCATGAAAAAGTTACTTGTTTTATTCGTTCTTTTTGCCGCAACGCTTGCCGCGCAAAATAAAATCACAGTTGAAGATATCTGGTTAAAATATTCATTTATGCCGGCATCACCCGATGGTTATAACGCTATGAATGATGGGGTGCATTACACGGATTTGGAACAAGCCGGTGAAATCTATGATTTGGTTAAGTATGAAATTAAATCCGGCAAAAAAATTGGCGTCTTAGTAAAGGGCGATGATGTTAAGTTTAATGGTAAGGCAATTTCATTGGGTGGATATAGTTTTAGTCCGGATGAATCCAAAATTATTTTAACTAACGAATCAGAACACATTTACCGTCGTTCTTCTAAAGCAGCTAATTTTATTTATGATATCAAGAATAAAAAGGTAATTGAATTAAGTAGCGGTGGTAAGCAAATGTTTCCAACGTTTTCTCCGGATTGCAAGAAGGTGGCATTTGTGCGCGACAACAATTTATTCATTAAAAATCTCGAAACTTTAGAGGAAACGAAAGTAACTACCGACGGAGAATACAATAAGATTAAAAATGGTTGGGCAGATTGGGTATATGAGGAAGAATTTTCAAAGGCGAATTATTTTGAGTGGAGCAGCAACGGAACCTATTTGGCCTACGTAAAGTTTAATGAAACAAATGTGAAGGAATACAGTATGGATATGTACAATGGTGCGCTCTATCCTGATAAAACAACATTTAAATATCCCAAAGCCGGCGAAGATAATTCCATTGTCTCCGTTCATGTGTATGATGTGAAGTCGGGCAACACCATTACCGCCGATATTGGTTCGGAAAAGGACATTTACATTCCGCGCATTACCTGGACTAACAACGACGCTTCATTGTGTATTCAACGCATGAATCGTTTGCAGAATAAAATCGAATTATTGTACGCGAATGCAAAAGACGGAAGTTCAAAAGTTATTTTAACCGAAGAAGCAAAAACATATATAGATATTACGGATTATCTTACATTCTTGCCGGATAACAGCGGATTTATTTGGTGTAGCGAGATGGATGAATTCAATCATTTGTATTATTATTCGAACGAAGGAAAGTTGATCAATCAAATCACTAAGGGAAATTGGGATGTGATTGATTTTAAAGGTTACGATGCTAAAACTAAAACTTTGTTTTATACTTCTACAGAACGTGGCGCTATCAATCGCGATTTATTTAGCGTAAAATTAAATGGAACCGGTAAAAAAATGTTATCTACCGCTGAAGGATTTACCGATGCTGATTTTACGAATGGATTTAAATATTATGTAAGCAGTTATAGCAATGCCAATACACCAACGATTTACGAATTACACAGTGCCGATGGTAAATTGATTAAAGTTTTAGAGGATAATGCAAAGCTGAAAGAGAAAATTAAGTCTTACACTGTGTCACCAAAAACATTTTTTACTTTCAAAACGTCTGAAAATGTAGAATTGAACGGATTTATGATTAAGCCGCATAATTTTGATCCGAATAAAAAATACCCTGTTTACATGTTCGCGTATAATGGTCCGGGTTCAAATGAATGTAACAATTCGTGGGAGTCGTTTGAATATTGGTGGCATCAGTTACTCGCACAAGAAGGATATATGGTTGTTTGTGTTGATGGCCGAGGAACTTTAGGACGCGGGAGTCAATTTAAGCACTGCACGTATTTACAATTAGGGAAATTAGAAACGATCGATCAAATTGAAGCAGCGAAATATTTGGGTACTTTGCCTTATGTAGATAAAACACGTATCGGATTCCAAGGATGGAGTTACGGCGGGTACATGGCATCTTTATTGATTAGTAAAGGCGCTGATTATTTTAAAGCAGCGATTGCAGTAGCACCGGTTACAAACTGGAAGTACTACGATAACATTTATACAGAGCGATTCTTGCGTAAGCCTGCAGACAATAAAAGTGGCTATGAAGACAATTCACCGGTTAATTTCGTGAAGCAGATTAAAGGTAAATTTTTATTAATTCACGGAAGTGCGGATGACAATGTGCATTATCAAAACAGTATGGAAATGGCAAAAGCATTAGTGATGCATAACATTCCGTTCGAATTCATGACATATCCGAATAAAAACCACGGCATTTACGGAGGTAATACGCGTCTGCATTTATTTAATAAGATGCTGAACTTTGTAAAAACGAATTTATAATTTGAAGAAAAAGCTTGTCATATTTAGTGGTGCAGGCGTAAGCGCCGAAAGCGGACTCAAAACTTTCAGGGACACCGGAGGTTTATGGGAAGAATTCCGTATTGAAGATGTGGCAACTCCTGAAGCTTGGGCTGCTAATCCGGCCTTGGTTACGGAATTCTATAATTTAAGAAGAAAGCAAGTAATGGAAGCGCAACCTAACGACGCGCATAAGTTAATTGCAGAGCTTGAGTCGATATATGATATTAGTATAATAACACAAAACATCGACGATTTACACGAAAGAGCCGGCAGTAAAAAAGTACTGCATTTACATGGAGAAATTATGAAAGTAAGAAGCTCCATGTATCCTGATTTAGTTTATCCCATTGATAAATGGGAAATCAAAATAGGAGAGATGTGTGAACGAGGCTCTCAGTTAAGACCTCATATTGTATGGTTTGGAGAAATGGTGCCTGAGATGGATAATGCAATTGGTATCGCTGCAGAAGCAGATTTATTTGTTGTTATTGGAACTTCTTTAAACGTATATCCGGCAGCCGGTATTTTAAATTACGTAAAGCCAAGCGCTCAAAAGTGGTTAATTGATCCGGGTGATTTTAATTTGGATTACGTCATTAACTTGAAGCACATCAAGAAAACCGCAACGGAGGGAATGAAAAATCTTTCAACGGAATTATTAAAAAAATCTTAAGGATTAATTTCTTAATCCTTAAAGATTCCCATTCTCACTAATTGATCGAGGTAAACACGTTTACCATTGTATAATGCAGTAACGAATGCGTCTTTTTGTCCGGCATCAATTACTTTTTTCATATGCTCATACGCGCTATTTAATGTTTTGAAATTACCACCAATAGTCATACGAGTAATTCCGTCATTTAATAAAAGCTTCTCAACCTTCCCTAAACCTTTTAAGTGACTGTAACGATAGTTACGAGGTTTTTTATAGGCTGCAATCTGTACTCTGAAAATTAATCCTTTTGCTTCAATGTCACCATATCGACCTGCAAAAGTTTTAGCTTTGGTTTGAGCAGGAGTTTTAGGAGTGAAGTTATCAGCTAATAAAGAATCTTTCTTAACCGGTTTCGCTGTATCAGGCGGAACGCTAAAATCAATATCAAATATTTTTTCAGTGTATTCAGTAATCGCGCTCGCATCAATTTCTAAAGTGCGCGGATAATAGTTTTGATAGGTGTAGGTAATCTTATATTTTGCACCGGCCGGAAATGTGGTTACATAATTTCCGGTTGCAGTATTAGATTTAAGTTTGTTATACACCTCGTTGTTATTGGAGGTTATTTCAACTTTAATGTCGCCTTCTGCCGGAACTTTGTTGAAAGTGATATTACCTTTTACTAAGTAAACAACAGGTGCCTTTTCGGTAGTACCCGGATCTACGAAATACAAATCTTTTAAGCCGGCTCCGCCTTTTTTACCACTTGCATAGTAACCTGTTTTTCCACTTGCCGATAAAACGTAATAAATGTCATCATCGGTGGTATTGATTGGGTAACCTAAATTACGAGGCGTTACATTAAAGGTTGAATCCTTCATTTTCGCTTCAAAAATATCGTAGCCACCCATGCTGTTTTTTCCTTTCGAGCTGTAATATAAAGTAACGCCATCAGGGTGAATGAAAGGAGCGTCATCGTCAAGCGCCGTATTTATAGAGTCACCTAAGTTCTCTACTTTTCCCCAGGTACTATCAGGTAATAAACGTGCTCGGTAAATATCGCGACCGCCTTTTCCACCACTTCTTTCACTTGAGAAATAGAGTGTTTTTCCGTCGGATGTTAAAGAGCAACTTCCTTCCCATGCAAATGAGTTAATTTCACCAATTAATTTCACCGGTACACTCCAGGTCGTATCTTTTAAATAACTGATGTAGATATCGCCATGATCATCACCATTATCGCGATAAACAAATAATTTCTGGCCATCAGGACTAATCGCAATAGCAGCATCGTGTGTGTTGGTGTTTATGTTAGTAATGGGCGTTGGTTTGGTCCATTCTCCATTTACTTTTTTCGACTGAAAAACATCTTCGTAATAATCGCCATATTCAAAAGGCTGCATAAGTTTATTTTGACGACCTCCGGTACTTTCTTTACCAACATAAGTAAAAATCATAATTGATTCGTCGGCAGAAACTACAGGTACGTACTCTTCGTTTTCGCTGTTTAAAATATTACCTGCGTGTGTGATTTTTGCATTAGTAGGATTAGCATAAAGAATTTTTCCGTTTTCAGAGTAACGTATTACTTGTTTGGAGGCTTCTTTATCTTCAGGAATGGCACGTTTATTAGCGATGTATTGATTCGCCATGGTAATAGCTTCATCAAATTTGTAATTTAAATGGTATGCACGAGCCAAATCAAACTCAATGTTTTCAGCTTTTTTGTTTTTGGCGTATACCTCTCCGATTAATTTAAGGGCTTCTTCATGTTTATCGCTGCGGTAAAGGCAACAACGTCCGTAAACGAACTTTAAGAAGATTTCATCCGGATGCGCATAATACAATTTTTCATAGATAGGTAATGCCGCTAAATATTCTTTCTCATCATACATGATAAGAGCATATTGCATCGAATCGCTTTCGGTTTTACGCCATTTACGCGTGTTGGTAATTTGTGCAAACGAAAAACTTACCAATAAAGAAAAAGCTACTAATACTTTGTATTTCATATGGAGAGGGATGTTCAGGTTAGAGGTGTTTTAGTCAGTCTAAAATAACCAATATTTTAGACAAATAATCGTCTAAAAGGGTAAAACTTACTAAGATTGGGACGGTTAATAACCCTAATTTAAGTCAAAGTTATTAAGGTTGATCTTATCGGAGCGTTCGCCTGATATTCTGTAAACATTGTTGTTTACTTGCCTAATTAGCAAATTATCAATTGAGAAGATGTGCGGTTTACTTTTCTTAAGTCCTTCTATTATAATGATATGTTTTAAATTTGAGTCTTGGATCGTAAACGTTAATCTGGCAAGCACCATACCATTAACATAGTTGGGCATTGTATTTAAATTCCGAGAAGTTATTGTTGTTAGACTGTCGCCTGTTTTGGAGGGGGTCTTTATTTTCAATACATTATTCATAGCATCAAAATGCTCGGGCTTGTATAAAAAGCTTATTTCATATTCTTTTCCGTTTTGTAACGGGTTTGGTAAAAATTCTATTAAAATATTCGATTGATTTAAAATCCCTTCATAACTTTTGTTTTTAGTTCTATTGAAGTCATCAAACAGAACTAAAGAACTGTCAGTAGTAAATAGACCATTATTCGGAATTAATTTTGATTTATTATTTAAAAAATAATCTAATTCAAGCTTCTTGGAATTATTTATTAGACGATTAGCTGAGATTTCTGCAATTGTATAGTCTTTACCTTCGTAAATTATTTTGCATTTGTTCAATAAATTTTGTTCTTCGGTTAACAAAGCTTCTTTGCTAAATAATACAGTAATTGGTTTTGACTGATTCAAATCGTTTAAAATAGACTTTTCTATTTTATCATCTGCAAATAAATGAACTAAATTAATTGTTTCAACAAATGATGTTCGCGGCGTGAAATTTGCCATGAGTGGTAGTTTCGTGTGAAAGCTTACAATAGCCGCCATTCTTTTAATTTTTTCAGTACCGTCGAAGGAGTAATAATCACTACCGTAATGAAAGAATGGTAGGGGCAGGATTGCCTGTGCGTTTTTTGGAATGGAAGAAATTAGTTTTTTTATGTCCTCATTAATCTCAGTCTTATTAAATGGGTTTTTTGTGTTAAGATAGCCTTTCATTGAATGGTGAAAAGGAATTCCATCGGCAATGAATAAAAGTAGAATCAGACTTGAAAATATATATCTGAGATTTTTGTTGATTCTTGCAAAGAATAGCCTTGAAATTATAATTGAGCTTAAAATGGTTGTCATAAAGAAAAATGGCCAGGCAAAACGACCGGGAGCTCTAAATTGCTTTATAAGTGGGAATGTATCCAACAAAGATTCTAAACCCCATTTAAATGGAATACCCATTGAAAATAAAAGCAATGGAATTGTTGAAATGAACAGTAATAAAAAAGGACGTAATTGCTTATGCTGTTTTAAAACACTAATGCATTTTGATTTGTTTCTAATAAAGTAATAAATCATAAAGAATAATGCGATTATGGAAGTTACTCCAACATAGGCGACGCCTTCCCAGTTTTGACCTCTTATCTTGTATATTTGAGATAAGAAATGACGGAAAGGAGGGAATATAGAAATAAAAACGGTTTCAATGTTTGAAGTGAAATACAAAAATCCATATGGATTTTGTGGCCTGTCAGTTTTAGTATCCGTTATTTGAATAAATACAAAATAGAATAAAAGCGGAGTAATACCTTGGATTGCAAAATTGATAAGATTGTTTTTTGAAAATGAAACTATAGTTTTCATAAGCCAATACACTAGAATAAATGACGCATTGATCATGCCAAGGTATGGGTGTATGAAGAAAATAAGTGTAATTACTAACGATAGCAGAATTGTAGAATTAGTTTTTTTGTCATGAATCTCATGTTTTAAAAGAAGATAAATGACTAAGGGAATAGTAAAATTATAAGATAAGGCAAGGTGACCGGCCAGTCTTAAGGATTGAGGACATAATATTGTTATACCAAGTGCCGCTATAACTGAGAAGTACTCCGAATTATTTAATAAAAGAAAAATCCGTAATAAGAGCCATCCACATAATAAGAAGGAGCCAATTAAGGTTAGGTTAAAAATGGCAATTGAAAATGGTTTTAAGAAAGAGAAAAGCCGAATGAAATTACTAAGTAATGGATTTCCATCTGTAAAGCTATGATCTTCTCCATAAGGATAGTTACTGCCAGAGTAATTTAAGTATGTCGAGTCATGGTGCACATGCCATTCGTAACAAAAATAATTTTTAATGGCATCACCTTTGTCATTTAAAATGTAAGTGTTTGGGTGAAAAAAGACTGGAGAATAGAAATAAGCAATGAATATCAGGAGTAATGCAAATAATACAAGGTAAGGTCTTTGTTTTGTTATCTGCAAACTCATTCTTTATAAAACCAATTAATTTGATTTAATCACTTTGAAAGTTCTTTGTTGATTAGGGCTTGAAATTTGTACGAAATATAAACCATCCGGCACTTGTGTTAAGTCTAAACGATAAGATTTTTCATCTTGTCGAACAGTATATATTAAACTTCCTGTTATTGAAATGACTGAAATATCAAGTGAATTTAATTTGGTGGAATTATTTACGTATACAAAATCCTTAGTTACGGTTGGATATACTTCTACTGACAAAGTTTCTACGTTGTTTTCCTTAATTCCTACAATTTTTTGAGATCCAACTAACGTAGAGTCAAGTTTTACTAGGAAAACATCAGTTAATTGAGATCCGAATCCATTCGTAGAGCCAACAGCAATATATCCCTTTCCTTTTGTATTAGATATGTCAACTATGTTATCGTTATCTAAACTTCCATACGTATTAAAGATGCTGGGCCACATTCCATTTACATCCATAAATAAAGGCTCAATTTTCGAATTGATTGGTGCTTCATATGTTTTGTACACATAAATAAAATTATTTCCTCCGTAGCCTTTCGTTAATGTTGTTAATTGAAAGTCATTGTATTTTTCTGAACGTGGAAAAGTGTTTTCATATTTAAAACCACCGTTGTTATCCAACGACAATAAGTAACCGTAAGTTGTGTCACGGCCATCTATATCATTTGCCCCTGACATAACTAAATCGAAATTATTGGCCTCTACTATGTCGGTTAAAAACTGAATTTTACTGTCTCCACGCTTAACCCCCAATATAGAATCCCCTCCTAAATTCGTTTTCATTAACCAGCAATCGCCTTTTGTATCACCCATGCTTTTGGTCGTACCTGCAAATGCATATTGGTTGTTATAGGTTAGTGTAAATGATTTGAATTCGTCATCTTCAGCTCCGCCATATGTTTTTTGCCATTGAAAATTTCCGTTGATATCTGTTTTGATAATATAACCGTCTGATTTGCCATAACCAAAACTATAGGTGTTGCCGCAAATGATTAAACTGTCGCCACCATTACTTTCTTTCACGCAATAACCAAAATCCCAATCAAACCCGCCAAATGCTTTTTGCCAAATAAGGTTTCCGTTTTTATCGGTTCTTACGGCAAAAACATCATAACCTCCGCTTCCAAATGAATTAGTATAACCTGCAATTACAAACCCTGAATCTTTTAATTGAATAATAGAACGACCAATATCATTGTTAAATCCACCGTAGGATTTTTCCCAACGTACCCAACCCATGCTGTCAACTAAAGCCAAATAAACATCCGTATTTCCATTGCCAAAACTGCTGGTAGAGCCTGTTACAGCGTATTGTCCGTTTAAAGTTTGCACGACACCGTATCCAATATCATGACCATAACCGCCAAAACGTGTATAAAACTTCTTCGGTGCTTGTGCATTCAACACGAAGCTTAAAAGAAATAGAAATGCTGCTATAACCTTCTTCATCTTAATTGAATTTTTTAGCAATGCTTAAATAAACTCCTTGTCCGAATGTTTGCTTCGGTAAAATATACCCTTGCAAACTATTACTGCCTAAACGTACAAACCAGCCTTTTGTATTATAAGTGAGAGCAAGTCCGGTGTTTAAACGGGTATAGCCTCCATAACCTATGTGCACGGTAACAGTTAATTTGTTTTTGATTGTATATTCCGGTTCTAAGAAAACGTAAGGCTTGTAATTAGAATGAAACATGTATCGGAACCCGGCCGCCACAGCATAACCTTTCTTGAAAAATATTTTATTCATTAAAATTAAATTGGTCGGAATGTTTGTATTGAATGATTCTTTTCTTGCATTCGTAACCTCACGCAAAATACTGTCGGTGTTAATCTGATTAAGTGTTGAATCTTTCAAATCCAAAATATTATTTACTTTATAACCGTCGAACTTTATAACCGAATCACTGCTATACTGTAAACTGTTTTCCGACCAATGGATAAATCCGATATTATTAGCGTTAACAGTTAAAATACTATGTGTGCCGATTTTGCTTTTGTAAGGTGTTTCAAAAAAGATATCGGCACTTGCACCAATCCCGTTAAACGACCACAAATTTTTCTTTTTTCCCGTATCGCTAACGGCCATGTTGAAATTTGATTGGAAGATTAATTCAGTGCCGTCGGCATTGGTGTAAAGTGATGAATTATTTCTTGCGCGGATGTAAAATAATTGCTCACCTTTTACGAAAGAAACTGAAACACCAATTTTAGCGGTAGTGTCTACTTTATGCATCATCACTCCGAATTTAATTTCCTGAAATCTTAAGGCATTGATATTAGTGCCGGTGAAGTTGGCGGTTTTGTCGAGAAATGGTTTATTACCATAAAACATGAGTTGGTAAAAATCTTTTGTATAAGTTGCATTTAGAATCTCTTGATTTTTTATTCCAATCAGGAAAGCATAATTCTTTTTTCTTCCGAAGAAAGCATTCACGTCATAGTTCAAGTTTAATCCCATTTGATTGTAGCCACGCATTTTATTTAAGGCGGCATCTTTCATGGTTTGGTCAATGAAGCCACCAAAAATTAATTTGTTCACCATGGCATTTTGTATGCCATTTGAGCCTGCTTCATATTCTGCATTAATGGATACGCTTTTTCCGGTGTGTTCATAGTTCATGAAATCACTGTTGTATTGCGCTACGCAAACCGGTGTACAGGCCAGAAAAAAAATAAATATGAAAAGTGAGGAAATGTTGCGCATACTACTTTTTACGGGCTCTGTAATTGACATCCAAACTTAATATTAAGTCTAAATTATAATTGTCCATAATTTTAATATCCGGTGGTTGTGGGGTTGGCATGTTAAATTGAGAAACGAATTTGATGAAGCGACATAGCTTAAGGTTCTCCAGTTTTTTGTCATCTACCGGAACTTCAATTTTTGAATACACCGGTGATGTTACTATATAATTAGCATCAATAATACCTCGCTTTATAACGTTGTTAGGTACAACAAACAACGAATCGATAATTTGATTTTGTTCGTTTAAAAGATAACCTTGCAAAACAGCTTCAAACGGAAAACCGTTGGTGGCCTGAATATTTATGGTACCATAATTAATATTATCAATTTGTTCAACGGTTGAAAGATCGATGGCGGTGGTTGAAATCAACTTAAAGAAATCAGTGCGTATTTGTAAGGGCATATCAACATCCGCGTAAATATTAATGCCGGTGTTTAAAAAGGCGAAATCATTGGAACCTGAAATATTACCAAATGGATTGATAGAAATTTTTCCTTGGTAGGTTAAATAATCAGGAAGGTTTTCTAAGAATGGTTTCAGATTCGAATTGCTGGTATTAACCGAAATGGTTTTTACCGAAGGAAATACAGGATTGGAAAAATTATTTGTTTTCCCTGCTTTGTTGATGTTTAAATTGGAGAGTCCGGATGCATTTAAAGTAACTGATGTATTGCTAAATGAATTTACGGATTTTATATTGCTTAATTGCGCGTTGATGTCGACACCAAATTCGTTTACAATTTTAAAATTGATGTAAGCTGAGTTGATTTGAAAATTACTCGCTTGTAAATTATTACTGATGTTTAAGGAAACAGAGTCGTATGGTAAATCAATATTCTGCTGACCAAAATAACCTTCTACATAATAGGGAACTAATTTGGTATATGAAATATTAGTGGCTACACCTTGTCCGCCACGAATAGTATCCGGTTGTGCAGTTGGTGAAACGGATACACTGATGGTTTGCACAATGGTGTTGATTTTGTTTCCGGATAGACCACCCATTTTTACAGTATAACCACTCACATCATAATAGCGTGAGGTGTTGTTGAAACCGGGATTAATCACTTCATGAATTTTAAACGGTACACCATACTTGGTTGTACCAGGTAAAATCATATCGAACACCAATGGTTGCGTGTAGGTGTTAGTGTAATCTACTTTTAATTTTCCATCACTGATGATAGCGGTGCGTAATTCAGCGCCATTACTGATGTTGAAATTAATTTCTTGTGTTTGCGGAAAGCCCGGAATATTACTGCCGGGTGCAATAAAGAAATTTGTATTGGGCGCCATGAAGAACCCATAGTTAAGCACAGTATCTGGTAATTCAATCAATGAATCTAACTGAAAACCGGCAATTTTTTTCGAGAAAGAGAGATGCAATAACCCTGTTGGATCCGATTGAAAAAGTGTATCGCTAAAAAAATTCTTTATATTAAGCGAGCTTCGAGCAATTGGTGCCGATATATCAACGTCCCAAGCTGTTTCAAATGATTTCCGGCAAGAAATCATGACGAGTACTAAAACAGCCATACTCAGAGCTATTTTGCTAAAAATGCGCATAATACAAATATAAGCTTTTTGATATAAAACCTATTAACTAATACTGGTCGGACTTTAAAAAGGTTTGGTATAATTTAAAATAGGTTTAACATAAATAGTTAGGAATTTGCGGTGGTTTATTAGTAAATTTATGTAATTGAAACCATGAGATATTTATTTTCACTTTTATCATTATTGTTTGTATTAGGAGTACAATCCCAAACCTATAATTACTATTTCGGAAATTTACACTCACATTCAGGTTATTCGGATGGGAATAAGGATTCAAGTACTACGGGTATATCTAAGCCTACCGGTGATTACAACTTCGCGAAAGCCTCCCTTCATTTTGATTTTTTGGGAATATCTGAGCACAACCATTATACAGCGAATAATAATCCGGGCATGGTAAGAACCAGTTATGGTTTAGGAATAAACGAGGCCAATGCCGCAAATCAAGATGGTACTTTTTTATGTTTGTATGGTATGGAGTGGGGGACGAGTTCAAGTACAAACGGACATGTTATTGTATATGGTTTTAATCAGTTAATCGGATGGGAGGCTTCCGTGCCTGGATTGGTCGGACCTAATTATGATATTTACGTAGATAAAACCGATTATTACAGTTTATTTCGATTAATTAAGAACACGCCGGGTACATTTTGTTATTTGGCACATCCAAGCTGGAATGATTTCGGATATCTTGTAAGCAATCCCTATAATGCGATGTATGATTCAGCCATCGTTGGAATACCTTTCAGAAACGGATTAGCTTTTAGTACATCATTAACCTATGATGATTATCCGGCCAGTAATTTTTTTCAGTATTACCGTAAAATGTTGAGCTTAGGTTATCACATAGGAATTGGTTACGATCACGATAATCACAATCTTACATTCGGAAGAAATAACGCCGGACGATTAGCCATTTTAGCTCCATCTTTAACAAGAGCTAATCTATATTCCGCTATGCAAAACATGCACTTTTATGCAACCGATGATTGGAACGCAAAAATTGATTTAAAGATCAATGCCAAAATAATGGGCGATTCGACTTCCGGTTTAACACATCCTACCATTAATGTTACTTTTAGTGATGATGATGGTGAAATAGCAGATACATTGAAGTTGTGGGCCGGCGTGGAAGGAAGCAATCTGTATTCAACCGTTCATACGAGTGTAACAGGAAATAATACTATTAGTTTTACAGATAACGGACAAGCACCGGGTTCTAATAAGTATTATTTTGTAGAAGTAATTCAACCGGATGGGGATCGTATTATATCTTCTCCGATTTGGTATCGTTTAAGTCAGTTCGCTTCGGTAAATGAATTAGAAAAATCATTTAATATTGTCGCTTTTCCAAATCCGGTTAATGCAATGCTTTATGTGAGTACCGATTTAAATGAAGGTTTTGAAATAGAAATTACGGATGTGTCCGGGAAAGTTATTTACAGCGAAAAATCGTTTTTACCGCAAACAAAATTATCCACAGCCGATTTCGCTGCCGGTTTTTATAATCTGAAAATTACTTCCGGTAATTTGGTGAAAAATCAAAAACTGGTTATTGAATAGATTTTAGAACCTTTTCTGTTTTCTCTAACATTTCATCGGTAAAATCCATGTGTGTAACAAAACGTATGGTTTGTTTTCCGAAGGCTGCAATCTTAATGTTATTTTCCAATAATTTCTTTTCAAAGTCTGCCCCACTGATTTTTGTATCAATATCAAATATCACAATATTACTATCTACCGGTAAAATGGAAGTTACATAAGGGAGTGATTTTAAAATACCCTCTATTTTTTTCGCGCGGATGTGATCTTCTTTTAATCGCGTTACATTATTATTTAATGCATAAATACCCGCCGCAGCTAATATTCCGGCCTGGCGCATACCGCCACCAAAAACTTTTCTTACGCGACGTGCTTTTTTTATAAATTCTTTGGTGCCTATTAATACAGAGCCGGCCGGTGTACCCAATCCTTTCGATAAACAAATAGAGATGCTGTCGAACAAACTTCCAATGTCTTTTGGATTTTCCTTGGTTTCAGTTAATGCGTTGAAAATCCTTGCTCCGTCTAAATGAAAATTTAATTTTTTATCCGCGCATAATTTCTGAATTGGTTTAATCATTTCAATGGTATAATATGAACCTCCTGCGCGATTCACAGTGTTCTCTAAACTTACCAATGTGGTTCTGGTTAACCAATCAAAATCACCGTTAATGTTTTGTTCAATTTGTTGAGCCGTTATTCTTCCTCTGTCGCCCTGAATTAATTTCGCTTGCACACCGCTGTTAAAAGAAATGCCTCCTCCTTCGTAATTGTAAATATGTGAGTTTACATCGCATAATACTTCATCTCCGGGCTGGGTGTGTACTTTAATAGCGATTTGATTTGTCATAGTACCACTCGGGCAAAATAAGCCGGCTTCTTTTCCAAACAGAGCCGCTGCTTTTTTTTCTAATTCTATAACAGTTGGATCTTCACCAAAAACATCATCCCCCAATGGAGCATTCATCATGGCTTCCAACATTGCTTTGGTTGGTTTTGTAACAGTATCGCTTCTTAAATCTATAATCATAATTAGTTTTTTATAAGTAATAATAGTCCGTCGCGAACGGGTAATAGTAAAGTTTTTACGCGTGCATCTGCGTTAACTTTTTCATTGAACGCGTGAATGACTTTAGTGTCGGTGTCCATTTCATTTTCGTTTTGGAGAACTTTCCCGCTCCATAAAACATTATCCACAATAATGATTCCGCCTTTCTTCACTTTGTCAATCACCAAATCAAAATACAAAGGATAATTACGTTTATCGGCATCTATAAATACAATGTCAAATTCTTGTTTTAGTTGGGGAATAATTTCACCCGCTTGACCTTGCATCAAATGAATTTTGTTTTTGTATGCCGATTTATCAAAGTAACGTTTTGCCACCGCATTCGTTTCTTCGTTAGGATCAATGGTAATGAGTATTCCTTCTTCTTGTAAACCTTCCGCTAAACAGAGAGCAGAGTAGCCGGTATAAGTACCAATTTCGAGGATGTATTTAGGTTGTTTTAATTGAGAAATAAAACTAAGAAAACGTCCCTGAAGATGACCGCTCAGCATTCGGGGAGATAAGACCTTTAAATGCGTTTCACGATTCAGTTCTTGTAAAAGTACAGACTCTGCTTCGCTATGATTTTCGCAATAAAGACTAAGCGCTTCGCTAATGAATTCCATAATCAAACCTACATTTTTTATTTAATAAACTCAAGGTACAGAAATAAAAAAGTCCGGGTGTTTAGTCCGGACTTCATTATAATTATTTAAATTTTATTGTTGTTCATCAGGAATGATAGTTCCATCAACAAGAATACGGCCGCAATGTTCGCAAACGATAATTTTCTTGTTAGTGCGAATGTCTAACTGACGCTGAGGCGGGATTTTGTTGTAGCAACCACCACAAGCATCACGATCAACAGTAACAACTGCTAAGCCGTTACGTGTGTTAGAACGGATACGCTTATAGGCATTGAATAAACGCTCTTCAATTTTAGATGAAGCGCTTTCTGATTCAACTAATAAATCTTTTTCTTCTTTTTCAGTTTCAGCGATGATTTCATCAAGTTCGCTTTTCTTCACTTTTAAATCTTTTGAACGCTCTTCGAATTCAACTTTAGATTTTTCTAATAAATCTTGTTTTAAAGTGATAGCAGCTTTCGCTTCCTTCATACGCTTTTCAGCCAATTGAATTTCCAAATTTTGGAATTCGATTTCTTTAGAGATCGCATCGTATTCGCGATTGTTACGAACTTTATTTTGCTGAGCTTCGTACTTCTTAATATTAGCCTGAAAATCTTTAATCGCTTGTTTTTTCTCGTTAATTTGATTTTCAAGTTCCTGAACTTCTTCAGTTACGTTATTTAAACGTGTTTCTAAGCCGGCAACGATATCTTCTAAATCACTCACCTCTAATGGTAACTCACCGCGAACGGTACGTAAACGATCGATTTTTGAATCGATTAATTGTAATTCGTAAAGTGAACGTAATTTGCCTTCTACAGAAGCGTCAATCTTTTCTTTAATTTTTGCGCACATAGTTAAAAATAATTTACCGGGTTGGTATTAACTTTCGATAAATAGGTTGCAAATGTAGTAAATTTTTTCTGAATAAGTTCATAAAAAATCTCGGGTGTAAACTGCTCATTTTCAAAGTGTCCGGTATCTACAATTAAAATGTTGCTTTCAGCGTCAAAAAACTCATGGTATTTAATGTCTCCGCTTATATAAGCATCTGATCCTGAATTTATTGCGTTTTTGATTAAAAAACTGCCGCTTCCTCCGCAAAAGGCTACTTTTTTTACCGGCTTGTTTAACAAAGAGGTATGTTTAACAATCGGGCAACTGAAAGCCGATTTTACCCGCTTTAAAAACTCGGTTTCGGATAGGGCTGTTTCAAACTCGCCTGTCATGCCGCTGCCAATATTTTGGTAAGTATTATCCAATGGATAGACATCAAAAGCTACTTCTTCATAGGGATGCGAAGAGAGAAGATTTTTTAGTAATTCCGCCTCCTTGTAGCCTTCAAAAATCACTTCAATGCGCACTTCATTTTCTTTGGATAACTCACCTTTTTTCCCAATAAAGGGGTTGGAGTTTTCATTCCCTCTAAAGGTGCCAGTGCCTTCAGTATTAAAGCTGCAGCTGTCATAATTACCAATGTTTCCTGCACCGGCATCAAACAAACTTTCACGAACCAAATCAGCGTGAGTAGCCGGAACGTAAGTCACTAATTTCTTTAATAAACCTTTTTTGGGTGCTAATATTTTGAGATTGATTAATCCGAGTTTAGAGGCAATTTTAGCATTCACGCCATGCTTTACATTATCAAGATTAGTATGCGCCGCGTAAATGGAAATATTGTTTTGAATGGCTTTGATAACGGTACGCTCCACATAATTACTGCCGGTCAGTTTTTTTAGTCCGCCAAAAATTATGGGATGATGCGCGATGATTAAATTACATTTTAGCTGAATGGCTTCTTCGATGACATTTTCTGTACAGTCGAGACTCAATAAAACGCCTGTTATTTCAGTATCGGAATTTCCTACCAATAATCCGCAATTATCATAACTCTCCTGATAGATGCGGGGAGCAAATTTTTCGAGTTCGGATGTAAGTTCTTTAATCTTCATAAGCAAATGAACAAAAAACGGGTTGAATATTCAACCCGTTTTGTAAATAGTTTCATAATTTTCTTAATTACCACTTCTTGTATTCGGCCCCTGTTTTTTTGATAATTGCTTTAATGGCACCGGCCCAATAATTGCGCATTCCAATTCCCACAGCTTTACCTTCCACTTTATTTACCAGAAGCACCTTTTTCGTAGCAATATCAAAGAAAGTAACATAAACGCTTGCCATTTGTGTGCCTTTATCAAAATTTTCAACGATGAAAGAAAAACCAACCCCTTCCTTTTTGGTTTTAGAGTTGTACTTCTTTACCATAGCATCTATTTCCTTTGCTTCTAGTTTACCCGGATTAATATCCATGCATTTATTTGGGTCGATTTTAGAATTTAATTCATTAACACTCGCAATGTCGAGGTATACACTTTCCTTATTGAGATTTTTTCTGAAATCGAAGTTTTGTGGTTCTGCAACAATTAATGAATTCCAACCCGGAATCCATTTGTTTTTCATGTCAGTTCCATTGGCAGGCATGGCACCCATTCCCTGATCAAACTGTCCGACAAAAGTGGCTTTGGTAAAATCCAAACCAAACCAAACTAATTCGGTACTGGAAAAGATTTTTTCTTTGTCTTGCGCATTTGTACTAAAACCTGCAAGTAATAAAATTGCTGCTATAATTTTTTTCATTGTAATAGATTTATAATTCAAAATTATTTAAAAGGTAGTCATCTGCAAAACTTTCATTGCTAATAAAAATCACAAATAATTTAAAATTAATGTTTGATAATCTGAAAAAAATCAGTCATATTTAAAAAGTTTGAAAGATCTCAGTAAAATACCTTTTTTGCCGCTGGCATGGATTTTTAGATTCATCACCGGATTGCGCAATGCATTTTACGATTGGGGCTTTTTAAAAAGTTATTCGCCTCAAAAACACACCATTTGTGTAGGAAATCTTTCTGTTGGCGGCAGCGGAAAAACCCCGATGGTGAATTATTTGGTTACCTTATTAAAAGATGAATTTAAACTCGCCACATTAAGTAGAGGATACAAGCGTAAAACGACCGGATTTGTTGAAGCAACTTCAAATAGTACCAGTCGCGAAATTGGTGATGAGCCACTTTTGTACAAAAGCAAATTCCCGTTTTTAAATGTATTTGTAGAGGGAAACCGAGTGAAAGGTGTAAAGAAAATTACGGCGCTCTATCCCGATACACAAGCGATTTTATTGGATGATGCATTTCAGCATCGCGCCATTAAATGCGGATTAAACATCGTGCTGAGTGAATACGATCATTTGTATTTTAATGATTACTTAATGCCTGCCGGTCGTTTACGTGAAAGTATTTCAGGTATGAAGCGAGCAGATGTTATTGTGATTACGAAAACGCACGAGAAAGCTACAGCTGTTGATATGCGCAATATCTTGAAAGACATAAAACCACTGGCGCATCAGCAAGTTTTCTTTAGTTACCTTAAGTATGGTGAGCTTTATTCCATCAGTAATGCCAATGAAATCATCAGTACATTAAATGATTTATTCCGATTCAAATTAATTGTGTTTGCAGGAATAGCCAATCCGCAACCAATGCTTACCTATTTGAAAGAATACTCAGCGGGGATTAGTCACTTGCCGTTTACCGATCATCACGATTATTCTCAACAGGATTTAAATAACATTCAGAAATATTATGATTCTTTTGAAGGGGGAAATAAAATTCTTGTAACTACTGAAAAAGATTTAATGCGATTAAAAGAGCCCGATTTGTGGCCAATTGCCGAAAGAATGAATATTTTTGTACTTCCGGTTGAAGTTACATTTAAGGACAAGGCGGAAGAGTTTAATAATACCATTTTAAAATATGTTAGAGCAAATAGAATTTACCACGAAAAGTATTCACCAGAAAACCAATAATTTTTCTCCTGAAGTAGGAATTATTTTAGGCACGGGATTGGGTGGATTAGTAAAAGAAATAACTGTTGAGCATGTGTTGCCTTATGAAGATATTCCAAATTTCCCTGTATCTACAGTTGAAGGACATAGCGGTAAATTAATTTTCGGAAGTATTGGCGGAAAAAAAGTAATGGCAATGCAAGGTCGTTTCCATTATTATGAAGGTTACGACATGAAACAGATTACGTTTCCTATTCGTGTCATGAAAGCTTTGGGTATTAAAACACTTTGTGTAAGTAATGCAAGCGGTGGCATGAACCCGAAATTTGCGGTTGGAGAAATCATGATTATTAATGATCATATCAATCTGTTTCCGGATAATCCATTAATCGGAAAAAATCTCAATCAGTTAGGTCCTCGCTTTTTAGACATGAGCGATGCTTACAACAAAAAGTACATCGAACTTGCGCTTAACATCGCGAAAGAAAATAATATTAAAGTAAGTACAGGTGTGTATGCGGGTTTAACCGGACCATGCTTCGAAACACCTGCTGAGTATCGTTACTTATGGCGTATTGGTGCTGATGCGGTTGGTATGAGTACCGTACCTGAAGTAATAGTAGCTCGTCATAGCGGCATCAATGTTTTTGGTATAAGTATTATAACCGACTTAGGCGTTGAGGGTAGGGTGGAGAACGTTAGTCATGAAGAGGTACTTCAAGTAGCAAATGCGCAGGAGCCAAAAATGACTTTTATTGTAAAGGAATTAATTACCCGCATTTAAACGAGCTTGCTTGTAGTAGAATATTGCTACGGACAGCATCCCTAATCCGAAAGGAATTCCGGCATACATTTTATATTCGATAAAGTCGAAGAACTCGGCACACATCCAAAATGAGTTAGCGGCAATCCAAAAACAGATGGCAAGATTGATGTAAAACTCTACCATCTTAATTGATTTTATTAAAATATAGATGGCCATTGCTACAGTAGGCAAAACCATAGCAACTCCCAGCCAACGCCATTCCAACATCCAACATGTGTCTTTAATCAGCCAAAGCGGAATGTGCATATTTTCCCATTTACGGAGGTCGAACATAACACTACAAATGAATAAATTTTTTTAGTTTTATAAAAGCTAAATTAAACTTTGACGTTTTTTAAGCGTCTAATCGTAAGTGAAGCACTTATCTGATGAGGAAATATTAAAGATGTATGGGGAGGAATCTTCCCGGAACATGGCTTTACATCATCTGATTGAGAAGTATCAGCAAAAAATATACTGGCAAATACGAAAAATTGTAATCGATCATGATGATGCTGACGATGTGATGCAGAATACGTTTATAAAAGTGTGGAAGGGGCTAGAGAATTTTAAAGAAGAATCTCAATTATTTACCTGGTTATATCGTATTGCCACGAATGAATCCCTTACTTTTTTACGTCAGAAGCAAAAAAGAAACACCGTTTCTTTAGAACCAATTGAGTATCAGTTAAGCCAAACCTTGGAATCTGATGAGTATTTTAAAGGAGACGCCATCCAGCTAAAATTACAGCAAGCAATATTGTCGTTGCCTGAAAAACAGCGAGTTGTGTTTAATATGAGGTATTATGATGAAATGCCCTATGAACAAATGTCGGAGGTATTGGAAACATCGGTTGGTGCTTTAAAGGCCTCTTACCATCATGCCGCAAAAAAAATTGAAGAATATTTACTGAACCATTAAACCTAAAAGGAATATTAGCGTCAAAGCCATAAATGAACCCGAACGAAGAAAATAATAAGTCAAATAAAGAGAATAATCCTTTCTCGGTACCCGGCGATTATTTTAGCTCATTTTCGCAAAAAATGATGCATAAAATCGAACTGGCTGATGAGTTGAAGGAGTTCAAATTGTTGTCTTCGATAAGCAAGGAGTTGCCTTTCGTAACCCCTTCGGGCTATTTTGAATCCAAATCAGAATTAGCGCAATACCCGTCATTAAGCGCTTTGCGTAATAAGTCTGTTTTTGTAGTGCCTGAAAATTATTTTGAGGATGCAGCTGTACGTTTAAAAGAGAAAGTAATGCTTGCCGAAGAAATGAGTGTTTATCCAACGCTTGCTTCTATAGATAAGCAAAATGTGTTCGAAGTTCCTGCAGGTTATTTTGAAAATTTCTCACATAAAGTACGCGCAACAATTACTGATGAAAATAATGAGCAAGATGTATTTACAAAAGTATTGCATATTGTATTCAGTAAGAAAACAGCCTATGCGATTGCGGCCATGCTTGTGATTAGTTTAGGCATCTATGTTTTTAATTTAGATAACGGCACGGTTAGTACAGATTGTAACACGGTAGCTTGTTTGGATAAAAACGATATAATTAAAACAAATCAATTAAACAGTTTTGAAGAAGAAGCTCTAATCGAAGCTGTAAATACCGATGATTTGCAGAAGAATTTAAATAAAGTACTTGAACAAAATGCAACAACTTCAGAAGATGAAAATACCGAAAGCTATATTCTGGAGAATGTTGACGTAAATGATATAACAGATGAAATTTAATTTGAAATACATATTTGTTATACTTCTATTAGCTTTTGGCTTGCCGGTTTTAGCACAGCCCGGCAAACAAGATAAAGTAGAGGCACTGAAGGTTTCTTTTATAACACAAAAGGTAAACTTAACAACGCAAGAAGCGCAAAGCTTTTGGCCGGTGTATAATGAGTATACCGACAAAATAAAATTTGCCCGTCGTAATTTCCGCCGCGCCTATAATGATGTGCCGGATTTTAAAACGGATGCGGAAGCAGAAAGTTATTTGAATGCCGAATTGAAACTGAAACAAACCGAATTAGATTTACATAAGGAATACTTCGAAAAGTTTAAAAAATTAATTGGCCCTAAAAAAACCGGATTACTCCGAAAGGCGGAAGAAGAGTTTAAAAAGGAAATTATAAAAACCATTAAGGGAAATAGCGGCGACTAGCTATGAAAAAGCAGCAGATACAGCATACGCACTGGATGATGTTGTTTGTCTTAATGGCATTCAACTTTTCTTGTTTTTCACAAAGTACAAAAGCAACTAAAAAGAGGAGGGAACCGCGTCATTTTTTTAATACAACCGGCATCATGGATTATTACAATAAGCCGGAAGTTGATTTAAATCTCAAGGATTCTAACAAGGTAAGTAAGCATTTAAAATCGTACGGTATCACACAAACTTGTTTGAATTTTTACGCGCCTGTTGCTACCGCTAATTGGTATAACAAAGACAGTAGCGTGAATTCCAATTTTCATTTATTATTGGCAGGTACCGCGTATTATCTGCAACCAAAATTTAAAGGCATTTCACAACATACCTTAGCTAAATATGGTTTTGGTTTGCGAATGATTTATAATACAGGTAAGCGTTCTATTTTCTTTGTTGAAAGTACGCCTTTCATAACGCAGGATATTACAAAAGGAGCGCAAAGTGAAGCAACGTATCGCATGGCCGGAACCTTGCTTTGGAGTTATTCTCCATCCAAACATTTTAATTTACGATTGGGTGCTACCAAATCATTTTTATATGGTAATAAATTTTGGTTGCCATTCGTAGGATTAAGATTCGGACAAATTGATAAATTTAATTTTAGCGTACAGTTCCCACGCAATGCAAGTATAAATATTCCTTTTAGTCAAGTGGTGCGTATGTCCATTTACACTAAACCACAAGGCGGATTGTTTAATTTTTCCAATAACGACACTATTTATAAAATAAATAATGATAAGACCATCAACTTTGGGCGTTATGAATTGTTAACGGGTGCGCGTTTGGATGTGGTTCCAACTAAATGGTTTAATTTTTATGTGGCTACCGGATTTAGCACACGTAACTATGTTGCTTTTTATTCTAACACGCATAATAAAAATAATAAAAATGCTTTGGGCGAATTTTATTCGAACAACCCTCGCGGAACTATTTTTCTTAACCTGGGCTTGGTATTCAGAATCGGAAGAACAAAATCATACTTGAATAATCAAAACATTTACGAGGCTATTGATATTAATGGAACAATAGATCCGGGTGAGAATAATGTAAATCCGGGCAACGGAAACATTGTTATTCCTAATAAACGAAAAGGAAGTAATTCTTTAAAGCCAACAGAGGTTCAGGATTTAATCGACATCTACGATTTTTAGAATCGTATACCCAATCCAAATTCAATGTTTTGGTAGTACAATCGAATGCGTGATTCTTTAATTGGAATGGTGTTAAATTCAATTCCATAAATAACATTGGCAAAAAAGTTATCGCCGTTATAGCCAAATTGCGCGCGACCGTTTACATAAGTCGGAACGTTAATCCAGAATCGTTTAAAGCTGCTTTGTACATAACTTTGAAACTGAACTCCTGTACCCGCTAATAAAACCGGTGTCAAGTGAAATTTCCCCATTACAAATTGATAGCCGGCACCAAAACTAATGAGTGTAGTTAAGAAATCACCCGCTTGTAATCTGTCAAGATTAGGATAGTTGTCTTTTTGTCCGGGAGGAACAATGTTTGTATCTGTTTCTATTCTCTGATAGCGCTCCGAAATATTTATTAAGAAGGAACCTGCACTTTTCTTTTGTCTTTCTGATTGAGCAAATGCAGCGTTCAATGAAAAGTTCTTGTTGAAATTAAATCCAATGTTTAGTCCACCTTCTATTACATGAAGGTTATTTGATTTGGGATAACCCAACGAATCTTCATTCCAATTCGAATAAAATTTACCGTAATCTTTCAGATAGTAACCTTTGTAATCTCTGTAAAAAAATCCCCAGGAGGTAATTCGTCCCTGAATGTTAATGAAAATATCGGTGTATTTAGTATCGCAATATTGTTTGATGAGTGTTTTATCCGATGGTAATTTAAACGCGGCAGAAACATACACTTTTTTAATTCTTATGGCTGCACCAACAACGCCGGGAATGGAAGGTTTCCAATTGAAATTTTCACCGTTTTTTTTGCGGCTGCTTACATTAAAGATAACGCTTGGGTAAGCAAATTTTGGTTTGAATAAAAAGTTTTTAGGAAACACTTCAATGTTTTCCGGAATTTTCGCTTTTTCTTTTTTCTCTTTCTTCTCTCTTTTCTTTCTCTCTTTCTCGTCTCTCTTTCTTTTCGCTTCCTTTTCTTTCGCTAATTGCTTTTCGTTTCTGGTTTGAGCTAATACACTCCCAAAAGGCATGAATGCAATTAAAAGAAAGAAAATTATTTTTTTCATCTCAATTAAAAAACGTGTTTTTCGGCGTGGTAAGAAGAACGTACCAGCGGACCGCTTTCAACATAACGGAAGCCTTTTTCTAAAGCGTAGTCTTTGTATTTTTTAAAATCGTCAGGATGCACAAAACGCGCTACAGGTAAATGTTTTGGTGTTGGCTGAAGGTATTGTCCGATGGTCATTACATCGCAATTGGAGTTACGTAAATCATCGATGGTTTCATACACTTCCTGATCGGTTTCTCCTAATCCAACCATTAATCCGCTTTTTGTTTTTACACCGGCAGCATTCAGTCGTTTAATCACTTCTAAGCTTCTATCGTATTTCGCTTGAATACGAACTTGCGCGGTTAATCGTCTTACGGTTTCAATGTTATGAGAAACGATGTCGGGTTTCACATCGATGATGCGTTGTAAGTTTTCCCACTTTCCGGCGAAATCAGGAATTAAGCATTCAAATTTTGTTTCAGGACTAATTTCACGAATGGCTTTAATGGTTTCTGCCCATATAATAGAGCCGCCATCTTTTAAATCATCGCGGTCAACGGAAGTAATCACACAATGTTTTACGCCCATTAATTTTACGGAATTCGCAACACGTTTAGGTTCGTCCCAATCCGCGGGTTTTGGTTTTCCGGTTGCAACCGCGCAAAATCCGCAAGAGCGTGTGCAGATATTTCCTAATATCATAAAAGTGGCTGTACCGGCTCCCCAGCACTCACCCATATTTGGGCAGTTTCCGCTTTCGCAAATGGTATGCAGTTTATGTTTGCTTACAATTCCACGTACTTTAAGATATTCTTCACCAATTGGAAGTTTTACACGTAACCAATCCGGTTTTTTTATTTTAGGTGTTGAGGTAATTTCTGATTCCATTTTTAAAACCACTTCTTTCCAAATACAAATCCAACATATAATGTAACTACAATGTTTTCGGCCGGGTTACGAGCCATAATAGGAATAGCACGCGGATAATAATCGCAAGACACACCGGTTTCGATGGCGCGTACCCAATGCGAATATGGTGCATACTCAAAACTCATGTTCAATTTTCCGTGGATTACAGGATACAATTGTAATTCATCAATGCCATCTAAAAACGGACCGCGACCAATTACACTGTCTTGATTAAATGTTTCTTCATTGTATTTCACGGATTGTTTAGTAGGACTAGATCCGGTTGGGTCGTTACGAAAAGTTAAAACATAATAAGGTTTTGCAACGGCTAATCCGCCACCAATGATATAGGAACAACGAATTTCTACGGATTTCCGATCGGCTCTTTTATACAATACATTCTGAATACCGGTTCCAATTCTGAGTAAAGCTACATTATTGATTTTTCCATAAACAAAGCGCTTCGAACCTTCATCACTGCTTTTAACTTTAATTTCTTTAGGATGTCTGAGATTTAAACCTTCAAACTCTAGTAATGATTTTGTTTTAGCGCTAATGTGTTTGCCGCGGCGATATCCTATACCATATCCACGTGTGTGAGCAAAAATTTTAAAAGTGCCCTCGTGACGATATAATACATTCAAGTCTTGCCCTTGTTTTAAAGCCTCCGGTGCACTTTGTGAAAATGCTTTAACCGAAGTTATGAGGGTGAAAATGAAGACTATTCGCTTTAAATACATTGTAACAAAGTTAGACAATTTTGGGGTTTAATCCTACATTTGTTAGAGTGTAAAAAAGCTAAATAATGATAACAAGTACAGTAAAATACCCGGGTGAATTAAGAACGGAAGCTACTCACGTGAAGAGTGGAACAACAATAATTACTGATGCGCCAACGGATAATCATGGTAAGGGCGAGGCATTTTCGCCAACCGATTTAGTGGCAACGGCATTGGCTAGTTGCATGATATCAATAATGGGAATCGTATCCATGAAGGAAGGCATTACAAAAGCGGATGGAGCAACTGCTGAGGTAACGAAAGTAATGTACGCTGACCCAAGAAGAATCGGTGAAATACACGTAACGGTAACCATGCCTAAATTAAATTATTCGGAAAAAGAGAGGAAAATGTATGAACACGCGGCTTTTACCTGTCCGGTTGCGAAGAGTTTACATCCGGATATAAAGCAAGAAATTAAGTTTATTTGGTAAGGGCTTAAATGCAAACAGCCCCGCGAGGGGGCTGTAAAAGTTTTCAAAATCAGCTTTGAAATAAAAAATTAAACTGATTTTTTATATAATGAGCTGTTATCAACTTTAGAATAAGCTGGACATTTTTCGTGTGATTTGCAAGAACTTAAAGTTAGACCTGCTAAAACGAAGGCAGAAGCGAAGATGATTACTTTTTTCATGGTTTTGTTAGTGTTTAGATAGCAAATATAAACTTTTGCTTAAAACTTCAAAAAAAATCTTTTTCACATTGTTAAAAACCCCGGTAAATTCGAAGAATGATAGCACCTAAATTAGAAGAAGGCTGGTTAAATGTTCTCAAGCCTGAATTCGAAAAGCCATATTTTTCAGACTTAAAGTCCTTTTTAGTCAAGGAACGAGAGCAGTTTACTGTTTACCCTCCAGGCAATCGAATTTTCGCGGCCTTTGATTACACACCATTCGAGGAGGTTGAGGTGGTTATTTTGGGTCAGGATCCTTATCATGGACCGGGACAAGCCAACGGTTTGTGTTTTTCGGTGAGTGATGGGGTGAGGCAGCCGCCATCGTTGGTGAATATTTTCAAAGAATTGAAAACTGATGTGGGTTGTGATATTCCTTTAAGCGGTAATCTGGAAAAATGGGCCAAACAGGGCGTGTTTTTGTTAAACGCGACTTTAACCGTGAGAGCAAATACCGCAGGAAGTCATCAAAATAAAGGCTGGGAACAATTCACCGATTCAGTCATCAAAACATTATCCGATAAAAAGGAAAATTTAGTGTTTTTATTATGGGGAAATTACGCCAAAGCCAAAGCTGAATTAATTGATGTCAATAAACATTTGGTTTTAACGGCGGCGCATCCCTCCCCGCTTGCGCGCGGCGCGTTTTTTGGATGTAAACATTTTAGTAAAGCGAACGAGTATCTGGGAGCAAAAGGAAAGAAACCAATTAACTGGTGTCTCGATTTTTAATCTTTCTTCTTTTTTAAATATTCCTCTGTGAAATGTTTCACCGATTTTTCCTGACTGAATTTTTCGGTGTTGTATTCATTCGATTTATTTCTTGGAATCGATAAACTTTTCCAGTCTTCATTCTTAATCATCTTGGCAACAAAAACAATTTGTCCGATATGATAGGGGTAATGCGCTAACTGACGATTAATTGCCTCCATCACTGTATGTCCTTGATTACGGATGTAAATAATTTTCTGTAAATCGTTTTCTGTAAGACTATTGATTGTATTAAAAAAGCAATCCCAACCTTTATTCCAGGTAGCCATTAATTCGGCTTTGGTTTTAATGTCGTTTTCAAATTCTCCATCACGATTTCGCCACTCTTTTTCACCATCACTCGTCAGGAAATCTGTCCAACGTGAAATCATATTGCCACTTAAATGTTTAACGAGGGTGGCAATACTGTTGCTTTCCGCATTGAATTGCCAAAGCAATTTTTCTTCCGGAATTTGTTCAATGGCCTTTTCACCTAAATCTTTGTAATACAAAAACTGGCGTTTAATACTCTCTAAATAGTTTGCGCTCATGTTAACGATATTTATCGATTAAATACATTAAACTTCCGATAGCAGCAGCTCCTAATTCTAACTCACGTTTATTTACTTTATCAAATGTGTCATCAGCTGTGTGATGAATATCAAAATAGCGCTGTCCGTCGGGTTCGTATCCAATGCAAGGAACTCCTTGTTTTTCCAAAGGACCAATATCTGCACCGCCGCCACCTTGATTGATATAAGTTATAAAGTATGGTTTAAATAACGGTAACCAATTACTAACGGTCTGGTACATCCCGGCAGTTGTGTCTACGCCAAAACCACGGGGAGTAAAACCTCCGGCATCGGTTTCAATGGCAGCTATGTGTTTTAGTTTTTTTACTTCCGCTTCTTTTCCATAAGCCTTGCCGCCGCCTAAACCATTTTCTTCATTCATAAATGCAACTGCACGAATACTGTGCTTAGGTTTTACACCTAATTTTTTAAACATGGCTAAAGCTTCAATCGATTGTACAACGCCGGCACCATCATCATGCGCACCTTCACCATTATCCCAACTGTCTAAGTGACCTCCAGTTATAATGTATTCATTTGGTTTTTCACTTCCTTTTATTTCACCGATCACATTAAAGGAAGGTGCATCGGGGAATGATTTACAGTTGGATTTTAAATATAAACTTAACTGCGCGTCTTTCTTTAAATTTTCACTCAGTAAATCCGCAGCTTTAAAGCTCAATGCAAAAGCAGGGATTTTTGTAAGACTCACTGTTGAGTCGTATTTCATGACACCGGTGTGTGGCGAATCATTATCGGATGAGCTCATGCTTCTCACAACTGTTGCTACAGCGCCATACTTCGCCGCTTTAGACGGACCATCGTATCTGTACTTTACAGTTTCACCATAAGAAGTTCCTGTGCGGATGTTTTTGGGATTGAAGAATACATTGTAAAAAACCACTTTTCCTTTGATGTTTTTCTCACCCAGCTGTTCAAGTTCTTCAAAACTTTTTACTTCAATAACAGGCGCGTTTAGTCCATTTACAGGCGTAGCAACTGAACCTCCCAAGGCAATAAGATTCAGAGGTAAAATTGATTTTTGTTTTGAAAAGCGTATTTCGCATTTCTCTTTTTCACCACGTTCCCAATGTGTAACCATGCAGGGTTGTAAATAAACCGTATCGGCTCCTGCATTGTACATAGCTTTTTTAGCCCAGTACACAGCTTGTTCAGCATTCTTGGATCCGCTTAATCTCGGTCCAATTGTTTTGCACAATACTTCCAGACTTTTATAACATTTACTTTCCGTTAAGTAGAAATCATAAATCTTCCGGAGCATCAATGAATCATTGTTTTGTCCAAATGATGAAAGTGAAATAAGGAGTAAAGAAAACTTTAAAAACTTCATAAAAAATTATTTAAATACAATATCGTTAATGAGTCGGCTTCCGCAAAAGCGATTGACATTATCAATGAGTTGTTGTTTATTGAAAGCCAGCTCTTGTTTTAACGCGGCAGATTTAAGCGTTAAAAACATGGTTGTTTCGTGAAAGGAAATTTCCAAAGTTTGTGAAGCGATGTGCTCGCCTGCAATATCTTTCCAGCCATTTTTTACAGTAAAACGACTGATTTTTACATCCAGCTTTTCCTGTTTGAGAAATTCGTTAATGGCATCGCCTACACGTATAAGATTGTTTTTTTTCATCACTTAATTTCTTCTGCAACGCCGTTATCTACTAAAAATATTTTCTTATCGATGGTGTTAAATGCAAATAAGTCTCTGATTCGATCAGGGTGAGTATCTGTTATAAAAATCTGTCCGAATTCATCGCCACTCACCAATTCAATTAGTTTTCTGAATCTTGTTTCGTCTAATTTATCATAAACATCATCCAATAAAAGAAGAGGTTTTGTGTGTTTTTTGTTTTTGATGAATTCGAATTGAGCCAGTTTCAATGCCAATAAATACGATTTTTGTTGTCCTTGTGACGCGAATTTTTTCAGACTGAAACCATTCACCATAAATTCCAAATCATCTTTATGCGGACCCACCGTTGTGTAATGCAAAATGCGGTCGCGCTCAAGTGAAGTAAGAACAGCAGTTTTGTAATCGCGTTCACCAATGGAAGATTCGTATTCGAGTGTTACATTTTCGCGACTTTCGCTGATGTGAGCGTAATGTTTGTTAAAGAGAGGGATAAATTCCTTTAAAAAATCCTTACGTATTTCGAGAATACTTTTTCCGTGGAGTATCAATTGTTCGTCCCAAATTTCCAGAGTTACTGAATCGAAAGCGCGGGATTCATAAAACTGTTTTAAGAGCGCGTTTCTTTGTTTTAGTACCTGGTTATAAGCAATTAGTTTTTCGAGATAAACCTTATCGTATTGTGAAATGATGCCATCGATAAATTTCCGGCGAGTTTCACTGGTTCCGTTAATGAGTTCGGCGTCGGCCGGTGAAATCATCACCAGCGGATACATTCCAATGTGTTCAGATAGGCGCTCGTACTCCTTTTTATCGTGTTTGAATACTTTCTTTTGATTTCTTTTTTGACCACAATAAACCTCCGTATTTTCCCCGTTACGGTTATAGAATCCCTGAATCACAAAAAAGCCTTCCCCGTGCTTAATGTTCTGGCTATCGATGCTGTTAAAAAAGCTCTTGCAAAAGGAGAGGTAATGAATGGCGTCTAAAATATTGGTTTTACCCATTCCGTTGTTACCCACTAAACAGTTCATTTTTTCACTGAAATGGAGGGTAATATCAGAATAGTTCTTAAAATTGATGAGTGTGAGTTGCTTTAAAACCATTGAATTTCAGGTAAATTTAAGCCATTTTTACGGGTATTAGCCGCTTTAAAATAAATTTCTGAATTAAAAATAAAAAATCTATTTTTGCACCTTAAATTTAGTGGATAAAATGGCCGAACTTAAAGACGAAAACCAGGTTGAAAACGTTGAGACCAACGAAAACGAAGTAGCTTATGAGGAGGTTGCGGAGGAAAAATCATCCAAAGCAGTAGACCCTACCTTGGAAGGACTTCAGTTTTTCTATGAGAGCAACAAAAAAATGATCAATTACGTAGGTGGCGGATTAGCTGTCATCATCGCGTTATTTGTTGGTTATAAATTTTACTGGTTACCCGATAAAGAAAAAGAAGCAGCGAATGAGATTTTCTTCGCTCAACATTATTTTGAAAGAGATAGTTTCAATCTAGCCCTAAGAGGCGGTGTAATGGTTCGTAATGCTGATGGTGATAAAACCATGATGGGTTTCGAGCAAATCGCGGATGAATACAGCATTACTTCAGTTGGAAGTCTTGCACACTATTACGCAGGAATTTGTTGTTTACGTACCGGACAGTTTGAAAAAGCTATTGAACATTTGCAACAATATAACGGAGATGATTTAATGGTTGCTCCGGTTGCTTTAGGCGCTATTGGCGATGCTAACATGGAATTGAATCGTGTGGATGAAGCGTTAAAGTTTTATTTAAAGGCTTCTGAGAAAAACAGCAATAATTTTACAACACCAATTTATTTAAAGAAAGCTGCATTTGCTTACGAATTAAAAAGCAATTATACTGAAGCTTTAAATGTTTACGAGCGTATTAAAAGAGAATACCCTCGCAGTGGTGAAGCAAAAGAAATTGAAAAGTATATCGCTAAGGTTAGAACCTTAGGTAACTTATAAACAAAAAGAAACTCAATTGTCAGCCGCGGTTTTACCGCGGCTGATTCATTTTAAGGAAATTGTAATGTCTAGTCAGAATAGAAATTTATCGAGTGTAGAAGGCAGCGAAGTAAAAAGCGCAGCCGATTTTACTTTTGGAATTGTATGGGCCGAATGGAATCATGAAGTGACATACGCGCTTTATAAAGGCGCTTACGATACCTTGGTGAAATTTGGAGCAAAGCCTGAGAATATCATTTCTAAAACCGTTCCGGGAAGTTTTGAGCTTACGTTGGGAGCACAATGGTTAGCAGAGCAAAAAAAAGTGGATGCAGTTATTGCCATTGGTTGCGTTATTCAAGGTGAAACACGTCATTTTGATTTTATTTGCGATGCCGTTGCAAATGGAATAACGAGCCTTAATATAAAATTCAACAAGCCGGTTATATTCGGAGTTTTAACACCGGATAACCACCAACAAGCCATTGATAGAGCTGGAGGCAGGCATGGTAATAAGGGAGATGAAGCTGCAATAACAGCAATAAAAATGCTTCATTTTGGAAGATAGTTTCTGGCTATAATCAAAGTCTTAACTTTTCAACATTTATTTAAAAACAACGATTTAAGAGGAATTTTAATGATAAATTTACCTCTTTAATAATTGATACTATGCCAAATGTTGATGTATTGTTAGGCCTTCAGTGGGGCGATGAAGGAAAAGGAAAAATTGTTGATGTTCTAACACCTGAATATGATATTATTGCACGCTTTCAAGGCGGACCAAACGCAGGGCATACTCTTGAATTTAATGGAATAAAGCATGTGTTACATACAATTCCAAGTGGGATTTTTCATCCGACTGCGCAAAATATCGTTGGGAATGGTGTTGTAATTGATCCTGTGATTTTTAAAAAAGAGATTGATGCTTTATTAAAGTTAGGTGTCGATGTAAAAACAAAATTATTAATTTCTAAACGCGCACATTTAATTTTACCAACGCACCGTTTAATTGATGCGGCAAGCGAGGCTTCAAAAGGAAAAAATAAAATTGGTTCTACTTTAAAAGGAATTGGACCAACCTATATGGATAAAACCGGACGTAATGGCTTACGTATAGGTGACATCGAAGCAAAGGATTTTAAAGAAAAGTATAACACACTTGTAGAAAAGCATAAGCAAATTTTATCGTTTTATAATTACGAATATAATTTACAAGAACTGGAGCCGGCATGGTTCGAAAGTATTGAGGCATTAAAGAACTTACAATTTATCGAAAGCGAACATTTTTTAAACAATGCATTAGCTTCCGGTAAAAAAATATTAGCAGAGGGCGCGCAGGGTTCTTTATTGGATATTGATTTTGGTTCTTATCCTTTTGTAACTTCTTCTAACACGGTTTGCTCTGGTGCTTGCAGCGGATTAGGTATTGCGCCTAATCGCATAGGTAATGTAATAGGTATTTTCAAGGCATATTGCACACGCGTGGGCAGCGGACCATTTCCAACTGAGCTGAACGATGAAACCGGAGAAAAAATCCGTCAGATAGGCCGCGAATTTGGTTCTACTACCGGTCGCGCACGTCGTACAGGTTGGTTAGATTTACCGGCATTAAAATATGCGATTATGATTAATGGTGTTACGGAGTTGATGATGATGAAAGCGGACGTGCTTTCAGATTTTGATACGCTAAAAGTGTGTACACACTATAATTATAACGGACAAGTTATCGACTTTTTACCTTACGATATAGATACACGTTATTTAACACCAATTTATCAGGAGGTGAAAGGTTGGAATTGCGACTTAACTAAAATCACTAAGAAGGAAGATATGCCGCAAGCACTTGCTGATTATGTGAAATACATTGAGAATGCAGTGAAAACTCCAATCACCATTGTGTCGATTGGTCCTGACAGAACTCAAACCATCAAGCTTTAATTGAACTGAATTTCGTAGGTTTTAAAATTGTAATCGGCTCTGATTTTTAATTGGCCGTCTTTGGTTAATTTTAAAACTTTCCAGCTTAGGCGCGCCTGAAAAATATTTTCCGCGCCAAAATCTTCATTCACGGGATGAAAGATGATTGCCACTTCTTTTTTTGTTTTCGAAAATGTAAAGGAGCCCTCTCCTAAATCACTGCTTATTTCTTTATTAGAGTTGTCGTAGTTAAAATGGAGTGATAATGCATCATCCAGTTTTTGTCCGCAATAATTGTAAGGAAATGTACTGTAGAGATTTTTATAGTAAGGCATTAAATCTTGTCCATTAGCTGTATAAGAAGTGATGCGCCCTCCTTTAAAAACCTTTTCTGCATTTTTAAACCAAAGTGTATTCTCCGGATATTTTTTACATCCTGAGAAGGTAACAATCATAACCAGTGTTATGAATACCAATGTGCTTTTTGATTTATAATACATGATATAATAAACGGCCCACTAAAAAATAAATAGTTATTCCGATGATGTCATTGAGTGTGGTTACAAACGGGCCTGTTGCTAATGCAGGATTAATTTTAAAGCGATTCATTGTTAGAGGAACAAATGTGCCAAGGAAAGAAGCGCATAAAATAACAGCGAATAAAGCGATGCTTACTGTTGCGGCTAATTTCCAACTTTCGATCATAAACGAGTAAGCCCAAATAAGAGAAGAACAAATCAATCCATTAATAACACCAACACCAAGTTCTTTTAAAAGTTTGTTAGAGATGGTGTCGCCAAGCAAAGTATTATTAGCAAGCCCTTGCACAATTATGGCTGAAGATTGTACACCAACATTTCCTCCCATCGCACCAATGAGCGGAATGAAAAATGCCATCTCCGGATGAATTTGAATTTGATTTTCGTAATTACCAATAATGCGTGAGCCAATAATTCCGCCGCACATACCAACCAAAAGCCAAGGAATACGCGCGCGTGACAAACGCCATAAGCGGTCGTTACTATCTACATCATCAGAGATACCACTCATGATTTGAATGTCTTTCTCAGCTTCTTCACGGATCACGTCTACCACATCGTCAATCGTAATTCTACCTACTAATCTTCCTAATTGATCAATAACAGGAAGAACAACTAAGTCATATTTCTGCATTAGTTCAGAAACTTCCTCACTGGTTGCGGAAGTTTTTACATAGTGAACATCCGGCTCTACAATTTCATCGAGACGAGTGAGAGGGTGTGAAATAATTAATTTCTTAAGCGAAAGCATACCGATGAGTTTTTTATTTTCATCGATAACATAAACGGCATACATTACATCCACGCTATCCGTTTGTTTACGTATTTCATCAATACAAGTGCCAACAGTATCATTAATGTAAACGCAAACTAATTCTTTCGCCATTAAAGAGCCCGCTGTCCCTTCTTCATAGCTGAGGAGGTCAGCAATGTCACTGGCTTGATCAATATCTTCTATGTGTGAGAGTACTTCTTCCTGAATTTCTTCCGGTAATTCATTGATAACGTCAGCCGCGTCATCACTCTCCATGTTGTCGAGTTGTTCTGCAATTTCTTTGGTAGAGAAAGTACTTAAAAGCTCTTCACGTTTTTCTTCTTCTAATTCGGTAAGTACATCCGCCGCAACTTGTTCTTCCAATAAATCATAGAGGTAACTGGCTTCATTTAAATCAAGTTGATTGATTACAATAGCAATATCGGCTGCATACAATTCATGCAGTTGATCTTTTAAGTAGCCACTGTTTTTTTGAGCAATGGATTCTTTTAATTGATCAATGTATTCGGATGTTATTTCTATTTCCATCGACATTGCTCTGCAAAAGTAGGGAAATAAATGTAAAAACGATTTAACCTTACTATCAATAAAAAAGTCGGAAGAAAGCATCTTCCGACCTTAACCGGACTGGTCCGGCTTTATTTTATTTCTTTTTCGCTGCCTTTTTAGGAGCTGATTTTTTAACTGTTTTTTTAGCGGTCACTTTTTTCGGACTCGCTTTTTTGGCAGCTGCTTTTTTAACTGCGGGAGTTATTGCTTTTTTAGCGGAACCTTTCTTTACTACCTTGAGTTTTTTTGGTTCTTCCTTGGCAGCGGCTTTCCCTTTAGTTTTACTTTTTCCTTTAAAACCGGCTTTGAATTTGCTGTTTTCTACAGCCTGTTCGTAAGCATCAATACCTCCGATAATTTCTACAATATCACCGAATTTTAGTTTTGAAGGTTCTTTGTCTTTAGGAATTTTGAAGAAAGCTTTTCCTAATATAATGCATGGTCCCCAACGACCATTAATGACTTTTAAATCCGGATTTTCATCAAATGTTTTGATGATTTTTGCAGCGTCTTTTTCGCGTTTCGCTTTAATTAATTCAACGCAACGATCACCGGTTACAGTATACGGATCATCTTCTTTGGTAAGCGAAGTAAAGGCGTTGTTATGTACAACATATGGTCCGAAACGCCCAATCCCAACTTTCATTTCTTTACCTTCAAATTCACCAACAATGCGAGGCATTTTAAATAACAGTAAAGCATCTTCCAGCGTAATGGTTTCCATGCGCTGATCTTTACGTAAGCTGGCAAATTGTGGTTTCTCTCCTGTTTTTTCGTTCGCTTCCCCAATTTGAGCTAAAGGTCCAAATCGTCCGATACGCACAATCACTTTTTTCTTACTCACCGGATCAATTCCTAACTCGCGTTCACCGCTTTGGCGCTCGCTATTATCAATTGTCTTCTCAACAGTTTTATGGAATGGTTTGTAAAATTCCTTCAGCATTTTGGTCCAATCCAATTTGCCTTCAGCAATTTCATCAAACTCTTCTTCCACTTTTGCGGTGAAATGGAAATCTAAAATATCAGGGAAATATTGGAGTAAAAAATCATTTACTACCATGCCTATATCCGTAGGAAATAGTTTTGATTTTTCAGCACCGGTATTTTCGGTTTTAATTTCTTTTTGAATAGTGTTTTTCGCGAGTGTTAAGTTCACATAATTACGTGGTGTTCCTTCGCGATCGGTTTTCTCAACGTAATTACGTTTTTGGACAGTAGAAATAGTTGGAGCGTAAGTAGAAGGACGGCCGATTCCTAACTCTTCTAATTTTTTTACCAAACTTGCCTCTGTATAGCGAGGTGGGTGATGCGTGAAACGTTGCGTTGCGGAAATTTCCTGACTGATTAATTTATCTCCAACTTTCATTGGAGGAAGCATCGATGAGTTTTCTTCATTCTCTTCATCATCGGTACTCTCCATGTAGACTTTAAGGAAACCGTCGAATTTCAACACTTCTCCTTGTGCTACAAACGTTTCTGTAGTTGTAGAAATCGTGATTTTCGCTGTAGTTTTCTCTAATTCTGCATCACTCATTTGCGACGCAATAGTACGTTTCCAAATTAAATCGTATAAACGCACTTCATTTCTTTCGCCCTCAATTTCTGTAACAGAAATATAAGTAGGACGGATAGCTTCGTGAGCCTCCTGCGCGCCTTTACTTTTATTTTTATACTGACGTGGTTGGTAATATTTTTCGCCGTAATTAGCATGAATCGCTTTATGCGCCTGGTCGATGGCGGTTTCAGATAAATTCACACTGTCGGTACGCATATAAGTAATCTTCCCTGCTTCGTATAAACGTTGCGCCAACATCATGGTTTGCGCTACAGAATAGCCTAATTTACGTGCAGCTTCCTGTTGTAAAGTAGAAGTTGTAAATGGAGCAGCAGGCGAACGTTTAGCAGGTTTAGTTTCTAAACTGCCAATAGAAAAATTAGCGTTTTTACATTTTTCCAAAAATGCCTGCGCTTCTTTTTCTGTATTGAAACGTTTGTCTAATTCCGCTTTTAAAATAGCTGAACCCACTTTAAATAAAGCCACTACTTTAAAGGCTGAAGTTGATTGGAAATTTTGAATTTCTCTTTCTCTTTCAACAATTAAACGTACCGCCACACTTTGAACACGGCCTGCAGATAAACTCGGACGAACTTTACGCCATAAAATCGGTGATAATTCAAAACCTACTAATCGGTCTAATACACGACGAGCTTGTTGTGCATTTACCAAATTAATATCGATTGATCTTGGATTTTGAATAGCTTTTTGAATGGCCGGTTTTGTGATTTCGTGAAAAACAATTCGTTTGGTTTTCTTTTTATCTAAACCTAAAGTTTCAAATAAATGCCATGATATAGCTTCTCCTTCGCGGTCCTCATCGGATGCTAACCAAACCATTTCGGCATTTTTACTAAGCTTCTTTAATTCGGCAATTACTTTTTCTTTATCCGGTTGTACCTCGTAGGTGGGAGTAAAATTATTATCAATGTCAACCCCGTAACCCTTCTTCACCAAATCGCGGATATGTCCGAAACTTGATTTTACAGTAAAGTCCTTCCCTAAGAATCCTTCGATGGTTTTTGCTTTGGCCGGTGACTCAACAATAACTAAGTTTTTACTCATATTATATATGTATAGAAATGTATGTGCCGATTTTTTCCTCTTGATTTTTACAAGAATTTAATAATCAGCTGATTAGTCTGTTTTTAATGATTTCAATTTTCGTGTTTTATCGGTAAAAAACCGTAAAAATCAGTTTTTGGGCTTCATTAAAAAGTGTGCAAAGAAAAAAAATAAAATCCGAATTCACCAAATCGTTTATTTAACCGCCTGGTAATCCGTTAAAAAACTAAAATATGTCAAAATGACACATTAATGTCGTAACTTTGTGGTTTTAGTAAAGATAAATGGACTTTGAGAACAAAATAATCGACGAAAGCAGGCAAGGTGAGGCGTTGATAAAAGATGGAAACAATGAGGGAAGCAAAAAACTATTCCTCGAAAGTTATGGATGCCAGATGAATTTTGCCGACAGCGAAATTGTGGCTTCCATATTAATAGATAAGGGTTATACTACCACTCAAAATTATGAAGAGGCAGATATTATTTTTGTAAATACATGTGCCATTCGTGAAAATGCAGAATCGCGCGTTCGTCAGCGTTTACAAGATTATAAAAAGGTAAAACAGAAAAATCCAGATGCCTTAGTAGGTGTTTTGGGTTGTATGGCTGAGCGTTTAAAATCACAATTTTTAGAAGAAGAAAAATTAGTGGATATCGTGGTTGGGCCGGATGCTTACCGTGATTTACCAAATCTGATTGAAACAGCCGAGAGCGGTCAGAAGGCAATTAATGTTATATTAAGTAAAGAAGAAACTTACGCGGATATTAGTCCGATGCGCCTCGATAAAAATGGCGTGAGTGCTTTTATCAGTATCATGCGTGGTTGTGATAACATGTGTAGTTTTTGTGTAGTGCCGTTTACACGCGGAAGAGAACGAAGCAGAAATCCTGAAAGTATCGTAAAAGAAGCAAAGGAAGCATTTGATGCAGGATACAGAGAAGTTACTTTATTAGGACAAAATGTAGATTCCTATGTGTGGGCCGGTGGAGGATTGAAAAAAGAAATTTTAACGGAGGAGCAAAAGGCGAACGCTGTAAACTTTGCTCATTTATTGGAAATGGTCGCTAAAATTCATCCTGATTTACGTGTGAGATTTTCTACATCGCACCCAAAAGATATGACGGATGAGGTATTGCACACCATGGCAAAGTACGAGAATATTTGTAAATACATTCATCTTCCTGTTCAGAGCGGAAATAGTGTAGTGCTTGAAAGAATGAACAGAGGTTATTCACGCGAATGGTATTTAGATAGAATAAAAGCTATCCGTACAATTATGCCGGATTGTGGGATAAGTACAGATGTAATTACAGGATTTTGCGGAGAGACCGAAGAGCAACATCAAGATACCGTTTCTTTAATTAAAGAAGTGAAGTACGATTTCGCCTATATGTTTATGTATAGTGAGCGTCCGAAAACTCTGGCGGAACGAAAATTTAAAGATGATATTCCTGAAGATGTGAAGAAAAGAAGATTACAGGAAGTGGTGAGTCTGCAAATGGAACACAGCGCTTATCATACAAATAAAGCGGTTGGTAAAACATTTAAAGTATTAGTTGAAGGCGTTAGTAAGAAGAATAAAGAAGAATTGTTCGGACGTAATTCTCAAAACACTGTAATTGTTTTTCCTGCAGGCAATCACAAAAAGGGAGATTATGTAAATGTAAAAGTGAATCGTTGTACAGCTACTACTTTAATTGGTGAAGTAGAGAGTTAGAGGTAAGAATCAGGATAAAAGGAAACAAGAACCAGGACAATAAGAAGCAAGACTATAAGAATCGAGAGGTCATGAATAAGCATAATTTTAAAAAACTTGTTATCTGGCAAAAAGGAATGGATTTAAGTGATATGGTATTCGAATATTGTGCAACGCTTCCAAATAACGAACGGTTCAATCTAATTGATCAGTTAAACAGATGTTCAGTTTCTATTCCATCAAACATTGCTGAAGGTTCAGGAAAAAGAACAAAAAATCATTTCGCGGAGTTTCTTTCTACAGCCTTAACATCTAGCTATGAAATGGAAACACAACTGTTAATCTGTCAAAGGAGAAAATATGGTGACAGGAAAAAATTAGATAAAATTTTGGATTCAGTTTCCGAATTACAAAAGATGATATATAACTTTAGAGAAACAATATTGAAAAATTAAGCGTCTTGATTCTATCAGTCATGACTCTTGCATTAATATAACAAATGAACATTCAAGATATAAAACAACGATTTGGAATAATTGGTTCTAATCAATTACTTGAAAGAGCTATTGATATCGCCCGACAGGTGGCGCCTACTGATTTAAATGTTTTAATTAATGGAGAGAGCGGAACCGGTAAAGAAGTATTTCCGCAAATCATTCATCAAAATAGTTCGCGTAAACACGGACAATATATTGCTGTGAACTGCGGTGCTATTCCCGAAGGAACTATAGACAGTGAGTTATTTGGTCACGAGAAAGGTTCATTTACCGGCGCAACGGAAGCACGCAAGGGTTACTTTGAAGTAGCTAACGGAGGAACCATTTTCTTGGATGAGGTTGGTGAGTTACCACTTGCTACTCAAGCACGTTTGCTGCGTATTTTAGAAACCGGTGAATACATAAAAGTTGGTAGCAGTAAAGTTCAAAAAACAGATGTGCGTGTAATTGCCGCAACAAACATTAATTTTTTTAAAGCTATTGAAAAAGGTAAGTTCAGAGAGGATTTGTATTACCGATTAAACACCGTTCCGATTTATTTACCACCCTTAAGAGAACGTAAAGAAGATATTCACTTGCTCTTCAGAAAATTTGCAAGCGATTTTGCAGCGAAATACCGAATGCCGGTTATTAAATTGACATCCGATGCAGAGCAGATTTTGATCAATTATTATTGGCCGGGTAATGTGCGTCAGCTGAAAAACATCACCGAACAAATTTCCATTATTGAAAAAAACAGAGAGATTAATGCCGATGTGTTGCTTACCTATTTACCAAATTATGGTGTAAACAATTTACCTGTGTTGAGCCGAAACGAAGCAGCACAATCTAACATCGATATCAACGAGCGCGATATCTTTTATAAAGTGTTGGTGGATATGAAAAAGGATTTAAACGATTTGAAGAAAGTGGTGCATGATATTGTATTGGCTTCACAAGGACAAATCAGCGGAATTAGTAATGATGATGTACAGATAGTAAATCGATTATACAATGAAGTAGCAGCAGAAAATGAATTGCCTGTAACGACACCTTCTGTTTCTGTACATCCGGTTACCATTCACAAAAAGGCCGACGGAATTAATTTACCGATTGAAGTGGAAGAATCACTTTCGTTACAAGACAAAGAAATTGATATGATTAAACGTGCCTTGAAAAAACACAAAGGCAAACGAAAATACGCGGCACAAGAATTAGGAATAAGTGAGCGAACATTGTATAGAAAAATTAACGAGTATAAAATTGCCGAGTAAGTGAAGAAGATAATTTATTTATTGATACTGGTTAGTTTGGGAATTGCGTCCTGTAAGGTGAAGTATTCACTAAGTGGTGCAACCATTCCGCCTGAAGCAAAAACTATTTCGGTTGCTTTCTTTGCCAATAACACAACATTAGGTGCCCCAAGTTTATCTCAACGCTTTACGGAAAAATTGCGCGACATGGTTTCATCGCAAACTAACTTGGCACTCATGAGTCAGAATGGAGATTTGCAGTTTGAAGGATTTATTGCCGATTATAACATTGCACCGGTTGCAGTTCAGAGTACCGACCAAGCGAGTTTAAACAGATTAACGATAAGTGTGAATGTGAAATACAGCAACCGTTTTGAAGCCACCAAAAATTTCGAGCAATCTTTTACCCGTTTTGCGGATTACAGCAGTCAGAAATCCATTGAATCAATGGAGCCTGAATTAGTTCAGGAAATTTTCAGACAAATTACAGAAGACGTTTTTAACCGTGCGTTTAATAATTGGTAAATCTTCCATTAAAAATGTATCTTTGAGTTAAGGTGAAGCAAAACGAATTCATAAACCTATTGTCCAATCCTGCCAATGCAGGTTCAAACGATTTGGCGAGTTTGCAGGAATTGAAAAAGCAGTTTCCGTTTTTTCATTCGGCGCACATGTTGCTCACCTTAGTTTCTCGAAAATATGATAGCGGACTGTATCAGCAAACACTCAAACAAACAGCTATCAGTATACCAAATCGCGCGAGATTACATTCTTTACTTAATGAGTTTGTGAGTAAGCCAAGCATTGAGATAAAAGATGAGGTTAAAAACGAAACGATTCAACCGATAATTGATACAAAGAAGGAAGCCAAGGAAAAGGTTTCGGAAATTGATCACTTAAAAGCCATTGAATTATCTGCAGAAGCCAAGGAAGAAGAATTAAACAAATTAGTTGAGAAGGAAATTCAGAAGGATATTATAACAGCATTTGTAGAGAAGGAAGTTTTAAAAACCCCTGACTGGTATAAGAAGCAAGAAGCAACGCACGATAAGGAACCAATTACTCATTTAACGGAAAGCAAAAAAGAGGAGGAAGCTCCACAGATATCTTCCGGAAGTTTTTCGGATTGGTTGCAAGCACTCAAGAAAGCCGATAGAGTGGAAGAGAAGCCGGTGACGAAGGATAAAAGCGAAGAAGAAAAATTAGAAAAGAAGCTCAAAACGGAAGTTAAACCTATTGCAGAAAAAGATAAAATTGAGAAGAAGGCGAAACAACAATCCATCATTGATAAAATCATTGAAGTAAATCCTTCTACGATTCGTCTCGACCCGAATCAGCGTTTCTTTGCCGCGGATACCAAGGCAAAGGAAAGCTTAATTGAAAACGAAGAGCTTGTAACAGAAACACTTGCAAAGATTTATGCCCTTCAGGGAAATATTTCCAAAGCTGTTCGAGCCTATGAAATATTAAGTTTGAAATTTCCACAAAAAAGTGCTTACTTTGCAACCCTTATTCAGAATTTAAAGAAACAGAACCAATAAATAATACAATATGTTTTTATCAATTATTTTAATCATCGTTTGCTCACTTTTAATTTTAGTGGTGTTGATGCAAAACTCTAAAGGTGGCGGAATTTCAAGTCAGTTCAGTGGTGCAAATCAAATTATGGGTGTTCGTCGCGGAGCGGATGTGATTGAAAAAGCAACATGGACCTTAGCAATAGCATTATTAGTTTTAAGTTTATTAATGACTCCAAAGATGGGTGATACCAGTGATGCTGCGTCAAAGCCAACTGAGTCTGTAACTCGTAAAAAAGCAGCTGGTGCAGTAATGCCTCAGCAAGCTCCTGCTCAGCAGGCACCCCAACAAGCTAATACACCGGCGCCTCCTGCAGGTGATGGTGCCGCACACAGCGAAGGTGATGGACATCAGCATTAATCTTTAAAAAATTAAACCCCGGATTTCCGGGGTTTTTTATTTGTTGTAATTGTGACAAGTATCAATGCATCGCTTTACAATCAAAATACCTATTTTTGAAATCAAATATTTCTATGCAAGTTTTTAAATTCGGAGGAGCATCGGTAAAAGATGCAGCAGCAGTAAAAAATGTTGCTGAGGTTTTAAAGAAGTATGCTAATAAACCAACGGTCGTGGTTATTTCAGCCATGGGAAAAACAACCAATGGTTTGGAAAATTTAGTGAATGCTTATTTTAAGAAAACAGGAAACGCCGACTCTGAATTGCAAAAAATCAAAGACTATCATTTTCAAATTATAGGTGAATTATTTCCGGCTAAAAATCATCCGGTTTATAATGAAATTGAAAACACTTTTGTTGAACTCAATTGGATTATTGAAGATGAACCGGTAGGAAATTATAATCAAGAGTATGATCAAATTGTTTGCATGGGCGAAATTATTTCTACAAAAATTGTTTCTGCTTACCTGAATGAAATTGGTGTTAAGAATAAATGGATGGATGCGCGCGGAATTATTCAAACGGATAATACGTATCGTGAGGGAAAGGTTAATTATGAATTAAGTGAATCGTTGGTGAAGTCGCAGTTAATGCCGCAATTCGACAACAGTAAGATTGTGATTACACAAGGATTTATTGGTGGAACATCAGAAAATTTCACGACCACGTTAGGACGCGAAGGTTCTGATTATACAGCTGCATTATTAGCCTATTTTACCAATGCTGAAAGTGTAACTATTTGGAAAGATGTAGATGGAGTACTGAATGCCGATCCGAAATGGTTCAAAAACACGAAAAAGATAGACGAACTAAGTTACTATGACGCCATTGAGTTAACATACTACGGCGCAACGGTAATACATCCAAAAACAATCAAGCCTTTACAGAATAAAAACATCCCATTGTATGTTAAGTCATTCTTGAATCCGGATAAGAGCGGAACAATTATTCATGATGGAGGAAAAAGATTACCAATTCCGGGATACATTTTCAAAGTAAATCAAATGCTGATTTCTATTCAGCCTAAGGATTTTTCATTTATTGCAGAAGATAATTTAAGTTCCATCTTCGAATTGTTTTCGAAATACGGTGTGAAAATTCACGTGATGCAGAATTCTGCAATAAACTTCACCGTTTGTACTGATTATGATGAACAAAAAACAGTTCCGTTAATCGATGATCTACAAAAACAATTTAAAGTGCTTTACAACACCGGGGTTGAGCTCTTAACAATCCGTAATTACGATCAGGAAACCATAAATAAGCTTACCGAAAACAAGAATATACTTCTGGAGTTAAAATCCAGAAACACAGCACAGTTAGTTATGACTGATATTCAGTAAGTTATAGCAAGCGTCTGTAATGTAATCTTTTTAACAAAAAATAGGGGCCTGCGTTTGTTTTTTAAAATTCTTTAACTAATTTAGTGCCCTAAGTATATTCAGCATAAAGTGCTGATTTAAAATTTAAACCAATAAAAAATGAAAAAACTATTTACTAAAGTTGTAGTAGCAGTAGCTGGCTTTTCAAGTGTTTTAATGGCTCAGCAAGATCCTCAATTCACTCAGTTCATGCATAGCAAGTTAATCTATAACCCAGGTTATGCGGGAACAAGTAATGCCATTTGTGCAAACGTTTTGTATCGTAAGCAGTGGGTTAATTTCCCTGGTGCTCCATCTACAGGATTATTAAGTGCAGATATGCGTGTTATTCCGGCTTTAGGTGTTGGTATTAATTTTATGAATGATGCTATCGGAGCAGACAAAACGAACTTCTTCCGTGTAGCAGCAGCCTACAATAAAGATATGATGAGCGGTACTTTAGGTGCCGGTATCGATGTAGGTATCTTACAAAAGTCAATTAATAATGATTGGATTGCTCCGGAGCCTGGGAAGGCTGATTCTTATATCCCTGGTTATTCAGCTACATCAGGCGGAACAGCGAATCCTGGTTTAAATAAAGTTACTTACGACTTAGGTTTTGGTTTGTATTTTCATATCCCTGGTAAAATGTATGTAGGTTTATCATCTACTCACTTACCGGCTCAAACATTAAAAGGTGGCGATAAAATCACTTTTGAAATGGCACGTCACTATTACGTAATTGGAGGTTATACTTTCCCAATTAATCCACGTAATGATGTTAGCGCTAACGTTAAAGTTAAGTCTGATGCTGCTACAACTCAGTTAGACGTTAACTTAACATATGAATACGATAAATTCATCTGGTTAGGTGTTTCTTACCGTATGGAAGATGCTATCGCTCCGATGTTAGGTGCACGTTTATTAAAAGACAAATCATTAAAAATAGGGTACTCATATGACCTTCCGATGTCAAAAATCAAAGGCCATACATCTGGTACTCATGAGATTATGTTAGGTTATTGTATGGTTAAGAAGACCGCAAAACCTACCGTACATGGTAACGTTCGATTCTTGGAATAATAAAAATTGTAACCTTTTCAAAAATCTTACGTTAAAACCACTTTACCAGACTTTTTGTTATATTTGTTCAAAACTTGTTAATAACACAAAAGTGTAACTAAAATCTGGTAAAAAGGTTATAAACTAAAACAACAATTATGAAAAAACTATTGGTATTAGCTTCATTTGTTGCGGTCGTTACCGGTTGTAATAAAAAAACCGGTGAGTTGGTTGGTGTAGGAGGCCGCGAACCCTGGTATCAGCCCGATCCTTACGGTACCTTGTACATCCCAATGGGGAGCTATCACATGGGTCCAAGTGACGAAGAAGTTACTATGGCTCATACTGCCAAATCTAAAATGGTTTCGGTTCAGGCGTTCTATATTGATGATTCCGAAATCTCCAATAATGAGTACCGCCAATTCGTTTATTGGGTGCGTGACTCTATTGCTCGTAAGTTATTAGCTTTTGGTTCTAACCCTGAGGCCGAAGACTTCCAGATCTCTCAAGAGGACTTCTTAGAAGTATGGCCTATATATAAAGGTGATAACAATCTTCAAGATCCATATATTAACTGGGAAAAGCGTATCAACTGGGACAGTCCGGATGAAGATTACCGTGCCGATTTACAACCATTATATTTACCGGAAGTAGAACGTTTCTATAACCGTAAAGAAATCGATACTCGTAAATTAAACTACGAATACTACCGTATCGATATTCGTTTAGCAGCTTCTAAGTCTAATCGTTTCCGCCCTCAAAAGTCACCTGATATTCAGGATGCGGCTCATGAGTATAAGAAAGCTGATTATATTAATGGTGTTGTATTAAATGATGGTCAAAATGGTGCTCCCGGTTCTCCTTCAACTCCAGTAGGTGATCCTGGTAAAGATCCAAAAACTTTAGGTACCTATAATGTATCTGATCAGGTTTCTGTAGGTCAAGGTAATTATGTTCCGCGCGAACGTAAAGGTGTTGACCGCTCTGTATTTATCATTAAAGATATTATCAACGTTTACCCTGATACATTAGCATGGGTACACGATTATACGTACTCTTTCAATGAGCCAATGACGAATATGTATTTCTGGCATCCGGCTTACGACCAATACCCAGTTGTTGGTGTAACCTGGAAGCAAGCTCGTGCATTCTCTATTTGGCGTTCATTATTATTAAACAACTTCTTAATCGGTACTGGTCAGTCTATCGTTAACGATTTCCGTTTACCAACTGAAAGTGAGTGGGAGAGAGCGGCTCGTGGTGATTTAGATTTATCTCCATACCCTTGGGGTGGTCCTTATTTACGTAATGCTCGCGGATGTTTCTTAGGTAACTTTAAGCCAATGCGTGGTTCTTATATTGATGACGGTGGTTTCCATTCAGTATATATCTACTCTTATAACCCTAACGATTTCGGTTTATATTGTATGGCCGGGAACGTGTCTGAGTGGACAAGTAATGCATTTGATGAATCAGCTTATGATTTTGAACATGACTTGAACCCTGATTATGTATACGAAGCTCAGGATAAAGACGCAAACGTATTAAAGCGTAAAGTTATTCGTGGTGGAAGCTGGAAGGATATCGGATATTACTTACAAAATTCAACTAGAACTTACGAATATCAGGATACAGCGAAATGTTATATTGGTTTCCGTAACGTAATGACTTATTTAGGCCGTTCAAAAGGTGACGATATTTAATTGAAAAAATCAAACACAACATAAACACAAAAAACAAACACAAACAAAACAATTACTAACTAACAAACAAACAGAGCTATGAGTCACAAATTACCGAAAGTAACAGGTTTCAAAAGGTTCTTACACCTTTCATCATGTATTGGAGCATCCGTTGTAATCTTAGGTGCTTTATTTAAAATCATGCACTGGCCGGGTGCGTCTGCGATGCTTATCGTAGGTCTTGGTACAGAGGCGTTCTTATTCTTATTATTCGCGTCAGATATCCCACATGAGGAATATGATTGGTCTTTAGCTTACCCTGAGTTATCAGGTATGGGTGGACATGGTGAAGAGGAGCATGCAGGAAGTGGTCTTCCGGTAGCAAACCAATTAGATAATTTATTAGAAGAAGCAAAAATCGGTCCTGAGTTAATTGAAAGTTTAGGAAACGGTATGCGTTCATTAAGCGATAACGCAAGTAAAATTGCTGATATTAGTAATGCAACTGTTGCTACTAACGAATACGTTGATAGCGTAAAGAGAGCTTCATCAAATGTTTCTACATTAGCTGATACATATCAAAAAGCTGCTCAGTCAATGTCTGACTTAGCTAATTCAAACGATGCCGGTTATTCAATTGGTGAATCATTGAATAAAGTGTCTAAGAATTTATCTGCATTAAATGCAACTTACGAATTACAATTACAAGGATCAAAAGATCATTTAGATGCTACCAACAAGTTCTATGATGGCTTAGCTGACTTAATGAAAAACTTACATGATTCAGTTGAAGATACTCGTAAGTATCGTCAGGAAATGTCTAGCTTGTCAAATAACTTAACTGCCTTAAATACTATTTACGGCAATATGTTAAATGCAATGAATTTCAAAGGCTAAATTTCGCATTGATGTAACTTGATTACATCATTAGCGTTATTTAATCTTTATTCAAATTAATTTACGTTTAATCTTATATAAAGAAATTAAAAAATGGCAGGTGGTAAAGAAACCCCGAGGCAGAAGATGATTGGTATGATGTACTTAGTACTTACCGCACTTCTTGCTATGAACGTATCCAAGCAAATCTTAAAAGGTTACATTACGGTGAACGAGAGTATGGAGAAGAGTAAGAAAAACCTTTCTGAGAATAACAAGCGTATTTACGAATCGTTTGAACACACTATTAATGGTAACCCTGCTGCTAAGCCTTATTTCGATAAGGCTAAAGAAGCTCAATCAGCAATTAAGGACGTTATCAAGTATATCGACGGTGTTAGAAATTTAGTTATTGAAACTACTGAGCAAATTGGCCAGGGTGATACTGCTAAATTACGTTACTTAGGTAAAATTGATGACTACGATGCTCCTACTCATTTATTAATTGGTAGTGATGCGGCTTCTCCTGAAAATAAACCAAACAGTGCTGTAGAATTACAAGCAAAAATGGATGGCTTACACAATAAGTTAATCTCTATGCTTGATAACATGCAAAAGGATAAGAAAACTAAGATCCTTGAAGATGATTATCAGGGTTTGAAGAAAAAAATAGGAAGTATTAAGCCGGTTGACAGTGGTGCTGAGGAAGATGGTATCAAATTAACTTGGCCGGTAGAAAACTTCTATCACTTACCAATGGCTGCGGTAGTTACAAACTTGAACAAAATGCAAGCTGACCTTTACAACATCGAGGCTGAATTATTACAGGTATTCAGTGGTGCGAGTGGTAAATTAGCGATTAAGTTCGACCGTTTAACTGCAAAAGTAATTGCTCCTTCTTCATACATTCAAGCTGGTCAACCATATACTGCTGATATTTTCTTAGCTGCTTCATCAAGCGCTATGACTGCTGATATGATGGAAGTATTAGTTGGTGCTGACTCTGCTTCAGGCGGACAAGGCGGAACTAAATTACCAATCGTTGATGGTCAAGGTAAATATGAAGTTCAGACAGGTGGTCAAGGTGAGCAAACCTACAAAGGTGTTATCAAGTTTAAAAAACCTGATGGTACTTACGATTTTTATCCATTCTCTTCAACTTACATGGTTGCTGCTCCTTCAGTTGCGGTTGAACCTGAGAAGATGAACGTACTTTATATTGGTGTAGATAATCCAATTGTTGTTTCAGCTGCTGGTGTTTCTCCTACCGATTTAAATGTTAGCATTACTGGTTGCGGAGCTACAAAAACTGGCGGTTCAGGTGGAAAGTTTGTTGTTCGCGCAACATCTCCGGGAACTTGTCAAATCAGCGTTTCCGCTAAAACTAAAGATGGCGTTAAAGCACAAGGCCCTCCTAAGAAATTCCGTGTGAAGAAAATTCCTGATCCATCAGCTAAATTGGGCGGTAGATTATGTCAGGGTATCATGGATTTCAAAAAGATGGAATTAGCAGCGATCGGTGGTGTGGGTGCTGAAATTCCAGGCTTCGACTTTGATGTTAAATTCCCTGTACAAAGCTTCTTGTTCTCAGCTAACGTAAAAGGTATTATTAAGGAATTTCCTTGTAATGGTCCTAACTTAAGTGCTGAAGCAAAAGGTGTATTACAGAGTTTGAACTCCGGAGGTAAAGCTTTCTTTGAGAACATTAAAGTAAAAGCACCGGATGGAACTATCCGTACCTTGCCAACTGTGTCCTTAAAAGTTAAATAATAGAAATATGAAAAAAGCTACATCCATATTAGTCATTGCCTTTTTACTGGTGATCTCTAATCTAAATGCTCAACCGGGCGTATTTACTCCGGGCGATTATAGAGATGGTATCTATGATAAGGAAAACGCGAATTATCGCCGTTTTATTCCTTACACACATCTTCGTGAAGCAGATGTGGCTTGGGAAAAGCGCGTTTGGCGCGAGATTGATTTAAGAGAAAAGATCAATCACCCTTTGTATTATCCAATTACTTATGATGCGTCTACCAATGGCAGATGGTCGTTAATCAGAGTTTTATCTAAGTATATTCAAACGGGTCAAATTCTTGCCTTCGCTGATGAAGATTTCCTTGTTCCTATGGAATTATCAGTAGTTAAAAACAAATTAGTTGTTTGTGACTCTGTAAAGGAATCAAACTTTGATGAAAACGGTGAAGAGATTTTTACGTCGAGATGGAGTTGTGACTCAACTTCTATTCTAAAAGACTTGAATGTAATGCGTATGAAAGAAGATTGGTTTTTCGATAAGCAGAAATCAGTTTTAGAAGTTCGTATCTTAGGTATTCAAGTATTAAAGCGTGACGAAGAAAAAGGTGGTTTAAATGCATTATTTTGGGTTTATTTCCCTGCATGCCGTCCTTACTTTGCAAAGCATGAAGTATTTAATACAAAAACAGATTCTGAGCGTCGTACTTTCGAAGACATTTTCTGGAAACGTCAGTTCTCTAGTTATGTTTTTAAAGAAACAAACGTTTACGATCGTCAGTTTAATGAATACTCTGCCGGTATCGATTTACTTCTAGAGTCAGATCGCGTAAAAAACGACATCTTTAAATGGGAACACGACTTGTGGCACTTCTAATATGAAATTAAAAAACCCCGAAGCAATTCGGGGTTTTTTGTTTTAGTCCGCTTTTATAAAATCAATGTTTCTTTTAAGGCCGAAGTACTTCGTTCTTTTGACAGCAGAATTCCTGAATAGTTTATCAAAAACTTCTTCTGTTATTTCTTTCCATTCTTTTGTGGAGTAGGATAGCAAACCGTTCGTGTTATTGAACAAAGGCTCATTATGCGGTTTGCTGAATCTGTTCCAAGGACAAACATCTTGGCACACATCGCAACCAAAGGCCCAGTTATCCATTTTGCCTTTAAATTCAGTCGGAATGTTTTCTTTAAGTTCTATGGTAAGATAGGAAATACATTTGCTGCCATCTACAACGTAAGGCGAAATAATTGCTTCAGTAGGACATGCATCAATACATTTAGTACAAGTCCCGCAATAGTCATCAATAGGACCATCATATTCTAATTCCAAATCAATAATCAATTCAGCAATAAAAAAGAATGAACCTTGTTGCTTGTTGATGAGGTTGCTGTTCTTGCCAATCCATCCTAATCCGCTTTTTCTTGCCCAGGCTTTATCCATTACCGGTGCTGAATCGGTGAAAACACGACCGTTTATTTCGCCAATCTGTTCTTGTAGTGAATTTACAAGCTCTTTAAGCTTGTTTTTTATCACTTCATGATAATCGTTACCATAGGCGTATTTGGATAGCTTTGGCGCGCCTTCCGTTTGTTGTTGACTTGGGTAATAGTTATATAAAAGTGATACAACGGATTTTGCACCATCTACCAATAGGCGTGGATCTAATCGTTTATCAAAATGATTCGCCATGTAATCCATTTTTCCGTGGCGGTTTTCTTTTAACCATTTTTCTAATCGTGGCGCTTCTTCTTCCAAAAAGGTAGCTTTACTGATACCGCAAAAGTCAAAACCAAGTCGTTTGGATTCTTGTTTAATAATGGCAGTATGTTTTTTTATGTTCACCCTTTAACAAATTTAATCCTATTATGGAGCAGGGCAAAATAAATTAATTTCTTTTACTCTTTTTGCTAAGCGCCTTTTTAACCATTACGTAATCGAGGTAATAGAGAACCTTTAGTGAAATGGTGTTGTTTTGAGGAGAGTTAATGGATCCTTCAATGTTTAGATAGTAATCGTTAATAATCGTGTTTTCTCTCTTTAAAACGGCATTTTTCCATACTATGTTTAATTCGCTGCCGGGTGCAAATTGCCAAAAGAAAACCAAATCAATATTGAAAGCGTTAAAGTTAACATTATGATTGCCACCATAAGAATAGGAGCTTAAATAGCCATTATTTTCTAAATGATAATACCCATGATAGTAGGCCTTCGACCAGTAATGGCGACCACGAATCGATAGCGACATCTTATTTGTGAATTTATATACTCCGGATAATGTATTACTAACGGTTTGCACATGACGTCTTCCAAATGTAATGGAATCACTCGCGTAATCGTAATTTACAAAACCGATGTCGTCTAACTTTTCCTGAATGTAACTTTCAAAAATAAATGACAACTTATTATTTACCCTCCATCGCGGCGCAATATATAAATCAGTTTCCTGCCTTTTGTTTTCATTAAAAACCCTGTGGTTTACAGAAATATCAATGGCTACTTTTTTCCGGTAATCACTCGATATAAATCCACCCCCTCTGTAATTAGTTGGGAAAGTGTAGAATCTTCCAAAAACGCGCGGTTCATAATAATCATAAGTGATAATAGGCTCCGCACCATAGCGAATCCCAACCGTTAAAAAACGTTTGCTGAATGTGGTTACGTGGTTTCCACTTATACCGAAATTTGCGAACACGTCAGGGTTATACATGCGTTGGTAAATAACCGACCATTCATTATAACTATTATTCAATTTCCAGAAAGGTTTGTAAATGTTATAGGCAATATCCATACCCATATCTACATTGTTATTCATAAATTGAATTCCTAAATCATTCGGATTATAAGTGTCTGTATTTAAACTCCCAAAAGCTGACCATAAAAAATTCCCACCCCGTTTTCCAAAATTGAAATTAGCGCTATAACCTCTATATGGTTTGGCACTATCCGGAAAAAAGCGCTGACTCATTTTGCCAAAACCTCCAATGCCATAAGTGTTTGTTTTGTTATTGAAATCAAAACCGGCACCTGTTACATTCGCATCATAAAAATGTCCATCGCGCGTTACGTTCGTATTAATAAGTGTTACGAAAGAATTGTTTTTTAAAGCCTGATCTAACACCACAATATTGTAATTCGTCAACGGAGATGATAAAATTTTTCTGGTATTTCCAAGCGTGTCCTGAGCAGTAGCATAAGTATCTCCTGAAATGGCATTAAATAAACCTATGCCTAAGTTGGAAGAAGTTCGTCCTGATAATTTTGTAGCATTGTATAAATTAGCTTGTCCCGGATTTTTAATTATTTTTTCATCCGCATTGGTTTGTCCGTAAACATCATAATATAGGAGTGGTTGTCCACCTACACGTCTCGAGTAAAACAAACCTCCTTTATTGAATAATTCTGTTCCTTCAGTAAAGAATGGTCTTCTTTCCTGAAATTGTACCTCAAATGGCGAAAGATTTAATACCTGGTTATCTGATTGTACCTGACTAAAATCCGGTACCAAAGTCATGTCAAGCGTAAAACCGTCGGAAATCCCATATTTTAAATCCAAACCACCACTTGCATTGTAAGTTGTATTATCAATACCGGGTTGATTGTACGGGTAGTTGTTTATAATTCCGGCAACATAAGGCGTGATAGATAAACGTAATGGCGGTTTAATATTTCGTAAACCTTTTAGATCGCCAAACTGACCAACTGTAGTATTGATGGTTGGTAAAACCGGACTCCAAAACGACATTTCTCTGAGACGGCGAATTTTTCTTAACGCATTAAATCCCCAGGTTTGTTCTTCCTTTGCGCTGAATCGTAAAGCAGAGTAGGGGATTTTCATTTCAATAGCCCATCCTGTAGCGGTAATGTTCACTGCACTCAGCCATACAGCATTCCAGTCAAAATCTTGACCTTCGCTACTGTAACGCGCATCAATTTGTGTGCCGGCTGCTGTTACAAAAAAACCAAACGCGTTAATATCGTCGTTATATGTATCGAAAAAAACGCCAAACAAATCGGCGTTGGCTTCGTTATCACGTGTGCTTAATTCATGTAAAACACTATCTGAAGAAACCTCGTAACAAAAGGCATTGATATAAATAGCCTCGTCATCATAAACTAAACGAACCTCTGTTTTTTGTTCGGAGGGAAGGCCGGGATGTAAATCGCGCTGAATAAAATCCGTGGCAATTTTCGCATTCAGCCAACAACTGTCATTTAATAAACCGTCGATTTTAGGTGGATTTGATATACGAGTTGCTTCAATGTTTTTTAATTCTTGTGCTGATACAGAGCCCAGAAAAAAACTTAAAAAGAATATGAAAAAACTCCTCATAATAACGCAGGCAAATTATCAAAAAATCAAGCAGCTTTAATCCCCCACTGTTCGGGATTATTATAGTAAAATGTTAATGATTTCTGGCTGTTTAAACCGATAAATTTGTATATTAGTGAGACATAAAAATGTTAAGATTTAAGGCCTATATTGTTATTTGTGTTATTTCGCTTTCTGTATTAAAGGCACAGGATATTCATTTCTCTCAATATTACTTTTCGCCTTTAAGCATGAATCCGGCACAAACCGGTAATTTTTCGGGAGACTGGCGTATATCTGCTAATTACAGAAGTCAGTGGCGTGAAATTCAAAAAGCATATCGCACCGTATCGTTAGGTGGTGATGCTAACTTTTATCCAATGAATCAACAAACCTCTGCAGGATTATATTTTTTGAATGATCGCTCAGGGGGAAATTTAGTAGTCAATAAAATTTTTCTTTCCGGGGCATTGCACAAAAAAATAGCCGGTTTTAATTTAAATGTTGGAGTGCAGCCGGGAGTTGTGATGAAGAATATTGATTTCTACGCGCATTCTTTTCCTAATCAGTTAAATTGGAATAAAGGACAGTTCGATAATACACTACCGAATTACGAATCTAATGTTGATCAAAGAACAACATACTTTGATTTAAATGCCGGGGCGCTGGCCTCCGTTAGAATCCGAAAAATAGAAACCGGAATTGGTTTTGCCTTGTTTCATATTACAAAACCTAAAGAAACATTTATCGCTAATAACAATCGATTAACGGTGCGTAAACTTTTTAATTTCGATGTGAAGTACCATCATAGTGATAAAATAATTTTAAACCTGTACTCTATGTTAGGAGCTACTACAAAAGCCAGTGATTGGGTAACCGGTTTAAATGCTGAATACGTTTTGCAAAAAACGCCCTTCTTTAATAATGCAGTGTTTGTTGGTTTTATGTGGCGTGATGGTTTGAAACGGATTTCTGATGCCGCTATTGCCACTGCAGGAATCAAGTATATGAATTACACTTTCGGATTTAGTTATGATATTAATGTTTCAAGTTTACATACAGCAACGGATTATCGCGGAGCTATTGAATTTGCATTAATTTATACTTCCAAAAACACGCGCCTAATCAAAAAACAAATTCCTTGTGACCGTTATTAAGCATTGCATAATTTTATTATTTCTTTCTGTGTTTGTACACGCACAGATTGACACCAATGCGCTAAAAAAAATTGAAGCGAAAGATTTGCGCAAACAAGGCGTAAACGCCATGTTGCAAGACGATGCAAATTCAGCGGTTACATTTTTAGAATTCGCTTATCGGAAAAACAGAAGCGATTACAAAACACAATTACTGTTGGCAGAGGCATACCGTGCGACACGAGATTACGCGCGTGCCGAAAAAATGTATGAATCGGTTTATAAAGGCGCGCCTAAAAAATATCCTGAGTCATTATACTATTTGGCCGACATGCAAAAATCCAACGGTAATTATGATAAAGCAAAGGAGAATTTTCAAAAATTTAAAAAGGAATATAAAGGAGATGATCGTGATTTAAAAAAATCAGCAGCTAAAGAGGTAGAGTTTTGCGACTCTGCAAAAAATATTATTTCAAAAGAGAAAAAGATTATCGTAACCCATTTGGAAGGTGATATCAATAAAGTTCATGTAGAAGCAAGTCCGTTAAGTTTAGATGAAAACATAATGATTTATTCCTCCTTACGTACTGATAAAAAGGAATACATCTATGAAGGTGATACAAACAACGCGCTGGTTCGTAAAATGTATATCGCGAAAAAGGAGAATAATGAATGGAAATTTGTGAGTGAGTGGGATGGCCCATTTAATGAAGAGGGGTACAACACAGGAAACGCGAGCATCACACCCGACGGTAAAAAAATATATTTCACGCGTTGCAAACCCAACTGGCAAGGTAAAATGATTTGCGCGATTTATGTTTCGGAGTTGGAAAATGGAACATGGACAGAGCCATTAAAACTGGGAAAGAATATCAATAATCCAAAATTCAGTAATACACAACCTGCTGTTTCCATTGATCCTGTAAAGAAAAATGAGATTGTATATTTCGTTTCAAATAATAAGGAAGGAAAGGGTGGATTGGATATTTGGTACTTTACGTATGATGTAAAAAAGAAAATGTATAAGGCTCCTAAAAACGCCGGACCAAAAGTCAATACAAAGAAAGATGAAATGTCACCTTACTTTGATAATGAAACCAGAAGTTTATACTTCAGCTCTCAAGGACATCCGGGATTGGGAGGTTTTGATGTTTATAAAGCCATTGGCGACGGAAAAAAATGGTTGAGTGCGGAGAATGTAGGAGCGCCGATTAATTCGGGCGCGGATGATATCTTTTATACCATTTCAAAAAATCGGGAAGAAGGATTTTTAGTATCAAACCGAAAGGGTGGAGTAGCACTGAAGAATGAGACTTGTTGTGATGATATTTACTCTTACAAATACACTCAGTACATTCATATTAATATCAAAGGTGTGATTTACACGGTTGAGAATGGAACTAATAAAAATTTAAGCGACGCGATTATTGAAATTTATTCTAAAGATAAATTAACCGGTGAGCGTTTTTTAATTAAAACTATTAACTCGAATAAGGAAGGCGATTATGATGTAAAGATTGAGGCAGGGAGTGACTATCAGATTCTCGTAAGAAAAGATGGTTACTTAAGCAACAGTTATGATTTTAGTACACGTGCTATTGCAACATCAACCACACTGGCAAAAGATATTCCACTTGATCCTATGCCAAAGGAACCAATTCGCATTCCGAATGTGTTGTATGAGTTTGATAAAGCCAATATTCTGGATGCATCTAAAATGGCGTTGGATACAACGGTACTACGTTTAATGCAAGACAATCCGCAAATTATAGTGGAGATTATGTCGCATACTGATAGTAAGGGGAATGATTTGTATAACATGAAACTTTCGCAGAAACGCGCAGAGAGCGTGGTGAATTATTTGGTATCAAAAGGTATAAAAGCTGAGCGATTGAAAGCAAAAGGTTATGGTGAAACAAAACCGGTAGCACCAAATGATAAACCGGATGGTTCTGATAATCCGGAAGGCCGTGCTCAGAACCGTCGCACCGATTTCAAAATCATTGGTAAACTCGATATTGAAGTTATCAATGATTATGATGACGAGTAGTTCTACTCAGTTAGTTTGTTAATTGCCTTATTATGAATTTTAGAAAAGCTATATTTTGTAGCAAGGATTAATTTTATTGCTATGTAATTTTGTTCGGCGACTTTATTATCCCTTCTCCCTTGGGAGAAGGTAAGGATAAGGGTAAAATAATCACAAATAATGCAAACAAACAGTACGCATCATTACAAGGCAAACAATATTATAAAAGCTAGAGCTAGGTACCTGCGGAAAAACCAGACAACAGCAGAAGAGTTACTTTGGAGAATTATAAGAAACAGAAATATTGGAGGATTAAAATTCAGAAGACAACAGCCTTTAGCAAATTATATCGCCGATTTTTATTGTCATGAATTAAAACTTGTAATTGAGTTGGACGGCGATGTGCATGATATATCTTGGGTAAAGGAAAGAGATTTATTGCGTGAAAAGGCTATCAAAAAATTAGGAATAGAGGTACTTAGATTCAGTAACGAACAGGTTTTTTCTAACGCTGACTTTATCGCTGAAAGGATTCTTGAGATTAGGAATTCGGTTTGACCCTCACCCTTAATCCCTCTCCCAAGGGAGAGGGGGAAAGCTAGTTAGGTGGTGTAAAGCAGCGACACTACAACTCCTTCTCCCTTGGGAGAAGGGCAGGGATGAGGGTTTAATAAGTCAAAATTCAAAAATGTTTACTTGGTGAATAAAAGAACGCAAATTCCCTAGTGATTTTATGAATGTACAATTTATTAAATTTAATTGTACTCGGATTCATTTATCGGAATTAATTCATATCCTTTTTGATTCGGTAATTCCTTTATTTTATAATAAAGCATTGTTTCACGCTTTGCGTTCTCACTTTGAAAATTAACGCTATATACCATTTTTAGTTTTTCCTTATTTATTTCATAAAGACAAACAAATTTCATGTCATCTGCTGCTTTAATTAGCATTTCTAATTCACCGTTCTTTCTAAAGTTTACATCAGCAGAGTAATTAGTGGGTTTAGTATAATAGATTTGCGAAGATTCTCCTCTTTAAATATCTCCTATAGCGTACCACGTGTTTGCTTGAAGTTTTTCTAAAATCTCCTGAGATTTAACGTTAAATGAAAGGAACAACTAGAGTAGTAAAACCAGCTTATTCATGTTGTATAATTTATATTAAATGTACAAAATTATCCTATAAAAAAAGCGCGAATTTCTCCGCGCTTTTCTAAGTAATATTTATTGTTCCCCGAGCTTGCCGAGGGACAATATCAATTTAGTTTATAATCATTTCATAAGGTAATCTCATTTGAACACCTTTAAACTCCATAATACGTTTTACGAATTTTAAGTAGGTGTATTGTTCACCTAATTGTTTTTGTATAATGCGCTCTTCTAATCCTTCTTCTCCCTTGTTTAAGAACATACTGAATGGATCTTTGCGTTTAGGGAATTCCTCAATTTTATAATCACTCATCTTAGCCATTTTAGCAGCGTAAGCAATCGCATCATCAGTTCCACCTAACTCATCCACTAAATTTATTTTTAAAGCGTCGGTACCACTCCAAACGCGACCTTGTCCAATACTGTCCACTTGCGCAGTGGTTATTTTTCTTCCTTCCGCTACACGTCCGATAAATGTTTCGTACACTTTTTCTACGCTATTCTGAATGTATAAAAACTCTTGTTGGTTAACCGGACGGAAAATTGTACCGATATCACTGTGCTTATTCGTATTTACGGTATCAATGTTAATACCTAATTTATCGGCAAAAGCTTTTTGAGCATTTGGCAACATGCCAAATACACCAATGGAACCAGTAATAGTATTTGGCTGCGCAAAAATTCTATCGGCTGCACAACTGATGTAATAACCACCACTTGCGGCAACATCTCCCATTGATACAACAACCGGCTTTACTTTTTTCGCTAACACCACTTCTCTCCAAATAACATCACTTGCTAAAGCGCTTCCACCTGGTGAATTCACACGCATTACGATGGCTTTAATTGTAGTGTCTAAACGCGCATCACGAATGGCTTTAGCAATACGATCACTTCCAATCGTTTCATCATCTCCTTCGCCACCTTGAATTTGTCCTACCGCGTAAATCAAAGCCATCTTAGGTTTCTTGCCTAATTTACCTTTTAAGCTGCCGCCACGGTTTTTCTTTTCATATTTAGAGATTTCAGCAAACTGAATTTTATCTTTTTCTTTTAATTTTAAATCTTTCTTTAATAAGTTCATTACTTCGTCCTCATACAATAAACCATCCACTAATTTATTATTCAACGCATCTTCAGGAGAAGCAATGCTCAGATTATTGGCTAGTTCGTTCAATTTATCAATACTTGTTCCTCTTTGCTCACTGATTCCTTGTAGCATAGAACCCCACATGCTGTTTAAATACGTTTCGGTTTGTAAGCGGTTGGCTTCACTCATTTTATCCAACATGAAAGGTTCAATGGCACTTTTGAATTTACCGTGACGGAAAATCTGCGCTTCCACTTGCATTTTCTCTAACATGTTTTTGAAGAACATCAACTGTACACTTAAACCTTTTAATTCCATGCCGCCTTGCGGATTCATGTATAATTTTGAGGCAGCGCTGGCTAAGTAATAAGCTTTTTGAGAATATATCTCAGAATAAGAATAAACAAACTTGCCTGATTTTTTGAAATCCAAAATAGCATCACGAATTTCTTGCGTCGCAGCAAATCCTGCCTGAAGGTCTTTTATATCTAAATAGATGCCTTTTATTTTTTCATCGGTTTTAGCAGCTTCAATAGCTTTAACAATACCGCGTAAGCCAAGAGTTCCTTCCGGCATAAACGGACCTAAATCTAATTCTTCAAAAGGGTTGTCTAATCCGCGCTCGCTGATAGGCCCTTCTAATTTTAGATGTAAAACACTGTTTTCTTTAACGGTTATAACTTTCTCTTCGTCAATACCCGATAAGGCTCCTTTTAAACCGGCTGCAATAAATGCACCGATAATTAAAGCCATAATAACTCCTGTTATTAGCAATCCCACAATGGAACCGAAAAACGCACCGAAAAATTGTTTCATTTTAAATAGTAATTTTGTGATTAATTCTAACCTAAATTACCTTTTAAAGGGCTTCTAAACCCATAAACTTTATGAACGTAGCTTTTTTATGTGTGGGCGGAAATATGGGCGACCGATTGGCCAATATACTGGAGGCTAAACGGCAATTATTAGGTATGGGTTGTAAAATGGAGGCAGAATCAGGCATTTATCAAACCAAGGCCTGGGGTATTGAAGAAGCACCGGATTATTACAATCAAATGCTTAAGATAGTAACGGAGAAGAATGGAATTGAATTAATGACAACTTTATTGGACATAGAAAAGAGTATGGGGCGAATCCGTAGCGATAATCGTAACGCGTCTCGTACCATGGATATGGATATTTTGTTTTTTAATAATGAGATCATTAAGTCCGAATTACTGGAAGTGCCTCATCCACGTTTGCATTTGCGTCGGTTTGTATTGGAACCTTTAAATGAGATTGCTTCAGAATTAATTCATCCGGTTCTGAATAAAACAATTCATGAATTATTAATCGAATGCAAGGATACATCTGCAGTAAAAAGATTATAAAATGTATATCTGTATAGAAGGAAATATCGGTGCCGGCAAAACTACTTTAGCAATTGCATTGGCGAAAAAATTAAAAGCGGATTTTTTACCTGAACATTACGAGGACAATCCCTTGCTGCCACTTTTTTACAAGGATAAAAAGAAAATGGCTTTCCCTCTCGAGTATAGTTTTTTAATTGACCGTCACGCACAATTACATAATTACTTTAAGAAAAGGAAGAGCAAAATCACGGTAGCGGATTTTAGTTTGTATAAATGTCTTTGGTTTGCCAAAACTAATTTATCCAAAAAGGAATACGCACTTTATAAAAAGCATTTTAAGACTATAGAGGAAGTAGCTCAAAAGCCCGATTTAATTGTTTACATCCATACGCATCACACTAATTTATTAAGTAACATTAAAAAGCGTGGCCGTAATTTTGAAACATCCATTGATAAAAAATACTTACAAGCAGTAACCAAAAGTTATTTAAGTGGTTTGAAGAAATTAGATATTCCGGTATTGTTAGTTGAAGTTGATGCATACAACAACAAAACAAACGAGGCATTAGTAGCTAGTGTCCGAAAGTTTTTGTCAAGTAAAAATCAGAAAGCATATTCAAAGATAATCCTTTAGTGATTCAAAGTTTTTAGCATAGCGTTTCTCCTCTCTCTGTGCGCAGAGAGGGGGTGACCGAACGTAGTGAGGTCGGGGTGAGTCTGTTTAATAGTCAAGCAAAATATATTTTTATTTTTAATGCGACTTACTGTCGCGTTTTTTGTGTTTCAGAGGTCAATTTGTCCTTTTTTCCATATAATTCTGCCCTTTTTACCGATAATATAGCTTGGAACGGGATTTGAGCGGCTATGTATATAAATAAAGAATACCATTATGAATTTAAACAATTTCACCATCAAATCTCAGGAAGCTATTCAGCAAAGCTTGCAGTTAGCAACCATCAATGGCAATCAGGCTATAGAAAATGGCCATATATTAAAGGCCATTTTAGAAGTGGATGAAAACGTAACGCCATTCCTGTTAAAGAAGCTTGGCATTAATGCACAAGTGTTTGAAAAGACACTCGAAAGCATTGTGAAATCCTATCCAAGGGTGAGTGGCGGGCAACCCTATTTATCGAATGGTGCCAATCAAACTGTTGCTAAAGCCAATACATACCTTAAAGAATTTAAAGATGAATTTGTATCGATTGAACATTTGTTGTTAGGCATACTGGCAAGTGGCGATAGTGTGGCGAGTATGATGAAAGATTCCGGATTTAATGAAAAGGATTTAAAAGCTGCTATTAAAGAATTACGTAAAGGTGCAAGTGTTACTTCTCAAAGTCAGGAAGAAACCTACAATGCCTTAAATAAATACGCCATCAATTTAAATCAGCAGGCACAAAATGGTAAGTTGGATCCTGTAATCGGAAGAGACGAAGAAATCCGTCGTGTATTACAAATTTTATCCCGTAGAAGTAAGAACAATCCGATTTTGGTTGGTGAGCCCGGTGTAGGTAAAACAGCTATTGCGGAAGGATTAGCGCATCGCATCATCAGCGGTGACGTACCCGAGAATTTGAAGTCGAAACAAATCTATTCTTTGGATATGGGTGCTCTTATTGCGGGTGCAAAATACAAAGGTGAGTTTGAAGAAAGATTGAAGTCGGTGATTAAAGAAGTTATCGGCAGTGAGGGTGATATTGTGTTGTTTATTGACGAAATTCATACGCTGGTTGGTGCAGGTGGAGGCGGAGAGGGTGCCATGGATGCGGCAAATATTTTAAAGCCTGCTTTGGCGCGCGGTGAATTAAGAGCGATTGGTGCAACTACTTTAAATGAATTCCAAAAATATTTTGAGAAGGATAAAGCTTTAGAACGCCGTTTCCAAAAAGTAATGGTGGATGAACCAAGTGCAGAAGATGCTATTTCCATCATGCGCGGTATCAAAGAAAAATATGAAACGCATCACAAGGTGCGTATAAAAGATGAAGCGATTATTGCCGCTGTTGAATTGTCACAACGTTATATCAGTGACCGTTTCTTACCGGATAAAGCCATTGACTTAATGGATGAAGCGGCTTCTAAATTGCGTATGCAAATTAACTCCATGCCAATTGAGTTGGATAAAGTAGAACGCGAAATTATGCAATTGGAAATCGAGCGTGAGGCGATGAAGCGTGAGAATGAAGATAAGAAGGTGACTGAATTGAATAAAGAAATTGCGGAGTTACAAGATAAACGTGCTGCGTTGCGTGCAAAATGGCAAGGCGAGAAGGAAGCGATTGAAGGTGTTCAGAAAATTAAACTGGAGATTGAAGATTTAAAAGTTCAAGCCAATAATTTTGAGAAGGCAGGCGATTACGGTAAAGTAGCGGAAATCCGTTATGGGAAAATTAAGGAGGCCGAAGCTAAGTTGGCCGAAATGGAAGCTAAATTATCTGAAGCAAAAGAGAATGGTTCACAAATGGTGAAGGAGGAAGTAGACAGTGAAGATATTGCAAGTGTAGTGAGTGCGTGGACAGGAATTCCGGTGTCACGAATGTTGCAAAGTGAGAGAGAAAAATTATTGCATCTCGAAGATGAATTGCATAAGCGTGTAGTCGGACAACAAGAAGCAATTGAAAGTATTGCGGATGCGGTGCGCAGAAGCAGAGCCGGTTTACAAGATGCTAAACGTCCGATAGGTTCGTTCATTTTCTTAGGAACAACAGGTGTAGGTAAGACAGAGTTAGCGAAAGCCTTGGCCGAATTTTTATTCAATAACGAAAATTCAATGACGCGTATTGATATGAGTGAATACCAGGAGCGTCATGCGGTAAGCCGATTAGTGGGAGCGCCTCCGGGATATGTGGGCTATGATGAAGGCGGACAATTAACTGAAGCGGTGCGTCGTAAACCATATAGTGTAGTGTTGTTGGATGAAATCGAAAAAGCTCATCCGGATGTATTTAATATTCTGTTGCAGGTATTAGACGACGGACGTTTAACCGATAACAAAGGTAGAACAGTGAACTTTAAAAACACCATCATCATTATGACCTCCAATATCGGTTCTCATTTGATTCAGGAGAATTTTGAAAAGATGACGGAGAAGAATAAGGATACCGTTTTGGCAAAAACAAAGACTGAGGTGTACGAGATGTTGAAGAAATCGATTCGTCCGGAGTTTTTGAATAGAATTGATGAAGTCATAATGTTTGAACCTTTGAATCGTGATGATATCAATAAGATTGTGGAGATTCAATTCAACAACGTAGCGAAGATGTTGGCAGAGCAAGGGATTAAGATGAGTGCAACACCGGAGGCCATTGATTGGTTGGCACAATTAGGATATGATCCTCAGTTTGGAGCAAGGCCGGTAAAACGTGTAATGCAAAAGCAAGTGTTGAACGAATTGTCAAAACAAATTTTATCAGGTAGTATTAATAAAGACAAAGAAATTGTTCTGGATATGTTTGAGAATAGATTTGTGTTTAGGAATAATTAATGTTTGTAATGAAAAGAAAGGCCGGGATTCCGGCCTTTTTTAATTGGCTAATTTTATTTTTTTGGAAATTATGTTATATGCCTCTCTGAATGATGTGCCTTGCATGACTAAGTCATTAACTTCATTTACACTATACATGTATTTGTAAATTTCATCATCCGCGCTGTTTACATTCACCTTGAGTGAAGGCAAAACATGTAACAGTACATCCAAACATTCTTTTAATTGTTCAATGGCAGGGAAAATTAATTCCTTAGTTATTTGCATGTCTCTGTGATATCCGCTAGGTAAATTATTTGTGAGTAAAGTAAGCTGAATAGGTAAACCTTGCTGAATATTGCATTTAGCTCTGATTAATTCAAATACATCCGGATTTTTTTTGTGCGGCATAATACTGCTACCTGTAGTGAATTGTTCGGGAAAGGAAATGAAATTGAAATTCTGACACATGTATAAACATACATCATAAGCGAATTTTGAAATCGTATGCGCAATCGTTGAGATAGCCATTGCGGTTACTTTTTCTGATTTTCCTCTGGTCATTTGAGCATATACATCACTTTTATGATAGGATGCAAATCCCATTTCTTTGGTTGTAAATTCTTTGTCGATCTTAAAATTAGTGCCATAACCAGCAGCGCTACCCAATGGATTTTTATTACATACATTGTAAGCTGCTTGAACCAATTCCAAATCATCCTCTAAACTTTCAGCATAAGCTGTTAACCACACCTCAAATGACGAAGGCATGGCCACTTGAAAATGCGTGTACCCGGGTAATGTTATACCGGAATGTTTAACTGCTAATTCATTAAATAAATTCTGTAATTCAATACACTTGTTTTTTATAGTCTCTAATTCGTGTTTTAAATACAATTTAATAGCAGTTAAAACCTGGTCGTTTCTTGAACGGGCTGTGTGAATTTTTTTTCCGGTTTCGCCGAATCTTACAGTCAAATAAAATTCAATTTGCGAATGGATGTCTTCAATGCCTTCGTTTATTTTGAATTTACCTTCAGCTATCAATTCGGCTATTTCGTTTAATCCTTTAATAAGCTGCTCAGATTCTTCTTTTGTTATTAATCCTACTTTGCATAACATTTTAGCATGCGCTTTCGAAGCCATTACATCATAAGGCGCTATAAATAGGTCCATTGTTCTGTCATTACCTATTGTGAATTTCTCAATCAGTTGATCGGTTTTTATTTCTTTCTCCCAAAGTTTTGTTTTCATTTTGTTTTTATTTTTTGTCAGTTCGAACGAAGTCGAGAACTTACGTGCGTATTTACGTCTCGACTTCACTCGACGTGACATTATATTATCTTCTCTAATAATTTTATATATAATTCAATTCCTTCTTCAATTTCCTTTAGATAAATAAATTCATCTGCTGTATGGCTTCGTGCGCTGTCACCCGGACCCATTTTTAGAGTAGGGAAGGGCATCAGAGCTTTGTCGCTGGAGGTTGGCGAGCCGTAGTAATTTCGATTCAACTCTATTCCTCCAATAACAAGTGGATGGTTTAATGAAATGGAAGAAGAACGCATTCTTAAACTTCTTGGATTAATTTCGCACTTCACATTTTGTTTAATGATGCTCAGAATTTCATCGAAGGTGTATAATTCATTCACCCGAATATCTACCACAAATTTGCAGGAAGCAGGGACAACATTATGCGCCTTGTTCTCGGTTTCAATGGAAGTTGCGGTCATTTTAACAGGACCTAATACTTCTGATACTTTATCGAATGCGTAGTTTTTAAACCAACTGATATCTTGTAAGGCATGATACAACGCATTGTCACCTTCGTTTCTGGCGGCATGTCCGGCTTTACCATAATTGATACAATCCAGTACCAGCAAACCTTTCTCGGCAATGGCCATATGCATTTGCGTAGGTTCGCCCACAATACCAAAATCAATGTTGCCTAAATGTGGTAAAAGTGCTTCAATACCATTGTTTCCGGATATTTCTTCCTCGGCACTGGCGGCAAATACAATGTTGTATTTTAAATTTTGCTTATTGTAAAAATATAGAAAAGTCGCCAGTAAGCTCACTAAACAACCACCGGCATCGTTACTTCCTAAGCCATAAAGTTTGCCATCGCTTTCAATGGGATCAAATGGATTTACGGTGTATCCTTTGTTAGGTTTAACTGTATCGTGATGAGAATTTAATAGTAAAGTGGGTTTACTTTCATCAAAATACAAATTGCTAGCCCAAACATTATTAAGGTATTTGTTTGCTTTAATGGTTTTTGATTTCAAAAGATCAAAAATAATCTCCGCAGTTTTACTTTCCTCTTTGCTAAAGGAAGGAGTCGCAATTAATTGTTTTAACAGTTCAATTGCATCTTCGGTTAGAAGTGTGCTATTTGATACTAATGTTTGTGCCTCCATTTTGATTTAATTTTTGTAATTGTTTTGAATTACCAATCACTACCGAATGAACACCTTTTTCTAAGGCATTAAAAGCGTTGTCAAGTTTTGGTATCATTCCATTAATAATGATTTTATTCTGTTTTAATTCCGCGTATAAGAGAGCATTTAATTTGCTTATGACCTTTTTGCCATTTAAAACACCGTTTTTTTCAAAACAATAAATGATTTTTACTTTATAAATTTTGCTTAATGCCGTTGCCAAGCCCGAAGTAACCGTATCAGCGTTGGTATTGTATAATTGTCCTTTATAGCTTGATGTAATTGGTGCAATGACAGGAACAATGTTTTGATTTATCAGTGATGAAATAAACACGGTGTTTATCTTGTTTTCGATAATATCTCCCACAAAACCGTAATCAACGCTTTTTGTTTTACGTTTAGTAGCCGGAATTAATGTCACATCCGCACCGCATAAACCAATGGCTTTTGTTTTTTTAGAGTTTAATTGCGCCGTGATACTTTTGTTGATCCATCCTGCATAAACCATGGTTGTGATTATTAAAGTCTCGGAATCTGTTATTCTTCTGCCATCTATCATTTTAGTTTCTATTCCTAATTGTTGAGATAATTGTGTTGCTAGTTTACCGCCTCCGTGTACCAAAATCTTTGCACCTTTTAATTTGGAAAAATCACTGAGAAATTTATTTAAGGATTTTTGATTGTCAATAACATTCCCGCCAATTTTTACTAGTGTTAATGTTTTCATGCTTCCTCCAATTCAAGGTGTTCAATTGATTTATATTCCGATGCAGGCAGTTTACTTAAGATGTTTTTTAAAACCACTTGTGCTGCAACCACTCTGTTTGAAGCTTGTTGCTGAATTAAACTATTAGGGTGTTCAATCAGTTTGCTGCTTAATTCAACATCCCTTCTTACCGGTAAACAATGCATTATTCCTGCATTATTAGTGAATTGGTATTTATTCAGATCCAGCAGCCAGTTGCCTTTAACTTCAGGCATAGTACCGTAATTGGTAAACGATGACCAGTTTTTTACATAAACAAAGTCTGCGTTTTTAAGAGCTTCTTCCTGATTATACTCTATGGTGGCACCTTTTGTGTAATCATCACACAATTCATAACCTTCCGGATGTGTAATAGTAAAATCTACATCTAATTTTGTCATCCATTCTGCAAAGGAATTAGGTACAGCTTGAGGTAATGCTTTTATGTGTGGTACCCAGGTTAAAACAACTTTTGGCTTGTGTTTCTCCTTCCAATTTTCTTTAATGGTGATTGCATCTGCCAAACTTTGTAAAGGGTGGAGTGTAGCCGACTCCAAACTTATAACCGGTACATTGCTGTATTTCATTAATTGCACTAATAGTTTTTCACTGTAATCCAATTTTTGATCGGTTAAAGAAGGGAAAGCCCGCATGCCAATAATATCACAGTAAGAACCTAATACAGCTGCCGCATCTTTGATGTGCTCAACTGTATTTCCATTCATCACCACATTATCGTTCCATTCAATAGCCCAGCTTTCTTTATCGAGATTCATAACCATCACTTCCATGCCTAGCATGCGTGCTGCTTTTTGTGTGCTTAGTCTGGTTCTTAAACTTGGGTTAAGAAAAATTAATCCTAAGGTTTTATTTTTTCCTATGCCGGAATAGGCGTAGGGTGTTTTCTTAAGTTGAATAGCATCCTCAATGAGTGCATTGGGGTCTGTTACGTCGTATATGGTAGTAAAGTGTTTCATGTTCGATGTTTTATGTTTGTTGTTTTATGTTTGTTGTTTTGTGTTTGATTATTTGTTATGACTTTAAGAATATATTGGCGTTTTCTAAGCTCTTAACTAAAGCCTTATTGAATAATTCGATTTCTTTCTCCGAAATTGTTAAAGCAGGCAACAGACGAATTACATTTTTATTTGACGCTGTACCTACCAAAAGATGATGCTCAGAAGTTAAATTGTTTTTTAGTTCACTGATTGGAAATTCAAATTCCAATCCAATCATTAATCCTTTTCCTCTTACTTCTTTTATGCCGTCCATCTGTTTTAATTCGTTTATCCATTTTTCTCCTGTCGCATTTGCCTTCTCAATTAGTTGTTCGTTCTTTATCACGTCGAGAACGGCGATGGCTGCCGCACAAGCCAAATGATTACCGCCAAAAGTTGTACCCAGTAAACCGTATTTAGCCTGGAATTTTGGATTGATAAGTACACCGGCAATAGGAAATCCGTTTCCCATACCTTTAGCCACAGTTATTAAATCGGGTTTTACATCCGCGTGTTGATGTGCGAAAAACTTTCCTGTTCTGCCATAACCGGATTGAACTTCATCTGCGATAAAAATTGCATCAAACTCTTTGCATTTTTGTTCAATCAGTTGTAAGAATGAGTTGTCAGGAATTTGAATTCCGGCCACACCCTGAATGCCTTCTATTATTACAGCACAAACGCTTTCATCCATTGCTTCAACAAAAGCTTCTTCGTTATTTAATTCTACAAAAACTACGTCATGTGAATTAATGTTCGCCTGAATACTTGCGTCGTTGGTGGCGGCCACAGCAAGGGAAGTTCTGCCATGAAAACTTTTACTGAAGGCAATTACTTTTTTTCTGCCATTGTAGAATGACGCCAACTTTAATGCGTTTTCATTGGCTTCGGCTCCTGAGTTGCATAAGAATAAATTGTAATCAGTGTAGCCGCTTATCTCTCCAAGTTTTTGAGCTAATTCTTCCTGCAATGGATTTATTACCGAATTGGAGTAAAAAGCGATGTTTTGTAATTGTTCCGTTATTTTCTGAACGTAATATTGGTGACTGTGCCCAATGGAGATAACTGCATGTCCGCCGTACAAATCCAAGTATTTTTCGTTGTTACTGTCCCACAACCACGAACCTTTTGCTTTTACAGGTGTGATATTTTGAAGTGGGTATACATTAAATGGTTTCATGTTTTTCTTTTTCTTTTTGTTCTCGACTCCGCTCGAACTGACATTGCTGTCACATTGAGCGGAGTCGAAATGGGATGTGTTATTAATTTAATTTAAAATGCAGATGGTTTAAGTTTTAATCCGTGTTTTTCATTTATTCCAAACATCAGATTCATATTCTGAATAGCTTGTCCGGCAGCGCCTTTCAATAAATTGTCAATTGCCGAAACAATGATGAGTTGATCTTTTTCTTTATGAAGTGAAATAAAGCAGTTATTGGTGTTTACCACTTGTTTCACATCCACCTCAAATGGAACAATTCTAGTGAAGGTTGCGTTTTCATAATATTCCTTATACCAATTCATGGATTGCTCCAATGATTGATCATTTTTTACATAGGTTACCGAATAAATCCCTCTGGTAAATGCCCCTCTTTGAGGAACAAAATACATCCGACCTTTATAATTATTCTGTAATTGTGCTAAGGATTCGTTTATTTCGGTTTCATGTTGATGAATCAGTGTTTTATAAGCGCTGTGGTTATTACTTCTCCAGCTAAAATGATTGGTTGCAGATAAGGTTTGTCCTGCACCGGTCGAACCTGTTGTAGCAGTAACGTGGATATCAGAATGTAAGTGGTTATGCGCCGCTAAGGGTAATAATGCTAATTGTATGCACGTTGCAAAACAACCGGGATTAGCTACATAGTTGGCATTTTCAATTTTTGATTTGTTGAGTTCAGGTAAACCATACACAAAAGTTTTATTTTGAATCGAGTTTGAGTGTTTGTGTCTGAAATCCTGACTCAGATCAATAACTTTTGTGTTATCAGGAAAGGCGTGTTGTGATAAAAATTGTTTGGCCTCTCCATGTCCTTTACAAAGAAAAATAACATCAATAGTATTATTCCAGTCTTTGGTGAATTTTAAATCCGTTTCTCCGTAACAATCTGTATGAGTTTGGTACACAAACATGCCTGCCTGACTTTCACTTTGTACAAATGAGAGCTCCACATCAGGATGATTTAATAGTAATCTGATTACTTCTCCGCCGGTATAGCCGGCTCCTCCAATAATTCCTGCCTTAATCATTTTTATCGAGTATTAATTGGTTTTGTAATTGATTTACCTTGTAATAAATCGCCGTTTGATTACCGAATATTTTCGTGAATCCTTTTACATCATCGCCGGTAAAAGATTTATTCATTTCGCCGTAAGCACCAAAGGCATCATTCATTAAATCGTGTTCAGACTGGATTCCGTCAATAACAAATCTGTATGGCATTAAGGTGATGAATACTTCGCCGGTAACATTTTGCTGAGTGTTTTCAAAAAATGCTTCCATGTCTCTCATGGCCGGATCGAGGTACTGACCTTCGTGCAGCCAATTACCATACCATAATGCTAATTGATCTTTCCAATACAATTGCCATTTGGTAAGTACGTGTTTTTCCAGTGCATGATGCGCTTTAATAATCAGCAACGCAACTGCGGCTTCAAATCCAACTCTGCCTTTAATTCCAATAATGGTATCACCAACATGTATGTCTCTTCCAATCGCAAATGGAGAAGCGATTTGATTTAGCGCTTCAATAGCTTTTACAGGATCGGAAAACGAAATACCATTTACTTCTTTCAATTCCCCTTTAACAAAACCGAGTTTTAATTTTTCAGGTTGAGTTTTTGAAATTGGAGTAGGCCAGGCGTGGTCTGGTAAGTATAAATGGGACGTGAGTGTTTCTTTCCCGCCAACCGAATTCCCCCAAATGCCTTTATTGATGCTGTAAATGGCTTTTTCGAAATTCATGCTTACTCCGTGTTTTTTCAGGTAATCGATTTCTTGTTGTCTCGATAATTTAAGATCCCTGATTGGCGTGATGATGTTTACTTCCGGTGTTAAGATTTGAAATGCCATGTCAAATCTTACCTGATCGTTGCCTGCGCCGGTGCTGCCATGAGCAATGTTTTCTGCGCCCATGAGTTTCGCGTAATCAGCAATGGCTAATGCCTGGATTATCCGTTCGGCACTAACTGAAAGCGGGTAGGTGTTATTCTTTAATACATTAGCAAATACCAAATACTTAATCACTTTCTCGTAATACGCAGGTTTGGCATCAATAATTTTAAATGAACTTACGCCTAATGCTTCGGCATGTTGTTCCAGTTTTTCTTTTTCTTCATTTGTAAATCCGCCTGTATTAACCGTTACGGTATGTACATTAAGATTGAGTTCGTTTTTCAAATAAATGGCGCAAAATGTGGTGTCTAATCCTCCACTGAATGCTAGTATAACGTTGTTGTTTTTCATTTTATAAACTATTAATAGGTTCTTCTTTTTTTATTTTTAATTTTTTTAAAAAGTTGGTTTGTTTAATTCTTATTAACCGTTCCATTACTTTTTGCTTGCTTACAAAATCAAACCATCGGGGTTTATTTTTTTCTGCAGGATTGTAAAGCATTGCGGTGCACAAGCAATTTTTTCTGTCTTTGCTTTTTAGAATTTCGAAATTCACACAACTCTGGCAACCTTTCCAGAAGGCTTCGTCTTGTGTCAATTCAGAGTAGGTGACTGGTTCGTATCCTAGTTCAGAATTTATTTTCATTACAGCCAGTCCGGTAGTCAGACCGAAAATTTTAGCTTCAGGATATTTTGCTCTCGATAGCTCAAAAATTTTCTTCTTGATTTCAGTAGCCAATCCGCTTTTTCTGAAATTTGGAGACACGATTAAGCCGGAGTTAGCCACATAGTTACCGTGGCTCCACGTTTCGATGTAACAAAAACCTGCCCATTCGCCTGTTTTACTAAGGGCGATGACTGCTTTTCCTTCCAGCATTTTTAGCCGGATATATTCTGGAGTACGCTTGGCAATGCCGGTTCCCCTGGCTTTTGCCGACGACTCCATTTCGTTGCAGATAAGATCTGCATAATGCAAGTGATGCTCATTGGCAACTTGCACAACAAAATGTTGCATTTTCAAATAGAATTTGAGAATTAAAAAAAATGGAAATGTAATAACACTGCCGACCGGCAGCATTAGTTTTTAATCAGAGTACGGGCTCTAATCAACGTCGGATATAAAACACGGGGCGTACGGGTAAAACAAACAACAGGTTAGCTGTTGAAAAAAACACACTCTTGCTCAAGGAGCTGATTTTTCCCGATAAGCGGGATGAGCAGAGAATGAAATTAAGTGTTTTCATTTTTTTTTGTTGTGTTGCTCTTGTGTTTTGCTTTTTAAATAATGGGGCAAATATTTTAAATAATTTTTGAATAATCCAAAATTATTTTTTTTGAAGCGCTTTTTAGCCGGCTTATAAAAACCTTTTAGTAAGAGTTGTAAGAGGGGAAATAAATTTTACTCCTTAAAATCTACTTTCACAAAATATTCTGTTTTTCCGAGAATAGATAAGCCAATGTAACCTCTTACAATTAGATTTCCCTTTTCATCGCGTGTGATTTTGCTTTTGTAGGTTTTACCGGTGTTGGCATCATAAACATGACCTTTGTACCACGTATGTTTGCCATCGAAAATAAAATCATAAACGGGAATGGAGCCCAATATCTTTAAACTTCTTTTATTTAAATCAGGATTCAAAGTATCTTTTCTTTCGGGGAGTTTCATCCATACTATCTTCGCAAAGTATTTTTCGCCTTGCTTATAAAATTTAAAAATACTGTTTTCCTGAGGCGACATAAAGTAACCCAGGTGCTCATGATTTTGTGCAGGAAGAGTGAATTGAAATGAGAGAAATAATATGAGTGCAATTAAACTTCTCACGAGAAGATATTTTTATTCTTTAAAATCTACTTTAACAAAATATTCCGTTCGGCCAATTAAGGAAATGCCAATATAGCCACGAACATTCAGGTTTCCTTTTTCATCGCGTGTGATTTTGCAATCGTATGTTTTACCATTATTGGGATCATAAATGTATCCTTTTGCCCAAGTATCTTTTCCATCGAAAACAAAATCGCGAATTGCATTTGATCCAAATACTTTTTGGTTGCGTTTACTTACATCAGGATTTTTTGAGTCCAGCATCTCAGGTTCTTTCATCCAAACGGGCTTTCCATAATACTTCCCGTTATTTTCATAAATCTTCAATATGCTTTTGCCGCTTGGCGACATATAATAACCTAAAATATCATTGGCTTTGTTTTGCGCAAGTGATGCTATTGCAAATAAAAATAAACTAGTGCTAAAGATGATTTTTTTCATAGCGTAATATTTACATTAAATATAATACTATTCCTTGAAATCTACCTTCACAAAATAAGCAGTTTGACCCACCAATGAAACGCCAATATATCCCCTAAACAATAAGTTCCCGCTTGGCTCTCTTGTGATTTTGCATTTATAAGTTTTTCCTGTTCTTGAGTTGTAGATGGTGCCTCCCTCCCAAGTATCGGTGCCATTAAAGGATAATCCTTTCATGATAATTTGTCCGAGTATTTTTTCTTTTCTCTTAGTTGTATCCGGATTAAGATAATCTTCGCGATCCGGAATATTCATCCATACTAATTTGCCATAGTATTTATTATTCTTCTCAAATATCTTTAGGATGGCTTCTCTTTTTGAGTCCATGTAGTATCCTAAAATATCATTGGCGCTGTTTTGCGCCAATGATAATGTTGATATGAAAAAATAAATTAGAGTTGCGAAAAGTGTTCTCATTTTATTCCCATTTAGGCAAACGGCCCGGAGTTGCCGGAAGTTTCATGCCTTCTGCCTTGTTTTCCAAATCTGCTAATTTTTTCGCAGTTTCAGAAATCTGATTATAAACCGGTTTGAATTTTTCTTTTATCTCAGCTAGCTTTTCTTTGTAAGTATTAGTTGCACCTAACGAATTACTCCAGGTTCCCCATACTATATTTTCTAAGCTTCCATATAAACCCGGTAATGTTTCAAATTCGCGTTTAGCCAAACTTCCATCACCATGTAAAACAAAATTAATGGCTTCAATTTGTTGTTCAAGTTCTTTTACATCTTTTAAAAGCGTTAAACTGCTGGATGGGCCTTCTTGGATGCCTTTCTTCAAGTATTTCAAACGCTCGCTCATTCCGCCTGTGTAATTAGAACTGCCGGCCATTACTCGTCTTAATTCCCCCAATGATTTGTTTAATTCCACCATTTGTTTTTGATCCGGTAATGGAAGCGTAGAGTTTTGCAATGTAGTTAAGTTGAAATCGCGTTTTTCTGATAAGGCTTCGGTAACACCGTTCTCTACTTTAAAAATCTGAGCGAAATATTTTCCCGGAATAGCCGGCGCACCTAAGTCTTCACTCTCATAAGGATTGTCCGGATTCGGCGTATAAAAATTCACCGCTGAAGTAATTTCGTGTCTGCCATTCCAAGTTACTTTCTTCATGCCTTTTTTAGCGTCTTGTTTAATTTTACGCACTTCATTCCCTTGCTCATCGGTAATCACGAGTATAGTATAAACGGCTTCTTCTTTATCTTCTAAGCGGATGCTATCGGCTGATGGATAAAATACGTCTTTACCCGCTTTGATTTTTTCTTTCTCCGCCTCTTTACGTTTGTCTTTTATTGTCTTGTAAGAATCCTTTAAATACCATGTGATGGTTGCACCAACCGGTGGATTGTTTACATTGTAAAATGAAGCTCCCTGAAATGATTTTCCTTTATGTCCGTATGGAGTTGATTCGTTATAAACCAATCCGTCTTTCACAGGGAATATCGTTGCTTTTTTATCTAAATCTTCTTTTTTGATATTCTGCAATAAACTATAATCGTCGATAATATAAAAACCGCGACCAAATGTTGCAATTACAATGTCATTCTCTCTTTTTTGAATGGCTATATCTTTAACACAGATAGCTTGTGGCAAACCTGCAGTAATTTCAATCCAGTTTTTACCACCGTTATTGCTAAAGTAAAAGCCAAACTCAGTTCCGCAGAATAATAAATCTTTGTTTTTGTGATCTTCTGCCATGCTGTAAGTGCTTCCTTTTTCAGGAAGATTACCTGTAATATTCGTCCATGTTTTTCCTTTATCGCTTGTTTTCACTAAATAAGGTTTGAAATCTCCCATACGGTGATTGTTTAACACGGCATACGCCACGTTTTCATCGTGTTGTGATGTCATGATGAAATTAACTAACGGTCCGGATGTAGCTCCTCCAACATTAATAGCCGGTACGCCGGGGAATGTTGATGACTTGGTCCAGTTCTTACCGCCATCTGTTGTAACTTGTATTAAACCATCATCGGTTCCAGCGTAAATTATATTTTCATTTTTTGGTGATTCAGCTAAAGCAGTGATGTTTCCGTAAATAGAAGTCGATTGATTTTTCGCTACGGCATCCATGCTCCATACTTTACCCATCACAGGTAATTTGTTACGGTCAATTCCTCTTGATAAATCATTGCTGATAACTTGCCAGGTATTACCACGGTCATCACTTCTGAAAACCTTATTGGCAGCGAAATAAATTCTCTTGTTGTCAAATGCACTGATGATTAACGGAGCATCCCAGTTATATCGATAAGCAGGCTCTCCCGGTTTTTCCTGAGGTTTAATATCAACAGCTTCACCTGATTTTCTATCGTAACGAATTAAACCACCATATTGCCATTCTGAGTAAACAATGTTTGGTTCGTTTGGATCTACACGTGATTGGAAACCGTCTCCTCCAACTGTTACAAACCAATCGGCATTGGTTACACCTGTTGCGCTAATTGTTCTGCTTGGACCACCCAATGAATTGTTATCTTGTGTACCTCCATAGATATAATAGAATGGTTTGCTATTATCCACACATACACGGTAAAATTGCGTAATAGGTAAGTTAGCTTTGTAATTCCAGTTAGCAGCACCATCAAATGTTTCATATAAACCACCATCACAACCCATTAATATATGATCTGTGTTATCAGGGTCAACATAAATGGCATGATTATCTACGTGCTTGTTTTTTTCACCCATGCCGTGAAATGATTTTCCGCCATTTTCACTTACCTGTGCCCAGGTGTCCATAGAGTAAATTTTATTTACGTCTTTTGGGTCAGCAAATATTTCCATGTAATAATTACCGGCTGTGCGGTGACCACCTTGGCGTGTAAAGCTAGCGCCTCTGTCAGTACTTTTGTAAAATCCACCGGCATCGTCATTGGCTTCAACCATGGCGTAAACAATATCTGTATTTACAGGAGAAATGGCCAATGCAATACGACCTACATCCCCTGCAGGCAGACCGTTAGTTAGTTTATTCCATGTGTTTCCGCCATCAGTACTTTTGTATAAAGCACTTTCCGGCCCACCGCTGATGTAGGTCCATTCATGGCGACGACGCTGATGCGCTGTTGCATATACAATGTTTGGTCGTTTTTTATCAATATGTACTTCATTAAAGCCTGTATTATCGCTAACATTTAAAACTTGTTTCCAGGTTTTACCGCCATCTGTGGTTTTATAAATGCCGCGTTCACCACCTGAATTCCATAACGGACCATACGCAGCTACTAATACATTATCACTGTTTGTTGGGTCAATGGCAATCATGCCAATGTGCTCTGATTTTCCTAAGCCAACATTCTTCCAGGTTTTACCGCCGTCTTCACTTTTATATACACCATCGCCATAACCAACAGCGCGTTGATTATTGTTTTCGCCGGTTCCAACCCAGATTACATTTGAATTATTCGGGTCAATTGAAATACAGCCAATAGAATAAGCACCTTGTCCGTCAAAAATCGGATTAAAAGTAACGCCGGCATTCGTAGTTTTCCAAACACCACCCGCAGCGGCAACAATGTACCATTCACTTTTATTATTAGGATTAACGGCAATGTCGACAATGCGTCCGGAGGTAACTGCAGGGCCAATACTTCTAAATGAAAGCGAAGAATAAGTTTCAGCTTTTAATAATGGATCTGTAGGTTCAGCCGGTTTTTTGGGTTCTTCCTTTTTTTGAGAAAACAAACTCACTGATGCAAAAAGCGCAGCGGTAGTGATAATAGAGGTTACTTTTTTCATGATAAAAAATTACCTAACAAAGCTAATGGTTTAGGTGAAAGCACCAAATCGCAAACAGGGGGATTTAAGGGGGGAAATGACCTTAATATTAAAATCACGCGAAATGGGGGAGATGATGTTATCAGCTTGAAAAGTAGGACTTTGATGGATGTTTAGGAGGTTAAATTTAGACTAGTCTAAAAAAATATTTAGATTAATATAAATATTTGTATATTTGCATCATGGAAATTTCATTCACAGAAGAAAATTATCTGAAGGCTATTTTTTCTTTGAGTCGTTTGTATGGCGATGCAGAGGTGAGTACCAATCAGATTTCGGAGCATTTGAATAACAAAGCAGCTTCTGTGACTGATATGTTAAAGCGATTAGCAGAGAAGAAATTTATAGATTACAAGCCTTACAAGGGAGTAAGGTTAACGGAAAAGGGACGTAAAACTGCAGTGAAAGTTGTGCGTAAACATCGTTTATGGGAGGTGTTTTTAGTGGAGAAGTTGAAGTTTAAATGGGATGAAGTGCATGATATCGCCGAACAATTGGAGCATATTAACAGCGACGAATTAATTGAGAAGTTGGATTTGTTTTTAGGTCGCCCGAAGCATGACCCGCACGGAGATCCTATTCCGGATGCAAATGGAAAATTCTATGCTCAAAAATCAATTGCTCTGGCGGAGGCAAAAGTAAAGCAAGTTTTAATTGTAACCGGAGTGAGTGATCATAGCACTCAGTTTCTTCAATATTTGTCGCAGTCAGGTATTGGACTGGGTGATCATTTAAAAGTGGATGAAGTGAATTCATACGATCAATCGCTTAAAGTAAAAGTGAATAAGAATCACGGTTTATTTTTAAGTCATAAAGTGGCATTAAATATTTTGGTGGAGGTAAAATCATGACAAAGTCGAGCGGAAAATCATTAGAAGAAGTACACGCCAGCGTGGTTACTTCAGGAAAATCTCGTTGGAAGAGCTTATTTGCATTTTTAGGTCCGGCCTACATGGTAAGTGTTGGTTACATGGATCCGGGAAACTGGGCTACTGATATTGCCGGTGGTGCACAATTTGGTTACAGTTTAATTTGGGTGTTACTAATGAGTAACCTTATTGCTATTTTATTACAAAGCCATTGCGCACGATTGGGAATAGTTACAGGAAAGGATTTAGCGCAAGCGAGCAGAGAGAGTTATCCTTCATTCATTAATTTCTTTTTATATATTCTTGCTGAAATTGCTATAGCGGCAACGGATATGGCCGAAGTAATCGGAATGGCTATCGGTATTCATTTGTTATTTCCTAACGTTTCGCTCCTAACGGCAGTTGTAATTACTGTTTTAGACAGTTTTTTGCTTTTGTTTTTATTGAATAAGGGAATCCGTAAGATGGAAGCATTCATTTTATCGCTTGTTATGTTAATTGGTGTTTCCTTTTTGATTCAATTACTTATTGCTAAACCTGACATGGGGGAAGTGGTAAAGGGAATTATTCCCGGTCTGGCCAACGATGAAGCACTTTATATCGCTATTGGTATTATTGGAGCAACAGTAATGCCGCATAATTTATACCTCCATAGTTCCTTGGTTCAAACACGAAAAATCGAAAGGAGTCCGGTTGGAATAAAGAAAGCCATAAAGTTTAATGTGATTGATAGTGCTGTTGCTTTAAACCTGGCGCTATTTGTAAATGCTGCTATTCTCATACTTGCAGCAGCTTCGTTTTTTACTAAGGGAATGAATAACGTAAGCGATATTCAGGATGCCCATCATTTGTTAGAACCTATGTTAGGAAGTACCTTGGCTCCGATTTTATTTGCTGTAGCTTTAATTGCAGCGGGACAAAGCTCAACAGTAACCGGAACATTAGCCGGTCAAGTGGTGATGGAAGGGTATTTGAATTTACGTTTGCAACCATGGATTCGTCGTTTGTTAACGCGGTTAATTGCAATTGTTCCTGCATTTATCACCATTTTAATTATGGGTGAACACAGTACGGGAAAGCTTTTGATTTTAAGTCAGGTTATTTTGAGTTTACAACTCGGCTTCGCGGTTATTCCTTTGATTCATTTTGTGAGCGATAAAAACAAAATGGGTGAATTTGTGATTCCAATGTGGCAAAAAATTATTTCCTGGGTGGCGGCACTTGTTATTATTGGTCTGAATATTAAAATGGTCATTCATGAATTAACGGATTGGATTGTTGGTTCTGAAAGTCCTTTGCTGATAAGTTTTACTGTGGTGCCTTTATGTTTGTTTTGTTTTTTAATGCTCTTATATATTATAATAGTTCCATTTATCAGCAAACAAAACATTAAAACAAATACCTTTCATGGCGATTTTAAACCAATAGAGTTTACTGAAGTAAACGCGTACAAAAAAATCGCGATTACTGTAGATTTCAGCAGTAGTGATAATAAGGCTATTAATAAAGCGATAATGTTGGGAGGGAAGAATGCGGAGTATGTACTCGTACACGTATTAGAAAGTACTAATGCTGTGGTTTATGGTGAAGATTCGTTTGACATGGAGCGTGAGCAGGATTATCAATACTTGAAAAAATATCAAGATCAATTGTCAGAAAAAGGGTTTGTGAGTCATCTTGCATTAACCTATGGTAATCCGAAAACTGCCATTCCTAAATCGGTGAGCGCTCATCAATGTGATATGTTAGTCATGGGAACGCACGGCCACAAAACATTTAAGGATATTTTGCTGGGTACAACGATTGAAGATGTGCGTCATAACATTTCAGTGCCATTGGTATTAGTATAGAAATAAAAAGCCCCGATTTTATCGGGGCTTTTTTGATATTAGTAATATACCGGTCTGCGTACTTCTGCAATTTGTTTGCTGAAACGGATAACCTGACGGGTGTAACCGTATTCGTTATCATACCATACATAAAGTACAATGCTCTTTTTATCAGGTGAAATGATAGTAGCTTGACTATCGAATACACTCGGACAAGAAGAACCGATAATGTCTGTAGAAACTAATTCATTAGAAAATGCATACTGAATCTGTTCAACTAAACCTCCGGATAAAGCGTACTTCTTGATAATATCGTTTACTTGTTCTTTAGTCACTTCTTTGTTCACGTTTAAATTTAAAATCGCTAACGAAACATTTGGAGTTGGTACTCGTACAGAGTTAGCGGTAAACTTACCGGATAAATGTGGTAATACTTTTTTCAAAGCACTTTCTGCACCCGTTTCAGTAATTACCATGTTTAAGGCAGCAGAACGGCCACGACGGTATTTTTTATGATAATTGTCGAGTAAGTTTTGATCGTTAGTATAAGAGTGTACCGTTTCAATGTGTCCTTTCTCAATGCCTAATTCTTTATCAATAACATAAAGGATTGGCATGATTGCGTTGGTAGTACAAGATGCCGCAGAAAAAATATTTTCCTTTTTTACATCTACTTTTTCGTGGTTAACACCATAAACAACATTTGGAACGCTTCCTTTTGCAGGCGCAGTTAATAAAACTTTTGCTATACCTTTTGCTTGTAAGTGACGACTTAACTCTTTATCATCACGAAAAACACCGGTGTTATCAATTAACAAAGCATCTTTAATTCCATATTTTGTATAGTCAACATCTTCCGGATTTTTCGCATCAATCATGTGTACGGTGTGTCCGTTAATGATTAAAGCTTTATTCGCTAAATCTTCGATAACCGTTCCCGGGAATGGACCGTGTACTGAATCAGTACGTAATAAATCCGCGCGTTTTACAATTTCATCATCACTGTTTCCGCGTGTAACAATCGCTTTTAAACGTAATTGTTCACCTTTACCTGCTTGTGCAATTAATTCGCGTGCTGCTAAACGGCCGATACGTCCAAATCCAAAAAGAACAACATCTTTTGGAGTAATGTTGTTTTTATTACCCAAGAAATTTTTCAATTTATCATTGATGAAATCCGTTATGGATTTATAATTAGCTTGTTCTTGGTGCCATTCATAAGCTAATTGACCGATATCGATTTTGCTTGGTCCAACATTTGATTTGTATAACTCGTTTGCTATTGCAACTGTATCCTTAACAGTGATAGGTTTTTTCACGATATTTTTGGCATACAAGTGAAGGTTCATGATTTCACTGGCGCTGCGATCCACTAATTGGTTTCTGAAAAGTACCAATTCAATTGATTTCTCGAACCAAAGTTTACCAATAGCGCTGATTAAATCAATCGCTGCTTTTTCATGCTGAATCCAATCACTTAATTGTGTTTGATAATCGCCATTTAATTTTTCAAGTGTTTCCATGAAGGTTAAGAATTTAGAGTTAACAAAGTTAAAAAAAGGTCTTGTTTAGACGGTTTTGTGTTAATATCTGTATAATAAAAAACCCCTCAATTGGAGGGGTTTTTAGTCTATTTAAAATCGTTCTAGTTGCGAGAAGAAGAAGTTAGCTTCGATTTCTGCGTTTTCATCGCTGTCAGAGCCGTGAATAGCGTTTGCAGCAATAGATTTAGCGAACATTTTACGAATAGTGCCTTCTTCAGCTTTCGTTGGATCCGTTGCCCCAATTAATTTTCTGAAATCTGCTACTGCGTTATCTTTCGTTAATACAGCTGCAACGATAGGACCGCTGCTCATATAAGAAACAAGCTCTCCGTAAAAAGGACGCTCTTTGTGAACCGCATAAAATTGGCCTGCCTGCTCAGGGCTAAGGCGTAAATATTTCATAGCAACAATGCGGAATCCGCCCTCGTTGATTTTTGCTAAAATCGGACCAATGTTGTTGGCTTCAACCGCATCGGGTTTAAGCATAGTAAATGTGATTTTTCCTGCCATTTTGGTTTTAAATTAATGGGCGCAAAGATACTTATTACCTTGTATCTGTGCAAATATGCCAAATAAGTCGGTTTTAGCCTCTTTTGGTGATATCTTAGTTTTAAAATCCCCTCTATAAAACGTAATTTTAGGGTCTGTTATAAGAATGAAAAAAACCGAAGTAAATAAACTGAAAGTCCTTCTGAAAAAGGCTAAAAGTAGTGTTATAGTTACACATTGGAGTCCGGATGGAGATGCCATGGGCTCCTCCCTGGCACTGTTTAATTATTTAACCAAGATGAAAAAGAAGGCTACCGTAGTGGTGCCAAATGAATATCCCGAGTTTTTGCACTGGATGCCGGGTGATGCTAAGGTTTTGAATCATCAATCGGAACCTGAAAAGGTGGCCAGGTTAATCGAAAAGGCAGATGCGGTATTTACCTTGGATTTTAACTCATTTAAGCGCTTAGAAAAATTAGGTGAACTGGTAGAAAAAAGTAAAGCCACAAAGATATTAATCGATCATCATCAACAACCGGATGCTTTTGCTCAAATTGTTTTTCATGACGTAAAGGCCTGCAGTACTTGCGAATTGGTGTATGATTTGATTGTAGCCTTGGGAGGTAAAAAACACATCGATAAAAAAATCGCTTCGTGTTTATACACCGGATTAATGACAGATACCGGCTCTTTCCGCTTTTCATCGGTTACCGCCAAAACACATTTAATATTAGCTGATTTATTAGAGAAGGGCGCTGTTCCAAATCAAATTCATGAAGCGGTGTATGATACCTATGCAACAAATCGTTTAAAATTATTGGGTCATTCATTATCACAAAAAATGGTGGTAATGCCCGAAAAGCATTTAGCATTTATCTCCTTAACGGAAGATGAATTGAATCATTTCAGTTATCAGAAGGGTGACACAGAAGGTTTAGTCAACTATCCTTTATCCATTAACGGAATTAAATTTTCAGGATTTTTCGCAGAGATGGACGGGATAATTAAAGTATCTTTCAGAAGCAAAGGAAAGTTTGATGTGAATAAATTCGCGCGTGAATATTTTAGCGGAGGAGGACATATCAATGCAGCCGGTGGAAAAAGTGATTTGAATATGAATGAAACTATCAGCAAATTTCTAACTATAATCAATAAACCTGATTTTAAGGTAGTGTAGTGCTATGGCCGGCTTTTTTAAAAACTGGGTATTAAATAACGAATTCAAAAAAGTAAATTCCGCTAGTCAGTCGGTAAACTGGGCAGATGTAAAAAACATTTGCCTGGTAATCCCTAATGACAATGCATCAGTATCTGCCGCCCAAGTTTTTAAAACCGAATGCCAAAAACCGGTAGATGTTATAACATACACTAACGATAAGATAACCGTAAATAATCAAGTGCATCTTTCGTTGAATAAGAAAAGCTTGAATTGGTTGGATATTCCTGTTCAGGAAGTAATGACAAAATTACAACAGAAAAATTACGACATTGTTATTTGTGGCGATTTGCAAGGAGACTCGACATTGAGGGCAATTACACTTCTAATAAAGACGAAATGCAGGGTAGGCTTAGAAGGCTTAGATTACAGTAAACATTTCACTATTTCGATTGCTATGTCGCCTTCAGATGGTATTGGCAACTTTTTAAAACAAGTTCTAAAATATTTGAGCTTAGTTAAGACCAACTAAACTAATTTATTACTTTTGTTATATGGCAAATTTAGATTTAACAGGCACAGGTGTTGCAATTGTAACACCTTTTAAAAAAAATGGAACCGTTGATTTTCCGGCTTTAAAAAAATTGGTTAATCATTTAATTAATGGTAAGGTTGAATATTTGGTAGTAATGGGTACTACCGGTGAATCGGTTACATTAAGTAAGGAAGAGAAACAAGAGGTGATGGATTGTGTTGTAAAAGAAAATAAAAAGCGTGTTCCTTTAGTGCTTGGTGTTGGTGGAAACAATACAACTGAGATTGTAAAACAAATTGAAAAAGTAGATTCGAAAAATTTCTCAGCGATTTTATCAGTTTCTCCTTATTACAATAAACCGTCTCAGGAAGGAATTTATCAGCATTATAAAGCAATTTCCAAAGCAAGCAAATTACCAATCATTCTTTATAATGTTCCGGGAAGAACTTCTTCTAATATTTCGGCAGACACTACTCTGCGTTTAGCAAAGGATTTTAAAAATATTGTTGCTATCAAAGAAGCTTCAGGAAATCTGGCGCAGTGTATGCAGATTATTAATGGTCGTCCGAAAAACTTCCTGGTGATTAGCGGCGATGATAATTTAACCTTGCCTATTATTGCGTGTGGTGGTGATGGCGTTATATCTGTTGTAGCGAATGCTTATCCAAAGGATTTTTCTGACATGGTGCGCGCTGCGTTAAATGATGATTTAGATACTGCGCGCAAACTGCATTATAAATTAATGGACTTTACTGATTTGTTGTTTGCTGATGGTAATCCTGGTGGTATCAAGTGCGCTTTAAACGCGTTAAAAATTACCGAAACCTATGTTCGTTTACCGTTAGTTGAACCAAACGATAAAGTAAAACAAAAAATTAAGGAATTTGTAAAAAAGCATTAATGGCTAAAACAAAAATATTAGATCACACACAAATCAGCCGTAAGTTAAACCGCATGGCTTATGAAGTCTATGAAAAAAATTACGGCGAAAAGGAAATTTTGTTGGTTGGTATTGATGGTAATGGATATAAAGTAGCGCAACGTTTGCAAGAGATTCTTGCGAAAATTTCCAATATCAAAATTAAACTCTCTAAAATTAAACTCGATAAAAATGAGCCGTGGACCAGCGAACCTAAGTTGGATTTTTCAGAGAAGGATTACATTAATAAGTCGGTAATTATTGTAGATGATGTTTTAAATAGCGGGAAGACGGTTATGTACGCTATTAAGCCGTTTTTAGATTCGTCTGTTAAACGATTAAATGTTTTAGTGTTAGTGGATAGAAGTCATTCACGTTATCCAGTAAAGGCAGATTTTGTGGGAATGTCACTATCAACAACTATGCAAGAGCACATCGAAGCTGATTTCTCAAAAAAAGGTAACGAAGCTGTTTATCTCATTTAACTATTGGCCAATAAAAAAATTCATATTTCCAACACTTCAAAAACCGTTAAGGATTTAAAACTTAATGCGCTGTTGGAAATTACAAAGGCCATCAATAACAATCTTTCTACTTCTCAGTTACTCGATCTTTACCAGGATATCTTAGAAAACCGACTCAAGGTAGGGAAACTTGTCCTTTTTAGTTTTGATAAGGAGTGGACCTGTATTCTAAAGTATGGTATCAGTAAAGAGTTTAATCACATCAAGTTCGAAAACGAGTTACTTGAGATCAAAGAAATTGAGTCTATCAGTTTTACAAAAGGAAACTTAAGTAAGAGTTTTGAAATTGTAATCCCGGTTTATCATAAGCAAATTCCGTTGGCTTATGTTTTATTAGGGGATGTGAATGAGCAAAAGCTCGAGTTGAGTGCAGCCATAAAACATTTGCCCTACATTCAAACACTCACCAATATTATTGTTGTATCTATTGAAAATAAAAAACTGTATCGGCAAACTATTCAGCGTGCACAGATTCAAAAAGAATTGGAATTAGCGCAAACGATGCAGCAAATGTTGTTCCCGGATAAATTACCTAATACGGAGTCATTAAAAGCGGCGGCTAAATACATTCCACATCAACAAGTGAGTGGCGATTATTACGATTTCATTCAATTAAACCTACATGAATTTATGTTTTGTGTAGCAGATGTATCGGGTAAAGGAATCGCGGCAGCTTTATTGATGAGTAATATTCAGGCAACCTTTCATAGTTTGGTGAATTACACACACAACTTAAAGGATATTATTATTGAATTGAATAAAAGGGTTTGGCATAATGCAAAAGGAGAAAAATTTGTCTCCATGTTTTTGGGAAAAATAAACACAAAGAGTAAACAGCTCACTTATATTAATGCGGGTCATAATCCCCCGATGTTGTTTAACTCAGGTAAAGTTTCAAACTTGGCTAAGGGATGCACTTTGTTAGGGATTAGTGAAACCATACCGCAAATTGAAGTTGAGATTTTAGACATTCCTCAAGCATATACTTTGTTTTGTTTCACAGACGGACTCACCGATACCTTAAATGATGCCGGTGATTATTTAACAGAAACCAGTGTGCAGAAATTAATAAGTAAAAATCTCAAATCAGATCCTTCCTTTATTAATGATACAGTAATGTATTATGCGGAAGAATTTAAAGGCGAGAATTTATTTGTGGATGATATCGCTTTACTAACCATTAAATGCGGTTAGTTTCTGTATTACTCTCGGTATGCTCACCATTTCGGTGATACACATCAATACAAACCAAAATAGCCATAAAGCCCCAGAAAGGCACAGATAATTTATCGGTATCGAGGAAGTTATTTAAAAATCCGTGAACGAAGTAGGTGAAGATTCCAAGGAAAACACCAATGGTAATTGCTTTTATGTTTTTATCTTTTACGGTGTAGACTAAACGATAGCCCATAAACATGGTTGAAAACAACATGCTTACTACAATTAATAATCCTAAAACACCTTGTTCGGTTAACGGACCTAAATACTCGCTATGCGCATTACCATTTGTTCCAAAGTTGGTACTGATAATCGTTCGTTCGCTGCTTTTTTGATACGGCGCGTAGTTAAACATATACGTGCCGGGTCCCCAACCGAAATATGGTTTTTCATAAAACATTCGCATCGCACAACTCCAACGATTGATGCGCTCAAGGTTTGAAGCATCTGTTGAAATGTTCGTCATGGACGAAATGTTTTTTGAAAGATCGCCCTCTGAATCAGTGTTGTTTCTTCCTAAGGCAATGAAAATTTCTTCCTGAAAGGAAAAGAATAAAACGGTAAGCGTAATTGTTGTAATTAAAAGTGTTCTGAATTTAATACGAAGCATTAATGTGATAAATACACCGGTTGCTGCAACAAGACTTAACCATCCTGCGCGAGCAAATGAAAGTATAATAGCCAAAACAAAAATGCTAACTAAAGCGGCATAAAGCATGCGCATTAAATTACTGGTGTTTTTTTGAAACAACATGGCAATGATAACCGGTATGTACATCGCTAATGCAGCGCCATAGGCTGTGTGATCATTGTAAAAAGGAGAAACAATCCAATCGGCAATTTTATCGTCAAAATTAAATGCGGCATGTTGGTAGATGGTAATTAAACAAACAATTGCCAATGGAATTGCATAAGCAAGAATAAATGAACGGATGTTATTTTTGTTTTTTAATAATTGCGTACCTACAAAATAACAACTGAACACAAACCACAAGCGCGCAATCAAGTATTTTAAGGATACAGTAAAGTCAACACTGCTTAGTGTAGTAATAAACATCCATAAAAGCTGGATGAAAATTAAAATGGTAATGGGATGCTTTAGGATATTTCTCGGTGTGATTTTATACATCAGCTCATTGAGTAAATAAATCACCATTAATCCCGCCATTAAAGGTTCGGTTGGTAAACTTAAATCGATGCCTTCCGATAAGCCAAGGTTTTTTAAAGTAACAGCTAAGGGTGTGCAAAACACCATCAAGTAAACAACCCGCTCAATATTAAAAATAGCCCAGTAAAAAATGAGAATCGCGATAGGCAAAAGATTAAAGGCATAGAACATATCGCGTTTAAAGAGCAATACGTAGCTGTTACCTAATATGTAGGTTAAAATAAGTGCGTAGAATACGGTTATTTTACTCAGTTTAATCAACTTTTCGAACCGACTTGTTAGTTAAGATGAAGAATAAGCAAGCCAATGCGAACGCGGATAAAGTAGAAATGGTAACGATAATCCATCTCACCGGAAAATATTTTTTATCAGGTAAATTTGGCTTCGATACAATGTTTGTGAAACTGATGTCGCTATTGTAGTCAAATAAATAACGGTCGTATTGATCAATGAAATCGGTAATTGTTTTGGCTTGTCCGGTGTAAACTGACCAAAGTTTATTTATTTCAACATTTTTAGTTTTAATACCTTCATAAGTTGTCTTTTGTGATTCGGTTAATGACTTATCATTATAAAGTTTTTTACTTAAATATTTAGCTTGCGCTTCTACATCTATAATGTCATATTTCGTTCTTAATTCATTAATTTGATAATTGATAGAGTCAATGTTTTTGCTTTCGCGTGAGATAGCTTTTTGTGAGTTTTTAATGTATTCGCCTAAACGTTCACGTTTAAGTTCCATAATGAATTTATTAGTCTCATCAATCATGCCCTGAGCCACTTTCTGCGCCATTTCCGGTGATTCATCTCGGACCGTAATTTCTATAGATTCGTAAAGAGTAGGGCTGATGCTCACATTCGATTTGAAATAGAAATCAAAAAGACTCTTAGCTTCTTTATAATTCGGATCGATGTCGTAATGTTTATATAAATCGAAATTTTTAGCCACTCTGTTTTTTACTTCTTCCGAATTGAAATACTGCAATAACTGTTCAGTGTTTGATTCTTCTGAACTCGGACTTAAGTTAACAGGAAACACAACCGCAGTTGATTTAAACTTAGGTTTAATGATAAATGAAGCTGCTACCGATGCAACAATGGCAAGAAGGGTGACAATGATGATGGCTTTTTTATTTTTAAATAAAACAGCGATCAATTCTTTAGTATTGAAATTTTCCACGGTATTAAGAATTAATTTTATGAATAACAGATTTGTACTTATCTCCTAATGCTAAAACAACAATTGTTAAGAAGAAGGTAGAAAGCGTAGAGAGTAAAATAATTAACCATCTCACAGGTCTTGCTTTATACTCGTTTGGCGTCGCTTTATCAACTACAAATTTAAATGGAAGTGATTTGTTTAAGTTTACGTTCGCTTCATCGTATTTAGCTTTTATAACCGGAAATTTAAAACGGTATTTTCTTAAATTTTCACTGATTTGATTATAGGCCCCTCCAAATTTTTTCAAAACATTCAATTTCTCTTCCAATAATTTCGCTCCCGTTGAATTTCCTTTTTCTAAGGCTTTGGCATAACTTTTCGTGTATGCCTCTACGTCGTTTTTATAATCAAGCACACCAAGCTGACGAAGTGTTTGCAGGCTATCCTCTAATTCGTTCATGCGAGAGACGGTATTTTCATATTCTTCTTTAATCACAGCATAAGCTTTTTTCGCCACTTCACGCGTCATGTTATCTTTAATTGAATCTACATAATCCGTAATGGTATTAGCAACTTCTGCCGCGCCATTAGCGGTATAATCATACACTTCAATTTTTAGAGAATTAAAATCGGTACGCTTGTAACGAACCATGTTCTCCCATTTAAGTTTTAGATAGTGTTCAGCATATTTGTCTTTTTCAATTTTCCAACGCTGCCAGAGATTATGTTTTTCTGCCACCAGTTTTTTTAATTGGTCCGAATTAAGAATCTGTAATAATTTTTCCGCGTCATCTTCATCACCAATCTGCATATAATCTTCCTGATTACCTATGTTTTGTTCAATAAGTAATTTTGATACAGAGAAACTGCGAGTGGGAAAAATAGTGGCTACCGATTTATACTGTGGCGCCAGTAAGAAAGCAACCGTGGTTGAAAGTATAAAAGCCGCGATAGAAGCAATCATAATAGGCTTACGCCATTTAATGATTTTGATCAAAAGCTGCTCTGATGAATTATTAATGTCTGCCTGATTCACTTATTTGTATTTTATAAAACGTAATACTGATTTGATATTGATAATTCCTGTTACAAAGGCCCAAAGTCCTGATGCAGCCACCATGATGGCGAAATTAAGCATCCATTGTTTGGTAAGGTGTAGAGAAAGATAATTTATACATGCTACCCCAAATATAAAGAAAACTAGGGCAATAAGTAAGCGTTTATTGGTTTTAAACTTGAAGATTTTTACGGCTATAAACACCTGAATAAGAGCAGTCATAAACTGTGTTGTAACACTGGCAATCGCACTCCCAAAGGCGTGAAACTGAGGGATTAAAATCACATTTAAAATCACGTTAATTAAAATGCCACAAATGGCCATGATATTCATTTGTTTTAAGTTTCCGTTGGCAGTTAAGAGCGTTCCAAAAATATAGGAAATGGAACTTGCTGTAAAACAAAACATTAAAGTGCTGAATACCGGAGCCGAATCGGTGCTTTTATTAATAAGAAGGCATAACTCGTTGCTGTAAAAGGCGCATCCCATGGATACGATAATAGCAGGAGTAATTAAGAGTGAAAAAGATAGTTTTACTAAATTCTGGACGTCTTCTTTAAACTCCAGCATTCGGCTGAATATCGGGAGTAATTGTGTTGCGAATAAAAAACCAATCATCATAGCCGCTTCCAATAAACGAAAACCTTTAGCATAAATGCCGGCTTCAGATGCTCCTACGCCCGCAGGTAACATCCTTTCTATCATTACCGAATCAATTCGATTATAAAAGGTTTGCAATAATACTAAGATGGCGAATGGAAAACTTTTCTTCAGCATCATGTAGCTGAAACGCCAATTCCAGGTTAATTTAAACGTGTGTGTTTCTTTTAAAACAATCCAAAATGTAATGAGTGCCGTTAAACCATAACCAATGGTTTGCGCATATACATAATTCATGATGTCAACTTCCAGACCAAACCAATGCCAGAATAAAGCAAAGCAAATCAAAATCATGATTAAGCGATCCAATACCGACACAATACTGTCGGTTTTGAATAGGTGTAGGCCTTGTAAATTCGAGCGCAAATACAATATAAAGCTGATGAAAAATTGATTGATACAAAGGATTAAAAGGAGTTTCATGTAACGTGCATCATAGCCAACGATATAGGCGCAGAGCATGGTTAACATTATGTAAATTATTCCTAATACAAATTTCAGTGACAATAAGCTGCTGAAGTGTTTACTTAACAAATGATTGTTTTGTGCAATGTTTTTGTTGTTGAAATTGGTTAACCCAAAATCAAGAAAAATGGTAAGTAAAAAAGAAAACATAAACAGCGCCGAGTATTCTCCGTAATGCGCATTCCCAACCTGATATTGAACACCCGGATCGATAATTAAAATCCAAAATGGCTTAATAAGCAAGTTGAGAATAATTAGCAGGGCTAAATTGAGTATGAACTTCCTTTGCTGCATTTTTTTACAGGATGTCAAAGATAACTTTTTTTTGCTCTTTTTTACCCTTTTTTTGATAGCTTTGCCAAGTGCAAATAGCTGTAAATACGCGACTTTTAATTAAAAACAGGTTAGAGGGAATGGGATGGTTTTCTTATCAAACCTTAAAACGTATAACAACTAAGCATTCTAACGTGCATTTTGTCTTTTTATTTGATCGTCCATTTGACTCCGAATTTCTTTTTAGCGATAACATTACACCAATCATTATTGGTCCTCAGGCGCGTCATCCGTTTTTATATTACGCCTGGTTTGAGTTTTCGGTAAAGAATACACTTAATAGCTTAAAACCCGATTTGTTTCTATCGCCTGATGGTTTTTTAAGTTTAGGTGCCAAATGCAAACAATTACCGGTGATTCACGACATCAATTTTTTACATAATCCGCAAGACGTAAAACTATTAACACGCCGTTACTATAATTATTTTTTTCCTCGCTTTGCAAAAAAGGCAACCCGAATTGCAACGGTTTCAGAGTATAGTAAAAAAGATATCGCAGACAATTATAAAATCAATCCGGATAAAATTGATGTGGTTTACAACGGAATTAATTCAGATTTTAAATCGGTTAATGAAGAAATTAAAAAGCAAACAAAGTCGAAATTTTCGAAGGGTTGCGATTATTTTTTGTTTGTTGGTTCATTACATCCCCGTAAAAATATCTCACGTTTAATCGAAGCTTTTGGTGCCTTCAAAAAAGAATCAAATTCTGGAATCAAATTACTTTTAGCAGGACCGCAATATTGGGGCATGAGTGAAATCTATAAATCCATTGATGCGCTGGCCTGTAAAGAAGATATAATTTTTACGAATCGTTTAAGCAATGAAGATTTGGCAAACGTGATGGCATCAGCTTTAGCTTTAACATTCGTTCCATATTTTGAAGGCTTTGGTATTCCGTTAGTAGAGGCGATGCAAAGCGAAATTCCAATCATAACAAGTAATGTAACCAGCTTGCCCGAAATCGCAGGAGACGCGGCCATTTTTGTTAATCCGTATGAAGTGAGTGAGATTAAAAATGCCATGCTAAAATTATACGCCGACAAGGCCTTAAGATCAGAATTAATCGAGAAAGGAAAACTGAGAAAAGATTTGTTTTCCTGGGATAAATCGGCTGATTTGTTATGGCAATCTATCGAAAAGGCAACGAATGCCTAATCGTTTTTATCGTAAAGTTTTTTGATAAGGTCGGGCAACTGTTTCGTTGCAAATAATTCGCGCATTTTCTCTTTTGCTTTTCCGGCCGGTGTACCAAAATACGTTTGTCCTGCACTTACATTTTCACCCAATCCTGATTGAGCTAAAATAACGGCACCATCTTCTATAGTTATACCGCTGGAGATGCCGACTTGTCCCCACATGGTGACTTTATTTCCAATCGTACAGGCACCCGCAATACCGACTTGAGCAGCAAATAAACACATTTCTCCAATGGTGGTATCATGTCCAACATGCACTTGATTGTCCAGAATACTTCCTTTCCCAATAATAGTATCTGAAGTGACTCCTTTGTCGATTGTACAATTGGAGCCAATGTGAACATGGTCTTTTATCAAAACACGCCCAACAGTTTGTAATTGTTCAAATGCATCACTGCGTTTTTTAAAGTAAAAAGCATGCGAACCAATAGTTGTGTTAGCATGAATGGTAACGTTGTTTCCTATTTCGCATTGATCATAAATAACAACATTAGGATGAAGAACTGTGTTGTCGCCAATGATTACATTATTACCAATAAAGCAACCCGGCATAATGGTAACATGGCTGCCGATTTTAGCAGTCGGACTAATGTTTGAGTTAGAGTAGGAGAGAGGATTGAAATGTCTGGTTAAAGTATTAAACGCAGTAAATGGTTCAGGGTGCAGAATCAATGCTTTCCCTGACGGACAATCTACTTCTTTATTAATAATAATGGTTGTGGCTGCGCTTGATAATGCTTTATCGTAATATTTCGGATGATCGACAAACACTACATCTCCTGCTTCAACACGGTGTATTTCGTTGAAGCCGGTAATGAGATGCGATTCAGTGCCAATAAATTTAGCTTGAATAATCGCTGCAATTTCTTTTAATGATGTAGGTTTGATTTTCATTGAGTCTTACACCATTAAATCTTCGTTATAACTGTCATCGCTTGAACCGAAACCTAAGCGTTTACCGGTGCGTAAACTTACACTGCTTGTTTTTTCCTGCATTTCATTCACAGTTACTTCGCGTACTGCATCAAATGGAGGTGTAAATAAATCAAATGAAATTGCGAATAAAATTAAATCATTGATGATTTCTTTCAATACTTCTTTGGTTAAGGGACCCTCCGAAAAGGTATTATGTTTTAGACCGATCGGCCCTTTAGCCTCCATGAAAAAACGCATTTCGCGGTTCACGAAAATCCTAGCTACTAAGTAGCCCAAATCATTATAACGATTAAAAGTAAATGAATCGGCTAGAAAATTGTAAATATTTATAATGCCGCAATAGGAGTTATATTCGTTTTGTTTAATGTAACCGGTTTTAAACATGGGATGCGAGCGATCAAACTCGAATACATTTGTGTGCATGTAAAACTCCAGCAAATCACCCGCCACTTTTAATTGCATAGCTTGTTGATTCACTTCAAAAAAATTCAGTGATACGCGCTTGTCAATTTTTTCCACTTCCGATTTTAAATCGTTATTTATTTCGCGACATACTTCACGCATCATTCCAAATGCATTAATGGTGTTACGAAACACATCCTGTTTCATTACTGATTTTTCTTTCAGTAAATCTATAATCTGCTGACGCTGTTTGTTGAGTAAGTCGCTCATGAAATAAAGATAACAAAAAACAAATTAATAAGCACGGGCAAAAATCACACGCTGCGTACTTGGTTTGCCGCTGTATATACATTTGCCGGCCTCTTGTTTATTATTTAGAGGAATGCAACGAATCGTAGCTTTAGTTTCTTCTTTTATTTTTTCTTCTGTTTCGCTTGAGCCGTCCCAATGCGCGTAAATGAAGCCGCCTTTTTCATCCAAAAGTTTTTTAAACTCATCATAACTGTTTGCCTCATGTGTCATTGCGGTACGACGTTCTAAAGCAATTTTGTACAGATTGCTTTGAATATCGTTTAAGAGTTGTTCAATGTAATTTTCAATGCCATCCGCTTTTACGGTTTCTTTGCTTAAGGTATCGCGACGTGCCACTTCAACAGTTCCATTAGCCAAATCACGCTCTCCAATGGCTACACGAACAGGTACACCCTTTAATTCATATTCTGCAAATTTCCATCCCGGACGTTGAGTATCACGATCGTCGTATTTTACGGTAATACCTTTTGCTTTAAGTTTAGCAACAATTTGTAGCGCAGTTTCAGATACTTTTTTCAATCCCTCATCTCCTTTATAAATTGGCACTATCACCACTTGGTGCGGTGCTAGTTTTGGAGGAAGTACCAAACCGTTATCATCACTATGGCTCATTACTAAAGCACCCATTAAACGAGTAGATACACCCCAGCTTGTTGCCCAAACATAATCTTGATTTCCCTCTTTGGTAGCAAACTTTACGTCAAATGCTTTAGCGAAATTTTGTCCTAAGAAATGAGAAGTGCCGGCTTGTAACGCTTTACCATCTTGCATTAAAGCTTCAATACAATAAGTGTCTAATGCGCCTGCAAATCTTTCGTTGGCAGTTTTTACACCTTTAATTACCGGAACAGCCATCCAATTCTCAACAAAATCAGCGTATACATCCAACATTTTTTTTGTTTCTTCAATAGCTTCTTCAGCTGTTGCGTGTGCAGTATGACCTTCTTGCCATAAAAATTCTGCTGTACGTAAAAACAAACGTGTTCGCATTTCCCAACGCACAACGTTAGCCCATTGATTAACTAAAATAGGAAGATCACGATAGCTTTGAATCCATCCTTTGTAGGTATTCCAAATAATTGTTTCGGAAGTTGGACGAACAATAAGTTCTTCTTCTAATTTAGCATCGCTATCCACAACTATGCCGCCACCATTCGCATCATTTTTTAAACGGTAATGAGTTACAACAGCACATTCCTTAGCAAAGCCATCCACGTGAGACGCTTCCTTGCTGAAAAAAGATTTTGGAATGAATAAAGGAAAATAGGCATTTACATGCCCCGTATCTTTAAACATTTTATCCAAGGTTTGTTGCATTTTTTCCCAAATGCCATAACCGTAAGGTTTAATTACCATACAACCACGTACGGCACTATGGTCGGCTAAATCTGCTTTTACCACTAAATCATTGTACCATTTACTGTAATCTTCGGCGCGTGTAGCGAGTTCTTTACTCATACTGTATTGTTAAATATGTTAATTCTAATGTTACTAAATCTGTTTAAAAGTACCACTTATATAAAATCTGTGAATTACAAGAGATTTGGTATAAGTTTTGTAAATTTACATAATAAATCTCCGCGCAAAGTTAATTTTTTAAACCTATTATTACACGTTAAGCACATGAAAAAGGTTATAATCATAGCGGGCATTACTTCACTGGTATTTGGCGCTTGTACTAACATGAAAAAGGCGACTTATAACGATGATGTTTATGTTGACCCTAAAGAAGAAAAGTTAGAACGGGAGCGTTTGGCTGCGGAGCGCAAGAAAAAGCAAGAGGAAGAAGAGAAAAAACGCAAAGAAGAGGAATTAGCTGCACAAAAGGCGAAGGATGATGCAAATCCTGCTTATAAAGATCCTGTTTACGATAAAGACGATTATTACGATTACCAATACGCATCGCGTTTACGTCGTTTTAATAATTCGGTGAATGGATTAGGTTACTACGACGATTATTACACTAACTATTATTGGTATAACTATAATCCTGCTTATTACGGAGCGAGTATTTATTCGAGCTATAATTGGTGGGGACCATCTTATTGCGGCCCATCTTACGGTTTCGGAATGGGTTACAACTGGGGTAGTCCGTACTATGGTTATGGATATAATCCTTATGGATACAGTCCGTATTTCGGATACAACGATCCATACATGATGGGATATTACAACGGTTATAATCAAGGTTTTTATAACGGACTTTATGGCTACCCTTATTATGGTTACAATAATCCGTACTACGGTGGAGGATGGGGTTATTTCAATAGTTTAGACGCGAATAGCGGATACAGTAAGGCAACCTATGCACCTCGTTCTTCTCATGGTGGCGGAAACAGCGGACGAATTTCTAATCCCGGCTTGAATAATGCTGACGGTTTTAAGGCGCAATACATTAAAAACGTACTAGAGAATCAATCCAACACACCGAAGTTTACTGAGGTTTCAAAACCGGTTAAATCTGTGAAGTCATACGATGCAAATCCTTCCGGATTAACGCCAATTGAAAATAATAATAGCGGTGAAATTAAACCGAGAGTTAATCCTGCCTATCAGCCGGAAAAGCAACCGGTGCGTGATGTGAAATCGACAAGTCCGGAAATTTATACGCCGGAGCCGATAAAAAATAATCCGGTAAAAACACCCTATGAAACGCAGCCGGTAAAACAGCCTCCGGTAAAAAGTGAACCTATAAAGCAGCAGCCAATAAAAATGGATCCGCCAAAGAAGAGCTTTGAAAATAATTCGCAACCCAACTTTAACAGTGGCGGATTCAATTCAGGCGGTTCTAGTAACAGTGGTGGTTCAACACCTCGCACAAGCGGAGGTTCAGGAGGAAGTAACAGACCTCGTTAATTTTAATTCGGTTTTATTATGAAAACAAAATATTTTGCAATTGCTCTGGCATTGTTAAGCGGCTACAGCTTTGCTCAAAACGATTTGGATGCTTTGCGTTATTCGCAAACAAATATTGGTGGTACTGCTCGCTTTATCAGCATGGGCGGTGCGTTCGGAGCCTTAGGTGCTAACATTAGTTGTATGAGTCAGAATCCGGCCGGACTTGGTGTTTATCGTAAAGGTGAGATGAATATTTCACCGGGACTCAGATTTACCACCATCACCGGAACTCACAATGGAAACGAGTTGAAGAACTTTAAACCCGGTTTCTTATTTAATGGTTTAGGAATGGTGGCGGCATGGGAAGGCACACAGAATAAAGATAACCGTCATTCCGTTGGATTTGCGTTTAATCAATTAGCCAATTTTAATCAGAATATTTCCCTTGGCGGATATTCTCAAAATAAATCTATTGCAAACGATTTATTGGCTAATGCCGGAAATGCAAATCCAAATAATCTGGATCCTTCTTATAGCGGACTTGCATTTAATACCTATTTGCTGGATACAATTGACGGGCAATATTATTCGTTCACGAATGATAAATTTAATTTATATCAGCGTAAGTATATCCAAACAACAGGACGAATGAATGAGTTTGCCCTTGCATATGCTTATGGATATCAAGACAAGTTATACATTGGCGCCAGTTTGGGAATTCCATCCATCAGTTACAATCATTCTTCAACTTATTCTGAAAGTGACGATAAAGATTCTCTTTACATCAATTATAATGGTTCAACATTTAGTACGTCTTATGATTATAACGTGTATTATTACCCCGGTTTAGGAGGGTTTGAATCCATGTCGTACAACGAAACATATAAAACTTCGGGTCGTGGTTATAATTTGAAGCTTGGAATATTATATCGTGTCAATGAGTTTCTTCGTGTGGGCGCACACTATCATACACCAACTGTTTTAAATCTGACTGATACTTACAGTTATAAAATGACGACAAAATTTGATGAAGGCGATTCGTATGATTTTACCTTTCCTGAAAATGGCGGCGTGTATAAGTATGTTATCATTACGCCAATGCGTTATGGCGCCAGTTTAGGTTTTATTTATAAGAAAATGTTTGTTGTAGGATTGGATTATGAAGGTGTGAATTACGGACAAGCTACCATCTTAGGTTCGGAAGCCGGCGCATTTAGCGATGTAAATAATACCATTAGCGATAAGTATACAACGGCTCACAACATTAGAGTAGGAACAGAAATTAATTTAAATCCAATTGTAATTCGTTTGGGTTACGCATCTCTTGGTAGTCCGTTTGGCGATACATTTACCGGAAAATTTGTAAGAAATTCTTATAGTGGAGGAATTGGTTTTAGAAGTAATAACTGGACCTTTGATTTCGGATTAGTAAGGCAAATGTATAATGAAGATTATTACATGTATAATCCTAAATACGTAAACAGGAGCGATATTAAATTTTCTGGCACGAATTTTGTTTGTACAGTAGGACTAAAGTTCTAGTGATTGTTAGTTAGTAGAACTTTCATTTAAACCTCATGGGGATGGGAAATAAATGAAACAGAAATCCGGGTTTAGCCCGGATTTTTTGTTTTCAATCCGTGCTTATTTGTTTAATTTTAAAGCATGGTATTTGATGTACATATTTTTGTTTGCACCAATCAACGCACAGGAACAGAACGATTGAGTTGCGGAGAAGCACATGGATTAGATCTGGTAACAGAGTTTAAAAAACAAATTAAAGACTTAAATGTAAACTTGAATATCCGGGCACAACGCGCTGGGTGTTTGGGAATTTGTGATTTCGGTCCAACTGTTGCTGTTTATCCTGAAGGCATTTTTTATGTAGGAGTAAAAAAGGAAGATGTAACAGAAATTGTACAATCTCACATCGTAAATAAAAAACCGGTAGAGCGTTTATTATTGAAAAAATAATGAGTGATCAGGTTCCGGATATAATTACAGGGATATCAAAACCCGATTTGTTTGAGAAATTCAAACAACAATTACAAAAAGACTTTGAATCTTGCGGTGTGAATGGAGAATTTTCTGCTTCACTTACTGCCAATTATGATTCCATTCATGCGAGATTAGTAAAAGAGTTGTCTCAAATTTCTAAAACCACGTCTTCAAAAATCAACGAATTACTGTATCGAATTGATATCAGTGAACAGCAATTAAAAAAGTTGAGTACGTTTAAGCCTGAGGAAGATCTAGTTTCCATAATGGCTGAATTAATTATAAAAAGAATTCTGCAAAAAATAGTGTATAAAGAATTTTATAAATCATGAGTAACATTGTTATAAGAAGAGGCACCGAATCGGATATTTCCGCGGCAGTTGGATTAGTAAAGGAATTAGCAGCGTACGAAAAAGCGCCTGATGAGGTAGAAGTAAGTGTGGAAGAAATGAAAAACTGGGGCTTTGGAAAAAACAAGGTGTTTGATTTTTTTGTGGCGGAAGAGAACGGAATAATAATCGGAATTGCTTTATATTATTACAAATACTCAACCTGGAAAGGTAAGTGCATGTTTTTGGAAGATATCATTGTAACGGAGTCACAACGAGGCAAGGGTATAGGCAAGCTGTTGTTTGATGAAATTGTTAAAGTAGCCAAAGCCGAAAAGGTACGCCGATTGGAATGGCAAGTTTTAGAATGGAACGAACCGGCGATTAACTTCTATAAAAAATATAATTCTGTATTGGATGATGAGTGGATTAATTGCAAACTAACGAATCATCATTTAGAGAAAATGTAATTAGTTCTCATTCGTATTAATTAAGCATTTCGGAATAAACCATTTTTTAGTGTAGAGTTTCAAATCAATCAACTCGCCGTTGCATTTGAGGTAATTGCCATTTTTATCACGTTTAAAATAAACCGCGTTGCCGGCTAATACAGCAGTCAGACAAATAGCACTTAATTCTTCCGGATTTTTTTCTTTGTACTTTATTCCTGTTTCAATACCTAAATAATTATTTTGTAAATCCATAACGCTTGACAGGCTATCCGCTAATTCGCCGTCTTCTTTTTTTGCTTTCAAAAAGTTCTTATAATTTCCTTTCTCGTGCGCCATACCGAGTTTCAAGACTTTTTTCGCTTTTACTTTTTGGGCAAAAGCGGCCATGAAAAATATATGACGGAATGCGTCTAATTTCCCGCCATTATCAAAGCTGTCCGGCATATTTTTGCGTTTTAGCTGCTCATAAATTGGCTTCGCTTCTTTGTAAATTTTCCGCACTTTGAGTGCAGCGAAGGGATGAAATACGGCCCATTTTTTTTCGGCTGCCGATCTGGAACCAAAGGATTGTGCGCTCGAATAGAGTAAAACGAACAAAAAATAATATGTGAGAATTTTTCTCAATTGTCTTCCCAAAACGAATTAACATAAAAATGTTGATAATACAATCTCTTCATAAAGTTTGAAGCCTTCTATTATAGCTATTTTTGTGAAATATGTCATTCAAAGGCGATTTATTAAAAAAGATTTTTTCAAAGGAACTTGGCTCCGGATTAGTTGAGAGTATTAATGATTTACGTGATAAGGAGTTTAGTGGAGCTAAATTAAGCCCTGAAGAGCGTTTTGCTCTCTCTACCTTTGATAATTACCGAATAAAAATCTTAAACGCGCAAGAAAATGAAGCTGATTTCCACCAGCAATATCGTCAGTTACAGGTTATTGCTAACCTTAGCGATTGGCGAGAGTTTCTAAAAGAGGAATACACAAAATAAGTAGTCTTATTTTCTGCTACTTTCATCTAAATCCTTTTCAGTTTACCAAGTATTTTAATACATTTGAATTAATTCAAATTAACCTCTATGAACGTTAAAACTTTAGGTCAGTTTATTATTGAAAAACAGGCCGATTTTCCTTACGCTAAAGGCGAACTTTCCAGATTATTAAGAGATATAGGTATTGCTTCCAAAATCGTTAACCGTGAAGTAAGTAAAGCGGGATTGGCAGAAATCTTGGGTGAAACCGGCGATACAAATGTTCAAGGGGAAAAAGTAAAAAAACTAGACGTATTCGCGAACGAACAGTTTATTGCGGCGTTAAAAGCCGGCGGTGAAGTTTGTGCCATTGCCAGCGAAGAAAATGAAGATATTATTCCAATTGAAAATGAGATTTCAAAAAACGCAAAATACGTTGTTGCTATCGATCCTTTAGATGGTTCTTCGAATATTGACGTGAATGTTTCCATTGGTACAATTTTCTCAATTTACCGTCGTGTTACGTTAAGTGGTCCCGGTACGATTGAAGATTTCATGCAAAGAGGAACCGAGCAAGTTGCCGCAGGTTATGTGATTTATGGTTCATCTTGTATGATGGTTTATACCACCGGAAAGGGTGTTAACGGATTTACTTTAGATCCAAGTATTGGTGAATTTTGTTTATCACATCCAAACATGAAAACTAAGGCGAACGCAAATATTTATTCCGTTAATGAAGGAAATTATTTGCATTTCCCTGATGGTGTAAAAAAATACATTAAGTATTGTCAGGAAGAAGACAAAGCAACCAATCGTCCATATTCATCTCGATACATTGGTTCAGGCGTTGCAGATATTCACCGCAATTTAATTTCTGGCGGTATTTACATTTATCCTACAACTACAAAATCTCCGAATGGAAAATTACGTTTGTTGTATGAGTGTAATCCATTAGCATTTATTGTTGAGCAGGCGGGAGGTAAAGCTACCGACGGTAAAACGCGCATCATGGAGAAGGACCTTAAAGAATTGCATCAACGCACGCCGTTGTTTTTAGGTAGCGCAGAAATGGTTGAGAAGGCTATGGAATTTATGGCTAAATACGCCGAAGAAAGCGTGCAAAAGTAAATCATGCCATCAGGCACTTTATATCTTATACCTGTTCCCATCAGCGAAACGGATTTAAGTTTGGTTGTTCCAAATTATAATTCTGAGCTGGTTAATTCTCTTACCAATTTTATTGCAGAAGATGCAAAAAATGCCCGTCGTTTTTTAAAACAATGTAATTACGCTGATATTTCTAAAGCTGAAATTGCGGAGCTGAATGAACACACTAAATCTAACTCAGTTTCTGAACTAATTAAGCCATTAATAGAGGGAAAAAATGTTGGTTTACTCAGTGATGCGGGGTGTCCGGGCATAGCTGATCCGGGAGCGGATGTTGTAAAATTAGCGCATCAGAAAAACATTGTTGTTAAACCGTTAATAGGTCCGAGCTCCATTGTTTTGAGTATTATGGCAAGTGGTTTTAACGGACAAAATTTCGCTTTTGTGGGTTATCTTCCCATTGAAAAACCGCAACGCAGCAAAAGAATAAAGGAACTTGAAAGCTTGGCGTTAAAAAGTAATCAGGCGCAGTTTTTTATTGAAACGCCATATAGGAACGGCCAACTTTTCGATGATTTAATTCAAACCTTGCAACCAGAAACGCTTTTATTTATTGGAATTAACCTTACTTCATCATCTGAAAAACTTGTATCAAAATCGGTTAAAATGTGGAAGCAGACACCTAAGCCTGATTTTCATAAAATCCCGGCGGTTTTTGGTATTTATAGGTAAAAAATCCCCTTCCATCAATTTATTTAGATTTTTAGACGACAAAAACGGTTTTTTTCTTCTTGTCATTTCGGTGATTTTTATTAAATTAGATACCGTTAATTTAACTGAAAATTATGCTTAAAATCTACACTAAAACCGTATTGGGTTTAATGGCCTTTTCCTTAGCCACAGGTACTTTTGCTTCCAATAGTAAAAAATCTATTGATGATGTAAAAGGTAAAGTAAAGGATGAGCTGGTATTTACCGAAAATAAGGGGCAGGTGAGTGATCAAAACCACAACCTACGTCCTGATGTTTTATTCAGTGGAACAAACGATGGATTAGTTTATCATTTAAGAAACAATGGCGTAAGCTATCAGTTAAATCATGTAGATAGTTGGAAATCTTTAGCGGAAATGGAAGGAAGATCCAATAACGCTCCGGCTAATTTTCAAGTGAAGGTTCCGTTTCAAACTACGGTGTATCGCTTAGATATGAATTGGAAAGGGATTAACAAGGATTTTACAATAGAGACGCAAAATCAAAAGTCCGCGGTAAATAATTATTATTTAGAGAATGGTTCTGAGAAGACTCAGAATGTTCATTCGTATGAAGATGTTTATTACAGAAATATTTATTCAAACATTGATTTACATTATTATCAGAAAGAAAATTCATTGAAGTACGATTACATAGTAAAGCCTGGAGCAGATTACAAAAAAATTAAATTAGAAGTAGAGGGTGCAGATAAAATTAAAGTAGAAAAGGACGGCTCCTTAACACTAACTACGCCCTTAGGAAATATACAAGAGGGAACACCTGTTGTTTTTCAAGACGGGAAACAATTAGACGCGAAATGGGTGGTAGAAGAAAATGTTTTATCTTTTGAAATCGAAAATTATAATCCTGCCAAAGAGTTAATCATCGATCCGGCTACACGTGTGTGGGGAACCTATTATGGTGGTACAGGTAATGATTACGGACACTCTACTAGTTTAGACGCAGCGGGTAATATTTATATGGCCGGTTATACTAATTCAAGTGCCGGAACTATCATTGCAACAACAGGAAGTCACCGAGCTACATTTGGTGGTGGTTCGGCTGATGCATTTCTTGTTAAGTTTAATTCTAACGGTGTGCGCCAGTGGGCAACTTATTATGGTGGTACCGGAAATGATTATGGTTATTCATGTAAAACAGATGCAGCAGGAAACGTATTCTTAACAGGTTACACTACAACTGGTACAAGTACACTAATCGCACCTGCAGGAGCACATCAAACCGCATTTGGTGGTGGTGCAAATGATGCCTTTTTAGTAAAGTTCAATTCTGCAGGCGTTCGTCAGTGGGGAACATATTATGGCGGTACTGGTGGTGATATTGCGTATTCATGTGCAACAGATGCAGCAGGTAACGTTTATATCGTTGGATATTCTGCAACATCAACTGCAAATGTTATATCAACTGCAGGAAGTCATCAAGTAACAATCGGTGGAGGTTTTGATGCTTTTGCTGCAAAATTTAATGCTGCCGGTGTTCGTCAGTGGGGTACATATATTGGTGGAACAGGTGGAGAGTACGCTTATTCTTGTGCTACTGATGCTAGTAGTAATTTGTTTGTGACAGGATTCACTAATTCAAGTAACGGCATTTCAACTGTTGGTAGTCATCAAGCCACTTACGGCGGAAATGATGATGCTTTTTTAGTAAAGTTTAATACTTCCGGTGTTCGTCAGTTCGGTACTTATTACGGTGACGGAAGTGGAAGTGATTATGGGTATGGTTGTACGGTGGATGGAAGCGGAAATGTTCTGATTACAGGATTAACAAACTCAACCGGAGGAACAGCTATTGCAACAGTTGGTAGTCATCAACCGTCTTATGATAGTGGATACGATGCTTTCTTAGCAAAATTCAATAATACCGGTGTTCGTCAGTGGGGAACATATTATGGTGGTTCCGGATATGAAGAAGGACAAAGTGTATCCGCAGATGGAAGCGGTAACGTTTATATGGCAGGATTAACATCAACATTTATGGGAAGCGGCATTGCGACTCCGGGAAGTTATCAAGCTTCCAATGGTGGTGGTAATGATGCATTCTTAGCTAAATTTAATGCGAGTGGTGTTCGTCAGTGGGGTACTTATTATGGTGGAGTTGGAGGAGATGCAGGATTATCATGTATTGCTGAAGCGACCAATTATGTTTATTTATCCGGTAGAACAAACTCTTCTGCTGCCGGCGTAATTGCAAGCGCAGGAAGTCATCAAGCTGCAGCAGGCGGAAACGATGATGCGTTTTTAGTAAAATTATGTAATGTACCTAATGCACCAACTAATTTAACACCTGTTGCAAATCAAACTTTATGTGCCGGTGGTACAACTACACTTACCATCAGTGGTACGGGAAGTTTAAGTTGGTTTGCCAATCCAACAGGCGGAGCCGCTTTAGCAACCGGTGCAACTTATGTAACACCGGTTTTATCAGCCGGAACTTATACTTATTACGCGGAAGCAAATACATGTACTGTTAGTGCGAGTCGTACTCCAATTACAGTAACCGTTGAAGCCTATCCAATCATTTCAGTAAATAGCGGAACAATTTGTAACGGTGGTTCATTTACAATGACACCTTCAGGTGCCGCAACATATACTATTCAAGGTGGAAGCACTGTAGTGAGCCCGACTACTACAACTTCATACTCCGTTACAGGAAGTAGTATCTATGGATGTTTAGCCGCTTCAAATGCAACGGCAGTTGTTACAGTGGTAGCTAACCCTACAGTATCTGTAAATAGCGGAAGTATCTGCGCAGGAAAATCTTTTACGATGAGTCCTAGTGGCGCGACTTCTTATACATTCCAAGGTGGAAGTGCGGTAGTAACACCAACTGCAACTTCTAGTTATACTGTAATTGGAAGCAATGCTTCCGGTTGCGTATCACAAACATTTGCAACATCCAATGTTTCGGTGGTAGCTAATCCAACTATTTCTGTTAACAGTGGAACTATGTGTGTGGGTGGTTCATTTACAATGACTCCATCCGGCGCTTCAACTTATACTTTCCAGGGCGGAAGTGCTGTAGTGAGCCCAACTTCAACAACAACATATAGTGTAGTGGGTACAAGTGCCGCAGGTTGTATTTCTAATACGGTTACATCCGGTGTTACTGTTTATAATTTACCGGTTGTAAATGCCATCACTAGTTTGAGCTTAATTTGTTCAGGACAAAACGTAAACATTACTGCCATTGGCGCTTTAACTTATACGTGGAATACAGGAGCTACCACACAGGTTATAGCGGTTTCTCCATCAGTAACTACAACATATACGGTTACCGGTACGGATGGTAACGGGTGCAGAAAGTCAGCTACAGAAACAGTGACAGTAAATCCATTGCCTACTGTGACCGCGGTGTCGGCCCCAACAGCAATTTGTGTAGGACAAAGCGGAACATTAACGGCTAGCGGCGCTTCAACCTATTCATGGAGTACCGGTGCACAGGCTCCGGCGATTTTAGTGACACCAACTGTTACAACAACATATACGGTATACGGAACAGATTCTTATGGCTGTTCTAACTCTAACACATTAACTACAGTTGTTAATCCTTTACCTGTTATCACAGTTGCTCCGGCATCCAGTGTAATCTGTTTAAATAATTCGGTAAGCTTAACAGCTTCCGGGGCTTCTACATATACATGGAGTACAGGCCCAACAGGGAGTAACATCATCGTTACCCCTTCAGTCACTACCACCTATACAGTACTCGGGACAAATTCTAACGGTTGTGTCAACGCGGCAACATCTTCCATTACTGTTAATGGATTGCCTGTGGTGAATGCGTTTTCTTCGCCGGGCACCGTTTGTGCCGGAAGTACTGTATCTTTAAGTGCTGTTGGCGCTACTTCATATACATGGAATACAGGGCCAACTACACAATCCACAACCGCTAATCCAACTTCTCAAACGACGTATACTGTAATTGGTACTGCGGCTAACGGTTGTACAAATACGGCAGTAACAACGGTTTCAGTAAATGCTTTACCTGCATTAAATGTGGCGCAAACTCCGGGTTCGGTATGTCCTGGTCAAACAGGAACTTTAACAGCTACCGGTGCGAATACATATACATGGAATACAAGCGCAACAACAGCGGCTATTGCAGTTTCTCCAACAGTAAGTACTAACTACACTGTAACAGGTACGGACGCGAACGGTTGTGTTAACGCTACCGTAGCAACATTTACTGTGAATACACCTCCGGTATTAGCGCCAACAAGCAGTAATACTTTAATCTGTATTGGACAATCTGCTACATTAACGGCGACCGGTGCATTAACTTATACTTGGAACACCACAGCCAATACAGCAGCAATTGTTGAATCTCCAACTGTAACGACTACTTATACTGTATCAGGTACTGATGCGAATGGATGTACAAGTACAGATACAGTAACGCAATACGTATCTCCATGTACAGGAATTGCTATTGTGGGATCTAATGATGAAATCATTAATGTTTATCCTAATCCAACAAATGGATTGTTCACAGTTTTATTGCCTCGTGAGGCTAAGTTAATCGTGACTGATGTAGTTGGTAAATTAATTTATCAAGCCGATTTAAATGAAGGAAAACACAATTTAGATTTAAGTGAAAGTGCAAATGGAATTTACTTTGTGCGGGTAGATTATGGCAATATCACCCGAAGCGTTAAGTTGATCAAACAATAAATAATTCATTACTATTAAAACAAAAGGCGGTATAAACCGCCTTTTTTATTACCGTATAAAACTCTCCAACCTTTTTCCACTTAATTATGTTCGATAATTTATTATCCGGCAAGCCACTTTATCAATGACAGTCACTTTCACATGAACAGTGTTTGTCTGATTCAGCTTTTTCAAAACATTCACGACCTTCTTTAAAAGATAAATAGGCTAGTATGATTGCCCCAATACTATCTATATATAGAGTTTTTGCAAATTGATAAAGGCCACTTGAAATAAGCAAGACAACCGACATATAAATGCAAACTTTAGTACATTCTGCATCGGCGATTATAGCCGGAGAGTTTAAAGCTTTACCAACTTTAGTTTTTTGTTGCACTAGCAACAACATTACTAGGATAGAAATACATGATATGATTACTCCCCAGAGCGTAGTTTCCGGTTGTTGATTAGTGACAATATTATAGATGCTAGTAACAATTAATGTAAGTACAAGTGCGTAAAAAGCGAAGCCGGTTATTTTTAGGGCTGTACGTTCATATTTATCGCGGTTACTTTCAGGGTCTCTTTTAATTCGAATAACCATATGTAGTATCCCAAAACCGGAAACTGTTTCAATAAAACTGTCAGCTCCAAAACCGAAAAGCGCAAGACTTTCATCATTGTAACCTAGGTAAGTACTAATGGCTCCTTCTGCAATGTTATATACGATGGTGAATACAGAAAGTGCAAATGCAGTTTTAAAATAATACTGTTGGTTATTTTTCGATGGATTGTTTAGCATTTCATATATATTCAAACGAATGAAACGATTTATACTAAAAGCAAAAACCCTCCGATGTGGAGGGTTTCTTAAGTGACGTTTTATTTACTTGAGTTGATAATTTTAATCTCAGACTCACCCAATACTTTTAAAGCTGTACGGCGGTTCTTTTGATGAGCAGCTTCCCACTCCTCACTTTTTGGCTTCATCTTTTTAATTTCTGCTTCAGTTATCAAAGGATTTGTTTCTCCCCAGCCTTTAGAAACTAAACGCTCTGCCTTGATACCTTTTGAAATGACATAATCAACACATGATTGAGCACGTGCAATCGAAAGCTTTAAATTATACGCATCACTACCACGGCTATCCGTGTTAGCTTCGATGGAAACTTTTAAATTGTCGTTTAGATTTAGTAAATCTACCAACTTATCTAAGTTCTCCATGCCTTTCGGACGAAGTTTAGCGGAGTTAAAGTCGTATTCAATTCCGTCAATAGCAATTTCACCGGCCGGGATTTTATTTAAAAAGAAATCTTGCTGAAACACTTGAGATGTTGTTTTTTCAAGGGTGTTTAAGCTTGCGGCATCACCAAAATATTTATTTTTTTGTGCCTTTAAGAAGTATTCCATCTTAGGTTTTAATTCAGCCGAATAATTACCTTGATCATCAGTAGCCACATAAATTGGTTCATCAACACCATGTGCGTCAATAATACTAACCAAAGCTTCTTTTAATGGCTCATTGGTTTGCGCGTCAAATACAATACCTTCAATACTAAATTTGATAGGCTTGTTCATGAATTCAAAAATCTTATAACAGTTTCCGCCCGGACAATCTTCTCGATCACTGGCAAAGAAACCTGTACCGCTAATTCTGTCCAAAACGAAATAGGCATCATCCTTACTTGAGTTAAATGGTGCGTTCAAATTTTGTGGAAATCCAAATAATCCGTCGGTTGAGTTAAAATCACATTTAAAAATATCCAATCCACCTAATCCTGGTAAGCCATTAGAACTAAAATACAACGTACCACTCACCGCATGAATAAATGGAGTTACTTCATCACCCGATGTGTTGAATGGAGCTCCTAAGTTTTTAGGCGCACCGGTTACGCCATTTTCATCAATGGTTGATACCCAAATGTCATAACCACCCATACCACCAGGACGATTTGAAGAGAAGTAAAGTAGTTTTCCATCCGGACTTAGACACGGTTGCATCGTACGATACCCCGGCATATTTATATTATCGGCAAGCTTCATGCCTTGAAAGAACATTGTGCCGTTTGATTTTGATTTATAAATGAATGCTTCTTTTGGATTCACATCATTCCAGCGTGTGTAATAGATTGAGCCATCTTCACTGTAGAAAGCAGCTCCTTCATGAGCGTCTGTATTCACCGGTCCGCGGAAATTCACGGCAGGAGACCAAGAGGTATCCGTTTTTTCTGTGTAATACAAATCACATAAATAAGAAGCGTCTTGGCGTTTTGGATCCATTACAATATTTCCTTTACGCGCACTGGTAAAAATAACCTTATTGGAAGCAGAATAAAAAGTAGGAGCGAAGCTGGAATTTCCATTATTGAAAACTGAAGTGTCCATCTTGCTAACTTTAATCTCTCTGCTCACTTTAGCACTATCCATGCCCAAATAGCATCCTGCCTCTTTTTTACGTGCAATTTTCACTAAAGAATCGTTGGAATTAGGAGATGAAACAAAAGCTTCAAATGCACCTAAAGCTTCCTGATATTTTTTATTATTCATTAATGATAGTGCGTAGAAATAATTAGCGTCAGTGTAAATATTTCTCTCCACACATTTTTTTAGATATAATGAAGCGTTGTTGTAATCATTGTTATAAAGATGCGATAATCCTAAGCGATATAAAACGTAATCATACTTAGACACTTTTTTCGGATCAATAGTAGTTGCGCTTGCCGACGATTTCTTCGTGCTATCGTTAGCAATTGGCGCTTGTTTAACAGGAGTTACAGGTTGCGATGCAGCTAAAGAATCTTTTCCTGTGCTGGAAGTGCTATCGGTTTTTGCTGATTGAGTTTTTTTCTTTTCCTCTTTAGGCATGATGCTGAGGTTTACCATTTGAATTTTGTATGGTAATACACGAGACTGGTTAACGTTTGTATCGTTAATCACTTTTGAATAGTATAACGCAGCATTCGCATAATCTCGTAGGTTATAAAATTTATCGGCCGCCTCAATTTTTGCAAAATTAGACTGAGCTAACGACTCAATAAAAAACAGCCCTGTAAAAAACAGGATGAAATAAAAAGATTTTGTATTCATAAAATTATAATCGCGGACAATGTTTAATGGTTTCAACTTTTTCTTTCGCTAACAAGTAGGTGAAGGCTATTTCCATGGCGCCACGGGTTTTGCTGGCAGTTTTTAATGAAGATGTATTAAAGTCGTAACCAAATTTTAAAATGTAATTTTCTTTTCTAACGCCAATACTTGCAATACTGGCATCTTTCGCGCGGAAAACGTAACCTGCTAATAAGTATAATTTACCTTGTTTTAAATAATAACCACCATCAACGGCATACGTTTGTTCAAACGCTTTTCCTTGCGACATGATTAATACTTTTGGTAACACGTATAATACTTCAGTAATGTTTACGCGTGTACCTAAATGTATATTGAATCGCATAGGTAAATGATTGTTTTGATCAAAGAAAGTTTCACGAGGTTTGGTTAAGTTAAATGCTGAAACTCCAATGAATGGATTCACCCATGATTGTTGTTTAGTATAGAAATACATAAAGCCTGCATTTAACTGAGGAAGTATTTGTGACTGACGTGTGAAGTTTTCGTTATTAGAATAGGTTTCGTCAAAGTAACCTCCATTTTTTGTGTTGTATTGTTCATCAAATGAAAATTTATCATCGCGAATGGATTTTTGAGTAATTCCGGCTTGTAAACCAAAAGTGATGTTGTGCACTTTTTCTTTGTCAATCGGTAAAGCATAACCGGCCGATACCAATGCCTGAAATGCATTATAATTACCAATACCGGCACGCATATTCATGATTTGAATACCATAGCCCCATTTGTCGCGCGGCATATCTGCGCTTATCATGGCAGTAGTGAATGGTTTGTATGCAACTGAACTCCATTGGTTACGATATTGCGCGTGAATACGTGCAGTTGCGTCTACAACACCTGTCATTGCAGGGTTCAAAAACAGAGGTCCCGAATCGTATAGCGATAAATGGAAGTCTTGCGACTTCATACCGCTGCTCCATAATACGAGGATGGCTAATAATAATTTAAGTGTCTTCATGGTTCTTTATTATTTTAAAATTGTAATATCTCCGGTTTTTCTAATATGAGTTCCATCAAACATGTCTACATCCAATACCCAAACGTAAACACCTAATTGAACTTTCTCTCCTTTGTAGGTTCCATCCCAACCCACTTTTTGATCTGTGGTTTCAAACAGAAGTTGCCCCCAGTTATTATAAACACGGAAGAATAAGGTTTGGAATGGTCCGCCTTTTACAAATAAGAAGTCATTATGACCATCTCCGTTAGGTGTAAAGGCTGTTGGTACCTGAGGTAATAACACAACAATAATTTCCTTACTAACGGTGTCCATACAGCCGCTAGCATCTGTGATTGCTAACTGTACTGTAAATACTCCATTGTTATCGTAATAATATTGAGGATTTTGATTGGTTGAAGTTGTACCGTCACCTAGGTTCCAGTTCCAGCCAACGATAGAGCCTGTTGGTGTACTGAGATCCGTAAAAGTAACTACATCAGTTGAGTAAACAGGATTACCCGACATCGAGAAGTCAGCAACAGGTTTAGGGTTTACAGTTACTGTTTGAGTAATGGTACCTGTACAGCCATTACTTGAAACAACAGTTAAATTAACGGTAAAGCTTCCTGATGTTGTATAAGTGTGGGATGGGTTTTGCAATGTACTACTTCCGCCATCGCCAAAAGTCCACGACCAGCTTGTAATACTTCCCGTACTAACCGTTGATGCATCGTTAAATGTACCAAGTGTGCCTACACAAACATTACTAAAAGTAAAGTTGGCAACCGGAGCTATAAATACAGTTACAGGCTGTTGAACAGTATCTGTACAGCCTGCAGAGTTAGAAGTGATTAATGTAACCGTATAGGTATTTCCTACTGTATATGTATAGGTTGGGTTTTGATTGTTTGATGTACCTGAGCCATCGCCAAAATTCCAAGTATACGATGTTACAGTTCCTACAGGTGTAGAAATATCAGTAAATGATACCGGTTGGTTTGCACAGGCATTTGTGAACGTAAATGCAGAGGATGGAGCATTAATGAAGTTAACATTAATGGTATCCCTTGCCGGTACACATCCTTTATTGTTTGTTGATTCTAATATAAGTTGTATACCTGTACTTGCCGTATCGCTTGAGCTTGGCTGATAGAATCCATTTAATGTCGTGTTATTCGGGTTAAATGTTCCACTTCCGGTAGTCGTCCAGAAACCAGTATTAGTTACACCGGTAATATTTCCATTTAATGGTATAACCGCATTTTTACAAACATTTATATCGGCACCCGCAAATACATTAGGTCCTTTTAATACAATAAATGTGACTGTATCTGACGTGTTAGCACATCCACCACCTGATGATGTTAATACAAACGTTACACTACCTGAAATGGTATCATTACTACTCATTGTGTAAGTTGTAATCAAACTGCTTGTATTGGCAATGGTTCCTGTACCAAGTGAGGTCCAAGTTGTGTTATAGCCTGGTGTCACAGTTCCTGATAAAGGTAAAATTAATGCGCTTGCACAAATAGTGTCATTTGGCCCTGCATAAACAACGGCAGGATCCGTTACATTTACAGTAATGGTTGTTGCTGCGCCATCACATGATCCAATTGTCGCATAAACCGAATAAACGCCGGCAGTTAAAGTTGAGGCGTTTGTTATGGTTGGGTTTTGTACTGATGATGTAAATGAGTTAGGTCCGGTCCAACTATACGTAGTGGCACCAACCGCAGACGCTCCTAAATTAATTGTTGCACCTACACATAACGGTGAGTTCGCAGTGGCAGTTGGAGCAGCAGGAGTTGAGTTAACTGTTACACTGATGATGGCAACAGTGCTGGTACATCCACCTAAAGTTACCGTTAAAGAGTAATCACCGGAAGCAGCTGTAGTCGCATTCATAATGGTTGAATCTTGAGTTGCGGCTGTAAAACTATTAGGGCCGGTCCAGCTATAAGTACCACCAGGAACTGATGTTGCAGTTAAACTTAATGTTTGTCCGGCACAAATTGGAGAGTTAGCACCTAATGTTGGTGGAGCAGGTGTTGGATTAACAGTGACACTTACAGTTCCATAAGGACCGGTACAACCTGCAACAGTTGCCTGAACTGAATAAACACCGGCTGATAAAGTTGTTGTTGGAGTAACTGTTGGATTTTGCACAGCGGCCGTAAAACTATTCGGTCCGGTCCAATTGTATGTTGCTCCTGTAATTGTAGAAGCGGTTAAATAAATGTCTTGACCTTCGCAAATTGGTGAAGTAGCGGTTGCAGTAGGTGCAGCAACTGGCGGACTAACCAATACACTTACTGTGCCACTGGTTCCGGTACAACCTGCAACTGTTACGTTTACAGAATAGGTTCCCGATTCAAGTAAAGTCACGTTTGTTATAGTTGGATTCTGAACAGAAGAAGTAAATGAATTTGGTCCAGTCCAGTTATAAACGGCACCTGTAATATTTGAAGCCGTTAAGCTTAAAGTTGCACCAACGCATAACGGTGAGTTGCTTCCGGCAATAACAGGATCCGGTAAAGGATTTACTGTAACGGTAACTAAGGCATTTGAACTTGTACAACCACCTGAAGTTACATTTACTGAATAAACACCTGCAGCCAATGAAGTTGTAGCTACAATGGTTGGGTTTTGAACGGTTGAAGTAAATGAGTTAGGGCCTGTCCAGCTATAAGTTGTTCCTGTAACTGTTGAAGCACTTAATAAAAGTGTTTGACCTTCACATAACGGTGAGTTAGCAGTGGCAGTTGGAGCTGCAGGTGTTGGATTCACTGCTACGGTAATTGTCGCAACCGGACTATTACATCCGGAAACGTTAGCTTGCACCGAATATACACCGGCCGATAAAGTTGTTGTAGGCGTAACGGTAGGGTTTTGTACAGAAGCAGTAAAGCTATTTGGTCCTGTCCAGTTATACGTTGCGCCAGTAATGTTAGAAGCAGTTAATAAAATATCTTGACCTTCACAAACCGGAGAGTTGCTTCCTAAAGTTGGTGCAGGTACAGGAGGGTCTACAACCACGTTTACTGTTCCTGAAGATCCGGTACAACCTGCAACTGTTACGTTTACAGAGTAAGTTCCGCTTTCAGAAATGGATACTGGTGATAAAGTTGGATTTTGCGCACTTGATGTAAAGGTGTTTGGTCCGGTCCAGCTGTAAACACCACCAACAATTGTATTTGCTGTTAAGCTTAAAGTACCACCAGAACATAAAGGTGAATTACTTGAAGGAGTCACCGGTGCAGGAGTAGGATTAATTACAACGGTTACCGTTCCTATTGGGCCAACGCAACCTGATACAGAGGCACTCACCGAATATACTCCGGCAGCAAGTGTTGTTGTTGCAGCAATCGTAGGATTCTGAGCTGTTGAAGTAAACGAGTTTGGTCCTGTCCAGTTATAACTTGCAAATAAAATCGGATTAGCAGTTAACAAAAGTGTTTGGCCTTCACATAATGGAGAATTACTTCCTGGTGTTGGAGCAGGAGGAGTTGGGTTAACTAATACGTTAACAGTACCGGACGGACTTGCACATCCACCAACAATAGCGTTTACAGAATATACACCTGTAGCTAATGAAGATGTTGATACGATTGATGGATTCTGAACGTTAGCCGTAAATGAATTTGGCCCTGTCCAGTTATAACTGGCTCCGGCAATTGATGAAGCTGTTAGGAATAATGTTTGTCCTGAACATAACGGTGAGTTACTTCCGGCAGTTGGTGATGGAGGTAACGGAGTAATTACAACGTTAACAGTTCCCATTGGTCCAATACAACCCATCACATTGGCATTAACCGAATAAACTCCTGTTGCAGGCAATGTAACACCGGTAATAGTTGGATTTTGAACAGATGAGGTAAATGAATTTGGTCCAACCCAATTATAAGTTGCACCTGCAATTGTCGAAGCACCTAAATTTAAATTCCCACCTATACAAACAGGAATATTCGCTGTTGCTGTTGGTGCAATCGGAGGATTGTTAATGGTAACACTTAAGGTTGTAACAGGGCTCGTACAACCTGCTAATGTTGCACTGATAGAATACGTACCTGCATTTAAAACAGAAACACCCGGTATTGTTGGGTTTTGTGTTGTTGAAGTGAATGAGTTTGGTCCTGACCAATTGTAAGTAGCGCCAGCAACTGAAGAAGCAGTTAAGCTTAACGTTTGACCTGTACAAATTGGTGAATTGCTTCCGGGTGTAGGTGACGCAGGAATTGGATTTACTAAAACGTTAATTGTTCCGGTGGCGCTCACGCAACCTAATGCTGTTGCTGTGACTGAATATATACCACTTGCCAGTGTTGTTGTACCTACAATAGTAGGATTTTGAGTTGTGGATGTAAATGAGTTTGGACCTGTCCATGAATAAGTAGCTCCACCTCCCGCATTCGCGGTTAAACTTAATGTTTGTCCTGCACAAATAGGCGAATTAGAGGTAAGAGTAGAAACGGTTGGAGTGTTATTTACAACGACGTTGACAGTTCCCGGAGGACTTGTACAACCCAATACAGTAACCGTTGCGGAATAAGTTCCGGCTCCTGCTAAAGTGATGCCGCCAATAGTTGGATTTTGTACAGAAGAAGTAAATGAGTTTGGCCCTGACCAATTGTAAGTTGCACCTGCTACAGTATTAGAAGTTAAACTTAAAGTTTGTCCCACACAAATAGGAGATGTACCGCCTGCTGTTGGTGCAGCTGGATTAGGATTAATTGTTACAGTTACGGTTCCTGCAATACCAACACAGCCCGCAACAATGGCTTGAACAGTATATACACCGGCCGCTAATGCAGTAACGTTAGAGATTGTTGGATTTTGTAAAGTTGAAGTAAATCCATTTGGACCAGCCCAAGTGTAAGTAGCGCCGGCAACAGGACTTGCTGTTAAACTTAAAGTTTGTCCGATACATAACGGTGTGTTCGCACCGGCAGTTGGTGGTGGCGGAACAAATGGCGGACAAGTAACCATGTTCATTTGATAATCACGAACCGTTTCACTTAATAATTTACCGGCACGGTATTCTTGAACCTTAACACCAAATACGAATTGTCCGTTAGTATTAGCCACACCTGTCATTAAACCGGTTGATGAGTTAAGTGTAACAGCAGGAGCAGGTGAGTTAAAAGGACTGTTTGCACTATAGTTAGGGATAAATGTTACAGGGGGAATGAATGCCGTATTATTTGGGAAAGTGGGAGCAGGCGCATCGTTATATGGCGTATACATTGAGTACACTAAAACGTCACCATCTCCATCGGTTGCCGCTTGGTTTACAGAAAACGTGTTGGTTGAGCATAAGAATAATGGAGGTAAGTTGGCGAAACTTGGATTACTATTCGGAACAAACGTATTGTCGTAAATAGTAACCATATCGTTAGCGTAAATTTTTGATGCCGGCGATGTACCATTAAACGTGTAATGAATGAACACTTGAATAGTATTTCCAATTAAACCCGGTTGAGTAGAAAATACCGGAGAAACGAAGTTTCCAAGTAATTGTCCATTAACAGCGAATAAAGTTTTAGGACCACCATTTAATGAATAAAATATTTTAAGAGAGTCTCCATTAGCCATAGTGCCTGCTCTTCTGGTATTAACGCTCATGTTAACACCATTAGCGAAGGAAGAAATATTAACTACTTGAGAAGCCCAGATTGCACGACCATTATTAGCGCCGGTAACTTCGAATTCGCCGGCAGCATTAACCTGAGCTGAAGCAGGGGCAATGGCACCAAAAGAACGAGTCCAAGCAGTTGCACCCGCGTCAACAGTTGTTCCTGCAGGTAATGTAAAATCCTCTTTCCAAGTATCGAAATAACAAGGAATGTAACAGTAGAAAGTTTCTCCAACAGCACCTGGAGTATTGATGTTTAGGATACTCGGATTACGGCAGCATAAACTGTAGTATAAGTGCATACCACCCGGTGAAGGCGCTAAGTTAACAGTAGCGGTATAGATACGTTCCTGAACGCATGGCGTTACACTTGGTGAAGTTGCACAAGGAGGTAACACGGCAGGGATGTTAGTGATAGTTCCGCCGGGTAATGTAAAGTTTCTACTGGGAGCAAAGACGCTACCGTTTGCCTGAAGAACATTTATTGTTGCAGAACCAGGGAAAGCAATACCGGTACAATCACGATAAAGCTTTAGCATGATGGTATAATTATTCCCACCATTATAGGTGTAAGTTATTGTACCACCCACAATGTGAGTTGCAAAACCTTTGAAAGGAACGAGTAGCGAAAACAAAACAGCTACAACAAGGTTACGGTAGAAACACTTCATATTTTTTGATTGTTAAATGTTAATTAATGATAATAATTCGTTCTTAATAACAGAACGTTTTAAAACGGATATAAGTTGGTTATATACTTGATTCAAAATAAGTTTCTAAAAATATAAAAAAAATCGACAAGTTCGACCTAAAATAGTTTAGTAGTCTATTAAATAATTGTTTGAAAATCAAATATTTAAGTCAAATAACCTAAAGTAATTCCTTATTTTGACATTAGGTTCCGCTTAATTAAATAGGTTAAAAGAATATTATTAAACCCTTCATTTATGTCAGCTTCCACAAAATCAATGTGGTATTGGCCACATTTAAGCTTTAAAGCCGTTGTGAATTTTTGAACTGTAGCAATATAATTATCCTTTATTTGTTTCGGGTTTAGTTTGATTTGTTCGCCTGTTTCCAAATCAATAAAATGATATGGTCTGTTTTCGAAGTCGAAATCTAATTCTTTTGATTTATCGTTCACATGAAATAAAACAACCTCATGTTTCTTATACTTAAGATGTTGCAAAGCACTAAATAACTCTTCATTATCAGAATTATTGTCAAACATATCACTAAAAATAACTACCAATGATCTCTTATGAATTATTTCTGCGATTTGATGAAGGGCATTCACAGTTAAACTTGATTTGTTTTGCTCTTTTCTATTAAGTAATTCTTCTAATGTCGAATAAATAAGTTTTTGTTGAGACGGGCTTCCCTTTGCCGGTAAATGAAGCTCAATTTTATCGCTGAAAAGTGTTAATCCAACTGCGTCTCTTTGTTGTTTTAAAAGTTCGTTTAAGGCCGCTGCCGCATGAATAGAAAAATGAAGTTTATTATTCTCAGTTTCAATAGGGAAGAGCATAGATGAGGAAACGTCAATTACAATTTGGCAGCGCAAATTGGTCTCTTCTTCATAACGTTTAACAAATAATTTATCCGTTCTTCCAAACAACTTCCAATCGATATGACGCGTGCTTTCACCGGTGTTGTAAAGACGGTGTTCTGCAAATTCAACCGAAAAACCATGGAAAGGACTTTTATGAAGGCCGGTAATAAAGCCCTCAACCACCTTTTTTGCTAACAATTCAAGGTTCTTAAATGGTTCGATGGATTGACGATTAATTGGCATGAAGTTTGTAAAATTAACGGTAATTTAATAACTTACAGTTAAAAAATTATAAAATTCAGTAACTTCGGGAAAAATTAAAAAACCCACGGCATAAAGTATGAAAAAACTATACTTACTCGTTTTATTAGTTCTTGGATTAACATCTGTTAATGCTCAAATTGATACCTCCTTTTGGTTTGTTGCTCCGGATATTTCTGCAGGCCTTGGACAAAGTCCGATAAAAATGTACTTCACAACGTATAGTTCTGCAAGTACAGTTTATCTACGTCAGCCCGCCAATGGTGCATTCACACCTATAACCATTAATATTCCTGCCAATTCAGTCGACTCGGTTGATTTAACTCCGTTTATTTCTTCTATTGAAAGTACTCCAACCAATTCGGTTCTTACAAGAGGGATTTATATCAGTACAAGTTCAAATGTTTCTGCAGTTTATTGCATTAAGTCTCCTACCAACAAAGAAATGATAAGCTTGAAAGGTCAAAAATCATTAGGTACCGATTTTTATACACCTTTTCAAAATCAATGGCGCAGTTCTGCTGCAACAACACCAAAATCTTTTTCAGCGATTGATATTGTCGCTTCTCAAAATAACACCACGATATTAATTACCCCCCGCGCCAATATTATCGGACATGTTAAAGATGTTACTTTCCCTGTGATTTTAAATGCAGGAGAGTCTTTTAGTTGTCAAGATACATCCACTACTGCTCCTACAAAATTAGCGGGTTCTATTATATCGGCTGATAAACCAATTGCTGTTACGGTTAGTTCTTCAGGATTAGTAAATGGTGGTTGTACAAGTACAATTGCCGATCAAATTACTAACTCTAATCATGCCGGTAATGACTTTGTCATTACAAAAAGTGAAACAGGCAACGATAAGGTATTTATTTTGGCTACTGTAAACTCAACAAGTATTACACTTACAAACGGAACTTCAACCGTTTCCACTTTAATTAATACCGGAGAAACATATAGCGCAAATATTACGCAGGAATTAACGTACATTAAATCAACCAAGCCGGTTTATGTAATTCATGTAACAGGTCATGGTTGTAAATTAAGCGGAGCGCAAGTTCCTCATTTCTATTGCGCAGGTACATATTCAACTTCCTTTACCAGAACTTCGGCAGATTCATTTGCTGTTAATGTGTTTACAAGAAACGGATTTCAGGGTAATTTTCAATTAAATGGAAATGCCTCGTTAATTCCTGCTTCCGCGTTTACAATTGTTCCCGGCACATCAAGTACTGTAGTTGGTGCTCGTGTGAATTTTAATTTAACACAAGTGCCTGTGGGTTCTTATAACATTATTACAAATACAGGTGATATTTATGGTTTCGGAACGCATCAAGGTTCAACGCCATCTGGAAGTTCTTATGCGTATCATTCCGAATGGATTTCTTATCCGATGGTTGCGGCAGGACCGGATGCAACCATTTGTTCGAACACATCTCTATCACTAAATGGTACTGTAGGAGGAGGAAATGTTACCGGTGTTTGGTCAACCAATAATGGTTTTGGTACTTTCTCATCGCCAACCACTTCCTTAAATAACGTCTATGTACCGAGCTTACTTGATATTGCTACAGCTTCAAAACCCTATATAAATTTAATTTTGACATCAACAGGCCCCTGTACTTCACGTGTTGATACACTTAGGTTAGTTGTGTTACAGGAGCCTTTGGTAAATGCATCTGTTGATCAAATTAAGTGCGGCAATAACGCGACCGTTAGTTTAAATGGAAGTATATCCGGTATAACATCTACAGGTCAGTGGGCTACCTTAGGTAGTGGAAGTTTTGCACCTACATCTACAGTTTTAAATGGTTTTTATGTACCATCTTCTGCTGATACAACCGCGGGCTCTGTAAATCTGGTATTAACTTCTACTAATAATGGAATTTGTTTGGCTGAAACGGATACGGTTAAAATTACCTTTACAAAACCTCCATTGGTAAATGCAGGGCCAACTACCATGAGTTTATGTGTAAATAATCCCACCATTTCTTTATTAGGTTCAGTAAGCGGCAGTAGTTCTACAGGAAAATGGACAACTTCGGGTACAGGAATATTTAATCCTAGTAATATTGCTTTAAGCACAAATTATTTACCAAGCCCATTAGATATTGCAAGCGGCAGTATTTATATCTATTTAATTTCTACTAATAATGGAGATTGTTTTCCTGTGAAGGATAGTATTCAAGTGTTCTTTACTCCTTCACCAAATGTGAATGCAGGTCCGGATTTATTTAGTTGTAAAAACAACAGTGCTGTTCAATTAACCGGAATTATCGGCGGTGCAACTACTACCGGAACATGGAGTGGAGGAGGAGGAAGTTTTAGTCCTTCCAACAGTGTTTTAACACCAACGTATATTCCCACTCCTGCGGAAATTTCAGCAGGCTTTGTTGTACTCAACTTAACGTCTACAAACAATGGTAATTGTTTATCGGTAAGCGATCAGGTTAGAATTGATTTCAAAGACAAACCTTTTGCTAATTTTTCTTCTAATGTAGTGTGTTTAAACCAGGCAACAACATTCATCGATTTCTCTGCGCCAATTGCAGGTACTTTAGCTGGCTGGAACTGGAGTTTTGGTGACGGAGGGACGTCAACCGTTAGTGGTCCGGTTTATACCTATACAACTTCAGGAACTTATACAGCACAATTAATTGTTAGAAATTCATTTAACTGTTATGATACCACAACAAAAGTGGTTAAAGTAAATCATTTGCCAAATTCAGATTTTACTTATTCACGTTCTTGTTTTGGGTCATTCCTGCAAATTAATTTTAAAGACAGTTCTTCTATTGCATCTCCGGATACTGTAAAATCATTTTTCTGGAATTTTAATGATCCGGGACCGCCACCGTTGCCAACTTCATCTATAGCGAATCCATCCGTAGTATTTAGTGGTCCGGGTTCTTACTCGATTTTCCATATAGTAACCTCTAATAACGGATGTAAGGATACAATTATCAAATCCATCAATATTACACCACCACCGGTTGCAGGATTTATTTTAAATTATAATGCAGGAATTAACTTAACTACCATTGTAACCTTTACGGATGTTTCTCAAAATTCCGTGGCCTGGACTTGGAATTTTGGTGATGGAAATACGAGTACAAACCAAAATCCTGTAAATACATATATGGCAAACGGTACCTATACAATCGTTCAAACAGTGTTCGATCAGTTTGGTTGCCCGGCTACAAGCTCCAAAACAATTTCTATCAATAATATTAAAGAAGAAATTAATGAGTTGATACCAAATGCCATTTCACCAAATGGCGACCAGAAGAATGATATCTGGCGATTGGATTTCATTAACGCGTTTTATCCGAATGCGGAAATTGAAATTTACAACCGATGGGGTGAACGATTATTTTATTCGAAGGGATATGAAATACCGTGGGATGGAACTTACTTAGGTAATCCACTTCCCGTCTCAACTTATTACTACATCATTAATCTGAACGATCCAAATCGTGAAGAAAATATTTTTAAAGGAACCATTTTAATAATGAAATAATGAAGAAGATACACAAAATTATAGCAATCGTTTTGTTAGCGACCGGCGCTTCTTCATTAAGCGCGCAACAACAAAATTTATACTCCAATTATTTACTTAATGCTTACGCATACAATTCAGGAGTCATAGGTTCACAAGATTATATTCAAGCCAATTTGTTTTATCGCAACCAATGGGTTGGATTTGAAGGCTCTCCTAGAACATATATGCTTTCTATGTATGGTCCGCTAAAAAAATTAAAAAATGCATCGATTGGAGGAATGATAAACTCTGATCAAACCGGATTAATGACTTCAAATACAGGATATCTTACGTTTGCCTATAGCGTTAAGTTAAACAAAAAGCTCAAACTGGCATTAGGTTTATCCGGAGGACTAAAACAATACCGTGTAAAATTATATGATGCCAGGACGTATGATCAGGGCGACGAATATTTAACAGGAACAATTTTAACAGCCAATACTTTTGATGCGAACGCCGGTTTGTATTTGCATGGAGAAAAATTCTTCCTGGGATTATCCAGCATGAATATGTTGAATAATCGTGTGAATTGGCAAGCTGATAAAGGTCGATTAACCCCGCATTATTACGTAATGGTAGGTTATAAAATAAAAGTAAAATCAGATTATGAAATAACACCATCTGTCTTAGTAAAATATAATGCACCAGCTCCTGTTCAATTGGAATATTCATTACGTGTTACCTATAAAAACTGGATTTGGTTAGGCGCATCGTATCGTAATAATGATGCCGTAGCAGCAATGGTTGGTGCGAAGCTTATGAAAAAGTTAAACATAGCTTATGCCTATGATTTTACAACTTCTAAACTTAGAAATTATAATTCAGGCAGTCACGAAATTTCTATTAGCTACAACTTCATTAAAAAGAAATCAATTACTGCCGTTGATGAAGAAGAATTTAAAATTATTGATAATAGTGTAAAACAAAACTTGAAGAATAAAAAGCCTGTATTGGGGGAAGAGAAGAAAGATGATTCGCAGGGCGCACCGCCTAAGAAAGAAGAAAAGAAAGAACCGGAAGTTAAAAAAGAGGAAAAACAATCGGAAGAGACAACTCCTAAGACAGAAGAAAACAAACCTGAATAAACTTTTTATAAATAGATCAAAATGAAAAAAATTAAGCTCATCGTATTATTTTTAATCTTTATAATGAAGTCGTTTACTTCATTAGCACAGATTGACACCGTATTTTGGTTTGCGGCACCGTGGGTTACTCCCGATCACACTTGGCGCGATGCGGTAAAAATGCATATTTCAGGTCCGTCAGGTACTACTGTCCGTATTCGACAGCCAGCCGCTATTTTACCAAATAAATATGATACAACATTTACTATTCCTGCTTCAGGTTTTTTTGATTATACCTTTTGGAGAGATGCCGCTGCAGGTGTTACTAACTTTGGATATGATTCCTTAGAATCACGACCGGCAAATGCAGTACGTCCTTACGGATTAAAAGTTACTTCTTCACGAGAAATTACAATTGTATATGACGTTGTAACTAGAGCAAATACATTTTACAATCCGGAAACTTTTTCCTTGAAAGGAAGGAATGGTTTAGGAACCGAATTCGTCTGTCCATTTCAAAATAACTGGTTCAATCAGGTTTTAGGAGGAGATTTAAATGGTGATGGCGTAATTACTCAACCGCGACAGCAAATTAATATTGTAGCTACCTTACCAAATACGGTTGTTTGGATAACTCCAAAATGTAATGTGGTTGGACATGTGGCAAATCTTACCTATAGTGTACTCATGAATACCGGCGATGTGTATACAGTTGAAAATGTAACCGGAGCAACAAATGTTGCCGGACAAAATTTAGGTGGAACCATTGTTGTGTCTAATAATCCAATTTCTGTTACAGTTGCCGACGACTCAGTCCGAAATCCGGGTGGCGGTTGCCACGATCTAATCGGTGATCAAATTGTACCGGTTGATGTAGTGGGTAAAGAGTATATCGCCAATAAAGGGTTTATGTTTCCTGCATCTCAGGAAAGTATTTTTGTGGTAGCTACTGATAATTTTACTCAAATCACAATCGATGACGGAACTGCTACAACATATAGCATAAATAAAGGAGATGTTCAGCGATATACAATTACGCAACCGCTTACTCATATTACGGCTAACAAGAATGTGTATTTATGGCAAACTACTGGTTATGGTTGCGAATCAGGCGCAGCGATTCTACCTCCTATTAACTGTGCAGGTTCCGACTCTGTTACATTCACACGTAATAATAATCAACCGTTTTTGTTAAACATTTTATGTAAAACTAATGGTGCAATCAATACTCCTGCTAATTTTTTACTAAATGGATCTTCAACACTTGTACCGGCATCTGCATTTACACTAGTACCAGGTACAGGAGGAGCATGGCAAGGCGCACAAATCCAATTCAACACTACTCAAATTCCTGTTAACTCTGCAAACCTTCTTTCAAACAGTACAGATGTGTTTGCGATGGGTGTAATTAACGGTAATACTTCTACCGGAGGTTTGTTTCATTATATGTCTTCATTTAAACGTAAGATTTATTCCTATGCAGGAAATGATATGAGTTATTGTACCGGGACAAATAGCGTAATTACTTTAAATGGTGCAATTAATGGTGGCGCTTCAACCGGTATATGGTCGGTTATGAATGGAACAACAGCCATTAGTTTACCTTCAAGTGCATATACTTCAACTGTTACAAATATTAATGCTACTTATACTTTAACTCCAACTGATACCACTCAATCACAAATAAAATTCGTTTTATTATCGACCGGTAATTGCGATAATGTGGCCGATACAGTGGTCTTATTTATTCGTAAATCGCCGGCCGTTGAAGCCGGTCCCGGTATGACTATTTGTAAGAACAATATTCCTACAATAAACATCACAGGTTCTGTTTTATTCGCTACAGGAGGAAATTGGACAACATCCGGTAGCGGAGTTTTTGGAAATCCAACTTCGTATACAACAACCTATGTACCTTCTCCTTCTGATTTATCAGCGGGTTCGGTTAAATTGGTTTTAACTTCTGCCGGTAGTATTTTCGGTTGTCCAAACACGAATGATTCTTTACTACTTACGTTCACCAACCCTCCTACAGTTAATGCGGGCGCCGATATTAATGTGTGTACGAATAGCCCAACTGTAAATTTAAATGGTTCGGTAGGCGGACCGACTAGTTCAGGTTTATGGACAACACTCGGCTCCGGCGCGTTTTCTCCGAACGATACTTTAATGTCAACTACCTATATTTTAAGTCCGAATGATTTAACTCAATCTTCATTAGTAATTACATTAACCTCACAAAATAATGGTAATTGTAACGCGGTAAAAGATAGTATTACTGTGTTTGTTACACCAAAGCCTGTGGTGCTAGCGGGTAATAACGATACTATTTGCGCAAGTGCGGGTGTTATTGCGCTAACGGGAACTGTCACAGGTTCCGCTTTAACGGGTACTTGGACAACAAGCGGAACAGGTGCGTTTAATAACGCGGGTATTTTAAATCCAAATTACACAATGAGCGGGGCGGATACATTAGCTGGTGTTGTACAATTTATTTTAACTTCTACTGGCGGAATTTGTCCGCCGGAAAGCGATACTGTTACGTATGTTATTTTAAAAGCGCCTTTAGTGGCTGCAGGACCAGATACAAGTTTCTGTAACAATGGAATTGTACAATTGAATGGGTTGGTAAGTGGATTTACGACAACAGGGCAATGGATTTCAACCGGAACAGGAACGTTTGTTCCAAATAATACATCTTTAAACGCAGCGTATTTCCCGAGTACGTCAGATGTTATAAACGGAAGTGTTAAGTTTATATTAGAATCAACTAATAATAAAGGCTGTTCTCCGAAGCGAGATTCTTTAACAGTAACTTTTATACCATCACCAACGGCTAATTTTAGTTTTTCAGTGGCATGTGCTACAAAGCCTGTACAGTTTACAGATTTGTCAGTAGGCTCTGTATCTAACTACAGTTGGAATTTCGGAGACGGCGGTACCGCGATTTCACAAAATCCGTTTCACAGTTACACCTTAGCAAATACATATTCTGTGACGTTTATTGTTACGTCTAACAACGGATGTAAAGACACCGTTGTGAAAAACGTAACAGTCTATAATTTACCATATGCGAATTTTACGTACGGACCTGCTTGTCAGGGACAACTTATACAGTTTCAAGATTCTTCTTTATCGGGTGTTGACGTGATTACAAATTGGAATTGGAATTTTGCAGATGGAGGAATAAGCACTTCTGCAAATCCGGTTCATACGTATACAGCATCAGGAATATATAACGTTAACTTGAATGTTACTACTGACAAGGGGTGCACCGATTCAATTAATATAGCTGTGAATGTAAGACCGCGACCAAATGCATTTTTTGCTTTAACCAATAATCCTACTCTGGCGCAAGAACTTGTTTACTTCACCGATTTCAGTACGCCCGCGCCTACCATTGTAAATTGGAATTGGGATTTTGGTGATGGAGGAGGTGCGAGTTCGCAAAACCCAACCAACATCTATCAAAATCAAGGTAACTATACAATTACTTTAGTTGTTACTGATAATTTCGGATGCTCTGATACATCACGTAAGGAAATCTCTGTAACCTTATTACCATTGGTACCAACAGCCTTCTCTCCGAATGGCGATAACAACAACGATTTATTATTTGTGAAAGGTGGTCCGTTTGAAAATATGAATTTTAGAATTTACAATAACTGGGGAGAATTAATATTTGAAACTACCGATCAAAAAGTGGGATGGGATGGGAAGTATAAAGGTCAGGACGCTCCAATCGGTGTTTATGTTTGGGTGTTGGATGTAGATATGTTTAATAATAAATCGGTACGCAAAACTGGTGATGTAACCTTATTGAGATAATAGTATGAAAAAAATTATAAAAGCATTCTTCGTATTTCTAATAGCGTTTGGCAATGTAGCCAAGGCACAGGACTTTCATTTATCATTATACGATTGCGCGCCATTATTTTTAAATCCGGCTATGACGGGTGTTATTGATGCGAAATTCCGTGTGCACGCTCAATACAGAAATCAATGGAACTCTGTTGCATATAAACCTTTTAATACGGCTTTAATTAGTGCAGATATGCCAAAAGGAAAATGGGGCTTCGGAATTCAGGTAATCAATATGCGTGCCGGTATAGGAAATTACAATGTGTTTCAGGCTATGCTGTCTGCTGGGTATACAGTGCCATTGGATAAAAAGAAATCACATCATATATCTTTCGGATTGCAAGGTGGTTTTACACAAAAGTCGGTAGAATACAAATTATATACCTGGGACAATCAATATACCGGTGCTAATGGAGGATCATTCAATACAGAAGTTTCCAGTAATGAAAACTTCAAGCGTCAATCTCAAATGTTACCGCAATTAAATGCGGGCGTTTTATATTATTATGCAAAGCAGCAGTCGCGCATCAATCCGTTTTTAGGTGTTTCCGGCTTTAATTTAACCCGACCTAAAGAAACTTTTTTTGATCAAGCAAACTACTTACCAATTCGTGTTTACACTCATGCGGGTGTACGTATTAATGTAAGTGAGTTGCTTTTTGCGATTCCTAAAATTTTAATTATGAATCAAGGCAAAGCATTTGAACAAACCTATGCGTTGGATGCAGGTTATTTCTTTAAAAATGATAAATTCTTTTTATTAGCAGGATTTACCTATCGAGCTAAAGATGCAAGCATAGTTTATGCGGGCTTAAGAAAAGATAATTATATTTTTAAATTGGGTTATGATTTTAATACATCCACATTAAAAACAGCTTCAAAAACCAGAGGTGCGTTTGAATTATCATTTACCTATTTAGCCGGTAAGAAAAGTGTAACCGAAATTAAAAACTGTCCTCGTTTATAGTATATGAAATATTATCCCCGTTATATCATTGGTTGTTTAAAGGCATCTTTATTATTGCTTTTTTTCTTTAGTATGAACTCTTATGGTCAATCCAAAAAGCTTTGGATGATTGAAGGTGAAAATGCCTATGCTAAAAAAGATTACGCCTCGGCGGCTTACTTTTATTCTAAAGTACTTGACGACACAACCATTCTCGAAACTTTTGTTTTACCCTATGAGGCACAGATGGTGAACCTTCGAATTAAGAATTTGATCAAGGTTCCTGAACTAAAACTTAAAAATCCTTTCAAAAAGGATAGCACCTCTGTGACAAACACTACAGATAGCACTAAGAAGCCGAAGACGGAGTATAAACCAATGAATAGTATCGATTATGTTTATTATAAGTTGGGTCATTCATACTTTTTAAATTCCGATTATAATCATGCAGCTAAAATTTTTAAGGTATGCGTTGAACGAAATTCTTATCCGGACGCTCGTTTTTATCATGCCCTCTCTTTAATGAGTGTGAAAAAACACAAGGAAGCATTAGATGAATTTGAAGCTTTCGTTACATCTAATCCCGATAACGATTCGTTAAAGAAAGTAGCGCAGAAGAAGGAAGCTAGTTGTTATTTTGCTTTAGACTCTATGACAAATGTTCGACGTGCCGTTAAGGTAAAATTGATGGATACCCTTATTTTTAATAAAGGAACGTCCAACTTTGCGCCGATGTATTATTTGAGTCCGAATAAAATCATTTTCACTAGCGCACGACGTAATGGAGTAGTAAATGATCCGGAGAAGCAAGATTCTAAATTTTTATGTGACCTTTATTATTCAGAGTGTTTAGATAGTATTTGGCAGCGTCCGGTGAATTTTGGTCGCCCAGTAAATTCTGCACTGCATGAAGGTGCTGGTTATGTAACACCTGATGATGTGATGCTATTTACGAGGTGGAGTGATGCCAACCGTGAGGAAACGTTTATTTACATGGCTAAAATGACTGATGGTAAATTCTTCGAAGCATTTAAGCTCAATCAAAATGTGAATGTGGCCGGATACAAATCCATGCAGCCATTCGTTAACTTCGATGGCACTCATTTGTTTTTCTCGTCTAATCGTCCGGGTGGTTTAGGAGGATTTGATATTTGGTGCAGTGTAATTGATGAAAATGGATTTATCGGCCCTGCAAAGAATTTAGGTGCGCCAATTAATACACCGGGTGATGAGGTGTCGCCTTTCTTCCACGCGGTATCAAGCACCTTATACTTTAGTTCAAGCGGATTACCAGGCATGGGCGGATTAGATGTGTTTAAGTCATACTTTAATTCCGACGACTCTGTATATACATTTCCAAAAAACATGGGAGGTCCTGTGAACTCCAGTAAGGATGATGCTTACTTCATCATGGAGAGAACACAACAACGCGGTTTCTTTGCCAGTGATAGAAAAGATTGTGAAAATGGGCATTGTTATAATATTTATGAGTTTGTTAATGAGCCCATTCATTTTGATATCAGCGGTTATGTGTTTGATGCGCAAACAAACGATCCGATAGAAGGAGCCTTAGTTACCATTCGCGATGTACATGGGGAAGATGAGCCTTTCTTTGTAGTGTCGGACGATAAGGGATATTATTTTTCTGAATTAAAGCCGGATAAAGAATATTTTATGAAGGCGCAGAAAAACAAATACTTTGCAGATGCGGCGAGCGTGGCTACAAAAGGTAAATCGGAGACAACACATTTTGAACAAGACTTCTTCTTAAATAAAATTCCTGACAGTGAAATTGAAATTGAAGGTATTGAATATGATTTCGACAAAGCAACACTTCGTCCGAAATCAAAAGAAAACATGGATAAAATTGTTGATCTCTTAAACTTGAACGATAACCTTTCCATCATGATTAACTCACATACCGATTCTCGTGGAAGTGATGATTATAACTTGCGTTTATCACAGGCGCGTGCACAATCTTGCGTAGATTATTTGATCTCTAAAGGGATAAAAAAGGAAAGGTTAATTGCTAAAGGTTGGGGTGAAACAGACCCGTTGATTAAGCAGGATGCTATTGATAAAATGGTGCCTAAGAGTGAAGAGTTTGAAGCGGCTCATCAGAAGAACCGACGAACCGCCTTTAAGGTTATAGGAGAGACAGATATTAACATTATTAACAAGACTAAGTAATTAAAAAAGGCGGTTTTCATTTGGAAGACCGCCTTTTTTTATTAGTTTTGGTTAAACTTTAATAATCCTCCCATGAAAAAAATCTTTACTCTTTTATCATTTTCACTTACTACTTTGGCTTTTGGTCAAACAACAATTTTAAATGGCGGCTTTGAAACTTGGGGAGGGAATCCATCTCCCGGTGTAAGTACAGAACCAAATAATTGGTATTCCAATAAATCAGGTTCAGGCTTGGCCTCATCAGGTCCGCAAACCTGTTATCAGGATATGACCATTAAAAATACAGGAACTTCTTCTGCACGTATTGAAACAAAATATTTTTTTTTAGCCGTAGTAAATGGAAATATGACAACCGGAATTGTTTGCGCACCCAGTTCAAACAAAGCTGAAGGTTACATCGGAACTTTAAATCCAAACAGCGCTACAGATATTCGCCGAATGGCATTTGTTGGTCGTCCGGATAGTTTAGTAGGATGGTATCAATATACGCAAGCAACAAGCGGTACAAACCCAACCAACGAGCAAGGTAAAGTAAGAGCTATTTTGCATACCGGACATTATTACGATCCTGAAGTTCCTGTAAATAGCAATCATCCTAATTTATCTGCAAATAAAATTGGTGACGCTTTGTTTTTAACTGCAAAAGCTAATAATACAACATGGAAGCGTTTCAGTGTTCCGTTTACATACGCAAGTGCGGCCATGCCGGCCTACATCATGATAAATGTAACTTCTTCTGCTGATCAAATGACATCTGCACCTGGTTCTTCAGGAAGCGGTTCAAAATTATGGTTAGATGATTTAGCAGTAGTTTATAATCCTACCAGTGTAAACGAATCAGTGGTGCCTGAAGGAAACATCCGTGTTTACTCATTCGATAAAATTATTTACGTTGATTTCACTGCAAGAAAATCAAATGAATCAACTTTAAATATTTTTGACATTACAGGTAAGCAAGTTGCTAGTCACAAAATTGAAGGCGATAAATTAAACGCTATCGATTTTAGCGCTATGACAGCAGGTGTATATTTATATGAACTTTCAGGTGCAGGTGTTTCTAAAACCGGAAAATTAGTTATTGAATAATAATTTGTAATTATTTTAAATCCGCTCTTGCAAAGGGGCGGATTTTCTTATTTTTGTCCATGCTTCAACGCGGATTATTTTCTTTTCTTTTACTTATCTCAGTGTATTCTTTTGCTCAAAACAAAGGAACTTTAAAGGGTGTAATAAAAGATAAATCAACCGGGGAAACCTTACCCGGAGCCACCATACAACTATTACACAATCTTTCGATAGGAACAGTATCTGATATTGATGGGAATTATATCCTCGAATTAGATTCAGGTAGTCACGCTGTTATTTTTGGCTTTGTAGGTTTAAAAAGTGATACCGTTGAGGTAACTATATTTCCTAATCAAACTACGAATCAAGATGTAATGTTAAAGCCTATTGCAAAAATGCTAGAGACTATCGTTGTGTCGAGCGGAAAGTTTGAACAAAAGTTAGAAGAGCTTACTGTTTCCATGGAGGTCATTAAACCGGATTTAATCCATAATAAAAACAGTACAAGTATTGAATCAGCTCTGGAGCAAGCACCCGGACTATCCATCATCGATAATGATCCTCAGATTCGCGGGGGAAGTGGATTTACTTTTGGTGTTGGGAGTCGTGTGGCTATTGTTGTGGATGGAATTCCATTGTTAAGTGGTGATGCAGGCCGTCCTGAATGGAGTTATATTCCAATAGAAAATATTGAGCAAGTTGAAATCATTAAAGGAGCATCTTCTGTTTTGTATGGTTCATCGGCCTTAAATGGTGTGATCAATGTACGCACCGCTTATCCGCGAAGTAAACCTAAAACAATCATAAATTATTCATTAGGACAATATAGCATTCCGGATAAACCTGCACAAAGTTGGTATAATGGTTCTATTCCCGGATTTACGAATTTGAATTTTTTGCACTCACGTATTGTGAAGAATAATTTGGATTTGGTTATTGGTGGAAATTTAAATGCTGATCAAGGCTATATTGGTCCGCCGCCCCCTGCAAAATACATTCCATCTGATGTAAAGAATGCTTTAAAAGTAACAGATACAATTCCAACTTTTACCAATGAGGATATGATGAAACTAAGAGGACGTGTTAATTTTAATTTGCGTTATCGTTTCAAAAAAATAGTTGGACTCAATGCCGGCATTAACGGAAATTTCATGGCCAGTAAAGGTAATATGGTATTAGCATGGATGGATGATTCAACGGGAATTTACAGAGGTTACCCCGGTGCTGTGTTTATGCAAAACCAAACCTTGTTTAATGTGGACCCATTTATAAAGTATAATCCAGGAAAAGGAGTAAGTCATAGTTTAGTGACTCGTATTTTTCATTCGGATAATTATATTTCCAATAATCAATCCAATCGCGGCACCATGTATTATGGCGAATATCAATTGCAGCGCGATTTTAAAAACATTGATTTAGTATTTACCGGCGGATTAGTAGGAAATATATCTTCTTCCTTCGCGAAATTATATGCTTCAAGTGGTACGCCCAATAACAAAATCGTTAATGCTTCGGGTTTTATTCAATTAGATAAAAAATTGTGGGATGTATTGAACGTTTCCGGTGGTGTGCGCTATGAGTATTTTAAAATGAATAACCTCCAAAGTGTAGTAGCTCCAATTTTTAGAGCAGGCGCCAGCTTACAGGTATTAAAAGGAACATGGGTGCGCGCGTCATACGGACAAGGTTTTCGTTACCCTACTATTACAGAGCGTTATATTACAACAAAGGCCGGGATTTTTGGTGTGTTTCCAAATCCGGATTTGCAACCTGAGCAAAGTAAAAGTTTTGAAATGGGATTGAAACAAGGATTTAGATTATTTGGTGTAAAAGGATTTTTGGATGTGGCCGGATTTTATCAGAAATATAAAAATACCATTGAATATTTGTTTGGTGCCTGGGATCCTGAAATCGCCATCATTGGATTTAAATTTGTAAACACGGGGGATTCACGTGTAAGAGGTATCGATTGCTCTTTAGGTTTGACAAGTGATGAAGCTAAAAAAATCGGCATTCAGGCTATGATAGGATACACATACATTGAACCGGTAAGTTTAACTCCGGATAGTGTTTACGCAAGAGATAAATCACTTGGAGGTATTGGTCAGGATTTGAGTTACAAAAGTGCCAGTATGGATACGACCGATAATATTTTAAAGTATCGTTTCAAGCATATGTTTAAAGCAGATGCTGAACTGAAAATTTATGGATTTACAGTAGGGTTTAGTTACCGTTATTATAGTCGTATGCAAAATATTGACAGAGCTTTTGAAAGTTTGGAAGTGCTTACATCCGAGAGTCCTTATTTTTACCCAATCAAAGCAACCCGCTATTGGAAAATGCATCACGGATTTGAAATTTTGGATTTACGTATTGGTTGTAAATTAAGCAAGAGTCATAAAGTATCATTTATCGTTAACAATCTGTTAAACGCTGCTTATTCGTTACGCCCAATGAAAATTGAGGCCCCGCGTACGGTTTCTCTTCAGTACGTTTATACCATTAATTAATACAGTTTTGTTAATAACAAAGCTAGTGAGTTGTTACAGCTGACTAAGCGTATTTTTACTTTGTAGAAGTGAATTTATGGAATCTCATACGTGACAAACATGCGCTTGTTTTTAAGCTGAGCTTGTATTTGTTTTCGACCCTTTTGTTAACGTGGTTGCTTCCTTCCGATAAACGTATTTCAGAAAAGACCCTGTACACTCTTAACTTTTGGCCTTATGAAGATTTGCATGCGGAGTTTGTTTTTGATTTTAAAAAGTCAGCGATTGAAATTGAAAACGAAAAACAAAAATTACTGAAGGAATCTCCATTGTATTTCAGACTTTCATTAGAAGAAAGAAATAACAATCTTAGAATGTTGGATGAATTGATGAAGTCATCCGGTTCTTCTAAAAAATATGTTCTTATACAGCAAGTATTGGATTCGGTTTATGCCAGGGGAGTAATTGAAAGAGTGGAAGGAGCCGATACTTCATCGGTCATATTTGTTATTATTAACGGAATTGCTGAACAAAATTCCCGTTTCGACTTCTTTACCATTCAGGAGGCCATCAGGTACTTCAATCAAAAATTATCAAGTGAAGCAGATAAAGATGAATTAATTCAGGAGTGTATAAAGCATCTTGCCTTAACAGTTCGTTACGATAAAGCTTTAACAGAAAAAAGTAAAGCGGATGCGGTAACAGGAATTTCTCATATAAAGTCCACATTTCTTCCGGGTGATTTATTGGTGAAACAAATGGAAAGCCTTTCTTCTGAAAAGAAGGCATTGTTACTTTCATATTTGCAGGCGTCAAAACAAATTACGCAGAGCAATTTTTATAATTTTTCAGGAAGGTTTATTATATCCGCAATGTTATTTGGAATACTGATGTTGTACCTCGCGTTTTTCAGAAGAAATATATTCGGACAAAACAAGCAAATCAGTTTCATTTATTTAGTGGTGATTTTATCCGCTGTTATTTCATCCATCGTTTCTACCTATGGTACTTTGTTTTTTTGGTCGTTGCCTTTCGCGTTAATACCTGTTTTAATCCGAATATTTTTTGACAGCCGAACAGCCTTGTTTACTTTTTTAATTACCATTTTGTTTTCGTCTTTTTTCGCCAACGATAAATTTCAATTTGTATTTATACAGTTAATTGTTGGTATGGGCACCGTATTTAGCGTTGTTCAAATGCGAAGGAGAAAAGAACTCTTAACTTCGGCATTGGTTGTGTTTGTGTTTTATCTTTTCGCATTCATCGCCTTCCATTTAGTTAACGGTAATGAAAAAGTTCTCCTTCAAAAAACGTTGTACCTTCCAATAATAATAAGTTCGCTATTGATTTTATTAGCTTATCCGTTTGTGTTTTTAGCGGAGAAAGTATTTGGCTTTGTGTCAGATTTTACATTGATGGAATTGTGTGATTTAAATACGCCTCTGCTTCGTGAATTATCTTTAAAAGTTCCCGGCACTTTCCAGCACTCTTTGCAGGTGGCTAATTTAGCGGAGGAAGCTATTTTTCATATCGGAGGAAATGCTTTGTTGGTGCGCGCAGGAGCTATGTACCATGATATAGGTAAAATGGAAAACTCCAGATATTTCACCGAAAATCAAGTTGGAGAAATCAATCCTCATACCGAAATTTTACCGGAAGAGAGTGCGAAAATCATCATCTCACACGTCATCAAAGGCATTGAGATTGCGAAAAAAAATAATTTGCCTGAATCGGTTATTGATTTTATACGCACCCATCATGGTACTACTACAGCGGGTTTTTTCTTAAATAACTTTAAAAAAGAGCATAAGGGCGAGCTGGTAAATGAGGATGATTTTAGGTATCCCGGCCCCATTCCGTTTAGCAAAGAAACAGCTGTTTTAATGATGGCGGATGGGGTAGAAGCAGCTTCCAGGTCGCTGAAAAAATACGATGCTTTGGCCATAAACGAGCTGGTTGACAGGATTATAGAGTATAAGATCAGCGAGAATCAGTTAATTAATGCGGAGATTACCTTTAAGGACATCAATCTGGTGAAAAAGATCTTTAAAAAGCGTCTGATGAACATGTATCACGTTCGGATTGAATATCCAAGGTAAAGTGCTGTTTTTTAGTATTTTTCGTAAATAATTTTAACTTTGTATCATTATAATTATGCGTAAACTCTTACTACTGATTCCTGTGCTTTTACTGGGCTTATCTTCCTGCAAAATTATGCGGTCGAATTTAATGTTACAGACTAAAAAGGATTATCCTTACGATAAACTGTCAGATTCTCTGACCTTGTTAGATTATAAAATTGCCCCGAACGACATGTTGCAATATCGTGTTTTTACGAACGATGGTTTCAAGCTATTAGACTTAGCCAATCAAATGAATGTGGTTTTTCGAAATGATTTAGACGTTTTGGTGGAGAGTGATGGTAATGTGAAAATGCCAATGTTAGGATATACAAAACTGGCAGGCTTAACCATTCGTGAGGCAGAGGCTTTGCTACAAGAAAAATATTCGGATGTTTATGTAAAACCGTTTGTTACGATTCGAGTAACAAATAAGCGCGTTATTGTTTTTCCCGGTAACAACGGAGTTGCTAAAGTGTTGCCTTTAGCGAATAACAATACAACAGTTATGGAAGCGATTGCACTAGCCGGTGGTATTACTGAAGATGGTAAAGCTTACAAGGTTAAATTGATTCGAAATTATAAAAATGTGAAGCCACAGGTTTTTTTAATGGATTTGTCTAAAATAGAAGGTTTGGCTTCTGCTAATACAATTGTGTTGGCTAATGATATAATCTATGTTGAACCTCGCTATCGTTTGGCAAGAACATTGGTGAGCGAATTAACACCAATTGTAACGCTTGTTTCAACCACCGTTTTATTATATAGTTTATTTGCCAAATAATTCGATATGCTAAATGCAAAGGTAGATAGCGAAGTTGACCGTTACAAAGAGCGGGTTGAAAGATTCAGTAGCAGTATTGACTTTAGTCTCTTTTTGTACTTACTGCTTAAAAGTAAATATGTCATTGTCGCTTTTTTTGTTATCATTTTCTCATTAGCCTTTCTTTATTTGAGATATAGTCAGCCAATCTATGAGTCAAAATCAAAGATTCAAATTATAAGTGATAATACAGCTTCAAAGGTTTTACAATTCGGACAGGTAGAGGCTAACGGAAATAAAATTGCGGAAGCCATTGAACAAATTCGTTCGAAGGTGTTTTTGAAACGCGTTGTGGAAAAACTAGCAATCGAAGTAAGTTATTTTACGGAAGGAACATTTAAGAGCAATGAGCTTTATACAGCGTCACCTTACTTTGCAAAAGTCAACCTTAAAAAACCGTATTTGCAAGGCGTAAAGCAACAAGTAGATTTTAAAGATGATTTATCCGGAGGTAAAATTACTTACATGAATGGCGCAACACCGGTGAGCATTGAGTTTAAAACCGGAGCATGGCTTAAGACAAAAGACTTTGATGTTAATATTTATCTTAATCCTGAATTTGAGACTTCTCAAATCAGATCAATTCTTAATGGCAATAAATCATATTTTATTGTCAAAAGTTCCGATGAAGTAACAGCCGAATTACAAACCAAACTTGAAACCCGCGTATTAAGTGAGTTAGCAATGACAGTTTTATTGATGGTGAAGGACGTTAATCCCGAAAAATCAAAAGATATTGTTAATGCTATTTGCAGCGAATTTTTAGATTTCGACCGCGAACATAAAAGTGAAAGCTCACTGAATATTTTAAAATTCATTGATGATCAGTTGGCAGAAGTATACAATGAACTTAAATTGGCTGAAACTAAATTGGAAACCTTTAAAAAGGATAAAAACATTAATAATAATGAAGTTATATTAAGTTCAAACCTGCTTAGATACGGAAATCTTGAAGAGCAATTAATGCGTGTTGAAATGGAAGAGAAGATTCTGGATCAGATTCAGAAAAATATCACTTCAAACAAAAATATCGATGTGTATCAACTCGTATCGATGTTGGCAGGAACTGAAGAGGAAAGTATGGTGAAGGATATTGTTGAGAATATTCAAAAGCTATTAGTGGAAAAGGAAAACATGCTTTATGCGGTTACACCAAATTCCGAAAACATAAAACAGGTAAATTATCAAATCGAAATTCAAAAAGACTTACTTTTAAAGAGTTTGGATGCTGTTCGATTGAAATATAAAACACGTTACAAAAATCTATTAGAGAAGTCAGTCGATTACAAGGCCAAATTTGATCAGAATCCTGAAGATGAAGTAGAGTTGTCTCGATTAATGCGTGTTTATTCAATTAGCGAGAAGTATTACACCATGCTATTGGAAAAGAAAACAGAGTTCTCTATTTCTAAAGCAGGATTTGTTTCTAAAAATATTATTTTGGAAACGGCTGTAAATAAAGGCTCCATTGTGTCTCCAAATAAAAAGAACACAGTTTATATTTCAATCGTTTCTTTTCTTGCTCTTAGTTTACTTCTTGTAATTATACAATATTTCTTGCATGATAAAATTTCTTCTTTAAATGAAGTAATTCGTCATACCAGCGCAAATATCAATACACTCGGTATAGTGCCTAAATTTGATAAAAACATTCCCGTATCGCAGCTAATCATCGATAAAAGTCCGAAATCATTGATTGCCGAATCATTCCGAGCTATTCGCTCTAATTTGCAGTTTATTAATAATGAACCCGGACCAAAAATTATTTCCATTACCTCCACTATTTCCGGAGAAGGAAAAACGTTTGTGGCTATTAATATCGCAGGTATTTTAGCCTTCTCCGGTAAAAAAACAATTATTATCGACTTGGATATGCGTAAACCAAAAATCCATCGTGGATTTGAGGTGGATAATAATAAAGGTATGAGTACTATCTTAACTCACATGACTGAAATCGATGAGTGTATCCGTGATAGCAATTTACCTTTATTAAAATATATTACTGCCGGACCCATCCCTCCAAATCCATCCGAATTAATAATGAGTGATACCCTTAAGGAAGTGATTAATTACTTGAAAACGAAATTCGACTATGTGATTGTAGATAACCCTCCGGTAGGTTTGGTTACCGATGGTTTAACAACTTTGCAAATGGCAGACTATCCTATTTATGTTTTCAGAGCTGATTATTCAAAGCGTTCTTTTGCGCAAATCATTGACAGATTAAAAAACGAAAACAAGATTCAACATTTATCCATTGTTCTTAATGGTGTGGATTTAAAGAAAAATATTTACGGATATAATTACGGCTATGGCTATGGTTATGGCTATGGATACACATACGGATCGGGTTATTACGGTGATGATATTGTAAAAAAGAAAAGAAAATTTTTAAGTAAAAAAGATGGAGCTAATTAATACAGGCATAAGCGACTTATGGGTAATAAAACCTAAAGTGTTTGCAGATGCCCGCGGTTACTTTTTTGAGAGCTATAATAAAGAGTTATTTGCCTCTAACGGACTCAATTTAAATTTTGTTCAGGATAATCAATCATTGTCGCACAAAGGCGTTTTGCGTGGACTCCATTTTCAAAATCCACCGTATGCACAAGGCAAATTAGTGCGCGTTATTACAGGAGCAGTGTATGATGTGGCAGTTGATATTCGTAAAAACTCACCAACCTACGGTAAATATTTTGGTGCTGAACTAAGTGAAGAAAACAAACTTATGATGTACATTCCCGAAGGTTTTGCTCACGGTTTTTTAACCTTACGCGATAACACCGTTTTTTCTTATAAGTGTACGAATCTTTATAACAAGGCTTCAGAAGATTGTATTAAATGGGACGATAAAACAATTGGAATTAAATGGAATGTAGAAAACCCGCTACTTTCTGAAAAGGACCTTAATGGAAAAGAATTCGCCTCGTATATAAGTCAATTTTGATGATTGAATTCTTAGATAATACACCTTTAGTACTAACAGTATTCTTTTTTATCTGTTTCATTTTTTCTGTTCTTATTAATAGCCTGCTTCTAAAATTTTCTCAAACGTTAGGAGTACGCGGTAAGCAGATTAATCAGGTACGATGGAATCCAAATATCAAACCATCACTTGGAGGTATTTCCTTTTTTGTGGTTTTCCTTTTCTCTTACATATTTCTAAATCTTCTCGAAACACTGGATACGGGTTACCGAGTTCGTTTAACAGGATTGCTTGCGGCTTGTACCATGGCCTTCTTGATGGGATTGGCCGACGACGCATTTAATACACAACCATTATTAAAGTTCATCACTCAAATCACATGCGCGCTGGTGCTGCTATTTACAGGTACCTATATTAAGATTTTCGACAACGAAGTTTTTAATTACGTCATTACCATTATTTGGATGGTGGGTATTATGAATTCAATAAATATGCTGGATAATATGGATGGAATAACAACCATCATTTCAATCAGTATATGCACTTTTGTAATCTTTCTTAATATTGCCCTTAATCAAACCTTACATCCCTTTTCTATTTTAGCTATTGGTGTTGTTTCTTCCTTATTAGGCTTTCTGATCTACAATTTTCACCCCTCTAAAATGTTTATGGGCGATACCGGTTCACAATTTCTTGGCGCATTCTTAGGTGCCATATCCATTCACTTCTGCTGGAATGTTTATCCGAATAATCTTATTCAGGCCGATGATTATTTTTATCACTTTGTAATTGTGGGCTTGGTGTTTTTACTTCCATTAGTAGATACAACTACCGTAGTGATTAACCGTACTTTACGCGGAGCATCTCCCTTTGTTGGCGGCAAAGATCATACCACTCACCATCTTTTTTTTAGGGGTATAACCGAAAAAAAAATAGCAATTTTGTATCTTTTTCTGTCAATTGTCGGTATAATAATAGCATATAACCTGGTATTAACTTATACAGCCACGCTGTTCTATACCGGTATTGCTTTTGTTGCGTTAGTATTTGCGGGGCTGTATCTGAATACCATAATTAAACGTAAGTGATTACACGGTATTCACAATCATTCATTAATTACTTAAAAAGTAATTACTGGCGAATTATCATCGCTCTGGTGCTTGTTTTTGCCTTACATATTACTGTTAAATATTTAAAGTCTCCCGAGGATTCCATTACTTTTAACTATCCTTCCTACACCAATTATAATTTCAGTGCATTTGGATTAAATATCCCGCGCAATCTTTCTTTTTGTGGCGAAAAAATTCCAACCAACGATTATGCTCTGCGCGATAATCTGGAAAAGGAATTTTTCAAAAACAAACAATGGAAAAGAAGTGCCGGTTACCTTTACAGTAAAGCACAGAAGTGGTTTCCTTACATTGAGCCTATTTTAAAACAAGAAGGTGTACCCGATGATTTTAAATATGTAGCCGTTATTGAAAGTCATCTCTCAAATGCCCGCTCTTCACAAGGGGCTGCCGGATTTTGGCAATTAGTGCCTGCCACTGCCCGTAATTATGGATTAATCGTGAATGATAATGTGGATGAAAGATTAGATGTGGAGAAATCGACGCGGGTGGCCTGTAAGCTGATTAAAGATGCGTATAAAATTTTTAATAACTGGACTCTCTGCGCAGCAGCATATAATTTGGGCATCGGCGGTATACAACGCGCTCTGGCGAAACAAAAAAGTAATAATTATTACGACCTGTTACTGAACAAAGAAACAGGAAGCTTTGTTTACCGAATACTGGCTTATAAAACGCTTTTCTCCGACCCCAAACATTTTGGTGTAAAAAGAAAAACAATGAAGTATTTGCCAAAAATACCGGTTAAAGTAATAAAAATAGATACAGCCATCAGTGATATCAGCGACTTTGCTAAAGTAATTAAATGTAATACGGCAATTGTTAAATTATTTAATCCTTGGTTGTTAAATGATTATCTCGATAACCCAAACGGACATACATTTGAGTTTAAAATTCCTAAAAAGTTGAATGCAGATTATTCAAATTATTATGCAGATTTGTTAGAACAAAATAAACCCGAGGAAGAGGACTCTGATACTTTATCTTCTTCCGAAAGTGAAACAAATAAAGAAATTAAAGCTGAAGAGGGTGTTGAAATTCTACACAACTTCAGCGAAGGTGAAAAATTAAAAGAGTTAGCGGAGATATACGGTGTTACCGTGGTGAATATTTTAAACTGGAATAATTTAAAAAGCGAGAAAGACATTCAACCCGGACAACTCCTAACCATTCGCACTAAGAAGGAGATTAAGAGTGAAAAACAAGAATGAAGACGTTTATTTGGCGGAGGCCGAAGAAAACATTGAAGTCATAGGCGCACGTGCGCACAACTTAAAAAATATTTCAATTAACATTCCCCGAAACCAATTGGTAGTGATTACCGGTTTGAGTGGAAGTGGAAAATCTTCTTTGGCATTTGATACTATTTATGCTGAAGGTCAACGCCGTTATATTGAAAGTTTTTCTTCTTATGCCCGTCAGTTTTTAGGAAATCTCGAACGCCCCGACGTCGATAAAATCTCAGGTTTAAGTCCGGTTATTTCCATCGAACAAAAAACAGTGAATAAAAATCCACGTTCTACAGTTGGCACCATTACCGAAATTTATGATTTCCTTCGTTTGTTGTTTGCCCGCGCTTCAGATGCCTACTCTTATGTAAGTGGTGAGAAAATGGTGCGTTACAGCGATGAACAAATCGTTGATTTAATTTCCGATCAATACAAAAACAAAAAAATAAATTTATTAGCGCCTGTTGTAAAGGGACGTAAAGGTCACTACCGCGAATTGTTTGAGGAAATCCGTAAAAAGGGTTTTACCAAAGTGAGAGTAGATGGTGAGATAAAAGACATTGTAGCAAAAATGCAAGTCGACCGATACAAAATTCATGATATTGAAATTGTCATTGATCGCATTGAAGTGAATGCAAATTCAAAAACACGATTAAATCAGTCATTGCAAACAGCCATGAAACATGGTAAGGGAACTATGATGGTGATGGAGCATTCTGAAGAAACAACAAAAACAAAAAAGAAAACACAGGAGTTTGGATTTGGCAAAGTGAGATTCTTCAGTCGCTTTTTAATGTGCCCTACCAGCGGAATCAGTTACGATGAACCGGCCCCAAATCTGTTTTCTTTCAACTCGCCATATGGCGCTTGCAGTAAATGTAACGGACTCGGTGAAATTGCGGAGATTGATATTAATAAAATTGTTCCTAATCAAAAACTGTCCATTAAGAAGGGAGCTATTGTTCCGTTAGGTGAAGCCAAGGGAAGTTGGATTTTTAAGCAATTAGAGGCCTTGGGAGAAACTCATGATTTTGATTTGGATACTCCGTTTGGTGAATTAACGGATGATGCTGTTAATGTCATTTTATTCGGCACCGATGAATTAATAAAAGTAAAAACCGATAACAACAGCGCTTATAATGTAGCGTTTGAAGGCATCGCTAATTTTATTGTAAAGCATGCCGAAGAAAATCCGTCTCCTGCCGCGCAACGTTGGGCGCAAGGATTCACTAATAAAATTCATTGTCCGCAATGCCACGGCACACGTCTCAAAAAGGAAGCACTATACTTTAAAATCGATGGGAAGAACATTGCTGAATTATCGGAGATGGATATCAATGTATTGAACGATTGGTTTAAGAACATTGAAAAGCGATTAAGCAAACATCAAAACGTTATTGCAAAAGAAGTTTTAAAAGAAATACGTGCCCGCATCGGTTTTTTATTGGAAGTAGGATTGGATTATGTAACGTTGAATCGTTCTTCCCGTTCCTTAAGCGGGGGTGAAGCGCAGCGTATTCGTTTAGCTACGCAAATCGGTTCGCAATTGGTTGGAGTGTTGTATATTCTCGATGAACCAAGTATCGGATTACATCAGCGCGACAATGCCCGTTTAATTGAAGCCTTAAAAAATTTACGTGATGTGGGAAATAGTGTGTTGGTAGTGGAGCACGATAAAGACATGATTGTGGAAAGTGATTACGTGATTGATATTGGTCCAGGCGCAGGAGTACACGGAGGTAAAGTGGTAGCCGCTTCTACGCCAAAGCAAATGTTGAAGTTTGATACCATTACATCGCAATACATCACCGGTAAAAAACAAATTGCAGTGCCGAAGCAACGCCGTGCGGGGAATGGAAAAAAGATAAGCATTAAGGGCTGTAGCGGTCATAACCTTAAAAATGTTTCTGTTGATTTACCTCTCGGAAAATTTATTTGTGTAACCGGTGTGAGTGGCAGCGGAAAATCAAGTTTAATCAACGAAACATTGTATCCTGTTTTATCAGCACATTTTTATAACAGTGAAAAGAAACCTTTAGCGTATAAATCCATTACAGGTATCGATAACATTGATAAAGTAATTGACATCGATCAATCGCCTATTGGTAGAACACCGCGCTCCAATCCAGCAACGTATACCAACGTGTTCTCCGATATTAGGAATTTATTCTCAGAACTTCCCGAAGCGAAAATTAGAGGATACAAACCCGGACGCTTTTCATTTAACGTGAAGGGTGGAAGATGCGAAACCTGTGGTGGAGCAGGCGTAAAAACCATCGAAATGAATTTTCTGCCGGATGTATATGTGAATTGTGATGAATGCAATGGCAAGCGCTACAATCGCGAGACATTAGAAGTAAGATTTAAAGGTAAATCCATCAGTGATGTATTAAACATGACCATCGATCAGGCTTGTGAATTTTTTGAAAACATTCCAAGCATATACCGACAAATTAAAACATTGCAGGATGTGGGGTTGGGTTATATTACACTCGGACAACAAGCAACAACCTTAAGTGGAGGCGAAGCACAACGCGTAAAACTCGCTACCGAATTAAGCAAACGCGATACCGGAAATACATTCTATATTTTGGATGAACCAACCACCGGATTACATTTTGAAGATATACGTATTTTATTGGATGTATTAAATCGTTTGGTGGATAATGGAAATACAGTTTTAGTTATTGAGCATAATATGGATATAATTAAAATGGCAGATCATATAATTGATATGGGACCGGAAGGCGGTAAAGGTGGTGGACAAGTGCTATTTGAAGGAACACCGGAGCAGCTCATTAAAACTAAAATCGGACATACGGCGGCTTTTCTTAAAAAGGAAATGTAGATTGGTTAATTGATACAGCAATGAGAAAAACAAAATTGAATATTTTTATTTTTTTCATCGTAGCGTCCTGTGGAGTGGTTATTTCTCAAACTTCATTTGATATTGGCGCATCTCATATTCAAGGAATAAACATCAATAAAGCGGGCGACAGAGAGTTTGGTGAAACAAATCCAATCGGTGTTGAATTCCGATTTAATAAACAAAGAATAGGCGAGAAGTATTGGGAAAAGCATTTAAATTATCCGCAGACAGGTTGGTCCGTTTCGTGGATTAATCATCGGAACGAATTTCTTAAACACACAATAGCCCTCAACCGTTACATTCATTGCGTTTTTTTACGTAGGAAGTATTTTAACATGTATTTGAAACTGGCGCAAGGCGTTATGTTTGCAACGAGTGTTTATGAAAAAGGAAGTGATAAGAATGAGCGTTATAATAATGCCATCGGACAGTATGTGAATTTCTCTGAGGAGATTGGTTTAGGAATTACCGTTTATCCAACTAAAAAATTAGCCATAAATCTTGGAGCAACGGGCATTCATTTTTCTAATGGATCCCTGGCGCAGCCAAATGACGGTTTAAATTTACTTATGTTTAATGCAGGGGTTTCTTATTGTTATGGAAATGCTGTTGAATTTCTGGATCCTGAAAAACCCGAGTTTGATAAAAGAATAAAATTCAACATTAATCCCGGCGTAGGATTTAAACAACAAAACAGAAATGATAATGTAAAATACCAGCTTTTTACTTTTAGTTTGTACGCAGATAAAATGCTTACGCGCGTCAATGCATTAAATATTGGCTTGGATGTTTATGTGAATGGAGCCGAGAAGCAAGTGGCATCGAGTTACGCGGTTTATGAAGGAAAAGATTATAGGCGAATAGGCGTTTCGGTCGGAAATGAATTATTTCTAGGAAATGTAGGCTTGTTAACTCAATTAGGATGTTATGTTTATAGTCTGATTCCCTCTAATTCTAATTTTTACCAAAAGTTTGGATTCAAGTATTACTTAAACGATGTGTTTTTCACCACCTTCACCGCTAAATTTTATAATTTAGAAATTTCCGATGAAATAGCATGGGGAATAGGAATGAGATTGTGATGCGTTTCTCATTCCTAGCTATTGTGTTAGTCTAAATTAAATTAGATAGTTGTTAAGATTTCATAATCTGTTCTTTGTGGTATCATTTAAAATATTAAATTTAAGATAGGAAATTAGTGTTGAGAGTTACAGGTTTAATAATTTTGTTTTTGACTGGTTCGTTGGTTATGAGCGGGCAGTTTAACTCTTATGTGCTTACTGAAATCGAGATTAACGTAGCCGAAAAGCACATACCGTTTTATAACAAAGCAAAATTATCCATTGAAACCAGACAATACAATGAAGCTGTTGCGCCTCTCGATTCTTTACTTAAAATCTACCCCAACTTAAGTAGTCTTAATTTTTTAAGTGGAATTTCAAAAACGTTTATTGAGTCTCAAAAGAAGCAGGGATTAATTGAGATTAAAAGGGCAGCTGTACGAAGTGTTGAATTACCTGATTATAATTATTGGCTGGCGCGTGCTTACGAAAAAAATGACAGTATAAGCAAGGCTACATTATTTTATAATAAATTTATCAATGAAAAGAAGGCTGTAACTCAAGAGGAGAAGGAGTTGATTCAAAATGCTCAAAAGAGTCTAGATAATCTCAAAGCAGCCGGGCAATTAAAAAACTATTCCAATTTTGCGAGTATAAAAAATTTGGGTTATCCATTAAATACAGATGCTTCCGAATACGTGCCCTTAGTTCCATCCGATGAATCATTTATGATATTTACCTATCGCGGCAAATTTTCTAAAGGAGGTAAGCAGGATGTAACGGCAGTAATGGGAATAAGTAATGCCAAAGCAGAAGAGAAAATTTATTTTGAAGATGTGTTTATTTCACAAAAAGTAAACGATAGTGTTTGGGGTGAACCAAAGCCCATTAAAAACATCAATACCGCTTTACACGATGCCGCGGTAACGCTATCTGCTGATGGTACTTTGTTGTTTATTTATAAAAATACCGGTAAGGGAAATGGAGATTTGTACTTAAGTAAATTAGTTGGTACTACTTGGAGTGTTCCGGTAATTCAAATCGGATTAAATTCAGAAAAGTGGGATGGAAGCGCGGCTTTTTTTCCTGACAATAATAAAATTGTTTTCTCGAGTGAGCGTAAAGGCGGATTCGGAGGAAAGGATTTGTATATGGCGGAAAAAATCGCGGAAAATACCTGGGGGAATATTGTAAACTTGGGAAGTACAATTAATTCTTCCGCAGATGAAGACGCACCGTTTATTACAGCTGACGGTAAAATTTTATTCTTTGCCAGCAACGGAAAGTTAAGTACGGGTGGTTATGATATTTTACGAAGTGATTTAAGTGAGAAAGGTTGGGGAATTCCATTTAATATCGGAAAGCCGGTGAACACCCCCAATGATGATAAATTTTACATGGTAACTGCCGACTCTAAAAAAGGATATTATTCATCCATGATGCCGGGAGGTTATGGTGAGCAGGATATTTACTGTATTACACCCGGTATTCCCGAAAAACCGGTGAGAGTAGTACAAGTATCAGGGAACATCACCTATAATAATAAACCGGTGGGAGGAAAGCTTGAAGTTAAAAACATAAGTAAGACTGAGGTTAAACCTTTAATCTATTATTCGAACTCGGGTAACGGAAAATTTTTAGCCAATTTAGCCGCGAATGAAGAATATGAGTTGAAGTTTACATACAAGAATTTAGAGCCGCAAACAAAAGTATTAATTACTAAGGGAGTTGATTCAACCAAATATTTAACTGTTATTGCAGATTTTTATTCAGATGCTGTGCTAAAGCAAATGGAAAAGAGTCGCGATAGTATAAACGCCGTAGCATTGGCAGCCAACAAAAAGGTAAACTTCGATGACTTTAGAAGTAAGTATGGTAATTTGGTTTTAGACAGCACCACATATTTTGTGCAGATTGCAGCCTATAAATTCATTGAGAATTACGATTATTCAACTTGTCTGCGTATAGGAATGAAAATCCGTCGTTCTTCCAATGATTTAGTAACCCGTTTTACTGTGGGAAATTATTCAACCTTTAATGAAGCTGAAGAAAAATTGAAAGTTCTGAAGGGGCAGGGAATTAAAGACGCATTCATCATTGTGTTCCATCGCAATAAATACCGTTATCTGGTGGATTTAATTAAAGAGGGTGTATATAAGTAATCAGACTTTTCCTACCGGTATCCAAATCTCTTCTTCCGATTCCGGATTATTGTTTTTGTATTTGGCACCCATAACTGCAAAGTGCGGACGGTTATCTACTGTAAGTCCCGCTTGTGGCAAGCACTCCGTAAAAATTTTATTAAAGAAAGCAGGAGCTGAGGCACTTGTTCCTTTGTAATTAAAAACTGCATACTGTCCTTCCGGAGAAACTAAAGTGTGCATGCCTTCTGGAATAGAATCAAAATCAGCAACTTCAACCGCTGCCCATTTTATGAATGGAGTAGTGGGATTAAATGCTTTAAAAAAATCGCTTGGATAAATTTCGGCGGAATATAACTCGATGCCAATAGTATTGGTAATTTCTTTTTTTCTTGGCATGAAACTACGCCACAATTCAGGGATTTGATTGTTAGCAAAACTCATTTCTTTGCTCAGGCCAATAAATAATTTTTTTGGGAGTGTTATCGTTTTAAATTCCATGTTGTAAAAATAAAAAAGGGATGCACAACTGCATCCCTTTTTTATAAATTGTTTTGAAATTAATGTTTTACAAAACGTGTGGTGCCAATTCCTTTTACGGTTTTAATTTGTAAGGTGTAAATTCCCGCAGGTAATTGTTCAACTGAGAATGTATTTGTGCCTTCTTGCTGAACCAATTCTCCCAACAAATTATACACTAAAACACTTTCAAGGTTTTCTGCTGTTCTGATAGTAATTTCACTTGTAGCCGGATTCGGATAAACTAAAGCTTCAAATCCCGCAGCCGCTTCCTGAATGTTTAATGTAATGGCAGGATGTAGTTTTACTAAAAACAAATCTGTTGAACCGGCAGATGTAAGATTATAAATAGCAGGATATGGATCGAAATCAGCGGTGCCTGAGAAATTACCTGTTGTAATGATGTTCCCGCTTGCATCAACAGTAACGCAGTTGCCGATATCACCACCTGTGCCACCTAAATTAGCAGCCCAAACAAAATTTCCGTTCATGTCTAATTTAGAAACATACGCGTTGTTATTTCCTGAGGGACCTGACGCAATTAAATTATTGGTTCCTGCACTTGGGTCAAAATCTACAGTACCTGCAAAGAAACCGCTTGAGTAAACATTACCTGAAGCATCTACTTTTATTGATTTACCATTCGCGTCAAAACTGCTTCCTCCAATTTGTTTAGCCCATAAATAAATCCCGTTAATATCATATTTCGCGACGAAAATATCTAAACCGGCAGAATTAGTTAAGTTGGCAATACCTGCGCTTGGATCAAAATCGCAAGCTCCTTCAAAGAAACCGGTTATATGAATGTTTCCACTTGCATCCATATCTATACCTAAAATTTCATCGCTTGTTGAGCCGCCGATACGATTAGCCCAAACATAATTTCCACCGGCATCTAACTTGCTGATAAAACCATCTTGAAAACCTATTGAACCAAGTGGAGCGCTTGCGGCACTCGGATCAAAATCTACATTTCCTTGAAACGATCCTACTGTATAAACATTACCACTACCATCAACATCTATACCATTTCCGTAACAGTTAGAACTTGAACCACCCAATTGTTTTGCCCAAATATAGTTTCCATTGTTATCGTACTTCGCAACAAAAATATCTGCGCCTGTAGAGTTACTTAAATTAGCTACACCTGCATTCGGATCAAAATCAACAGTTGAATTAAAATAACCGGTTAGATAAATGTTTCCTGTCGCATCTAATGTAAGCGCTTGTCCTGCTTCTGATGATATGCCACTCATTGCCTTTGCCCAAACAAAATTTCCGGAGGCATCTAACTTGCAAACAAAAATATCCTGATTGGTGGCAGTCATATTAAAACTGGCCGCACTAGGGTCGAAATCAACAGTCCCAATAAAGAAACCTGTAATATAAACGTTACCTGTTGCATCAACCGCGATAGCGCGAGGTTTGCTGTCTAAATTACTTCCGCCAATTTGTTTTGCCCAAAGATAATTCCCATTCGCGTCGTACTTACTTACAAAAATATCGATGCCCGTAGTGTTGCTTAAGTTAGCAACATTGCTGCTTGGATCAAAATCAACGGTGCCCATAAAGCCTCCTGTGTTATAAACGTTGCCGGTAGCGTCGGTTGTTACAGCAATTCCCTCTTCAATTCCGGTTGAACCAATGCCGTGTGCCCATTGTAAAGTTTGCGCCTGAGTGGCTAATGCACCCAGTAATAATGCGCTTAAAAGTAGTTTGTGTTTCATGATTTGTGTTTTTTATTCTAGACTAAAAATTTCTAATATTTTTTTCTGCAACAGATAATTAATTACCTCCCACCGCTGAAACGGTTCCTCCACAATTGTTGTTAGCGCCAGAAATAAGCTGACCCTTCAGCGTGTAATTACCATGCTTATCTTTTACGGCGTAGTATAGATTGTCTTTACATGAAAACTGACTGGAACTTCCACCATTAATGTGATTGGTCGCACCGTTATCGCGAATCACAGTTAGAATTCCGGTACCTGTATTTTTAATCGTTATTTTTGAAGGCACGTCTTTATCTTTATTCATTTCAGCTAGTTTTCTTTGACCTTCCTCCGATAACCAATACGCATCATTTTTTGCTTTAATCGCTGCTTTATCGGCTGAGGCTTTATTTTCTACCGCGTCAATTTCTGCTTTAATTTCATCCGTAAAATTGGCAGTTGCTTTTTCCTGCACAGCCTTCATTTCATTAAAATAATTTTTAATAGCCTCTTCATGATTACGAGTTTTTAATTCCTTTAAGGCTGCTTTACCGCTGGTATGTTCGCCTTTGGCCGGCTTCATTAGTACGTACACATTTTCTAATACGATGCTCTCTACAGCTAAAGGATTAGATACTTTCTGAATGCAGTACAATAAACCATTGATGTATACATAAGCCAAACTATGTGTCTTCGAATGGAATAAAGAAGGCTCTGTATAATGATTAGGTTTTAAAAATCCGAAACCACAATTAATAAGCGGGTCACTTTTTCCTTCTTTATTTAATTGAAAGGCGGAAAGTTTATTGTTAACGTTATTCACGAATTTCAGTTCGCACTGCTGTGATGCTTGAGCCGAATAAGTATTACCTTCTTTTGTGATGCCCCAATATTGTTTAAATACAGAACCTTCACCTAATTCTTCAAGCGAAGTTAACTGCCCTTTAACTTGAGCAAAGGTGATTTGAATAGAGCATGCAATAAGCGCAATTGTTGCAAATAGTTTTTTCATAAAGTTGTTTTAAATAAATATTGCACAATATTACTGAGACTGCATTCATAAATCAGTAAAAACTCAGCAACAGCCAATAAAGTTCAGGAATGGATGATTCAAGCCAGGATAGCGGCTTCAAATTCGGCTTTTTTGTATTTGGAAAGCTTGGTGATTAAACCGTTGGAAAGCTGAATGGATAAATCGGATTTGGAGTAATTTTTAATAAAATTCTTGTTTACCAACCAGGATTTATGTACCCTAAAAAACTGTGGTAAACTTTCTAAAACGGTCTCAAAATGCTTTAAGTTTTTACTCGCCACGTATTTTTTATCGGTGGTATGAATCACGCAATAGGATTCCTGCGCTTCAATGGCGATGATGCTATGAATGGCGACAATGTTTTGCTGACCTTTATCGGTAATGACAATGTTTTTAAGTTGCTTTGTTTCCAAAGTGTTGCTTAACAGTGATAGTCTTTCATTTTGTTGTGAAACATTGCGTTTTTCCTGCACACGTTTCACCGACGATTTTAAACGCTCGATATCAATAGGCTTGAGTAAATAATCGATAGCGGCTACTTCAAAAGCACGAATAGCATACTGATCATAAGCCGTCACAAAAATGAGCTCAAAGTTTATTTCCTTGAAAAAGTTAACAATTTCATAACCCGCGTAATTGGGCATTTCAATATCTGAAAAAACAACATCAGGTTTGTATTGGTTAATCACTTCTACCGCTTTCGTCAGATTTTCACATTTGGCGAGTAATTCAACTTCCGGACAAAAACGTAATAATAAATTTTCGAGCACATCGCGCGCACTTTCTTCATCATCAATTAATATGGTTCTTAATTTACTCACGGGTGTAAAATTACTTTTTGCCTCAGGTTCCTGCAAGTCGATTTCAGCAATCACCTGTTTTTATTCATTAACAGATTAATACTTATGTTTTATCGGTATGTTTAAGGTTACGCGTGTGCCGAGCGTTTCCTCTCCGTTTTTTAAATCCGTATACGTAAAACCAAAGGCACCTTCAAATACTTCACTTAAAATGTCAAAACGTTTACGAATAGCCTTCACCGAAAAAGATTCATGCTCCGAACGCTGACGTAACTTAATGGCTTTGGCTTTTTCTCTGCCTATTCCGTTGTCTTCTATTGTACAAATCAACACCTCTTTCAATTCAAATTTTATGCTAAGTTTCTTTTCACCCTCTTTATGGAGTAATCCGTGCACCAGGGCATTTTCAATAAAAGGTTGAATCAGCATGGGCGGAATTTGTATATCCACAATATCCTTTGTATCGATACTGAAACTAAAATCTTTTTTAAAGCGAAGTTGTTCCAGTGATAAATACAATTCTATGAGTTTAATCTCCTGCTCAAAGTCGATAAAATCTTTATCCGAGTAACTTAATGTTCTTCGTACTAAATTAGAGAAGGTGGTAATGTATGAATACGAATGCTCCACATCACCTTTTAAAATTAAATCCTGAATGGAGTTCAGCGAATTAAAAATAAAATGCGGATTCATCTGCGACTGAATGGCGGTAAGTTTGGATGCATTTAATTCGTTGATGCGTTGCGACTTTTTTCGTTGTATGCTTAATTGCCATTTGTAAATGCTGTAAACACTTCCTAAAAAAATCAGTACGGCAATTGAAATAAACCACCAGCGCGCGTAAAAGGGCGAAGCAATGCTGAACGAATACGAAACAGTATCGCTAAACACACCTTGTTTTTCGGCTTTGGCTAAAAAAGTATAATTGCCGGGCGCTAACGCATTATAAATTATTTGATTGGAAGAATAATCATTGACCGACCAATTATCATCGTTGCCTTCCAATTTATAATGATAACGAATGCTCTCGCGATTACGCAGGGTGGGTGAACTTAGCGTAAATTGAATTTTTCGTTGTGCATTGGAAAAATCTTTTGTTGAAGCAGGTTGTTGAATATCGTTCACAGCTATTTGTGAAAGATAAACGGAAGGCTTACCGGTTTTTTGCTGCAACTTATTTAAATTGATTTGTTGCACACCTTGGGTATGACTTACCCATAAAGTATGTTCATGTAGGGTGAAATCTATAACGCGATTACTTGAAAAACCTTGTGAAGTACTCAACGCATTTATCAGATTCCCTTTTAAATCGAATTGAAAGAGACCTTTTAATGATTTTGAAATTATACTATTATCGTAGACAATCATTTTACTGAAAGCTTCCGGAACCCCATTCAGAAGAAGTGGTAAAGACTGTTTTATCGTAGTGTTTTTAATTAGTAGAGCACCACCTTTTTTATGAGCCGCATAAATTATACCATTATTATATGCTAATGTATTCGGGAATACAGCTTCATTGTTGTAAAGGACTTTTTGCGAAGCGCCGTTATTATAAATGGCAAACAAACCATTGGAAGTGGATGCATACATCACTCCGCTATTTGTATTGTACGCCATGCCGTAAATCCTGAACATAAAATCTTTTAAGTACTCACAGCTAAATTCAGTACCGCCTTTCCACATACATTTGATGATGCCGCGATTGGTGCCAAGATAAAATAGATTTTCGGATACGATCACAGCATCTTTTAAGGAAGCATCTGCCAAATCAATGATAACTTTCGATTTTTTATTGTAGGCTCTGATTTTGCCATTATCAAATATCACGAATGGAAATCCGTTTTTCTGATAGAGTTTTTCAATCGAACGTTTTCCCTGATCATTAATGATGCTTAATGTTTTATTTGTGTAATTAAACAGTTTTCCTTTCGATGAACCCATCCATAAACCATTTTCTGCATCATAAACAAGGGATGAAATGGGATCATCCTTAAAAGAGTGAATCACATCCGGGATGCGCATATCCGGAATTACCAAAATACCTTTATCAAAGGTGCTGAGTAATATATTTCCTTCCGCATCTTTATAAACATCAGAAATGTAGTAGTCTTCGTAATATAAATTGTCTTGCTGCACCACTAAATCTTTATTTAACATGGCCACGCCCGGCAAGGTTCCGGCAATCCACATTTCATTGTCTGTGAAATATAATCGAATGGATTGGCTATGTTCAAAGGCAGGATTATGTGGAATTGGATTTAGTTCAAAGGTTTCACTGTTAAATTCGTAAAGGGCTTTTGTTTTTAAACTTAAAGCATAATTTTTTTTATTGAAGGCAAAGAATTTTAAAACAAAATCTTTTTCCAAGGAGTTGTTTTTAAGAATTAAAGGATGCTTTTCTGCTTTATGACTATCGATGACCAAGAGCGAATCGTCGCCATTTAAATGGTAAAAGGTGTATTGTTTTCCGTCATAGTAAGGCGGACCTAAATAATGTTTATTAATTGGGAAACGTTGAAGTACCTGAGCTTTTTCGTTTAACTGAATTATTTTTTTTGCGCCAATTAAAAGTAAGTTGTCATTTGTAACACTTAAACTGATATCGGAATTTATTTCATCTTCTTTTAATTCATAAAATAAACTGCAGGTTTTGTTATTTATTTGAAAAACCTGATGATTGAGGTTATGGCAATAAATAGTTCCGTTTTTTGTTATGACAAAATTAAAAACGGCATTACTCTTGGCTTTATCGCATTCTATTTTTTGATAGGTATAATGGTTAAAATAAAACAGACCTTCATTAGTCGCAATCCAGTAATTCAAATCCTTGTCTTGCACTACATCGTATACCTGAATGCCTTTAAATTGATTTTCGCCTAAAATAAAATAAGCGGCCTGTTGTGCCCGAAGCGAGAGACAACAACAAATAAGCGTAAATAAGACTAATTTTAAGCGCACAAGCAAAGATAAAATTAATCGGGATAATGGATGAATCCGTTGCTGAATTGAAATAGCTGTTGCTTAAGTAGTCTATGCTAATGAATTTAGAGAATCTGAAACAGTTTTATGTGGAAAATAGAGTAAATAAAAACATGAAAGCATCAGAATTTAGTAATTCTCATGTTTTGAAATTTTGGTCTCTTAAGTAATAACGGATATCTTTTTATGTTTGGAACATAATTACAAAGAAAAGCAACTGAGGTAAGAATTAAACATCCGCTTAGAATGGGAGAGAGGACAAATAAGTAGCCAAGGGATTTTATTTTTTCGGTACCAATTACTGCAATGAGAGCAGTGGCGCCGCCCGGCGGATGTAATGTTTTGGTGAATTGCATTAAAACAATTGAGCAAGCCACGGCCAAAGGAGCATTTAACCATAAAGGATCTGGTATGAGTTTATAAATAGTAACACCAACCAGAGCGGAAATTAAATGCCCGCCAACTAAACTTCTTGTTTGAGCAAGCGGACTTTTAGCAGCGCCAAAAACTAAAACACAGGACGCGCCGAAAGAACCGATTAAAAAGAAATTTTCTTGATGATCTAATATGGTGGATTGTAAAAAAGCAACAATTCCTATGGAAAGGAAAGCGCCTATGAAGGCAAAGAGCTTTTCCTGAAAGTTCCAGGTGGTTTCCTTGTACACAATATATTTAGTACGTCGGTACGTTTTTTGAAGCGTCTCTTTGGGCATAAAAACGAAATATTTCGCGTAAAAATAGCAAAAATATGATTTAAATCATAGAATTAACAACTAACTTAATTTATGAGTGCTAACTCAACGAGTAGGTTTTTTTAGGTCTGGGGCTGAGCGATTTACCAGTTCTTCGTCAGTTTTTGGAGAGTAAAACATTAAACCTTAATACCAACCAAAGTAATGTCATCTACCTGCTCAATATTACCTATCCATTCACTGAAAGTTTTATTCAGTAAAGCTTGTTGTTCGCTTAGACTAAGGTGAGCGTTGTTTACTAAAAGTTCTTTCAGATTTTTGCTCATAAACTTTTTGCCTTTTGGTCCGCCAAATTGGTCAGGGAAACCATCTGTTAAGGCGTAAATCATGTCTCCGCTTTGTAAATCGATGGTATGTAAGGTAAAGGCTTCCGTATCGCGATCATGTTTTCCTACCGGCATTTTATCGGCTTTAATTTCAATAATGGAGGCGGAGCTCTTGTCGGGTCGAGCGAAGTCGAGACCTTTTCCGTTTTCGCTGTCTTTCTCGACTTCGCTCGAAATGACAGTGACCGGTCTTACTATCCACACCGGATTATGCGCGGCTGCAACCAATAGTTGTTTGTTCTTGTTATCAAATACAATTAAACTGCAATCCATTCCGTCTTTTCCACCTTCGGCGCTACCGTCTTTTTTTAAACGGTTAATGATGTTTCTGCGGGTTAAATCCAAAATCTCGGCAGGGTTGGAGGTTTGCTCCACGGCTTTTTCTAAACTGGTAATGTTAAGTAAACTCATAATAGCACCGGGTACACCATGCCCTGTGCTGTCGGCCGTTACAAAAGCGAAATTTCCATTCAGCAAAGTGTGCGACCAATAAAAGTCACCGCTTACCACATCTTTGGGTTTAAACAGTATAAAGTAATTGTTAGGTTTTAAATAAGTATCTAATGATTCTTTAGTGGCCAGGAAGCTCCGTTGAATTCTCTCGGCATAGTTAATACTATCGGTAATTTCCTTATGCTTTTCTTCAATGATTTCTTTTTGCGCGTGCGTTTCTTTTTCTTTTAACTCAATAATGGCTTTCTGTTTATTAGCAAGAATAAAGCGTTTATAAAGTAATGCGGAGAATATTACAACAATAAGTAGAAGACTTACAATTGAGTAAATTATTAATTGCTGTCTTTTCTTTTCTTCCGAATTTATTAAGGCCTGTTCCTGTGCTTGAGCTTTCAACTCCGTTTCTTTTTTTTCAACTTCAAATTTTGTTATTAAATCTCCTAATTGTTTGCTGTTCTCTGCGTTAAATATGCTGTCGTTTATTTGCTTAAATGTTTTGTAATTTAAATATGCAGATTTGAAATTACCTAGATTAAATTCTGCTTCAGATAAAAGATTGTAACCATCCTTTAAAAGATCAAGACTGTTGATTTCTTTAGAAATCGAAATTATTTTTCTAGCTTCTTCTATAGCTAATTTATAGTTTGACAGTTCAATATTGATGGTAGTAATGTTTAATAATGTTGTTGCTATACCTTTTTTATCCCCTAATTCCTCTTTTATTTTTATTGATTTGTTGAAGTATTCTAATGCATTTGGATAGTTGTTTTGTAAATAATAAATACCACCAATATTATTATAGCAAAACGAGAGTCCTTTTTTGTCTCCGATTTCTTGTTTTATGGCTAGAGCTTTGTTGTAATAATCTATTGCCTTGCTGTAATTACCCTGATCTTCATAGATATTACCAATGTTATTATAGCAGGCAGACGCTCCTTTTTTATTTCCAATCTCCTCATTAATTTTTAATGATTTAAAATAGTATTCTAAAGCCTTGGGGAGGATACTTTGATTTTCATAAACAATACCAATGTCAGAATAACTTGCCGCGATCTCTTTTTTATCCTTTAGCTCTTCATTTATTTTTAAGGCTTTTGTATAATATTCAACTGCTTTAGGAAAATTGCTTTGGTTCTCATATATAATACCAATATTGGAGTAGCAAGTAGCGATTCCCTTTTTATGCCTCAGTTTTTCATTTATTTTTAAAGCATTGAAATAATATTCTAATGCTTTCGAATAATCACCTTGCGCCTCATAAATACCGCCGATGCTATTAAAGCATTTTGAAATTACTCTTTTAGAATTTATCTTTTCACTTAGTTTTAAACTTTGGTTATAGAATTGCAGAGCAGTATCGAAAGAGTAGTTTGAACGATAATATTCACCTATTAAAAATAAATTACGGGCTTTAATAGTATCCTCTTTAGTGGTATTATTAAGTTTTAAAAGAGAGTCCAGCTTTTTGTTTTGACCAACAAGTATGTTTATTAATAAGCAAAAACAAACAAAATAATACAGAATAAGTTCCTTTTTCATTGAATTACTATAAGTATTGTTGTGAGATTAAAACGCTTAAATTTCTATAATTATTTTTACTATATCTACTTAAAGACTCGTTTATTCTAACATAAACTATTTCTAAGGAACCTTTCCCAATTCCGAATAAAAATAAAAGAAGGAAGTAGAGCGAGCTGAGAGAAAGGGAGGACATAAAGTACAGTACAAATAGTTACGTTAATTAGTAGAATTGATTTTCTTAAATATACGAATTAAATGTAAACGAAGCCTATAGTGCTAAGTTTTATTGATTAAACTCCTCGCGGGTGATGTTTTATTTTTTAAAAGGTCTCTCTATTCTGAAAATTTATTGGTATTCAAGTGTATCTAAATCGACTGATTTTTGGGAACCATCGCTAAACATGAGTTTTGCTGTATTGTTGTTTTCAAATTGAATGCTTTGAAAACTTAAATTATTGCTAGGTTTCTTAATCTTCTTGGTAGTTTTATTAATTAAGTCTTTTTGAATTACTTCATCGTAGCTTAATACTATTAAGGAATTATCAATAAAGTAATTGCCAATAAAAGTAGCTGCTGAAAACGATAAATAGGGAAGGATGCTTTTGTCTAATGTTTGACTGTTTATTAAAAAATGGTCTCCTTCTTTTGGTATATAAATCCAATTGCCATCGGCCGACATAGGATTGTAATTGTTAAGATTAAAATTAATGTGTGGCCAGTTTTCAAAATATGTTGCAGTTACGTCTTTATCATCGAGCATTAAAGATACTTCATAAAGCATCCGTCCATTATTAGGTTCAACGCTTGAAAGAAGGATTAAGCTTAAAATACCTTTTATAGTTCGAAAACTATATTTTTTGTTAATATCCAAGACTTCAAAATTCATTGCTTACGATTACTAACTAATGTAAAATAGTTAATTAATCATTTAATATTGGATTAGCCATTGATGTTTTTCCATTTGATTCTTTACCTGTTTTGTGACAATACTTTTCCTTATAATTTGAATTTTTATATTGTGACCAGCTTTTGTAAGCTTTATCTGAATATGGTTTTGAAGGATTAAATGGAATTCTTTCACCTGTTCTAATACAATAGCCAAAGTTAGATGTGGGATTTTCAACTGATTTGTTAATAGGTGTTTTTGAATTCGTGGATTTAGAAAAATGTTCAGATAAATTATCTTTGATGTTTTGATTACCTTTAAATTTCTTGCCAATTCCCAAAAATCAACCCTCATACTCTGGTACGTTCTTGAAAAGCAGTTCGCTATTCTCAATGACTTTACCAAAATAATCCCAGGCATCTTGGTCTAAATTTTTCTCACCAATTATTACGGTGCTTGTGAAGTTACTTAATAGGCTATACTCCGTTTTTACTCCTACTTCTATATTTTCATCTTGTGAGAAATCATAGAGATTCATGGATGTGATTATCTGTGAAGATTCATTGGCATAGAATTTAGCATGCAATCTTTTTTCATAGCGGATTTCAATCTTAGGAAACTGTTTGAAGAAATCCAGATCAGCAGCAGTTAAACTTTTTGTTATGTCTTGTTCGTTTTTACCAAAAACGATAATGATTTCTAAATCATCATTTTTAACCTTTGATTTTAGTTCATCTGCATATCGATGATGAAGCTTAATGTAAGGAGAAATAAGAATTAGTTTTTGTTCCGCATTCTCAAATATTTTGCCTACTTCCGTATTAAGTTCATTGCCTTTTAAAAACTTTGCCATTTTTCTTAATTATATACTTAAAGATAAATGTTTTTAGCGAGGTGTAAAATAAATTCACGAAATGGCCGCTATTCTGCACCGAGCCATGACCGATTCCGACCGCTTAGGTTTATTGCTGTTAGCTGTTGTTTTTCTTTCGCCTGACATTAATTAATTGTCTGATTGTTACCAAGTGTGAGAATAAAACTAAGGGAACTACGCAAGATGGCAGCCAGTTGAAAGGAAAGTATAATACAGCAATATTGGGCTGGTCAAACGCAAATTTTTGAAATGGGAATGGTGCTGATAGAACGGCATTTGCAATAATATTTATTAAAAGTCCCAAACAGATGAAATTCCAAATCAAGATAATTCGGCTATCTAATTGCTTTTTTATAAAACCGAAGTAAAAAATAAATGGAGCAGTTAGTCCGGATAAAATATCAAAGTTTCTTCCTTCAAAAGTCATAAGTTCAGGAATGGTTTTATTGACGAACAGCCAAAATAGAACAATTTCAACGGGAATTCTAATTATATGCAAAAACGTCAATCTCTTTACATCTAAACTATCAATGAATTGTCTGCCTTTGGAAGTAGTAAATAGTCCGATGATAAAAAGGATAGGGGGTAGAACCAACAGCAAAAATCGTGGGGGAATTGTATCAGTTACTGTATAAAAACCGGAGAGTGCAATGAGTGTCTGTAACGCCAACCAACTCAATAAAATTACGATTGTCGCTTTAGAATTATTCGTTGCCCTATAAATAAGTCCAACGGTTAAGAATGTTGTTAGTCCGAAAACAACACTAATGTATGCAGGTAAATTTTCCATGGTTAAATTTGTTTTTTATGCAAATTTGGAAAACATTTATTCGGATACACTTGACAAAAGGCAAGAAATAGTTAGGTTATAATTTGGCTCGTATGCGACTTAAAGTGCTATCGGTAATTCCTAAATACGAAGCAATCTGTTTTAAAGGAGCGTGTTTTAGGATTTGAGGTTTATTTAAAAGTAGATTTTTATAGCGATCTTCGGCTGTTTGGTTAATCATGGAGTAGTTCCTTTTTTTCGTAGCAATAAATTCTCGGACCAGAATTGATCTTCCGAATTCACGAAAGGCAGGTTTGTTGTGAAACAATTCGTTTAAATGAGAATAGTTTATTTTATAACCTACACAATCTGTTACCGCTTCCATGTTTGTTTCAGAAGGAGTACGGTTAAAAAAGGAAGTTATTTCAAAGGCAACATTATTTTCAATAAAGAAATCAGTGGTTACCTCATTGCCTTCCAAATCATGCAAGTAAGAACGGATTAAGCCTTCTTGTAGAAAAATATAGTCATCACTTACATTTCCTTTTTGCAATATAAAATCACCTTTCTTTATTTTGAAATGATGAAAATAGTTTGAAATGTATTCTGCATCTTCCAACGGAATCGGTACTATACTTAAAATAAAATTAATGAGCTTAATCTTTTCCATTTTTGTTTTTTGAGAGGGTGTAGTTCTTTTTGCAAGCAGGGCTAGTTTTTTGCTTGTCCAAGTTATGCATTTGAGCGTTAGCATGCAAAAAATGGAGCAAGACCTGTGTTAGTGTTTCGTATGGCGCACACAGATACATCTTGAGTTGTCAAGTAGGGCAGTTTAAACTTTAATTTAAAGAAATAAGATTTTCTGATATCATATTTGAATAGATTATGTCTGCTGATTCTAATGTCAATAATAAAGTTTTATTTGAGTCCTCAAATACGAAGTTAATAAATTTGCCATTTGTATTTGTTATTGCTATTTTAATAAGAAATTCAGTTTCTTCAGCAGTAAATTTTCCTTTCAACTTGTCTTTTAATGTGTGGGTTGATTTAAATCTAACGTTAGCTTTAACTTCTTTGTGTTCGTTTAACAATGAAATTGATATGGAAATCGTAATTGGGTTTCCGTCGGTTATTAAAATACCATAGATAGGATTAAATGTCCCAGTAACTTTCTCAAAATAATTAGATTCTAATAATTCAATATTTCCGGTTACATTTTCTGGTTTTAAAGTCATTTTGTCTGTTATTAATTTTATTCGGCTTTGATGTCTGAAAATTATATAATGTCAAAGTATTTGTCTACCCAACATGGAGTTGCCCTTAAGTCCTTATTATTTGCAGTGTCTGCTATGCAACAAAGAGTGTATTGATCATCCTCATTTAAAGCATTTGTAAAAACGCCGACAAGAAGAACTTCAAATGCCTCGTCGTTATATTTGTTCTTGATTGTTTTGCCCTGATATTTTGCAACATACATTGCTAATTCTTTATTTTTTCGTCTATAGTCATAATTTCTATTTTGAAGTAATTTTCTTGTCTTGCGGCAATGTCGCCATATGGACACTAATGGTTGGCAGCCTTGCGTTGTGGCGGATTTGAAACACTAAACTGTCTGTTCGCACAATATTTATTAAACGCACAACTGTTTATATCCGCACTTCCCTCGTCATAACGGAAAGGTGCTGTTACCAGCTGGCGTTTTGTCACCCATAGTTTGCAACGTCAATGTCAAAATGATTTTTATTCAGTTGCCCCTTTACTTTGTTATTTGTCTGTTCTGTTATGTGAAGGTCACCGAAGTCAAATTCTTTATGATGATTTGGACAAAGAACTAAAAGATTACCTAAAATACTTTGTCCGCCTTTGCTTACTGGTTTAATATGCGCTACTTCAATATAAAATCCACCGTTCTTTTTTTTGATTTGTTGCCTGCAGTTGGGAAACTGGCACTTGAAATTAGTTGCTAATTTCAGAGCGTTTATCATTTTAGTGTCTTTGCGAATTGTAACCGAAACAAGTTTGTTTATTCTCTCAGGTGAAACATTTTGCATTTGCTTGTTTATTTCAGCCAGTTGTTCTATAATAGATTTATTGTTTGAAGAAATATAGTTGTCAAGTGTCTGGTTGTCGTCAAAAGGATTTCTGTTAAACCAAAGGTTTGAAACACTATTGTCTACTCTTAGCCAACCGAGTTGCGGGAATTTAAAACCCTTTGGTTTGTCGATGTCGATTTTTTTGACAACTTTAATTTTATAACCCACAAAATATCCTTTTGTTGGTCTGCTCTCATAGTATTCATGTCCGAGAGATTTTTTAAAGCGGTGGAAAATTTTCTTCTTATCTGCATAAGGATAGCGGTCAACGGAAACAACTTCGGTTTTCCAAACAAGTTTTTGATTTATTGTGTCGAACCAATAGAGAGTGTCGCCACTTAAAAGTTCGGTGTAAGGAAAATTTCTATTACGCCACATATTAAACCAGTCAGCATTTTCCATTTCGTCTTTGTCGGATGGTAATTCGTAGCCCCTACTTGTTATATATTCCATAATGTCATTGTGTGTTGTCTGTCCAACGCTTGCAGGTAATTAGTGTGTTTGGGCCAAAAGCAAATATTTTAAAACGCTTGTAAGCACTATTCAAAAATATAAAAATTTAGCTAATATCCAAATAAGAAAAGGGTGTTATATCTTACACCTTCATGAGCTTGGCAAATTTGAGGAGAAGTTTCTTTTCTCCGGCTTGAGAGAAGTGGATGGTGGCTTTGCTTTCCGGCCAATTGCCTTCAATATCGCTAATGGTGCCTTGTCCAAATTTTTCGTGCAGCACTACATCGCCTTTTTGTAAACTTTTGTTTAACTCGGTATCAATGGGCTTAGGCGGTGTATTCACAATGCGTGAGTTTAAGCTCACTAATTTTTTTGCCGGCTGGAAGTTGATGCCTTGCTGCGGTGTTTGCTTAGGGCTCGGTGTGCCGCTGCCTTTATTGAATTTTATTTCGCGCTTAGAGGTCTCGTTAAAGTTTTTTCTTAAGGCGCTAAAAGTATCTTCTTCAAATGACAGGCCTTCGTTGCTTTCGGGTAATTCTACATATTGCTGGTCTATCTCTTCAATAAAGCGGCTGGGCTCACAATACAATATGTTTCCAAAACGGTAACGAGTGAGGGCATAACTCAAGGTGGCTTTTTTCTCGGCGCGTGTTACGGCTACATAAAACAAACGGCGCTCTTCTTCCAAATCACTTCTGCTATTTAAACTCAACTGCGATGGAAATAAATTTTCTTCCAATCCCACCACATACACATAAGGAAATTCCAATCCTTTGGCGGCATGTATGGTCATTAAGCTTACTTTGTCCTGGTCTTCATCTTCATCGGCTTCGTCGGTGCCGGTCATTAAGGTAATTTCCTGCATAAACTCGTCCAGCGTTTTTATGCTGTTGTCGCTTGTTTCCGCAAATAAATTACTCTCGTCTTTAGGTAAACTCAGTTTGGTAACTTCGTTGAGTTCTTCTTCCTGCGGCGTGCGCGGTTGCTCGGTAAAATCTTTAATACCGTTTAATAATTCCTGTATGTTCTCATAACGGCTCACACCTTCCGGCGTTTTGTCGGCGTATAATTCACGCACCAGCCCAGAGTTCACTAAAATATGATTGGCTAAATCAAAGGCGTCTTTAATCGGCAGCAGTAAGCAATAGCTTTTAATCGCGGTTACAAAATCACCTATCTTACTCGCAATGCCTCCGCTAATCCCCAAATTAAAATCTTTGAGGTTCGATATAACGGTCCACATACTGGTGTCGTGTTCCGCGGCGGCTACGGTAATTTTATCTAAGGTGGTTTGTCCTATGCCTCTGGCCGGATAGTTAATGATGCGGCGCAATGATTCATCGTCGTTATTGTTAATCGTTAACCTGAAGTAGGCTAGAGCATCTTTAATTTCTTTACGCTGGTAAAAGGAAACGCCACCGTAAATTTTATATGGTAAATTCAAACGTCTTAAGGCTTCCTCAAACGAACGTGATTGCGCGTTGGTTCTGTACAAAATAGCGAAGTCGTGGTTGTGGGCCTGTAATTGCATTTTGGTTTCAAAAATGCTGTTCACCACTTTTTGTCCTTCTTCGTTATCGGTATTGGCGCGTATCACTTTTATTTTTTCGCCGTGTTCATTCTCGGTAAAAACGTTTTTCTTAAACTGTTCTTTGTTATTGGCGATAATGTGATTGGCAGCGCCTACAATGGTTTTGGTACTTCTGTAGTTCTGCTCGAGCTTAAAGGTTCTTAAATCCGGATAATCTTTTTCAAAATTTAAAATATTCTGAATGTTCGCCCCACGGAAGGCGTAAATACTCTGCGCATCGTCGCCCACCACGCAAATGTTCTGAAAGCGCGCGGCTAATTGTTTGATGATAACGTATTGCGAGAAGTTGGTATCCTGATACTCATCCACCAAAATGTAACGGAACTTATTCTGGTATTTCAATAACACATCCGGAAAGTCACGCAACAACACATTGGTGTTGTACAACAAATCATCAAAGTCCATGGCCCCGGCTTTGAAATTTCTTTTTTGATACGCCACAAAAATTTGTCCGAGTAATGGTTTGTTACTCGATTGGTCTTCGGCCTGGGTAATGGGATTGTTGGCGTATTGCTGTGCGGAGATGAGTTTGTTTTTCGCGTCGGAGATGCGGTTTAAAACCAGGGATGGTTTATATACTTTCTCGTCGAGATTAAATTGTTTTAATATTTCTTTGATAACGCTTTTGCTGTCGTCGGTATCGTAAATGGTAAAGTTATTGGGGTAACCGATTTTTTCTGCTTCGTAGCGTAAAATTTTCGCGAAGATAGAGTGGAAGGTCCCCATCCAGATATTTTTGGCATTTTGGGAGCCTACAATTTTCGCGATACGTTCTTTCATTTCGCGGGCGGCTTTATTGGTAAAAGTTAAAGCCAGAATATTGAAGGGATCCACACCTTTATCAATTAAATGAGCGATGCGGTAGGTGAGTACCCGCGTTTTTCCTGAACCGGCACCGGCAATAATCATCACCGGACCATCAGAGGCGAGGGCGGCTTCACGTTGCGCGGGATTTAGTTCATTAATATAGCTCATAATTGGGGATTACAAATATACGGGAATTGTGAGGGGGATGATTTGGTGTTGATAAAATTTAATGACGGTTTATAACCCCTCTGTCACAAACCCCTCTGTCAGAAAACCCCTCTGTCACTACGTGACATCTCCCCTTAGCAGGGGAGAAATCAGTCGTGGTAGAATTGAGCTACACATACAACGTGTAAATTCTGTTTTTAAAAGGAGAAATTTTTCGTGATGTATTTAAGTTTCTAGCAACGGACAGCCTCTCCCCCTGCTAAGGGGGAGTCCGCGCAGCGGGAGGGGGTTTTTTATAATCAACCTTCTGTTACAATCCCCTCTATCACAAAACCCCTCTGTCCTTCGGACATCTCCCCTTGGCAGGGGAGAGATTTTTCGTAAACAAATTCAACTGTATTAATTACGTTTAGCTTTTGTTTTTAAAGGGAGAAATTTTTCGTGATGTAATTAAGTTTCTATAGCAACGGACAGTCTCTCCCCCTGCTAAGGGGGAGTGCCCGCAGGGCGAGGGGGTTCGGGAGTTAACTACTCACGACCCGCATTAAACCACTTATATAAAAAAGTGGTGGTAGAAGTAGTATCTGCTGAATGAATCTTTAAAGATTTAAACTGAATTTTCAGCTTACCCGAATGAATGGATTTGTTGGTATTGATGAAACGTATTTCCTGAATGTCTTTATACGCAGTAGAATCAAAGGGATTAGAAATATATGGATTTAACCAGATAAATTCTTTGGCATCACTTGGCCATATGCGTTTACGAATGCGCTTTTTGCTTTTATCACGGTATTCAATAAAAAATTCATCATCGCGGTAAATTTGTTTTTTTATCCCTCTCCAGGCATTGAAATCATACACCACATTACAGGCTAAAATGTCTTTGTCTTCCGGTAAAGGAATCCATTCGGCACTGTTGATTTCCTGCGGGGCCGCTAAATCGCTGATGGTGATTTTTACGGCTTCTTTATTTTTTTCCAAGATCAATGAATTATCCTGTTTTTTTATCACATGGTAGTTTTTTAAGATGGCTTGTATGGAGTTGATTTCATTGCTGAGTAAATAAGAATTGTCGATGCCGCTTAAAAACTGTCCCGCAAAATAACCATCGTGCCATATTAGAAAATCCGGTGCCTCCGCTGAATTAAAATACTCGGCGGTTTTTTTGTCAAAGTAAACCGACATGTTTAAGTTTTGTAAAAAGGGACGCGGCTTCCAATTGCTGAGATGATTGGCTTCCACATAACCAAAATCCCAAGGGAAGAAATCCACGCTGCCATCTTCTATCTTGTGTAATATCACATTCGAAAGTTTGTAAGGGTATTTTAAATTCTTGTACGTTTTTTTGCTGTTCAACTTAACATGTTGTTCGTGATTGAATACCGCATTCACAAAATACGCCGGTCCGTTTGGAATGCTTAGAATAAATTCACCGTAATCTTTTTTGTTAATGAGGTTGCCATAATAACTGAAAAACGAAACCGCTAATAAGGGGAAGGTGTATTTAGAAATGAGTTTGTAAAACAAACCGCAGCAAATGATGAGCATAGCTAAACACACTAAGAATCCCATGTAATGCGAGTTATCCATTCTTACAATGCTGTGTGTATAGCCGGTATACAAAAAGAAAATGCCAAAGAGCCAGAATAAACGGAAGTCGGCGTTTTTATTGAACCAAAACACCGAAATAGCCGACACTAAAGATAAAATCAATAAGAAAGCACTTTCATTGCGGTTGTAAACCGAACTGATTTCGTTAAACATGATGATGTTTTGGAAATAAATCACCAATGAATCGGCAATGGGTGTAAAGCTTCTGAAGAGTGCCAGTCCGATGAGTACAAAAAACAAAACATTGTAGCCAAGAATGGTGATGAAAAGTTTTAACTCCGGTTTTTTGTTGGTGAATACAGCGTATAAATAATACAATCCCTGATAGAGTGCGCAGGATAATCCAATGGCGCATTTGTAATAATAACCTAAAATGGTAAATAACGCGATGAACACCAGATAACTTTGTTTCTTCTCTTTATGGTAAAGCAGTAAAAACAAAATGCAAATCAAACTGAAATAAGCTTCTGTGCTAAACACAACCAAACTGCTTAATCCGAATAAAATTAAAGCGGTTTTTGTACTTGTCTCAAATTGTTTGCCGGCTTTAAGAATGGCAAATCCATACGTGAATTTTACCAAAATCTGAAACACGGTTCCTATGATGATGAGATAGCCGTAATGTACGGGGTTGTGCAAAAAGGCAAGGGGACCGTAAATATTGGTGATTTTATCGAGGTCTTGTGGTTGGTGACTCACAATATAATTAAAGGCCCAGAAGTAAGAGCCGTCTAAGCCGCCATAGATGCTATGATCCTGATAATTGAGTGTAACAATGGAAATGATGAATAAAATGAGGTAATTTATCCTGTTATTATTAAAAATATCCACCACTATTTGTAATTTTACGCAAAATAAAGCAAAAAAATGAGTGTTTACGATAAATACGAAGCAGTAATAGGTTTGGAGTGTCACGTACAATTACTTACAAAAACAAAAATGTACAGTAACGATGCGGCTGAATACGGTGCTTTGCCAAATACGAACGTAAGTGTGGTAACTTTGGGTCACCCCGGAACGTTACCGCGGGTAAACAAACGTGCCATTGAATTTGCGGTGAAATTAGGTATTGCTACCAAGAGTACTATCACCACCGAAAATCAATTTGCCCGTAAGAATTATTTTTATGCCGATTTACCAAAAGGATATCAAATTACGCAAGACAAAACGCCGATTTGCACAGGCGGATATATTGGATTTAAATTAAAAGACGGACAAGAGAAGAAGATTAATTTGATTCGTATTCACATGGAAGAGGATGCGGGGAAGAGTATGCATGATATTGATCCGTTCGAAACATTAATTGATTTAAACCGCGCGGGAACACCTTTATTGGAGATTGTAACACAACCGGATTTCAGAAGCGGCGAAGAGGCCTATGCTTACTTAAATGAGGTGCGTAAGCTGGTTCGCTATTTAGATATTTGCGATGGTAACATGGAAGAAGGTTCTTTACGTTGTGATGCGAATATTTCTGTACGATTAAAAGGCGCGAAGGAATATGGCCGACGTACGGAAGTGAAAAACATGAACTCTTTCAGAAACGTACAACGCGCGATTGATTTTGAAATTAAACGTCAGATTGATTTAATTGAAGCGGGAGAAACTATATCGGTTGAAACACGCAGCTTCGACGCGGTAAACGGTACCACTTTTACTTTGCGTAGTAAAGAAAGCGCGAATGATTACCGTTATTTTCCGGAGCCGGATTTACAACCGGTGTTTGTAACGGCAGATTATATTGAGGGTGTAAAAAAGAATTTACCTCCTTTGCCAAATGATTTGTATAACAAATATGTGAACGAATTAAAATTAAGTGAGTACGATGCTTCGGTGTTAACGGAGTCGAAGGAAATTGCTCTTTACTTTAATGAGCTTATTTCAAGTACAAAAAATTACAAGTCGGCAGCCAATTGGGTAATGGTAAATGTGAAGTCATTTTTAAATGAGAATGCTTTGCACATTAATGATTTTCCTATTCAGCCAAAGGTATTAGCGCAGATTATCGATTTAATTGATAGTGGTAAAATCAGTCATGCTGCGGCTTCTCAAAAATTATTCCCTGCTTTAGTAGCCAATCCGACGAAGAGTCCGGAGTCGCTGGCTACCGAATTAGATATTATCCAAAACAGTAACTCAGGCGAAATTCAGGCTTTGGTAGAGCAAGCCGTTAACAAATTCCCTGAAAAAATCACTGAATACAAGAATGGGAAAGTAGGTTTACTTGGCTTATTTGTTGGTGAAGTGATGAAGTTAAGCAAGGGTAAAGCCGATCCAAAAGTGGTGAATCAGCTGGTAAAAGAACAGTTGGAGAAGTAAGAGTTCTTAAACAGTTTTTCTTAATGGTTTTACAGGTCGCCCCTCCGGGGCTACAGAAGAAGGTTGCTCTAGGGTTATAGATAGGACGCTCCTACGGAGCTTGTTGAAATGAGGTGAGGATACGTGCAATGAATTAGTTCTAAAAAGTCCCGCAGTGAGGATTTAAATTGAACAGAACAAAAATTTATACAAATAGCCCTGCAATTACGGTCTAAAAAACACAAGAAAACACAATCCAAAAAGTCCCTTAGCGACGACCTAAATAGAACACAAGATAAATGTAATCCAAAAAGTCCCGTAGGGACGACCTAAATAAAACACAAGATAAATGTAATCCAAAAAGTCCCGTAGGGACGACCTGTTTATAGATAAAAAAACAATAACAATCCAAAAAGTCCCGTAGGGACGACCTATTTAAAGAAGAAAATATAAATACAAAAAAGTCCCGTAGGGACGACCTATTTATCATGCCGAATTCATACACACAGTTATATATACAAATTGTTTTCGCGGTTAAGGGAAGAAAGAGTTTAATAGCGAAAGAGAATCGCGAAGAGCTACAAAAGTATATGACAGGGATAGTACAAAATCGCGGACATAAAATGTTGGCTATTTATTGTAATCCGGATCATGTTCATATTTTCATTGGGTTAAAGCCTACACAATCAGTTTCCGATTTAGTTCGAGATGTTAAAGCATCATCATCCGGTTTTATTAATGAAAAGGGATGGGTAAAAGGTAAATTCAGCTGGCAAGAGGGGTATGGCGCCTTTTCTTATTCAGGGTCGTCTTTAGATAATGTGATAAATTACATTCTTAATCAGGAAGAACATCATAAGAAGAAGAGTTTCAGGGAAGAATATATTCAGTTTCTCAAGGAGTTTTATATCGAGTACGATGAAAAGTATTTGTTTGAGGAGATAGAATAGCGGGTACTTTATCCATTTTCCATTGTGAATAATTCACAATTATTAGGGCTTTAGAGCCTCCATTTTTGTTATCTTTAAGCTTTTATTATAAAGATTAATGAAACAGATATTAAAATTGGCTTTTGCAGCGCTTATTCTGAGTGCTTGTAATGGTGACAAAAAAGGAAATTCAAATTTCGAATTAAAAGGAACATTAAAAGATGCTAATGGCGAGACTTTAGTGCTCGAAAAATTAGCTTCGCAACGTCCGGTTGTTGTTGACAGTTGTGTGATTGATGAAAACGGAAATTTCGAATTCAGTAACTACACACCGTCTATTGGTTTTTACCGCATCAAATTATCGGAACAGAATTTCGGTATGTTGGTGATGGATTCTACCGATAAGATTTCAATTACCGGAAGTGCAAAGGATTTAGGAAATACCTATAAAGTAAAAGGATCACCTGAAACTACTTTGTTTTTAGAGTATAATGATTTAGCAAAGGCCAACCGTTTCAGAGTTGACTCTTTACAAGAGGCTTTCAAAATGGCGATGACCATGGTGCAAATGGATTCATTACGTATGGATTCGTTAAGCAAAGTGTTTGAAGGTGTATTTAATAAAATCATTGATGCGTATGCGTCTCAGGTAGCTGAGAAAATCAAGAGAAATACAAATATGTTTAGCTCTATTATGGCGATTCAGCCTTTAGATCCGGATAAATACAGTGATGTGTTCATCGCGTTGGATCAAGGTTTAGTGAAGAAATTTCCGGGGAATGAAAATGTAGGCATGTTCCATCAAATGGTAACACAAATGGTAACGACAAAGTCGGGTGAAGTTGCTCCTGAAATTAATTTGCCGGATCCTTACGGTAAGAACATTGCGCTTTCTTCGTTAAGAGGTAAAGTGGTGTTAGTTGATTTTTGGGCAAGCTGGTGCGGTCCGTGCCGTAAAGAAATGCCGAATGTGAAAGCAGCCTACGAAAAATATAAATCAAAAGGTTTTGAAATTTATGGCGTTTCTCTAGATAGAGAATTAAGCGACTGGATGGATGCCGTGAAGAAGGATGGAATTACCTGGCCACAGGTAAGCGATTTAAAGTTTTGGGACTGTGTAGCGGCTAAGCAATACAATGTTCAAAGTATTCCGTTCACCGTTCTATTGGATAAAGAAGGTAAAATCATCGCGAAAAATTTACGTGGTGCTGAATTGGAAGCGAAATTAAAGGAAGTATTAGGGAATTAATTGAGTTTCGAAGTAAACATACTTAATAAGAATCGCCGCAACTTACTTGTGGCGATTTTTATGTTATTAGCCGTCGGTTTTTATAACGGACTTCAGGCACAATCGCCCTATTTTCAGCAAGAAGTCAATTATAAAATATACGTTCGTTTAAATGATAAAACACATGAGTTGTCGGCTTTTGAAGAGATTCAATACATCAACAACTCCAGCACATCTTTGCCATATATCTATTTTCACTTATGGCCAAACGCGTATAAAAATCATAAAACAGCTTTAGCTAAGCAGAAATTACAGCAAGGTGAAACGGATTTTTATTATTCCAAACCGGAGGAGAGAGGATTTATTGATAGTTTGGATTTTAAAGTCAACGGTGAAAGTGTAAAAGTAGAGTGGGATAAGGAGAACGAAGATATCTGTAAACTCATTTTAGCGAGTCCGCTCAAATCACACGATACAATTACAATTACAACGCCCTTCCATGTAAAATTACCGGATGCAAAATTTTCACGCTTAGGTCATAGCGGACAAGCGTATTACATTACGCAATGGTATCCGAAGCCGGCGGTATTTGATAATTTAGGTTGGCATCCCATGCCGTATTTAAATCAAGGTGAATTTTACAGTGAATTTGGAACATTTGACGTAAGCATTACTTTACCTAAAAATTATTTGCTAGCGGCCACCGGCGATAGGATAGACGCGCAGGAAGAAGAGCAGTGGTTAATGCGTAAAGTTCAGGAGACGGAGCAGTTAATGATGAATAATAAATTGGTTTCTAAAAAAGCGGAATTTCCGGAGTCATCCACAGAAACCAAAACAGTGCGCTTCCGTCAGTCGAACGTACACGATTTTGCCTGGTTTGCAGATAAACGTTTTCATGTATTAAAAGACAGAGTGCAATTACCACATACATCAAGAGCTGTTGATACCTGGGTGTTTTTTACGGATAATGAAGCTTCGCTTTGGAAGAAATCATTGGAGTATATCAATGATGCCACTTTGTATTATTCGTATATGATTGGTGATTATCCTTACAATCATGTTACAGCTATCGACGGAGTTATTGCCGCGGGTGGAGGAATGGAATATCCAAACATTACGGTGATTGGTGAGAGTGGAAATGATTTTACATTGGAGACAACCATCATGCATGAAGTAGGGCATAACTGGTTTTATGGAATTTTGGGAACTAACGAAAGAGATTTCCCGGCTTTGGATGAAGGTTTAAACTCTTTGTACGAAATGCGTTATATCAAAGCGAAGTATCCCGAAAAAACCTTAGCTTCTTACATTGGAAAAGATAGCACTTTCAAATTTCTGGGATTAAATAAATTTAAACATGAAGAGAGTTATCGCTTAGCTTATTTACTTGCCGCCTCCAGAAACACCGATCAGGCCATTGCCAATGAATCGCCTGCTTTTACGAGTTATAATTACGGCGCTATTGTATATAGCAAAACCGCTGTGGTGTTTAATTACTTGCTGAATTCGGTGGGTGCCGATCGTTTTGATGAAGCGATGCGTTTCTATTTCGAGAATTGGAAATTTAAACATCCTAATAGCGCCGATTTACAAAACACACTCGAGTATCATTGTTCCATGGATATGGATTGGTTTATTCAGGATTTAATTCTCACAAATAATAAAGCCGATTTTAAGATTGTAAAGCATAAAGAACTAGCGAGCGGCGCACATGAAGTATTGGTGAAGAATATTGGAGATGTAAGAGGTCCGGTTGTTTTAACAGCGTATTTCAAAGGTAAAACAGTTGGACATGTTTGGTACAGTGGTTTTGATGGCACTAAAAAAATGGAATTCCCAATTGCAGACGTGGATAAATTTGAAATTGACGGACTTAATTGCATGCCGGAGATTAACAGGCAGAATAATACGCTTAGAACAAAAGGTTTATTTAAAAAACTGGAACCGCTACAATTAAATTTCATAGCTAAAATTGATGACCCGCGTCGTACACAAATAAATTACATGCCTATTGTTGGATATAACATGTATAATAAATTTATGTTGGGTATGGCATTTTACAATTACAGTTTAATGCAGCGTAAGTTTGAATATACCATAGCCCCTATGTATGCTTTTGGAAGTAACACGCCGGTTGGTTTTGCTGATTTTCAATTTAATTTTCATCCAAAGAAAATATTTCAAACGATTTCACCCGGTGTTAAATTCAAAACCTTTGCCTACGATTTTTCCGACCGTGATAAATTTTTCCCCAACTCAAGTATTAGCGACCCAAGCTTTTTTGCTTTCAATTACATGAAGGTGGAACCGTTTTTAAATTTTGCGATTAAAAAACGTGACCCGCTCAGTAAAATTTCTCAGTCTGTGAAGTTACGCAGTGTTATTACGCAGATGGATGTTGATCATACATACACAACGGTTTTCACCACGATTCAGCAATCGCCTTATAAAAAGCAAGTGACTAATTACGTGAATGAATTGTCTTATGATTTTAATTGTACACGCGCCATCAATCCGTTTAAGTTTAATGTAAAATTTCAGCAAAACGATGATTTCTCAAAAGCAAGTTTAACAGCGCATTATTATCTCACTTTCAAAAATAATTATTCAGCAGAGTTTCGGTTATTTGCCGGAACATTTATTGGCGGTAACAACAAAGGCCCTTATCGTTTCAGAGCTTCCGGTTTAAATGGCTACCACGATTACATGTACGATTATAATTTCATGGGAAGAAGTGAGTTTGATGGTGTAAGCTTTGCGCAATTCGCAGATGAAGATGGCGCTATGAAAGTGTGGACACCTTTAGGACAAAGTAATACCTGGTTAACTTCGTTGAATATTAAATCACCAAAGTTTTTCAAGTTGCCAATTAAAGTGTTTGCTGATGTTGTATTAACCGACGCGAACAGCTTAGTAACCGACAAAGTATTGTACTGCGCGGGTTTTGAAATTTGTTTATGGAAAGATATCTTTGAAATGTACGTGCCATTGGTTTACAGTAAAGACATAAAAAACACATTGAAGTTAAATGGTAAGGATACATTTTTTGAAACCTTACGATTTACGTTTAACATTAATAAAATTCGCCCTAAGGATTTATTATTTAGTAATTTCATGTAATGAAAGCCGGTAAAAAAATATATTTTGCTTCTGATTTTCATTTAGGCGCTCCTAACGATGCGAAGAGTCCGGAGCGTGAGCGTTTAATTTGTAAATGGCTGGATGAAATTAAAGCAGATGCTGAAGAAATTTATCTGGTTGGTGATATTTTTGATTTTTGGTTCGAACACAAATACACAATTCCAAAAGGATTTGTGAGATTACTCGGAAAAATCGCCGAATTAGTTGATAACGGCATTCCTGTACATTTCTTCTCCGGTAATCATGATACGTGGATGAAAGATTATTTCCAGAAGGAGATTGGTGTGAGTGTTAATCATGTTCCGATTACAAAAACCTATAATGGTAAAGTCTTTCATATCGGTCACGGTGATGGTTTAGGTCCTGGTGACAATTGGTACAAGATTTTAAAATGGATTTTCAGAAGTAAAACCTGTCAGTGGTTGTATTCCCGCTTACATCCTAATTTATCATTTTGGATTGCGCGAGGTTCCAGTTTAAAAAGCCGTGCTGTTACAGGCAATAAAGACGAAATATTTTTAGGTCAGGATAAGGAATGGCTTTATGCTTATTGCAAAGATTTTTTATCGAAAGAAAAAGTCGATTATTTTGTGTTTGGTCACCGTCATTTGCCACTTGATTTAAATGTAGATGACAAAGCCCGCTATATTAATTTGGGCGATTGGTTACAATACAATTCATACGCTGTATTTGACGGCGAAAAACTCGAATTAAAGTACTATAAATCATAAGTGAATGTTTACTTTACTGAAGAATCTCATCAAGTTTGTTTTTTACCTCCTTCTTTTTGTTTTTTTATTAGTTACGCTTGTCCCTTACTTTTTTTCGTTAAAGAATAAAGAGCTTTCCACAAAGGAAAAACCTTATGATAACAGTGCGTACCTTATAAGGGATGAGTTTTTTATACATTATCGGACATTCCATCCTGAAAAAGTAAAAAATAAAATCATTTTATTGCCCGGATTTTCAGGCAGTACTTTTTCGTATCATCATTTATTTGATTCGTTAATCAGCAATCATTGTATGGTGTTGGCCGTTGATATTCCTCCATTCGGATTTAGTGTCAAGAACAACGATTTACACTATACCGATACGCTCATTTTAACCATGATCCGCCAAATAATTAATCAAACCGATTCCTCTCTTAAATCCGAACAGCCCTGGATAATAGCCGGACACAGCTTAGGTGTTAATTACGTCGCGAAAATGGTGAGTCGCTATCCTGATTTGTTTACTAAGCAGGTGTATATCGACGGTTATTATTTTGGTAATCCGAAAAGTAATTGGAATAAATTCGCTTTGTATCCTCCTTTGATGAAGGGGTCTGATGTGTTACTCGAAAAGTATTATCTGAGTGATGCGAAGTTTGCTGAATTGTTAGAGTCGGCTTACGGGCGCAAGGCCACTGCAGAAGAAGTTTCTGCGTACAAGAAACCATTTGAATATGCGCAGTCGGGATCTTCTGTTTTTAAATGGGCATCTTCCGATCCTTGTGTCGAAGTGAATCCGGATATAGTTTATAAGAAGCCAACACTTGTTATTTGGGGACGAAACGATACATGGGTTCCTTTTAATGAGGAAGATTTTAATATCAAGGCTTTCGATGCAATTACGTTCAAAATGATTGACTCGGCCGGACATATTCCGCAGGAAACACATCCAAAAGAGGTAAGTGAAATTTTGATTAACTTTATAAGGAATTGACCAAGCGAATCGCATATGTGTTTTTAGGTTTAGCATTCATGCTGAATTCGACGGCGCAAACTTCTTCTGATTCTCTATCTAACAATAAACCCAAAAAAATATTTTTACTCAGCGGCTGCGGTGCATTAGCTGGAGGTTCCATTATTTATCTTAATCAGGTTTGGTATAGTCAGTATAACACCGGAAAGTTTCATTTTTTTGATGATTCAAAAGAATGGTTGCAAATGGATAAAGCGGGGCATGTTCATAGTACTTTTCAAATGGCCAATTTAACAATGAAGGCTTTTGATTGGGCCGGCTTTACTAAAAAACAATCTTTGTTCATTGGCGGAACGATGGGCTATGCCTACATGACAGCTATCGAAATTATGGATGGTTATAGTAATGGTTGGGGATTTTCATGGGCGGATATGGGCTCAAATACTTTAGGTACGGCTTTAGCAATTGGTCAGCATGCTGCCTGGAAGGAGCAGCGGTTGAATTTGAAAATCTCTTTTCACCAAACCGAATGGGCACAATATAATCCTGATCTCCTCGGGAAAAATTTAAGTGAACAGGTTTTGAAAGATTATAACGGACAAACATATTGGCTAACGGTGAGTCCGTTTACCTTTATTAAATCCGACAAAAAATTACCGAAATGGTTAGGACTATCGATTGGTTATGGTGCGGATGGAATGCTTGGAGGTTTTTACAATGATATCGCCATAGTAGATGCAAATGGTTTTGTAAAAAAGGTGAATCGCGAGCGGCAATATTATTTATCGCTGGATGTGGATTTATCAAAAATCAAAACCAAATATAAATTTGTGAATGCAGTGCTAAACGCGTTTAATATTTTGAAAATTCCGGCGCCAACGCTCGAATTCCAGAATGGGAAAACTAAATTTTATTACTTTTATTTTTAAAATCAGAACTATGAAACTTTACTCGATCAATGCAGGTTATTTTAAATTAGACGGTGGCGCTATGTTTGGCGTGGTTCCGAAAAGCATTTGGAAAGATTTAAATCCGGCCGATGAAAATAATATGTGCAGTTGGGCCATGCGCTGTTTGTTAATTCAGGATGGCAACCGTTTGATATTGGTAGATAACGGCATGGGTAATAAACAGAGTGAAAAGTTTTTCGGATTTTATTATTTACACGGGAATGATACCCTCGAAAAATCATTGGCGCAGCATGGTTTTGGTGTGGATGATATCACCGATGTTTTTTTAACGCATTTGCATTTCGATCATTGTGGCGGCAGTATACAATTTAATAAAGACAAAACCGGATATGAGCCGGCATTTAAAAACGCAACCTATTGGAGCAATCAAAAGCATTGGGATTGGGCAGTAAAGCCCAACGCGCGCGAAAAGGCCAGTTTCTTAAAAGAAAATATTATGCCAATTCAGGAGAGCGGACAATTAAAATTCACGAAAGAAGGCGAATCTTTATTGGGATTTGAAATTAAAGAAGTGTACGGACACACAGAAGCGATGATGTTACCGATGATAAAATACAAGGATACAACCATTGCTTACATGGCCGATTTAATTCCTTCTTCCGGACATATTCCGATTCCATACGTAATGGGTTATGATATGCGTCCGTTGAATACCATCAATGAAAAGGAAGAAATGCTGAATAAAGCCGTTGATAATAATTGGCTCTTGTTTTTTGAACACGATCCTAAAGTAGAATTGTGTTCTCTTCAAAAAACAGAGCGCGGAGTACGAATGAAAGATGTAATAAAAATGAGTGAGCTGTAATTAGTGTGATTTAGCAATTACATTTTGATACAGCTTTTCGTACATCGGTAAAATATGATTTATGTCGAATTTCAGAGCTTGTTTGTAAGCGTTGTTGCTAAATTCAGCATACAATTTATCATCGCTTAAAAGTTTAATACTGTTAGCAGCCATATCATCCACATCACCAACATTACTTACAAAACCGGTTTCTCCGTTTATATTTACTTCCGGCAAACCACCGGTGTTGGTTGAAATAACAGGCAGTTTCATGGCCATTGCTTCTAAAGCCGCCAATCCGAAACTTTCGGTTTCACTCGGTAAAATAAATAAATCACCAAGTCCGAGCACTTCTGTAGGATCATTAATTCTTCCTAAACTGATAATATCGTTACAGGTTTGAAGTTCGCGGCATAATTTTTCAATAGCGGGGCGCTCCGGACCATCACCCACCAAAATAAGTTTGCAAGGAATTTCTTTTCGTACTTTGTCAAACACTTTCAAAACATCTTCCACACGTTTTACTTTACGGAAATTGGAAACGTGAATCATTATTTTTTCGCCATTCGGCGCGTAATGTTTCTTTTCGCAATGCGTACCCGTTTTAGCATAATCGTCTAAATTGATAAAATTTGGAATCACATCAATTTTATTGTCGATTTTAAAAATAGTGAGGGTGTCTTTCTTTAAACTTTCAGAAACAGATGTGATGGCATTACTGTTGTTAAGTGAGAAACGAATCACCGGTTCGAAGGAAGGGTCACGTCCAACCAAAGTAATATCTGTTCCGTGCAAAGTAGTGATGTAAGGAAGCGTAATTTTTTTTGATTTTAAAATTTGCTGAGCCAAATAGGCCACAGAGGCGTGAGGTATGGCATAATGTACATGGAGAACATCTAACTTTTCGTAGGTAGCCACATCCACAATTTTACTGGCTAGAGCCGACTCGTAAGGTTGGTACTCGAAAAGCGGATAATCATTCACGCTTACTTCATGGTAAAATAAATTTTCGTTAAAAGGATTCAAACGAAAGGGAAGATTATAGGCCATAAAATGCACGCGATGACCTTTCTTTGCCAAAGCTTTTCCTAATTCAGTTGCTACAACGCCGCTTCCGCCAAAAGTAGGATAACAAACTATTCCAATGTTCATTCGGTAAAATTACAAATTAAACCGCTACCTTTACGCACGCATGAACTACAAAGTACAGGGCTTAAATAAAGAAGATAAAGAACTGCTGGATAAGGGTGAATTGTTGCCGGTAATGGAAGATTTTTATACCATTCAGGGAGAAGGATTTAATACCGGGAAGGCAGCCTATTTCATTCGTATTGGCGGATGCGATGTGGGTTGTCACTGGTGTGATGTAAAAGAAAGCTGGGATGCATCGATACATCCTCTTGTTAAAGTGAGCGACGTGGTGCAGAAAGTAGTTGAGTCGAAAGCTAAAGCTGTAGTAATTACCGGCGGTGAGCCTTTACAATATAATTTAGATTATATCACGGAAGCCTTTAAATCCAAAGGCATCGAAACCTATATTGAAACATCGGGCGCTTATCCTTTGAGCGGATACTGGGATTGGATTTGTTTATCGCCAAAGAAAACAATGCCTCCTTTAAGTGAGGTTTATGCAGTAGCCCATGAATTAAAAATTATTGTGTACAACAAGAATGATTTTGAATGGGCACAAGAACAAGCTTCCAAAGTTTCGTCGTCGTGTTATTTATACCTTCAACCCGAATGGAGTAAGCGTGAAAGCACGACGCCTGTTATTGTAGACTTTGTAAAAGAGCATCAAAATTGGATGGTTTCTTTACAAACTCACAAATACATGAATATTCCATAAGGTTTATAGTTTGTGTATACAAGCTAATAACCATCCATCATTAATTTTTTAGCCTACAAAGTAAAATCTGTACTTTTATTAGGTGTTAAACAAACAGAGAATATATTGGTTGTGTCAAATAAGCGGATGGTCGTTTTTTGTACTTGTTAATCTTTTGTTTAACACGCCGTCTTTAAAAATTCTACTCAATTATTTGTTCTTATTAGTGGTGGGAATTGCGCTCACGCATGCCTACCGTTATTTGATATTGCAATTCAGGATTTTAAAATTAAAGATTGTATATCAGCTTTTTTTTATTGCTGTTTCGAGTTTAATGTTATCGGTAATTTTTTGTGTGGCAGGCTCTGTTTTTTTTGTTTTGTCACTCGAAGAAGTAATTAATGGCATCGTTCCGTTCTTGTTTTGGTCGATTATTTATTTTGGCTTTCATTATTTGGAAAATTACAAGAAAACAGAAATTCAAAATTTAAGATGGGAAGCTGCCAGTAAGGATATAGAGTTGAATAAGCTAAAGTCGCAGTTAAATCCTCATTTCATGTTTAACAGTATGAATAGTATCCGCGCATTAATTGATGAAAATCCGGCTAAGGCAAAGGAAGCCGTAACTCAGTTGAGTAATATTTTACGAAACACTTTACTTATGAATAAAAACAAAGAAATTGTTTTAGAGGAAGAGTTAAGAATAGTTAAGGATTATTTGGATTTGGAACAGATACGCTATGAAGAGCGCTTGCGTTATGAGATGGACATTGATCCATCCTCTGTCACTAAGTTAGTCCCCCCACTAATTGTTCAAGCGCAAGTGGAGAATGCCATTAAGCATGGGATTTCGAAAATTCCGGGTGGAGGAGTAGTGAAGGTGAAAACAAAATTGGAGGATAATAATTTATTGTTGGAAGTGAAGAATACCGGTTCATTGAGCAATGAAAAAAGCGATACGGGTTTTGGATTCGCTAACAGTAAACAACGATTGGATCTTTTATATGGAGGGAAGGCAAGTATTGAGATTAGTGAAGAAAATAGTAATGAGGTAACCGTTAGAATAAAAATATCTTATAATTAAAATATGAAAGCAATTATTATTGATGACGAAAGATTAGCGCGCCAGGAATTAAAAAATTTATTGGCGGTGCACAAAGAAATTGAAGTAGTGGCCGAGTGTGCCAATGCGGAGGAGGCAAAAGCAAAAATCGCGGAGATTAGTCCGGATGTTATTTTTCTCGACATTCAAATGCCGGGTAAAACAGGTTTAGAGTTATTGGAAGAAATTTCTGCTTTACCGGAAGTCGTATTCGTGACGGCTTACGATGAATATGCGATTCGTGCATTTGAAATAAATGCTTTGGATTATTTATTAAAACCGGTTCAACCCCAGCGATTAGCTGAAACTGTTAAAAAATTGCTGAATAAAGAGGTGGGCGAGAAGAAGGAAAACAACACACCTTTAGAAGATAATGATCAGGTATTTGTTAAGGATGGTGAGAAATGTTGGTTTGTTTCTTTAAACAATATTCGACTCTTTGAATCGGAAGGAAACTATGTAAGAGTGTATTTCGATAATTTCAGACCCTTGATTCTGAGAAGTCTAAATAGTTTAGAAACCCGTTTACCTGAAAAATCATTCTTTAGAGCAAGCCGTAAACACATTATTAATTTGAAATGGGTTGATTCAATTGAAACCTGGTTTAATGGTGGTTTAATGGTGAAATTAAAGGGTGGGCAGGAAGTTGAGATTTCGCGACGACAAGCGGTTAAACTAAAAGACATCATGAGTTTATAACATTAGGAGTTCAATTTGTTAATTAAAATTGACCTCAATTCTTTTCTTTTTTTTGTTTTTGCCATGTGTATTAACTATTTTTATGATAATTAAAAATAAACACAAACACATGAAAAAGAATCTACAATTAGCAGCAATGGCATTTGTTCTAGGATGTGCCACTTTAACTGCGCAAACAGGCCGAGTGGCTGGTGTGAAAACGCCATTGCAAACTCAGTCTATCAACAGTCACTCTCATTCTCACTCAGAAGGCGAGAGAAGTCCTAGCGGACATATTCGTTGTGCTACACCACAGCCATCGGCAGAGTGGGATGCTTGGTTTAATCAAAAGGTAGAAGAGTTTAAGGCACAGAATGCCAACAAAACTCAGATGCCTAATTACACTATTCCTGTTGTAGTACACGTTATTCACTCGGGAACCTCTGTAGGTTCCGGTGCTAATATTTCAGCAGCTCAGGTACAAGATCAGATCAATATCTTAAATGCTGACTTTGCCGGAACAGGTTTAAATGCTACAAATGTCCCTTCAGTATGGTCAGGTTTAAAAGCTAACGTAAACATTACTTTTTGTTTAGCTACAAAAAATCCTTCAGGAGTAACCTTGGCAGAGCCGGGTATTGATCGTCGTCATTACAATACAATTCCGGGGTTATCTGCTCCGGGTTCGGGATACACTTCAGGAACTATTGATGGAACAATTAAGCCTAACACTATTTGGGATCCAACCCGTTATTGCAACATGTGGGTTTGTCAATTAGGTGGAGGTTTATTGGGTTATGCAACATTTCCAATTGGTACAGGTTTAACAGGTATCACAGGAAGTGGTTCTGCTACAACTGATGGTGTTGTAATGGGGCATAACTATTTTGGTAGTATTGGTTCTGCAGCAAGTTCAGCTCCATATAACAAAGGTCGTACTACAACTCATGAAGTTGGTCACTGGTTAGGTTTACGTCACATTAACGGTGATGCTAATTGCAGCAACGATTTCTGTAATGATACGCCTACACAAGATCAGTTGCACTTTGGATGTCCAACTTTCCCATACCATACAACTCAGTGTAGCGGTAATACACCAAACGGCGAAATGTTCATGAACTTCATGGATTATACTGATGATGCTTGTATGTATATGTTTACAACAGATCAAAGAGCTCGTATGCAAACTGCTATGGCAAACGGTACTTACCGTAGCCAGTTAACTACAAGTTCAGCTACTTTATGTACTTTATCTGCAGCAACACCAACATCTAACTTTGCTTTGGCAACTTCTGGTTGTACAGGTGCAGTTATTACTCCAACTAACAACTCTAATGGTACTCCGGCACCAACTTACTTATGGTCTTCAAATCCTGCAACCGGTGTAACATTTAGTCCAAATAATACCGCTACTAATCCTGGTATTACGTTTGCAAATCCTGGTACTTATACTATTTCTTGCGTGGCTACTAACTCAGTTGGTAATAATTCAAGTAATAAGGTAATTAGTATTACAGCATGTGCAGGTATTTGTAATGACACTATCATGAATGTATCTAATACTTCAACTCTTGATTTAAGTGTAGCTGGGACTGATACAACAACTCCGGGTTGTAATCCAAAGGCAGGTTATATCTTCGGATCTAACTGTTATGATGATTTAGAAAAAGCAGAGTTTTTCCCTGTTTCAAAGTATAGTACAATTTCAACTCCAAAAATCACCAGTGCAATCGTATTGTTCTTTAAGAACGGTTCACAAGGTACAGGTGGTAATGCTTCAACTCCGGTATCATTAAAATTATACAATGGTACAATGGCAGGTGGTCCGACAGGAACAACAACTCCATTAGGTGTTTCTGCTTCAAATTTAGGTAACATTACTTCAGGTGTAACTACAACTTCTGTGAACTATTGCGGTGCTCCTGGTATTGTTTATTCTTTACCAATCATTTTACCTTATAAATTCAACTTTGCGACGGCTGTTAATGCTCCTGCAACAAATGGATTCTTTGCGTCTATTACATGTCCTACTGCAGCAGGTGACACAATCGTTGTAATGGATGATGGTGGAAACACTGCAGGTACAAACTGGGAATTATGGTCACCTAGCGGATGGTACAATATATCTCCAACCTGGGGTGGATTCAACGCTTCAATGGCTATTTTACCTATTATGACATGTTCTGCAACTTCAGTTAACGAAATGGCTTTAGAAAACAATGTTGTTTTAATGCCAAATCCAACTACAGGGTTAGTAACTGTTGCAGCTACTTTACCTAACGTTGCTGATATGAACATTACAGTTACAAATGCATTAGGTCAAATCATTTCTGAAACCAGCTTTACAAATGTTAGAAACAACGCGTTTACCGTTGATTTAACAGGTAAAGAAAATGGTGTGTACTTTATTAGCATTACAAGCGGTGGTGAGAAAGTTACCAAGCGCGTGATTTTAACGAAGTAATCACAAACTGATTCATATAAAAGCCCTTCGCAAACGCGAGGGGCTTTTTGTTTGTATATGAGTGAAGACTCCCATGATAGTGCTAAAGAAATATGATATACCTAATACTATAAAGTATTGATGAATTAAGTTTTAGCGAGGGTGTTTAACGATGTGGAAATGCAAAAGTGCTTTCTCGAGTTTAAATACCTATATGTATATATTGAATACGTAATCCTGCGTGTCAAATACAAACCAAAATAAAGCTAGTGTTGTGTTTAATTATCGTTTCTAAAGCAGATATAGAAAGAGATTAGATTAGTGTAAGTAATTACGGATTGTAACGTAAATATAAGCCATCCAGTTATATTGTTCTTGTGTAAACCTGCACCTGCAATTCCAGTAACTCATTATGTTATCTACAGGCGGTAAATAATAATTATTGGCAGCATCCTTTGGTCCGTAAACAAAACCACAAGGAGCGGTTCCTATACCTGTAGGATAAGGGTCGGCATCTGTATCACAAAAGCCATCACCCATTGTCGTGCAATTGCTTCTTAAAACCAATTCGCTGCTGGGTCCATCCTCTGAGGCTGTTGAAATTTCCGCAAAAGTATGAGGTAAGCCAAAAAAATGGCCCATTTCGTGAACGGCAGTCATACCTGTAAAGGCCGATTTACGCATAACTATAATGTCTTTTCCACCCGGCCCGTGTGCATAACCATTTGCAGCAGGCACAATCAAATTATCTACCAAATAAATATTTATGGTCTTGTCGGTATAATAATTGTAATTACCCACTATTTTGAATTCATGGTTGGGCCTATCCCATTTATTATACTCGTGTTCGGGTATGTATTTAGTGCTACAGGCTTGAAATTTCAAACAAATAGGGTCGAAGTATTTGTTAAGTATGCTAATACAGGCATTGATGTTTGCCGCCGTTACATTGGGGTTTCCGAGACTGTCTAAGAAAACATAAAATACAATTGACAAAGTTTTTTTAAGACAGGTATCGTGCGGTAATAAGGCATTGCTGGCTAAGAGTGATTGGTACTTTGTTTTTTCTGCCGCGTAATTAGGCATTAGTTCACTTCCACATTCTTTCTGAGAAAGTACTTTCATGGAAAGTAAGCAGCAAATTACCAACAAATAAAAATTAAACCTCATTACGTTTTAGTATAAATACAATATTTTTTTATATTTGTATATACATCAAATCTAATTAATTTTTTGAATGATTAAAAGAGGGCTCAAATTATTTTTCGTTTTCCTGATGTCCTTTTTCTTTTCAAACGGATTTTCTCAGATTGCTTGTACACCAACCTCGGGTTGTGTGCCTTTGGTAGGGGTAAGCTTTACCGGTGCGCCTGGTGCTTCAAGCATATTGTGGAGTTTTGGTGATGCCACTTCCTCCAATATTAATAATCCAACACACACTTATGCTACTGCCGGTAACTTTACTGTAACTTATAATGCCATTGTTTCAGGAAATCCTGTTACATATACTTTATTGGTAAAAGTATTCGGTAAACCTACACCCAATTTTTCTTTTACAATACCGGCCAGTCATTGTGCTCCTATGACAGTTCCGTTTACCGATTTATCTGTTGGTAGTGGTACAACGCCTATTACAAGTTGGCAATGGGCATTTGGAGATGGTGGGATAGGAAATACACAAAACCCCAGTTATGTTTATACTATTCCGGGTAGTTTTAGTGTAACATTAATTGCAAAAGATGCCAATGGTTGCGACTCTGCAATGACAAAAGGAATAATTAAAGTATCTGCGCAACCTACTGTGGTGATAAATAGTAACCCGCTATCGCTTAATTCATGTACAGTTCCGTTTACCGCCACATTTAGCGGTTCAAATTGTGTAAGTGGCGCTCCGGGTGGCGGACCACTAACCTATAATTGGGGATTTGGTAATGGACAAACATCCACCTTAATGAATCCATCCGCTATTACGTATACTACCAATGGTGCTTATACAGTTTCTTTGACAGCAACTGATAATAACAGCTGTGCGAAGACCGTTAGTACAACGGTTAATCTTTTACAACCGAAGGTAAAAGTTAAAATTCCGGATACGATTTGTTATGGATATAAAGTTATAATTAAGGATACCTCTATTGCCAATTATACTACATGGAATTGGGGAGATGCTACGCCGAATAATACTAATGTGCCGAATGATACCATCATGCACGGTTTTTATACGCCGGGAAATCAAACCATAACTGTTTCGGCCTATATAGGTAGCTGTGTCTCTACTCAAACATTTGCTGTTTATGTACAAAAAGTTGTTGCAAGTTATACGGCAACCCCTCCTTCGTTTAGTTGTAATAGTCCGTTTCAGATTAATTTAAACAATACATCCACGTGGGGAAGTACCTTTATTTGGTCCATTCCTACCAATGGAACTCCACCTACTTTTACCGCGAGTGGTGCCTCCTTTACCTATTCCATTACCCAAGGAAGTAATAATCCATATACTATTTATGATACAATAGCACCTCCTGTTACATTAATTGCCATTTCAAATTTCGGATGCAGAGACACAGTAACAAATGCTTTCGATTCGTTAATGAAAATTACCTCGTATTTCTATACAGACAAAAAAGAAGGTTGTGTGCCTTTAACGGTAAAATTCACGGATAGTAGTTTTTCCTCAGCACCTATTAATTTTTATCAATGGAATTTCGGTGATGGTTCACCGAATGTAGCAAGTCCAACTGCTACTTCAGTTGTGCATACCTACACCGCTGTTGGAACATATACCGTCATTCACATTATACAAAATGTTCCGGGTTGCAGGGATACCTCATTTCAATACACTATTAAAGTTGTTAATCCTCCTAATCCTAGTTTTACATTCACGCCATCAGTCGTCTGTTGGAATCAACCTGTGCAAATTATTAATACAACCAATCCGGCCGATTCGGTAAATCATTGGCACATTACAAGTGATGCGGGTTATTTCTCGGGCTGTATAACCGATCCGAATCCTTCTTGGACATTTAATCATACGGGTGTGTTTGGATTTACTATGACAGCTTACACAAACGGTTGTAAGGCCGATGTGGTTTCCAGTTCTTCAGTTACAGTTAGAGGTCCGATTGCACGTGGACGTTATTATACGAGGTGCGATTCCTCTTATAAGGTAAAGTTCTCCGCTAATTTAATGGATACACAATACGCCACATGGGATTATGGTGATGGATCTCCGACTCAAACGTTAACTGGTGTTGGCTCGTTTACAACTGCGCATACATATACCGCATCAGGAAACTATACTGCAATATTAACAGGGTACAATGCAAGTACAGGATGTTCGCTTTTCAGAGATACTTTAATTGTAACAGTCAGAAAAATTAAAGCGCAGTTTTCCAATCAGGCAATCGCCTGTAAATCGGTAAGTACGGTTTATGATGCTTCAATGTCGCAAGATGTTATGAAAGGATGTGGTATCGGCTACAACTGGTTTTTTGGCACTTATCCACCTGTAGTAACACCAAATGATTCTGTGTTTTATGCTTTGCCTGCCGGTGTGCATAATGTCATGTTGGTTGTGCGAGATACCAATAATTGCGCTGATACAGCTCGTGGTGTTATTAAAATAAGTAGCGTTACTGCTAACTTTAGTATTTCATCCGGAACCGTTGGTTGCTTACCGTTATACGTTATGACCACCACTAATACATCCACATCTGATACAACCATAACTTTTACGTGGAATTTCGGTGATCCCGGCTCTGGCTCAAATAATACGTCAACTTCAGTTAATGGCACGCATAATTACACTGCCGCTACCGCACCTTCGCAGAATTTTACAGTTACCTTGTTAGCCAACAATGCAAATGGCTGTAAGGATACAATTAGAAAAGTAGTAACTGTTAACGCGCCAAATCCGTTTGTATTACCTACAGCTTCAAATTCAATTTGTGTAAATAGTAGCATTACGTTAAATGTAAATAATGCAGGTGGTGCCGTGAGTTATGTTTGGAATTTTAATGACAGTTCTCCTACACAAACTTTATCTACTTCTTCTGTGGTTCATACGTTTACAAATGCAGGAGCCTATACAGTTTCTTTAACTACAACGGATGCTTTTGGATGTAAGGGCAACACTACTTTCCCGGTATATGTGCAGAATTATCCTGTTCCCGGTTTCTTCTATACCAATCAATGTAATGCAACAAGTACGGTTGCCTGTTCAGGATGCGCTATTGTATTTCAGGATACATCTATTAATCCTGTACCTGGTCCTCGTAATTGGAATTTATCCAGCGGAGGTCCGGTTGTAGGTACTGCTACTGTAGGTAACACGTATACCTCACCCGGTAATTATCCGATAACATTAACTGTGACGAGTTCGTTTGGTTGTCCGGCTACAGTGTCACAAACAATAACTGTATTGGGAGCAGATGCTGATTTCTCCATAGATAAAAATACAGTTTGTAAAGGGGAAGCTATTCAATTTACGATTAAGGATACCAATAATGTTTATACATGGAGTTGGGATTTTGGTGATGGAACAAATGGAGGTCCGGTTTCGCCTACATCACATTCTTATACTTTCCATCCACCGGGAGGAACTACCAATGCTTCGTTAACTTACTGGACAAGTGATTCGGCTTGCAGATATTCGGTTGTATTGCCTATTAATATCAGAAACATTATTGCTGATTTTGATAGGAATGGCGAAAGCATTAAAGCGGATACTATTCACTGTTTAGGAATTCAGGATGTATTTACAAGTACTTCTACCAATGCTACGAGTTGGTATTGGAATTTTGGTGATGGAAACACCAGTACTTCCGTGAACCCAAATCATACTTATTCTTCAGTTGGAACTTATACAGTTTTATTAGCGATTTCCGATACACAATATGGTTGTAAGGATACTATCCGTAAACCTATACAAATTGTACCTCCACCAAGTGCTACCGTAACAGGACAGGATACCTGTGCAGGGAAACCATCTCAATTGGGTGTAATTGGTCAGCCCGGTTATACATACGTTTGGCATCCGGGTAAAAACTTAAATGATTCTACAATAACGAATCCTGTAGGAACATTTAGTAATACAACTACATTTACGGTGATGGTAACTGATCCTAACGGTTGTACAACCGCGGTAACGCATCAGGTATATATTCAACAACCACCGCCATCTGTAAATTGGGATACCAGCGTGGTAATAGGTCAACAAGTTAATGTACCGGGCTATGCCGGAACCGGCTTCACCTATTTCTGGACGCCGGGCACAGATCTGAATTGTACCACGTGTCCGATTCCTGTATCAAGTACAACTGTGGATATTGTTTATACTGTTCTAATCGCAGATAGCATGGGATGTTTTACTGTGACTAATACATTCTCCATACACATTGATCCATTATCCAGTGTAGATGTTCCAACAGCCTTTACACCGAATGGTGATGGGGTGAATGATGTGATTTATGTGGATGGTTGGGGAATCCGTAAATTGAATTACTTCCGGATTTATAATCGTTGGGGACAATTATTATTTGAGTCTAACGACATTAAAATCGGATGGGACGGTTATTATAATGGCGCACCACAAAACATGGAAACATATGTTTATCAGGTATCAGTAGAAACATATGTGGATAAAGAACCTATCTTTAAAACAGGGACCTTTAAATTAATACGCTAGTCTAGGGTTTTAATTTAAAATCGCGCGCGAGAAGCGAGTAAACTGCTGAGTCGAGAAATTTCCCGTTGAAATAAAAGTTTTCCTTGAAATAAGCTTCCTGTTTAAAATTGTTCCTCTGTAAGATGCCAATCGATGCGTCGTTCGCAGGATTAACAATCGCTTCTATAGAGTGAAGTTTTAATGAGTTAAATCCGTAATCCAAAACTGCGTTGAGTGCTTCATTCATCAATCCTTTGCCTTGTAAATCGGGATGTAGTGCATAACCAACTTCAGCTCTGTAATGTGGCTTTTTGAAATTCCATAAGCAAATGGTTCCTTGAAGTTTTGAGTTTTCCGGTGTACAAATCGCCCATGTGACTGCGTTATTTTCTTTTTCGAGATTGTTAATCAGGTGTATGAAATCTTCCGCCTCTTTAATTGTTTTAGCGCGCTCTCTGTCAATATAACGCATCACGCGTTCATCGCTACGCATGAATTGCATTTCAGGTCCGTCGCTTAATTTCACATTGCGTAAGATTAAACGGGAAGTTTTAAGAGTGGGGAAGGGTGTGAAATTTACTTCTATCATACTTATTTGGTGGCTTTGATGAATTCTTTGGAAATTTCATTTCCGTTTTCATCGTGATGAATTATTAATGTATTTCCGAATTTATCATTAATAGTTAGTTTTCCTTTCCAACGAGTAGAGATTCTTTCACCTTCTAAAAACACACTGCCATCGCGGTGATAGGCCATGTAAGAGCCATTCATGCTCCCATTAACGAACATAATTTTGTTTTTGATATTACTATTGTTGTAGTAGAAAATCCACTCGCCCACTTTTCGATTGTCTTTATATCTTCCGGATTCGATATTTTGATCGCCTTTATATCCTTTGGTGGGTTGGTTCATTCCTCTCGTTATCCATTTCCCCTGCTTCCAATTATTTATATCAATTAGATTTAGGGTGTCTTTTCCTGCCGGCCCTCCTAGTTCGTAGGATTGTGCTTGCGAAAAACAATTCAATAGCATGAGCGTAAAAACCGCCGACAAAAATGATTTCATGATTTTTATTTACAAGTTAAGAAGGAAAAAAGACAATGTCAAGTTTAAAACATGGCCAATACATAACCTAATACCGCTCCGCCCAACACCACAAACGCAGAGTTTACTTTTTTGATACCAAAACAAACTATAATACTTAACACTGCAATTACAATCGTGCGCCAGTCACTAATACTTTCTTTGGCCATGCCAAAACATACAAAAACAATGAGTGCAACAGAAGCGACATTCACGGCATCTAAAAAAACAGCTAATTGTTTACTCTTTCTCATTTTCGGTACTAGCGGATTTAATAACCACACCAATAAAAAGGAGGGGAGGAAAATACCGATTGTGCTTACAATGGCCCCGCTTAATCCGTTGATTTGATACCCGATAAATGTGACAGCCGAAAAAACCGGACCCGGCGTAAATTGTCCCACTGCCACTGCGTCCATTAATTGCTGTTTGGTTAATAAACCTTGCTTCACTAATTCTTCATCCAAGAACGCGAATAATACATAGCCGCTTCCGTATAAGATGGAACCAATTTTTAAAAAGCTCAGAAATAATTTGAGGTTTGTGCCGCTAAACCAAACATTCGTTTGTAAAAGTAAAAGAGGTGCAACGCCATTGATGTTTTCGGTTTTCTTAAAGCGGTGCAGTAAAAGTGCCGCGGCTCCGCTGCAAAAGAGCACCAGTATTTCGTTAAATCCTAAGAAACAAAATAGTAGAGCAAACAATCCAATTACAATGAGCTGAACATTTTTGAGTGAAGCTTTGGCCATTGGGTACACGGCTGATAAGATAACCGCAATGATGGCAGGTTTTATTCCGTAAATAAATTGTTGTACCGCTGGGAGCACACCGTAAGTTTTATATAACCAGGCAAAAAATCCGGTGATAATAACTGCCGGAACAATAAAACAAAGGCCTGCTAAAAGCAATCCTTTTAATCCGCCGCGCTCATGACCAATATGAATGGCCATTTCAGTACTATTAGGTCCGGGAATTAAATTGGTAGCACCGAGTAAATCAAGGAAATGCTGATCACTCATCCATTTCTTTTTTTGTACCACTTCATCGCGCATCATGGCAATGTGAGCTGCGGGTCCACCAAAAGCCGTTACACCTAATTTTAAAAAAAGTGTTGCTATTTCTTTTAATGCTGTGTTTTGCATTTTATTTCTCAGGCTTTGGAACGCTCATGATTAAATAAAGGGCAACCATCAAGGTCATTAAGGCGGTTGTCAAGAATGCTTCAAAACCACCAAAATTATACCATACAATACCGGTAATAGAACTCGCCAGCATGGTGCATACACTTTGAAAGCCTGTATATAATCCAATCGCCGTAGCGGTATCTTTTTTATCGGCAATATTGGTAATCCAGGCTTTGGAAATTCCTTCTGTAGAGGCCGAGTAAACACCGTAAACAAAAAACATTGACAGCGTAAAGTAAATATTAGTACTCATCGACATACCAAAATAAACAATGGTGAATAAAAACAAACCAAATATATAAACCGTTTTTAAATTCAGTTTATCGGCAATGATTCCTGCCGGAAGAGCAAACAGCGCATAAATTAAATTGTAGAAAATATATACCCCAACCACCATGGTGTCGCTTAATCCGGATTCTTTGGCTTTCAATAATAGAAAAACATCAGAGCTGTTGAATAAGGTGAAAACCAAAAGACCAATAATTAATTTGCGGTATTGATCAGGTGCGGTTTTCCAATAATTTAGAAAGGAAAGTGATTTTACAATGGGTTTATCGGGATGTTTAGCTTTTGGTTTATCTTTTAGTAAAAAAGAAGCGGCAACGGCCAATACGCCCGGAATAAAGGCAATGTAAAATAAAGTAATATAATCTTCCGGAAAAAAGTAGAGATAGAGTAAAGCTAATAAGGGACCAATAAATGCGCCGGTAGTATCCATAGCCCGGTGAAAGCCAAAAACTTTTCCTTTGTTTTCTTTGGTGGATTCATCCGATAAAATAGCGTCTCTCGCTGCGGTTCGTATTCCTTTTCCCAAACGATCCAGTGTACGTGAAAAAAATATCCAAATCGGAAACGTAAACATCGCCATCATTGGGCGCGAGATACCACTTAAGGCGTATCCCAATTGAACAAAAGGCATACGTTTTCCCGTAACGTCGGATAGTTTTCCGAAATAACCTTTGCTTAATCCTGCAGTTGCTTCTGCAATGCCTTCTAAAACACCAATGAGTACAACCGAAAAGCCAATGCTTTTTAAATACACCGGCATAATGGGATAAAGCATTTCACTGGCAACATCAGTAAATAAACTTACCAACGATAAAATCCAAACTGTTCTAGTAATGCCTTTCAATGCTTGCTATTTTTACAAATGTAATGTTTAATGCATAAAAAAAGCCGCGAATTCATCACGGCTTTAAAATTTAATTTCGGAATATATTATTTAGCGAAATCTTTTTCTTTATGTTTTTTGATTTGTGTTTTAAGCGCATCACAAGCCGTGTCTACAGCTTCTTCAAATGTTGAGCATTGTTTCTTTGCGAATAATTCGTGACCCGGAGCGTGCAATTTAATCTCCGCCACTTTATTGTTACTGTTATCTGCTTTATCTAATCGTAAAATAACATCACAATTAATTAAGCCTTCATGAAAGGTTTTAAGTTTTCCTACTTTTTCTTCAACGTGAGCAATTAATTTTTTGTCTGCATCAAAGTGTACTGATTGAATGTTTGTTTCCATGATTTTTTTCCTCCTTTTATTTTTAATTAATCACCCGAACGCGGGTGCGCTTGTTTGTATGTTTTTTTTAGTTTGTCAATCGAATTGTGTGTGTATATCTGAGTAGCGGATAAGTTACTATGACCCAATAATTCTTTCACCGCATTAATATCGGCTCCGTTATTCAATAAATGTGTAGCGAATGTGTGGCGCAAAACGTGAGGACTTTTTTTACCGAGGGTAGTCACAGTGCCTAAATACTTGTTTACGATTTTATAAACCTCTGCCTCTTTCAATGCCTTGTCTTTTTTAGTTACAAATAGAAATGAGTTCACTAAACCCTCATTCTTTTTTACTTGTAAATAGGCTTCCAGGTTGCGTTTTAGCTCTAAAGAAACCGGTAAAATTCTTTCTTTATTTCGTTTCCCCAATACCTTAATAGTAAGGTTGTAAAAATCAATATCTTGCTCTTTAAGGCTACAAAGTTCAGCTCTTCTGAATCCGGTTTGATACAGAATATCCAATACTAATTTATCACGCTGTCCTTCAAAGCCTTCTTCAAAAGAAATTTTGGAAAACAGGTCGCTCATTTGGTTTTCATCCACAAAAACAGGGAGCTTTTTTGGTGTTTTTGGTCCTTGTATTTTTTGTAAAGGATTGATGCTTATATGATTGTTTCGGAGTAAGAATTTGTAGAACGATTTTAAAGCAGAGATCTTACGGTTAACGGTGCGGGCTGTTAGTCCGGAATCAATGAGTTCAGCAATCCAGGCTCTGATGTTAAGATAGGAAACAAGGGTAAAATCGGCGGGATTAATTTCCCGTTCTAAGTATGCTTGAAATTGCTGTAAATCGTTTTGGTAGGAGAGAGCGGTGTGCTTGGAGAACTTCTTTTCGTGCGCGATATAATCTAAAAAGTTATGTAGAAGCGTATCGGCCATAAAATAAAAATTCCTGAATCGAAGTTATAGAATTCAATTCAGGAATGCAATGAGAATGCCCAAAGGCAATATGATATTAAACAGTTTTTAACTGTTATTTTTCGATTTCTCCGTTTTGAAGCTTTTGCTTGTAAACCGCTTTAATGATTTCTTCACGGCGACGAACAGAAGGCTTAGTAAACTTTTGACGAGCGCGTAATTGCTTTACAACACCGGTTTTTTCAAACTTCTTCTTAAACTTTTTTAAGGCCTTTTCAATGGTATCGCCTTCTTTAACTTGTACTATTAACATTATTTTCTCCTTTAAATTAGGACTGCAAATATAAGTAAATTAAGAATTAGTGCAAGAATTTTTCCTCTGTTTTTTGGTAAAAAGTTGAAAACTTACACTATGCTTAACTTATTGATTGTCATTTTCTTGTGATCCCTTCGGTTTTAGCCTCCTGAAAAACACAAATAATATCCCGCAAAACACTATTCCGCCAATACTCATATAGGTGCCTTTTACGGCTAATCTCAATTCATAGTTTAACTCAATCTGATGATTGCCTTTTGCTAGATAAATGCCGGTCATGCCGCAGTTCAAATACAGCTTTTCTACTTCTTTTCCATCCACTATTAAATGCCATCCTTTATCCCATGGAAACGATAAATACATCACTTTGTTTTCGGATACATTCGCTGTTCCTGTAATTTTCTTTTCGCTGAATAAAGTAACGTTTAACGAATCCTTTCTCAAATTATTTAAACTTGCTCTATAAGTATCCCAATTAAAAGTTCGTGCCAACATGGTATCGGCAAGATTATAATGTTTTAATCCCGGAGCATTCGCTACTTCTTCATCTTTAATCACGCATGTACTAAAGCTTACAAATTCACGTAGTCCCATGGAGATTTTTTCGAATTCGCTTTGGGTCATGTAAGTATCGTAAGTATAGCCGAATGGTAAATCAAATTTGCTTTTCAATACAACTACATCACCAAATTTATTTAAAGAATCATGACTCATTTTCCACATTGGATTATTCGTCACTTTCGTCATAATGTACTTCACGTTATTAAGTGATTCCATGAAAGGCTTATTAATTAATCCAGGAACCCAGCGCGACTCATATTCATTTTCTTTGTTAATCACACCATAGGAGCGCATGTAATTAATGAAATGCATCTGAGACCATGAGTTATATGATGAGGTACTGTAATACCCATGGTATTTGTGATCATTTAAACTACCGTGCATTGCACCGGAAGAATAATAACTTTTATCAATCCGGTAGAATGGTGATTTTTCGATACTCTTGATAAAGGCTACAGCTTCTTTAGAGTAATCGTTATAACCCACTTTCTCGGTTAATTCACGCTTTAAAATTGGATTACGGCGATTCACAGATAATCCTGCCATGTAAATGGCTTCAAATGATACAACAGCCAGAATCACATATTTTAAATTGTTTACGTTTTTCGATTTTCCTAATACAAAAATTAAAGCGGCGTACGCAAGCAATAAAACTTTTACAACAGTAGATACAGTTTCATCTACCAATTGTTTTCCGCCTGCCATGCGTTGGTATTCTTTAAAATAAGGATACATTTCCAGAATTAACCATAGTAATAATGTACCGCCTAATACCATTAAATTGATTTTTCTGTGTTTTAGTATAATATCAAGCGAGTAAACAGAAAATAAAATGAAGACAATGGAAATGAAGAAGGAATAAGCACGGTAGTAATCACCGGTAAATAACCAAATCGCATAACGGAAATAAGGGAAAATGGTTGGAAGAATGACAAACGCTGCTAACACAATATACCAGGTGCGTTTTTTCTTTTCAATAAATCCAAATACTTGCGGGAACAAAAGAAGGGATATAATTCCGCAATAAGATAATGGGGCTTCCAAAAAATTACCCCAATTTTTTTGTACAAATTGTCCGTTTTCAACGACACCATTTATCGAATAATCATTCCCGCTTCCTAATAAATCACTCGAAAATAATCGCATGATGGAAGCACCGAATTGTTCTTTTTCCGCTAAATGAAAAATGGATTGTCCGGCCAGTTTATCAAAGTAAGAGTTACCGCCGCTACCGCGCGGACTCTCCAATAACTGAATCATTGTTTCCAATAAAAACGGACCGCTTAATAATAATCCTGCTCCTCCCAATAAAATAAGTTTACCGTACATGATTAATAAATCTTTGTAGGTTTTTGTTGGGTCTTGCATGATTCGGAAAGCAATGTATACGGCTAAGAATAATCCGAAAATGTATAAGTTAAATGGCATGGAAATCGCCACTAAAAAGATGGTTAGAACAAATAAAAACCATTTTCCTCTCTGATAAAATAACTCGAAGCCTAATAACAACATCGCTACGTTTAACGCTTCATAGGTAAATAAATACCAGCATGCGCCGATAATCATGAAGCCGCAGAATGAAAATAAAACACCGCCTAAAATCGCAGAGAAGTTAGAAACCTTTAATGTTTTTAAAAACATAAAGAAAACCACTCCGCCTAAAATAAGTTTGCTTAACTCTAAATAAATAAAGGATTGCGGAATGTACTTCGTGCCGAACAAATACGAAATAATTATAAACGGATCACGTGTTAATCCTGCAAATACACTTTGTCCCATTCCCTCTGCAAACGACCAGGTTGGTACACCGTTTTGCGCGAAGTAATTCGCCATGTAATAGTGGTAAGGCAAAGTACCATTCAGGGTATCACTTCCAATATCCTTAAATAAGAATATTTTATTTTGAAGTAAGTAATCTTTAAAAACAAAAAATGCAATCAGTGAAATTAAACCAAAACAAACCCAAATGGCTTTACTTCCCAGATTCTCAAAAAAATCAGGGGTGTTTATAACGGGTTCGCTGGTTGTGGCATTTGTATTTGCTTTTTTTACAGCCATAAAAAAATAGAGTTAGAAGTTTGGTTTCAATAAGTATTTGCTGTAGAAATCCACAATATGCTTCACAGCTTCATCAGCGGTATCTACAATTTTAAACAATTCAAGATCGACAGCATTAATGTTATGTTCCTTTTCCAGCATGGTGTGTTTCATCCATTCAATTAATCCGGTCCAATATTCTTTCCCTACCAAAACAACAGGAAACTGCGCGATTTTATGTGTTTGTACTAAGGTTAAAGCTTCAAATAATTCATCCATGGTTCCCATTCCTCCGGGCATACCAATAAATCCTTGTGAGTATTTTAAGAAGATGGTTTTGCGCACAAAGAAATAATGAAAGTCAATACTCTTATCTCGGTCGATAAAATCATTGGGCTTCTGTTCGAAGGGTAATTCAATATTCAAGCCTACTGATTTTCCTCCCCCGCGTTTTGCACCTTTGTTGGCGGCTTCCATAATACCCGGACCGCCACCGGTGATAACACCGTAACCTTCTTGTGTTAATTTGTAAGCAATATCTTCGGCTAGAAGAAAATACTTATTATCCGGCTTTGTGCGTGCAGATCCAAAAATGGATACACACGGTCCAATTTTACTCATCTTTTCAAAACCCTCTACAAACTCACTCATGATTTTGAAAATCTGCCAGCTGTCGGATGCTTTTATATCGTTCCAATCCTTTTCTGCAAAGGCTTTACGTATTTTTTCTTCTGATTTTTCGCTCATAAAAAATTAAGTTTAAAAGTACAAAAATTAATTCTAATAGGGAGGGACTTATCGCTTAATAAATTCAAGATAATCCTGCAATAAGATGGTTGCGCTCACCATATCAACCGTTTCCTTGTTTTGACGGTCTTTTTTCTTTAAACCGCCCATCAACATAGCCTGCTGTGCAAGAGCTGAGGTAAATCTTTCGTCGTAACGTTCAATTTTTATTGAAGGGAATTTCTTCGTTAAATGTTTCACAAAAGGTTCAATAAAACGCGCACTGTTTGAAGCCTCATTCATTAAGGTTTTAGGTTCTCCCACAACAATACACTCAACCGCTTCTTTTTTTAAATAGTCTTCTAAAAACTGTATTAAATCTTTGCTGTGTACAGTTGTAAGTCCGCTCGCAATCATTTGTAATGGATCGGTAACGGCTAATCCAACACGTTTACTTCCGTAGTCAATGGCTAAAATACGCGGCATTCCGTAAATTTAAGTGTTTTTTGGCGATATTAAGTTTATCTTTGACTAGAGAAAATCCATGAAAAAAATCGGAATCATAACATCAGGCGGCGACTCACCCGGAATGAACGCTTGTATTCGTGCTGTTGTGCGAACTGCTGTACATCAAAATATCGAAGTGCTGGGATTTTATAAGGGTTATGAAGGAATTATTGATAACAATTTTGTGAAGCTCGATACAACTTCTGTTTCCGGTATTATTCAACGCGGCGGTACCATTTTAAAAACGGCGCGTAGTCAGCGTTTCATGACCGAGGAAGGGATAAACCAAGCAGCAAATAATTTAAAGCAAAACGGCATAGAAGGAATGGTAATCATAGGCGGTGATGGAAGCTTTAAAGGCGCTATCGAATTATCGAAACACATCAATATTCCAATTGTGGGTTGTGCGGGTACAATTGATAACGATTTAATTGGAACGGATTTTACGATTGGTTACGATACTGCCATCAATACAGTTGTGGAAGCTGTGGATAAAATCCGCGATACAGCTGAAAGTCATGATCGTGTTTTTGTAATTGAAGTGATGGGGCGGGATGCAGGATTAATTGCCTTGAGAAGCGCGATTGCATGCGGTGCGGAAGCTTTATTGGTTCCGGAAATGAAAAACGATATTAATACTTTAATGACCAAAATAAAAAATTGGCGAAGTTCTAAGTCGAGTAAAATTGTCATTGTAGCGGAAGGCGAAGAATTTGGTGGTGCGTATAAAGTGGGTGACTTAATCAGAAAAACATGTCCGGAGTTTGACGTGCGTGTGACTGTATTGGGTCACATTCAACGTGGAGGCAATCCAACCTGTATGGAAAGGGTAAACGCAAGTTTGGTAGGATACAATGCGGTTTTGGCATTAATGAACGGACATAAAAACGAAATGATTGGAATTGTCAATAAAAAAATCACTTACACACCATTTGAGAAAGCGGTAAAACATATCGAGAAATTAGACGATGGTTTACTGAATATGATAGAAATATTATCAAGTTAATCTATGAAGAAAATTTTTGTAATTAGTTTATTATTGTCGTTGAATTTAGCGGCACAAACTCCTGATGTTCGTGATCATTTTAAAACGGCATTTGATTTGTATGAATCTGGAAAATATCAGGATGCGATTATTGAATACAGCACCTATTTAGTAAAGAATCCCGATGATGAGGCGGCGTATTACAACCGCGCTTTGGCGAAATACATGATGACGGATTATAAAGATGCTCTCATTGATTATAATACCAGTATAGAAAAAGGTCGTAAAAAGTTTGATGCTGTTTACGGAAAAGGATTGTGTTGGTTTTATTTAAAGAATTATGATGATGCCATTAAAGAATTTGATAAATCTCTCGCTATTAATCCATCTCATGGTAAATCTTATATTTTCAAAGCAGCTGCTTTGCATATTCAGGATAAAAACAAAGAGGCTTTACCAATCGTAAACAAAGGAATTGAATTAGATCCGAAATACGAGTGGGGTTATTTTTACAGAAGTAAAATTAAATTTTACACCAATGATTTAAAAGGTGCTTTAGCGGATGCGCAAAAATCAATAGAGATAAAGCCTAATAATGAGTTTTATTTTCAGAGGGGATTTGTACAGTTGGAATTAAAAAATTACGAAGCATCAGTCGTAGATTATGATACGGTAATTAAACATAATGTAAAGGATGCCGACGCATGGTATAATCGCGGTTTATGTAAATTGGATTTAAAGAAATATGAAGAAGCAAAATTCGATTTTGATAAATCCATTGAAATTAATCCCACTAAATCGGATGCATATCACAATAGAGCGCTCTGTAAATATTATTTGTTATCGTATAAGGATGCTATAACAGATTTTAATGCCGCAATCGATTTGAGTCCGAAGTTTTATAAAGCTTATACCTACCGTGGTGCCGCTTTGTATCATTTAAAACAATATCAGGATGCTTTGGCTGATTTAAATAAATCCATTACCATTAAAAAGGATTATGAGAGTTCGTATTACTATCGCGCAATGATTAAATACATGCTGGTAAATGATACGGGAGCGATTAATGATTGTAATGTTGCGCTTAGTTACCGCAAAAGTTACGATACTTATTTGCAACGCGGTTTAAGCAAATACCAAATGAAAGATTATAACGGAGCTTTATTGGATTATGATGAGGCTATTAAGTTAAATCCTAAGTATGCGCGCGCATTTTTAGAGAGAGGGATTTGTTATTACACACAGCAAATCGATAACATGGCGATTATGGAATTCACCAAAGCGATTGAAATAAAACCGGATTACGGCGAGGCTTATTACTACCGTGCTTTATCGGAAAACTATTCGGGTAAAAAAGACGAAAGCTGTAAAGACTTTAAAAAAGCTATTGATTTCAAATACGAAAAGGCCGCTGTTAAAATGGCTGAGGTTTGTAAGTAGAGGAAAGAGTTCGTAGTGGGGAGTTCGAAGTTAAACGTTATACAAAATAAGGCTCAACCTTCGATCTAATTTCATCAATTAATTCCGGATCCATAAACTTGTAATCATCATAAATCTCGAGAATAATTATTCGTTTATTTTCTGATTCTAGTGGAAAATTTGCATTGATTTTTTCTTTGTGTTTTTTTTCCATCACAAAGATTAGATCTGCCCAATTTAGGGTTTTTGCAGATAATTTAATTCGCGCCGAGGATTCAGTTCCTGCCGAACGAACTTGAATGCCGCTATGTTTTTTATAGATTTCTTCAGCAGTAGGACTGCGCCAAAGATTTCGACTACATACAAAAAGAACATTCATTAAGTTATAGTTTTTGATTTTTATACTATCAACTCCCAACCCCGAATTCCCAACTGTAAAACTACTTCGTCAGCTGCTTAAACACATCTTCCAGCTTTTGTTCTTCCTTATTAAGTGTAAGTACAGATAATTTATTCTGAACCGCGAAGTCGAAAATTTCTTTACGGATGTCTCTATCTTCAGTTGAACTTATCTTCCAGGTGTTCTCCGAAATTTGTTCAACTTCTCTAACACCACTAATTGTCTTTAAACTATTTTTTGAAACACTTGCGTCAAACTCTACTGTATAAACTTGTTTGCTTGTGTTCTTCTGTAAATTTTGTGTGCTTTCGTTAGCAACAATTTCTCCTTTGTTAATGATGATGACTTTATCACAAACAGCTTCTACTTCCTGCATAATATGTGTGCTCAACATAACGGTCTTTTCCTTGCCCAAAGTTTTAATCAACCCTCTGATTTCTTCCAATTGATTCGGGTCTAATCCTGTAGTAGGCTCATCCATAATCAACACTTTTGGGTCGTGAATAATCGCTTGCGCTAAACCAACACGCTGACGGTAACCTTTTGACAAAGCACCGATTTTTTTCTTTTGTTCCACCTGTAAGCCGGTGAGTTCAATCATTTCGGCCACGCGTTTTTTGATATTATCCACTTTGTAAAGTCCGCCTACAAATTCCAAAAATTCCTTTACATACATATCGAGGTAAAGTGGGTTATGCTCCGGTAAATAGCCAATTTGCTTTTTTACTTCCAAGCTTTGCTCCAGGATATCAAAACCACAAACTTTAACTGCACCGTGTGTGGGCGGAATATAACAGGTAATAATTTTCATCATGGTACTCTTTCCGGCGCCATTCGGACCAAGAAATCCAACAATTTCACCGGTATTCACGGTAAATGATACGTTATTGAGAGCCTTTTGCTCGCCGTATAACTTGGTGATATTATTAACAACTATTGACATAAATTATTGCTTGTACAAATCTAATAAAATTAAACCGTTTTGTAGATTTGTGTTGAAATGATTGGAATACTTACTAAATCCACCGGCAGTCGTTATCTCGTTAGACTTCCCAATGGCGAAATAATTGATTGTGTACTCAAGGGAAAAATACGTCTCGACGGACGCAAAACAACCAATCCGGTGGCTGTAGGTGATGTAGTGGATGTGGAAAGTGATGAAAATGGCGATTATGTGATTGCCAACATTCACCCGCGAAAAAATTACATCATCCGTAAGTCTATTAACCTTTCCAAACAAGCACAGATTTTAGCGAGTAATCTCGATCAGGCCATGCTGGTAGTTACCCTCGTAGCACCACGTACCAGTTTAGGATTTATTGACCGATTTTTAATCACCGCTGAAGCTTATTCCATTCCGGCTATTTTGGTGTTTAATAAATCAGATGTTTTAGATGAAGAATTACTGGGGCTTCAACAAGAGATAATTTCTATTTACGAAAATGCGGGTTACAAATGTATTGTAGTTAGTAGTTTGAAAAAACAAAACCTGGACGAAGTAAAAGATTTATTGAAAGATAAAACCACTCTTATTTCGGGACATTCCGGTGTAGGGAAATCCACTTTAATAAATGCAATTGAGCCCCGGCTCGATTTAAAAACCGGAGATATTTCATCGGTTCATTTAAAAGGAATGCATACCACTACTTTTGCTGAACTTCATCCCTTAAGTTTTGGAGGATTTATCATTGATACGCCCGGAATAAAAGAATTGGGTTTAGTGGAAATGAAGAAGGAGGAGGTAGGACATTACTTTCCTGAAATCAGAAAGGTGATGAATAATTGCAAATTCAATAATTGTTTACATGTGAATGAACCTAAATGCGCTGTTAAGGAGGCTGTAGAAAACGGTGAAATTTCCGAGGAGCGCTATCATAGTTATTTAGGAATTCTGAATGGTGAAGAAATGGATTGGAAAGAATGGGAGTTAAGGTAATTATATCAAATAAGAGTTTCCCGTTACAATCGTCAGGCCGAAATATTGGACGCGCGTTGTTTTTGTTTTTTGTATGTTTCAGCAACTCGCTCTTCCCTCAAAAGTATAACGACTTTGCTGTTTCACTACACGAAGAGGCCATCAATAAGGTATTTGCTGCAGTTGGAGAAATAAAAGGTAGCAGTGATTATGAAGTCATGCTTATAAAAGGGAAATACTATTGGAAAATCATCAATCCTAAAATAAATCTCAAACCGGATAGCAGCGATTTTACCTGCGATGCAAAAGTAGAAGTGGGTCCGTTTAACTACAGTACTCAAGTAATTGGTAATGTAAAAGTGAGTTATGATGCAAAGAAGAATGAAATCATCATTAAAATTTCACGCGCTATTTTCGAGTTGTATACGGTTATTTTTGATAAGAAGATTCACATTAAAGATATTCACCTCGAAGATCATTTTAAAGAGCCTTTTGTTTTCGAAGGACCAAAAACACTGGCTACCGATATGGAATTTACCATGCCGGATAGCACCAAAAAGAAAATTTATGTTCAGCCCACCGACTGCGAAATGCGTGTGAAATTGAAAGAAATTTGTACCGAATGTGAAATTGTTGCCTCCGATAAACCTTTTAAGACGGTCGTGAAACCCGTAGCTCCCATTAAAGCAGCCGATAAACCTAAGACTGTAACTACACCAACGAATAGCATTCCCCGCGACACTGCCACTCCAAAAAAATAGTTAACTTTACGCTATGTCAAGGTTACTGAGCCTCTTCTGGAAATACAACTTGCCAAGATGGTCAATTCTTATCATCGATTTGGTGATTTGTGCCTTTTCATTAACCCTTGCTTTTTTCCTTCGATTTAATTTTGAAAACATTCCGGATGCGGATTTAAAAAATTTACCGCTTGATTATGCCGCTTTACTTTTAATCCGTGGCGTTTCATTTTTTATTTCAAAAACTTACAAAGGTGTAGTTCGTTATACCAGCACGCGCGATGCCATGCGAATTCTGGCTGTGGTTATTTTAGGAAGCGTTTCTTTAATTGTCGTTAACGCAATTACTTATTTTACCATCGGCTATTTTATTTTTCCAACAGCCATTATCATCATAGATGCTTTAGTTACTATGTTCCTGATGATTTGCTCCCGTCTCGCCGTAAAAGCCATTTATTTTGAGAGTAAAAATCCGGAAGGTGGAAAAGTTAACGTTTTGATTTACGGCGCAGGAGAAAGCGGCATCATAACCAAGCGTACACTCGACAGAGATGCTGCCATTAAATACAAAGTGGTGGGATTTATTGATGATGATAACAAAAAGAAAGGTCGTAGTTTGGAAGGCGCATTCATTTACACGCCCGACAAAATGGAAAGTCTGGTGAAGGAAAATGAGGTTGAGCTAATCATCATCAGTATTCAAAACTTGCCGCCACAAAAATTAAATGACATCACCGACTGGTGTTTAAATCATAATGTACGTTTATTGAATGTGCCACCGGCTAAAAAATGGATCAATGGCGAGTTAAGTTTCAATCAGCTTCGTGCTATTAATATTGAAGATTTACTCGAGCGTGATCCGATTAAGTTGGATAACGATTTAATTTCTTCGCAAATAAAAGATAAAATAGTTTTAATAACAGGAGCTGCGGGTTCTATTGGAAGTGAATTATCACGCCAATGTATGAAGTATGCTCCAAAGAAAATTATTTTACTCGATCAGGCAGAGAGTCCATTGCATGATGTGGAACTTGAATTCAGTGACAAATTTTCAAAAGATAAATTTGAAACAGTGATTGGTGACGTGCGTAACGAAGATCGTATGCACAATGTGTTTCGCACTTTTAAGCCGGAAATTGTTTTCCATGCTGCAGCTTATAAGCATGTTCCCATGATGGAGAATAATCCTTCTGAATCTATTCTTACTAATATTCTCGGTACAAAAATCACAGCCGACTTAAGTGTAGAGTATAAAGTCAACAAATTTGTTTTTGTGAGTACAGATAAAGCTGTGAATCCAACCAATGTGATGGGTGCTTCCAAACGCATTGCTGAGATTTACATTCAGAGTTTAGGTAAGCAATCGTCCACCAAATTTGTGACCACACGTTTTGGTAATGTGTTAGGATCTAACGGTTCGGTAATTCCTCGCTTTAAAAAGCAAATAGAGCAGGGCGGACCAATCACCATCACACATCCTGAAATCACCCGTTACTTCATGACTATCCCTGAAGCTTGTCAGTTAGTATTGGAGGCAGGTAGTATGGGCAAGGGTGGCGAAATTTTTGTATTTGATATGGGGAAGTCGGTAAAAATTATTGACCTCGCCCGTAAAATGATTAAGCTGTCAGGATTGGAAGAAGGTCGTGATATAAAAATTGTATACACGGGTTTACGTCCGGGTGAAAAATTATACGAAGAACTTTTGGCAGACAGTGAAAATACCTTGCCAACGCATCACACACAAATTTTAATTGGTAAAGTACGCGAATACGATTACGCGGATGTAGCCAAAGTAATCAATGAATTAATTAAATTGTTTGATACACAAAACAATTTAAAAATTGTACAATGCATGAAGGAATTAGTACCTGAGTTTAAGAGTAACAACTCGGTGTACGAACAACTGGATGCGACAAAATAAAAATCATGAAGTTTGCATCTTATCATATCTCGCCTCACATTAAGCAAAGTTTGGATGAATTGGGTTTTAAACGCCCAACAGATATTCAGTTTAAAGCCATTCCCAGTATTTTAAAGGGTGAAGATGTTTTAGCGATAGCGCAAACAGGAACCGGTAAAACAGCAGCATTTGCAATTCCTGTGATTGATATTTTATTGCGCCGTAAGCAACGTGAGCCGCAAGGATTGAAGTGTATAGTGATGGTGCCAACACATGAGTTAGCAATACAGATCTCTGGTGTTTTTGATAGTATTGCCAAACATACAGATATTAGAACAGTTGGAATTTTTGGTGGCGTGGCGCAAGATCCTCAAATCATGGCATTGAAAGACGGAGCCGATGTGGTGGTTGCAACACCCGGACGATTATTTGATTTAGCCAGTCAGGGACATATTAATTTGCGTGAGGTGGAAATTTTGATTTTGGATGAGGCCGATCATATGCTTGACTTAGGCTTTTATAACGACATCCGCGATTTAATTAAGCGACTTCCTCGTGAGCGACAAACCTTGTTCTTTTCGGCAACCATCAGTGAAAAAATTAAAGATTTAGCATACAGTATTGTTAGAAACGCTATTCGTATTCAGATTTCACCAAAAGACCCTGTATCAAAAAACATTGACCATTCGGTGATGTTTGTGAGTATGGATGATAAACGCTTTTTTCTTGAAAGATTAATCAATGAAAATCCCGATACACGTATTTTAGTATTTGTAAGAACCAAAGTACGCGCCGAACGTGTAGCTGCTGCTATGGAGCGCGTGAAAATTAAAACTATTACGATGCATGGGGGCAAGGAGCAGGCCGACAGGTTAAACGTGATGAAAGCCTTTAAAGAAGGGGAAGTAAATGTTTTAATCGCAACGGATGTTTCTGCGCGCGGTGTGCATATCGATAATGTAGATTTTGTAGTGAATTATGATTTGCCCGATAAAGAAGAAAATTACGTGCATAGAGTAGGGCGTACGGGGCGTGGTAACAAACGCGGGAATGCTGTTTCGTTTTGCAGCGAAGAAGAAAAACCAATGCTTAAGTTGATTGAAAAGTATTTACATAATCCGATTAAGGTGTTGGAAGTAGCTAAGGACGATTATAAAGAAACTTTATTATTTACTGAGGATACCAATGATAATTGGAAACTCCTGATGCGTGAAGCGGAGAAGGAAATGAATAACCCGAAATTCAAAAAGCCCGGTAAAAAAAACAAAAGAAAATAATTTCTTAATACTTATTTAATCCTAAACGAATAAAATTGCAGGATGAAATCAAAACTAGTTTTACTTTTTTTAAGCCTTAGTTTAATTGGCTTTTCGCAAAACAATTCGAAACCGAAATTGGTAGTTGGTATTGTAGTCGACCAGATGCGTACAGATTATATTTATCGTTATTGGAGCCGTTTTGGTGAAGGTGGATTTAAACGTCTGGTGAATGATGGATTTTTCTGTAAAAACACTCACTACAATTATGTGCCAACCTATACAGGACCCGGTCATTCCAGTATTTATACCGGTGCCGCGCCAAATGTACATGGTATCATCGCTAATGATTGGTTTGTGAAAGAAACAGGCGGAGAAACCTACTGTGTTTCTGATGATAAAGTAAAACCAATCGGGACTACAAGCAAAAACGGCAAGATGTCGCCGCACAAACAGTTGACTACAACATTGGGTGATGAATTAAAATTATTTACCAATGGAAAATCGAAAGTATACGGCGTTGCATTAAAAGATAGAAGCTCTGTACTTCCCGTAGGACATGCAGGTAATGCGGCTTTTTGGTTTGATGAAGAAACCGGAAATTTTGTTAGCTCCGATTGGTATGTGAAGGAACTTCCTATGTGGTTGAATAATTTCAACGCAAAAAAATTACCAAAATCATATTTAGAAAAGGGATGGAATACTTTATACGGTATTGAAACATATACAAGTTCAATTGCCGATGATAATAAATACGAGAAGGCCCCAAACAAAAAAGAAAGACCGGTATTTCCCTATGATTACAAAAGTCAGATTGAGAAAAATTCTTGGGGAATTTTAAAAGCAACACCTTGGGGAAATACCATTACAAAGGATATTGCAATTGAATGCTTGAAGAATGAATCGATGGGCAAGGATGAAGTCAGTGATATGTTATGCATCAGTTTCTCCAGTACGGATTACGTAGGTCACTCATATGGATTAAGAGCTGTTGAAACGGAAGATGTGTATTTACGCTTGGATAAAGATTTGGAAGAATTATTAAATACACTCGATGCTGAAGTGGGACAAGAGAATTACGTTGTGTTTTTAACTGCTGACCACGGTGCGGCTGATGTAGCAGCTTATTTGAAAGATTTAAAGATTCCTGCGGGATACCTGAAAGAAAAAAACATTGAAAAGGAATTAAAAATTTTTTGTAAGAAAATCTATAGCGATTCTTTAATAGTGAACATGAGCAATCAACAAGTGTTCTTATCATCCATTAAATTAACTGAGTTGAAGTTGAATAGTGATGAAGTTGAAAAGGCATTAGCGAGCAAATTAATTCAAATGGAAGGTATTTCTGAAGCGTATCCTTCTTCTGTTTTGAAATTTGAAGGTTACAAGGGGGATAGTTTTAAAAGCTTAATTGCGAATGGGTATAATCACAAGCGCAGTGGTAATGTGGCATTCTCTTATATGCCTGGTTGGTTAGATATACCCGAAACCGGCACAACGCATGGTTCTGAATTTACTTATGATACGCATGTTCCATTAATATTTTATGGAGCAGGAATTAAAAAGGGAGAAAGTGTAAGAAATTATTACATCACGGAAGTTGCTCCAACAATAAGCATTTTACTAAATAATCCTTTTCCAAATGGTTGCACCAGTAAGCCAATTGAAGAGGTGTTTAATAAGTAATTGTGTTGTTTGATCTTTTATTTCTCCTAATTCACTTGAATTGCCTTTACATTTCCGGAATCATCAACACGTAGTTCATATGATTTCCCGTTTTGATCCAATAAAATCAACTCTTTTGTTTCAACGCGTTTTAATCTTTCAGTAACAGAAGGTTCGTTTTCGCAGCAAATTAAACTCATTAGTAGTAATAAAATTGAAATTTGTTTCATGGCGCGTTTAGTGATTAAAATTATATGTTGAAGAAAGAAATAAAAACCTAATCATCCCAACTATGATAATTACTTCCATTGGAAGATTTCATGTCTTTAGTGGCAACAGGAAGCTTACCATAGGTGCCGATGCAATTAAAATGTGTTTTATCAATACGACGGTAACGATAATCAAAACCAAGAAAGTAATTCATCCAGAACGTCGCTTGATAACCTGCGTGTAATTTACGCTCTTCTTTATTGTATTCAATAACAGGGCCGGCAGAGACACCGGTAAAGCCAATGCCTGTTTGTGCTTCGCAGTAAAGACGGGTGCGTTTTTTGCTAAACTCAATACCACCGTCAAAACTGTAGGGTACATTTTTAAAATTCCAGTAAGCAATTTCAAAAGCAAAAGAAAAATGCCTTTTTTCACCACCAAAACTATAATGCAACATGGGGCCTGCTGTCCAAACAACTTGTCCGAAAGCTTTATTATAAAAGCTAAGGATGAAAAGGAGGAGTATCGGAATTGTTTTTTTCAAATAAAATTAACGTTTGGCGGCTACTGGCCGTTGGGCTTTCGAAGCATCAACTTTCCTTTACCTACCAAAGGTTATTTAAAGATACCCAACTTTATTAGCCGCCGCAAATTAAATTTCGCGAAGCGACCTTGTTAATAGCGCGCGGCGATGACCCTCTTCCGCCCAATGGCCAGTAGGTGCTGTTATAGGTTGCCAGCCGCACACAGTTAATCATGCGAGTCACGTTGCTTTGACAGTAGGTTGTCTAAAGCATTTTTTGTTGCCTTAGTGTCGTAACCGATTGTTTTAATAAATTCAAAAACGTCCTTTTGCGGAAACCAATATGTCGCTTTGCTTAAGAATTCATTTAACGTTTCTAGTTCGTTTTGTTTTAAATGAGCTAATTGCCCTCGAAGTTTTTTTTCAATAGGGTCACGGCTTTTATGGCAAGCTTTACAAAGACACCTTAGCGAACCCGTAGGATATTCCCATGGCTCGTAGCCGTAAAGATAATAGCAGTGATGAATTTCGAGACCATTACTACTTTCTCCACAGTCTTCACATTTGTTTTCTGCTCTTTGTCGAACAAGGTTACGTTTTTTAATCCACCTTTCGTCCTTTAGTTTTTCCGAATAAGTTGATTTGATATTTTGTCTTTGTGTTTCGTCTATTTTATATAGACCAAAGTACCAATGTTCCCCTTTTTCGTAGTAATAATTAAACGACTCCAATAATTCTTCGAATTCTTCATATAGTTCGTTATCACTGTTGTAAGTGATTAAGGAGTAAAGCTGTCCCTCCGTTGTGATTACTAACTCAGCACTTTTACAATACTTCTCATTTCGTGCTTGCCATTCTTTTGGGGTATAAATACGTAAGTCTCCGTTTAGGTCATTTTTGTCTAACCACAATTCCAGCATTTTTCTAAGCCTATCAATTTGATTGTCCATATAACTGTACGCTTAAGGTTTATAAGGAATTTCTTTGGGTTCATTTTTGTACCTGTCAGCGATAATGTCGAATTGTTTGTCAGTGAGAAGAAGAGCGTGTAGGTCGTTCCCACCATAAACTAGAAAGAATGACTCTTGGATATTTTGCTTTTTTAGAAGCTCGTTTAGTTTTTTGAAAAAAGTTCTTGAGGCTTTGTCCCAGAAGTCGTTTTTTTCAAGTTCTTCTTTTGTGTAGAGTTGTATTTTTTCGCCGTTAAGAAAGATTTCATTTGAGGTTTCATAATTGTCGGTTGTTTTGACGTCCAATGTAAAGTTGCGTTTACTCAAAATTAAATTTAACTGAGGCAAGAAAAAGTCAAATTGAAATTCCGCTAATTCTTCAGCGTCTATGTGAAGATTTTTATGGTTCCTCTCGTCGTAAATGTAAAACGACTTTTTTACTTGCTCTGTCAACGAGTCGATTTTAAGGCTGTCCGCATAAAGTAGAAAGTCGGCCGAGATTAACTTATTTCCCGCTGTAGAGTCGAGGGACTGTTGATCGTCAGCAGTTGTCTTGTCGCTAGAACACCCAAAACAAAATAAAAGAATTATTGTCGATATTAAATGTTTCATGTCTGTCTGTCGACCGGGATGTCGTCCGGCTGGTTACCTATAACGTTTTGCGGCTACTTGCAGTTTTTTGCTATGTCAAGTTACGCATTTGAGCGTTAACCCGCAAAAAATTGCAAGTAGGTGCTGTTAGGGGTCTGGTGGCGGCACACAGTTTTAGTCCTTAAATGAGTCTATAAATTCCTTTGCACTAACAAACTTTTTCGCAAGTCTGATTAATGTATACTTGTTTTGCATTTTTGTCAATTCGCCAACAACTTGGTCAAAAGCTCCTTGTCGATTTTCTTTGTTTGCCCTGTCGAGTCGCTTTAAACCAGTCACAGCGGCATCAATTATTTCTTTTAATTCTAAATATGTTTCTTCAGCCTTTTTCTCTCTTAATTCAACGATTAAATGGTCTGATATTTTTTCGTCGTCAATTTGGAAGAATAATAAAGAAGGATAATTGATGTCCGCAACGTCTTTGAAGAATTTTTCAATGAGCTTTTGATTTTCTTTGGGCAACTCTTCTTTAGAATATACTTTATGCGAATGAAGTTGAATGCGCATCGTTTGATAAGGTGAAGAGTTTGCACGCATTCGTCCTCTATGCTTTTTATGAATGCTGAATATTGTCAGCAAGTCGCCAGAAGTATGGTGTAAAGCGTCCCAATAAACTTTGTCAGTAACTGCTTTTATAAACGAGGCGTTTGTCTCGTCGTAAAGAAATAAACAAAAGCAAAATGCGCGATTGTCACGAATATGTGAATTACATATGTCAATGAGTCTGTCGTAAAAGCTTTGAAAACTGTGGTCTTCGTCGAGGGAATTGATATAAATGGGATTCATATTTGTCTATATATTTAAATGCCTTTTGTCTACCGAAATGTCTGTCCGCCACTTGCCCCTAACGTTCCGCGTGCAGCCGACGTTAATGTTTTGCGGCTACCGAAACGTTTACTTAAAGATACAAATAAAAATTTTACCTCCGTCCCAAAATTAGTTGCTAGGCGCCGGCAATAAATTTGTCAGCCCGAAGCCGCGCGCCGACTGCCGCAAACATTAATGTAGTCCGTGCGTGAGAGTAGGGAAGGCTTGTGCGTCGCTGTCCGCAGGTGACGGCTGCACGCTGTTAGCGGTAGTTTTTATTTATTTTTATAATTAAATCTCAATAAAGTCGGTTTTTTGTTTTGTCCTTCATTAGTAATAATCATGTCGCCATTGTCTAAAAATGTTATGCCTTCTGCTTTATTGAAAATGTCTGGATTCATCGGTTCCATATGTTCAATTTCACCTTTGATATTGAATATAAAGAACAAATGGTCAGATGCTGAAAGTAAGTATAGCTTTTTCGTTATCGGATGAATTGCAATAGCAGAAGTCATGAATTTAATAAATGGTTCAGTAATTTGACCATTCTTTTTTGTCTTGGTGGGAACGTCAATTTTATTTGATGTAGCAAACTGTTTAATGTTTTGAAGGTCAAATTCAAATACAGGTTTTTCCGTCAATTTTTTCTCTTTCAAATCGAACCCATATATTACTCTTTTGTCTTTGTATTCAGGGCCTTTCGCAATTTTTCCTTTGCTTGCAATTAACAGTCTGTTGTTGTCGGGGTCGTAACAAAGCCCTTCGTTATTATTAGCCGGAATACCTGTGGTAAATGAATTTAGCTTGAAATTCGAGGATTGATAATTGGAAATTTCGAATAAGGTTCCATCGCTCCTTAAGATATACATTGAACTGTCAACTCGTGTTATCCCTTCGTAATCTCCATCAATATTGAAGCTATACTGTTTTTGTATATTATTTTTTCCAATGTCATAAATGAAAAGTATTCCGTTCTCGTCTTGGATGCAAGCAAAGGTTGTGCTGTCGATGTCAGTCAAGCCTGAAATTTCTCTTAAGGTGTCAGGAAGAACGAAGGTAAAATCAGGCTTACTCAAATTGTAGCCGGTGATTTTTTCATTGTTTTTATAAGTCGCTGCGCAACCTAGTAATGTCAATACGAAGAGTCCGATAATCTTTGAAGTCATATTTTTCATAATTCCTGTCTGTCTTTTAAAATTACCGCTAACGTTTGGCGGCTACTGGCCGTTGGGCTTTCGAAGCTTCAACTGTCTTTAACCACAAATGTTTATTTAAAGGTACTTAGGTTTTTAGTGAGCCGCAAATAAATTTCACGAAGTGACCTTATGTCTGCGCGCGAACGATGACCGATTCCGCCCAATGGCCAGTAGGTGCTGTTATAGGCTGTAAGCGCCACACAGTTTGTTTTGTCCGTGTCGGCACGTTATTTTTTTAATTTACCGTTCTTGTATTTTTCTTTTTTAACGAGTTGTCCGTTGTCCGACCATGATAACCATTCGCCTTCTTTTTCATTATTTAAATAATTGCCTTCAGTTTTTTTGTTACCGTTTTCATAATACTCTAAATATTGTCCGCCCTTAATGTAATAGCTTGGATTTTGACTACAATAACCTTGGTGAAAGTTGTTGTAATTCAAGACCTCTTTTACTTTGCCATTAGCAAAATACTTTACGGATTTCACTAACATATAGTCCTTGTAAATGAATTCGGAGACTTTATTACCGTTTTTGTCAAAAGTAAACGAGGTGTCTATTGGGAAGTCAGGCCTTGTGTGTTTTGCTGCTCGATATTCAGCAATTCGCACTTTTTCTTTTGCACCGATTGAGTCTACATAATGTTGTATTTCCTTTATTTGTCCATTTTCATAATACCAAACCCATTTACCAACATTGTATCCAGTCCAATATCCAAGGTCTTCTCCAGCTTTATCATATTTACCTTCGGTGTCGATTTGTCCATTTGAATGATAGTATTTGTAAGGACCAGTAGTTGTTCCCATGTCGGAGTATTCAAGACGCTTTAATCTTCCATTATCCCAGAACTCATAGGACCACCCGTGTTTTTTTCCGTTAACATGTGAACCAGTAGCATCAAGTTCCCCTCTGTCATTGTAATAAGTATAAGGTCCGTCCCATTCTCCATTTTTGTAAGTATATGTTGATCTGATTTTGCCGTCTCGATAATAATAAACGATTCCTTCAGGTCGATAGTTTTGATATCGGAACTTAGCCAATAAGGTCACGCTGTCATTAAGATATCCGTTGTATTGTCCGTCTGGCATTGTGCTGTCAATGTACAAGCCTTGATAATGTATGTTGTCGAAATAATAAGGATAAACCCAAACAGTGTCTTTGCCTATGATTGTGTCATATTGTAAATAAAGAACGCTGTCGGCAGGAAGAGTCGAAGTTTGTCCACGTGATATTAACGGCAAGAAGAATATTATGAAGAGAATTATTTTCATTCGGGTCTGTCCGCGCTTATTGCCTATAACGTTCCGCAGATTTACCTTGTGCGCTTACGAAGCATCACCTGTCTGTACTCACAAACGTTTATTTAAAGATACTCAACAAATTTAGCGGCCGCAAATAAATTGTCCCGAAGGGGCCTTAAAACTTGTGCGCCGCGATGACCGACGTCCCCGCGCATAAGGTAAATGTGCTGTTAGCAGTAGTGGTTTCTTCCGTTGTCTTGTTAGTCGTCATTTTGATAGCTGTAAAATTCTGTAAGCTCCTCTCGCTACAATGACAAATACAATTGCTCCAATAATTAAGTCGGGATAACCTGAATTGAGCCAATTAACCAAAAGTCCTGCTGTAATTACTCCCGAATTTATGATTATGTCATTTGAAGTAAAAATCATACTTGCTTGCATATGAGCTTCTTTGCTTTTTCTCTTTTGCAATAAATACAGACAAATAACATTAGCTATTAACGCTACAATCGAAACGAAAATCATTGTTTGAAAGTCAGGCATTTTCTCGACTCCAATAAATCGTCTGACTACTTCTATAAAACCAATTACAGCAAGAAGGATTTGAAAGTATCCTGCAAATTTTGCGATATTCTTTTTTCTGACTACTGTTCCGCCAACAGCAATTAATGCAAGTCCATAAACAATACTGTCAGCCAGCATATCTAAACTGTCGGCAACCAAGCCCATTGAGTTTGATATAAGTCCTGTTACAATTTCAATGGCGAAAAACAAAAAATTTATTATTAAAACAGTCCATAAGGTTTTTCTTTCGTCATTTTGATTGTCAGTTGCTGTAAAATTGTCAACCGAAACAGTCGAGAGAATTGAAGTGTCAAATTTTAATGTGTCAAGTCGCTGAAAAATTTGTTCATTATTGTCTATATGAAAAACGTGTAAAAGTCGGTTGGGTATGTCAAATTCTAACGATTGAATATTTGTCAAATCGTCAAGTTTCATCCGAATCATTTGTTCTTCGGATGGACAGTCCATTTTTGTTATCTTAAATGTCGTTTTTTGCATATCACTTCATTGTCTGTTGGGTCGTCCTACCATTACTGCTAACGTTTTGCGAATAGACGTAGGCGGGCTTTCGAAGCTTCCTGTGTCTATACCCACAAAGGGTTATTTAAAGATAAATGTTTATTAGAGAGGTGCAAAATAAAAACGCGTTAGCGACCACTTTTCCGCACCGAGCGATGACCGAGTCCGCCCGCTTACGTTTATTTGCTGTTAGTGGTTGGCTGGCGCACACAGTTTATTTCGTCGTCCTTTTTGTTTCTTTTCCATCTTCAGTCCAATATTTATAATCCGCTGACTTAAACCAGTCGCCTGCATTTGTCTTAGGATTATTGCCCCAATGAACGGAACCTTGCTCTTTTATTTGTCCGTTTTGGTACCATGCTGTTTCAGTCCTTAAGTGAGGTGAATTAGAAATCGATTGATATTTTAATTTCCCATTTTGATACCATTCACGATAAGAGTCTCGAACTGTTTTGGATTTAATTTGTCCATTTGGATAGTATGTTATTTCGTCTTTAAATTGGTAGATTATTTTGGAAATTGTTTTGTTTTTAAAGTAAATCGTGTCAAGCGGCTTTCCAGTGATAATAAATTCTTTTTCTACATCATAAGGAACTAGCCCAATAGTCATTGGTTTATTGATTGAATAATTCTTTACATATTTTCTCTCGTAGTTTTTTGCTGATACCCATAAAAGAAAACTGTCTGACGTCACTACTTGTTTAAACCGTCCGATTGAATCGGTTGTTGCTTCAATGGAGAAATTGACCCATATGCTTGCTCCAGCAATTGGCTTGCTGGTCGAGCTGTCAATAACAGAGCCGAAAATTGTTTTGGAGGAAATGTCATGGGTCTGCCCAAATATTGTCAAGGAGGAACTAAAGATTAATATATAAAATAGTCTTTTCATTATCGATGTCCGCCAGCTTACCACTAACGTTTGGCGGCTACTGGCCGTTGGGCTTTCGAAGCATCAACTTTCTTTAACCTACCAAAGGTTATTTAAAGATACCCAAGTTTTTTAGCCGCCGCAAATTAAATTTCGCGAAGCGACCTTATTAATAGCGCGCGGCGATGAGATACTTCCGCCCAATGGCCAGTAGGTGCTGTTAGTGGACGTAGGGCGCACACAGTTTACGCTTTAAAAGATTCGAGAAATTTTATAGTGTTGTCAAGAATTGTTTTGACTCTTGGGTCTTCAATTGATTTATTGTCGGCCTTGAATGTCGCAACTATATTGTCATGATAACTTTTAAATGCCTGTTCGTTTAAAGTTCCTTTTACAATTGTCAAAACGTATTCGTCTTGTTGGCCAGCAGCAGGTTTTTTATATGGAACCCTATATAATTTTGCATGGGGAGCTAAAAAAGTCGCGACGGTCACTTTGGTTTGAATATGTTCAATAACAGTTTGATCAATAACGCAGCCCGCCCAGCTTTGAGTTTCTCCTTTCATGTGGGCAAGAGCAAGCCCCTTGCCGTAAATTATATTTGCACTGTATAATGCACCTCCAGGATTTCTTTGTTGCCCAGAGATCATTTCAAAATCGTCAAAATATATTACACCCCTTGCTGGCATATTAAAACGCATTTGCTCCCAATTAAATTGGTTAGCAACCGACAATAGTTCCTCAAGGCTTTGAACGGAGTCGTCTTGTGTCCAAAAAATAACTGTGTCGGAAACATTAAGACAATTTATTGTTGATCTACTTAGGTCGGCAAGTATTATACCATTTTGTGGCTCTTGAAATTGTCCTTGTCCTAAAGCCCTTTCGATGTCGCGGAGAATGTGTTCGACTCTTCTTTTTAAATGTGTCGAGTCATTATTGAATATAAAGTCTTTATATCCGAGATAGTCGAAGTAAGCAATATATCTTTTCATGCTGTAATTATTTCATTGTCTGACGAGAATGTCGGTCCGCCCTATGACCACTAACGTTCCGCGTGCAGCCGACGTTAATGATTGCGGCTACCGAAACGTTCACTTAAAGATACAAATAAAAATTTTACCTCCGTCCCAACATTAGTTGCTAGGCGCCGGCAATAAATTTGTCAGCCCGAAGCCGCGCGCCGACTGCCGCAAACATTAATGTAGTCCGTGCGTGAGAGTAGGGAAGGCTTGTGCGTCGCTGTCCGCAGGTGACGGCTGCACGCTGTTAGTACGCGTTTTTTTGTTACCTTGCAATTAGCTTGTCCTCTTTACGTTTTCGTTTATGATTTCTGCGTATTTTCTTATGGATGGAAGTTTCTTTGTTTCTGACAATTTTTTTTGATTGTAACTTGCCGTTATTAAAGTATTCAATATTCTTTTTCTTTTTAATAAAGCGTGTCTGAGCGGTAACTATTTCTTTACTTCGAGTATAGCTTATTAATTTATTGTCAGAATTATATCGCTTTTTAAAATAAGTGATTTTGTATGAATCCGACCCTAAATGTCTTTTCTTGCTTTTATAGACGAGTCTATTTTCACCGTCATAGATACGTGTTATTTCTTTACCAAATAGTTTTTTAGTCTTGAAAGATGAATTTTTGTCCACCACACTGTTTGAGCTAGTGTCTTTTGTCGCAGGTAATAGTTGAAAGGCGAAGTCGTCCTGGAACAAGAATAAGAAAAGAATAAGTATGAAATATTTTTGTCTCACCAAAATGCGTACTAACGTTTCGCAGATAGCACTTGTGCGGTTTTCGGAGCATCCACTGTCTACTACCTACAAAGGTTATATCGAAGATAACTGTTTTTTGCGCCGCCGCCAAAAATGTCCGCGAAGCGACCGCTTGTCCTGGCGCGCGGCGCGCTACCTCGTCCCCCGCATAAGTGCTATGTGCTGTTAGCTGTCTGGTGCCGCCCCACAGGTGCGTTTCGCTTACGTGTCCGCTTTTTGATGTTTTTTTATTGTCAGGTTTATTATAAAGGTCGCTATACCCAAGATGAATAGCACTAACGTCACTTGGTAAATTACAGAACCGAAAATAGGAAAGATGTCGAGGAGCTTTGATTCATAGTTTGTGTAATAACGTCTTGGAAGAGGGTCGTGATTATAAAAACCCAATTGTTCTGCGAATGTCAAGAGGAAAAGCGGAAGTCCCAGTGCAAAGTGAGCGAGTCCGAGTTTATTATTTGTCCTTTGTCTAACGATGTAATAAACTACTGAAAAAACAAGTCCGTATGTCACGAAGATAATTGAAGCTAAATTAAACCTGTCAATAAAATAGTTGTCGTGAACATTGCCGTCTAAACGCACAATGGTCGAGTGGAAGAAAATGACGAAGGCAATGACTAAAATTGTCTGGATGATGAAGAGTCTTGTCGTTGTCATTGTTTTGTCTACCGGTCTGTCGCGGCACTTGCAGCTAACGTTTGGCAGATTTAACTTGTGCGCATTCCGAAGCATCACCTGTCTAAACCGACAAAAGTCTATATCGAAGATAACTGTTTTTTAGCGAAAGCCGAAACAAATTTAAAAGTCCCGAAGGGGCAAAAGGCTTGAGCGATAACCGACGTCCGCGCGCATAAGTTAAATGTGCTGTTATGCGCTGGCTATTGTCTAAAGTCCAATTGTCTAACCGTATGTCCGCTAAATTGTAAAATGTCGCCAAGATTAAATTCCTTAGTTTTTGTCCCGTTGGAATAATATAATTTGAGAACAACAGGATTATTACAGGCAGCATCTTTGTTATGATTTCTTATTCGAACGTTTAATTGACAACAGGTTGTCTGGTCGTCTTGAAACAGAGAACTAGTCGAAGGTATTGAACAAATCATGAAGTCGCCATCACGTCTTGTATTAGCCCCTAAATTTGGATTGTTTTCAGCAGAAAGATAAACGAGAATAGGAACCTTTAATTCAGCTTTGAATTTGTCTTCAATAGCGTTACTAATATTTTTTACTTGGAAAGAAACATGAAAGTCGATGAAGGTTAAACTATTTAATTCGCCTGCTCTTCCGCCACCGGTAATAATTGGATCTAATATTTCAAGGTCTGTTTTTTCTTTTTGATTGTATAGCCAACGAACTTCGTATTCTTCCATAGGAACGGACTCGAAATTAAAGCGCCTATAGAAGCGATTGTCTTTCATCATATGTGGCGCATTTTTACTTGCGGGCACTCTTACAACGTAAATACTTTCTGCTATATTTTCATTATTGCGAATAGGAAATATTTTTATATCAGAAATTCTTCTATGAATGTTTGTATTAATAACTTGTTCTAACCATTCTTTTGTAAATATATTTCCGTTTATGTAAGATAAAGCATGAGCAACATGGCCTTGTTCGGAAAGCCCGTATACAATAATTCCGCCGTCTGAGTTTGCAAGGGCAGAAATGTCTTTGCCGACTTCTTTCTTTTTACCGTCGGTGTTTTGTAATGCGTCTGCGGCTTTAAAGTCAAGATTTATGGATTCTTCAATAGAATTGTCAATAAGAGACTGAATGTCTGCAATAGTGTATTGGTCTTGATCGAAAAAGCTCATTAGTCTGTCATTTTATAGCTTGCGCATAACGTTCCCCGGATTTACGCTGTGCGGCTTATTGCCGTCAACTGTCTATACCCGAAAAACTATATTTAAAGATAAATGTTTTTTAGCGAAAGCCGCAACAAATATTCTGTCTGCGTAGCAGGCATTGCGGCTGAAGCGATAACCCGTGTCCGCCCGCATAGCGTAAATGTGGTGTTACTACCAGTAGCGGACACGTAGCTAAGTCCTGATTAGGTGTCCGCATAAATATTGAGTATTTTTATGTTGTCATGACTTATAACGACGAGATAGATTCATTTTTAAAGGAACGCTTTAAGGTCTACGATGCAACAAGCAAGCTGCAGCAAAAAATCTATAAGAATTTGATTGATGAATTGTCCGCTGGAAATGAAATTCGAGAACAAGGATATAAGTATTTATGTTGGTTAAATTTTCATGATATGTCTGTATACCCTGTAGAAATAAATAAACCAATAGTACCTAATGTTTTAATGTTGTCAGCAGAGGAGTTTAAAAATAGATTTTGTACTAATGGGAAAAGAAATGAGATTTATGAACACTTTCTTGGCTATGTCAAAGCGCGAATGGAAGAATTTCAGGTCAATACTCTTAATGTTTTGATCGGTGGAAGTTTTGTCGAGGCAGAGAACACTGCACCGAACGATATTGATTGTATGATAATTGTGAATAGGGAACAATTGAAAAGAATTGTCGCAAATGATTACGATAGCTATTGTGTACGTAAATGTTTGCCAGTTGATGTTGAATTCGCTATAGAAGATTTAACATACAAAGATTATTGGTATTACTCGTGTCTAACGCACTTAGGTAATAAGCCGAAAGATAAAGGGTCTGAATGGTTAAGGAACAACGAATTTAATGAGCGAAAGGTCTTTTTAGTTGCAATGTCTTACGAATCAAATTGACTCTAAATGTCTGAATGTTTGTCAAACCGAATGTCGTCCCGCTATTGGTAGTAACGGTTTGCAGATTTACCCAGTGCGGCTTTCGGAGCATCCACTGTCTATACCCACAAATGGTTATATCGAAGATAACTGTTTTTTGCGCCGCCGCCAAAAATGTCCCGAAGGGGCCGACTGTCCGGCGCGCGGCGCGCTACCTCGTCCGCCGCATTGGGTAAATGTGCTGTTAGCACTTGTTGCCGCCACACAGGTACGTTGCGATTAAGTGTCCGCCAACCAAGGGCTTTGTTTTTTATTAAGGCTTATCGTTTGCAAACCCATAGATAAGTATGAACCCAAAAATATAACCGATTATCAAAATAGTCAAGGCGACACGATTTATCAACAGTAAGGTACTGTCAGATAGTTTTGTCTTTGTAAATGTTAATATGCCAACTATTAATGACAAGTTCATAGCAACACAAATTGTCCGCAAGAGAATAGCAAGAAGGAGCGGTTCAATTGTAACAGAAAAAAAGAAGAAAGAAAAATATGGTGATAGAACGGAAAGTAATATTACAATTGTTCCAATTATTTTTATTCGGGTCATAAAATAAGTTTTTGTCCTGTGTTGGTTATAAAGGGTATTCGTCCAACGAAATGTCTTTTGTCTGCCGAAAGTCTGTCCGCGGCAATTAGTGCTAACGTTTTGCAGATTTGCCTTGTGCGGATTTCGAAGCCTCACCTGTCTGCACCTACAAAAGTTAATTTAAAGATACTCAACAAAATTAGCGGCAGCAAAAAAACTTTCGCGTCAGCGACCATAATTTAGCTCGCTGCGATGACCTGCTGTCCCCGCATAAGGCAAATGTGCTGTTAGTGGTTGTAAGCGCCACACAGTATATTAAGAACCGCCGTAAACAACTTCATATTGTTCTTGTGTCAGTTTAATTTTACCATCATAATCTTTTATGTGGATTTCGAGGGCTAATTCCTTAACTCTATCGTCATTATTTTTCTTGAAATATTTTAAAAGTAAAACTAAAGCGTCGGCGTTATTCTCTTCGATTTCAAATAGGTCGTCAAATAATTTTTCGATTGAAGGCATGTCAAGATGATATTTTTCTTCGGAGAAGTTTATTATTTCTTTTAGGATAAACACCTTGTCTGAATATATGTCAGCGTTTGAAAAAGCAATTGTATAATTTATATACGCCTCAAGTAGCTCGTCTTTTTTAACGCACATTCTTGCTGTCTCAAGGGAAACTTTTGCGAGATTTCTATCAAAATTCTCCATGGTAATTAATATCTTATTTATTTGTTAAAGCGCGTTTTTGTTTCCAGATAACTTTATAGAAGTAAAACGGTGAAATAAGTCCAGGAAGAAAGAGTAGTCCAAGCCCGCCTTTATAGTATTTGTCAAACTTGTAATAGTAATAAATGCAATAACCCCAAAGGATCATTGCGCCAAGTGAAAAGAAGGCACTAAGTCCGGCGAGAACTTTATATTGCGTCGTGGCAACAAATTCATGTGGAGAAAGTGTGCTCGAAAAAGCTGTCGGAACAAGAATAAACATATTTATATAAGCCAGAACATTTAAGTACAAGCAAATTTTTAGAAAAGTCAATGTCGTCTTTGGAGGTGTCATTTTTTATTTCGATGTCCTTGCGCTTATTACCACTAACGGTTTCGGGGTTAGCGCCGTTTTTGCCTGCGCTTTCCAGAAATTCGTTGAATGAAGGTACTAAAAAATTTGTTTGTGTCGGCCCGTTATGAGGCTAGCGTTAAAAAGTCTGCTTGCAGGCCGCTTGTCCACCGCGATGCCAAACGGGGCGCAGGCAAAAATGGACGTCCAACGAGAACTTGAAAGAAAAGAACGGCTTTTTGTCAAGCGAAAGTCTGTCCACGAAGGAAAAGACGCTAACCCCTTGTTAGCAGTTGTAACGGCACACCCAGCTTACGTCTTGTTTGCGTGTCTGCATATTTTAAAACGCAACAGTCAAATGTAATTTAATTGACGGGCTCCAGTAAACTGTTGGGTCGCTATATTTTATTGAACTACCGTTTGGAACATGCGTCGATGTTTCTTTCTTGAGACCATTAAAATAGCTATAACCAATTTCTGGAGAAACATAAACGCTTTTATAGATTTTTATTTTTGAACCAAGACCAATATTAAGCAATAGTCCCGTTGTCATTGATGTCAATGCGTTGTTTGCGCCGCCGAAACCGCCGTAATAATGCCCTGTTGAAAAAACATTTCTATATGAAGCGTCAACGAAAGGGTATAGGAGCGTCTTATTTTTAAAAATCGAAAACTGTCCGCCAAGTCCAAGTCGGAAGTCTTTGTTAAACGCATCACCACCACCGCCGTCTCGCGTCCCTGGAGGTGAAGAATAGGATTGATAATTCTCTGAATAACTAACTTGAGCGCGAATACCAATTCTCTTATGTGTGTACCGTAAGAAAAGTCCGTTTAAATATTCGACAGAAGGTTTGTCACGATAATAGAAATGTTGGTCGTTAAATGAATTAACGGTCACCAAAGTCGAGCCAAGCTCAAACTTGTCGGATGCGTCTTGTCCGTAAGTCATTTGGAAAAGAAGTCCGATGAGCAAAGTCAAAAAATGTTTTTTCATGTCGTTTCTTTTTTACTGTTAATGTCCGCCGTTATTACTGCTAACGGTTTCGGGGCTGGCGCAGTGCGGTTTGAAAAATCACCTGTCTGCACCCTAAAACCTTTATATAAAGATACAAATGTTTTTCTTTTTGCTTTAAACAAATTAAGATCCGCCGTCGGCGGACAAAAGCAAAGCAAAAAAACTACCGCGTCCGCTCGCATTGCGCCATTGACCCGTGTTAGCACTTCGTAGCGGACACACAGGTTCACCCCAGCTACGTGTCCGCAGATAAAACTTTATTTAAGAACGCACTTTGTCTCGTTACCATAAGTGTCCGGTGGTTCAGAAAGACTTTCACATGAAGATTTTGCCCGGGCTTTTCTTCCTTTAAAATAAATGATTGTAGTGGTAGGTCCGTCACCGGGATTATAAGTCGGTCGGGTTGCCACGCACTCACAAGTATGTTTTTTGCAAGAATAAATTGTCAAAGCGAATAAAATTAGAATTGTCGCAGTTACAATGTTATTATTTGTTTTTGTTTTCATGTCTGTAATTTAAAGAAACCAAAATGTTCTTGTCTACCGATTAATTGTCTACGGAGAATTTGTCCCCGCTATGAGTGCTAACGTTCCGCGTGCAGCCGACGTTAATGATTGCGGCTACCGAAACGTTCACTTAAAGATACAAATAAAAATTTTACCTCCGTCCCAATATTTTTGCTAGGCGCCGGCAATAAATTTGTCAGCCCGAAGCCGCGCGCCGACTGCCGCAAACATTAATGTGTCCGTGCGTGAGAGTAGGGAAGGCTTGTGCGTCGCTGTCCGCAGATGACGGCTGCACGCTGTTACTGGTTGTTGCCGCCACACAGGTGCGAGCAGATTGCGTGTCTGCACAAATTATTTTAAATAGCAACTTGTCTCAGAAAACGGTTCACTTGTTTCGTTAAGTTTGTCACAATCTTTTTTTGCTTGCTGTTTCGTTGTCTTGACAGTCCATTGTTCGTTTGTGCCGCCAGGATTTTGGCAAACACAAGTATAATTTTTCTCGCAAGCCGTCAAAAGAGAGATTGTCAAAGTTGTTATTAAAAGATTTTTCATGTGATTGTGTTTTTGTCAACTGTAAAATTGTCTACGGAGAATTGTCCCGCGGCAATTACCAGTAACGGTTTGCGAATTTGCGCAGGCGGGCTTTTGAAAATTCATGTGTCTGCCCGAACAAATGTTTATTTAAAGATAAATGTTTTTTAGCAAAGTAAAACTAAAAAAGTTGTGGCGTCAGCCACGCAAAAAATTTACTTTGCGATGACCTCGTCCGCCCGCTTGCGCGAATTTGCTGTTAGCGGTTCGGTTTGCGTACACAGTTTACGTCTTGCTTGCGTGTCCGCCGATAATAAATCTGGTAGTATGTCTTTTGTCAATGTAAGGTGCATTTCATGTCCGGATGTTGTGTCTGAGAATTTTTTTCGATGTCTGCGCACTTATTTTTCGAATTCTTCTTTGTGTCGTTAATTGTCGCCGAGGTTTCGAGTGTCGGTGTTGAACAAAGACAGTCATAATTTTTTTTGCACGATGTCAGCGCAAGAAATGTCAGCAAGGTCAAAGCGTTAAAATTTTTCATGTCTGTCGTTGTCTAAAAGTTTTTTGTCTACCGAGAGGTCTGTCCGCAAACTGACCGCTAACGTTCCGCGTGCAGCCGACGTTAATGATTGCGGCTACCGAAACGTTCACTTAAAGATACAAATAAAAATTTTACCTCCGTCCCAACATTAGTTGCTAGGCGCCGGCAATAAATTTGTCAGCCCGAAGCCGCGCGCTGACTGCCGCAAACATTAATGTGTCCGTGCGTGAGAGTAGGGAAGGCTTGTGCGTCGCTGTCCGCAGGTGACGGCTGCACGTTGTTAGTACCGAGTAGGGGCGCACAAAGATAAAACACAGCTTACGCGTCTAGAGATTTTACTTTTTGTCTGAAACGGTAAAACTGATAAAGTAAGATTAAACAAAACGTTAAAGTTGAAAGTCCGATGTCAAGAAAGTCTGAAACGCCGTCGTCATTGTCTTTTTTTACTACGAAAAGAATTAGCACTGAAAAAAGTATTAAAAAAGGTAAACCAATAAAGGATAATAAGCTTGTCCCGAAATTTTGTCTGACGGTATTTTTAGAATTGAAGAGCGCAGTTAAGGATAAAAGAAAGCTTAACAAACATATTCCAATGTTTATAAACCAAAGTATATAGAAACTTTGACTTGCGTCAAGACACCCAATACTTCCCTTATATTTTGTCCAAATGAAGACTGATGAAGTTGTCAAAGATACAATGAAAGTGAAAATTAATTGTCTGATAATGTTTTTTGTCATGAGCATTTGTCTAAAGTGCGGAATGTCCGACCCTATTGGTACTAACGTTTGGCGGCTACTGGCCGTTGGGCTTTCGAAGCATCAACTGTCTATAACCTCAAATGTTTATTTAAAGATACTTAGGTTTTTAGTGAGCCGCAAATAAATTTCACGAAGTGACCTTATTGTCTGCGCGCGAACGATGACCGATTCCGCCCAATGGCCAGTAGGTGCTGTTATGCAGTCGTGCGCCCTTTCCATTGTCGTCAGAGGTGTCAGTATAGTTATAGTGCCTTAAAGGTCACTGATTTTTACCCAATACTTTTTTAGGAAACTTTTTACTGAATTGTCGTCTACGAAAGTAGCGGCCTCTTCTTTAAAGACTTCTTCAAAGTATTTTTTAGTCCAGAGGTACTTATGGTAATGTTCGTGTTTTCCGTAAAGTCTATTGTTTAGGTCATTGCATAACTTGTCCATCACTGTTGTGCCGGAATTTTCTTGATCATTCATTGAACGCCGAATAAGTTTGTTGGCGTAACATACAAAAATTGCATCGTCGTCAGTTAATCGCGGAATGTTATTTGCATAATTGTGTACGAGTTTAAGTGAGTTTTTGTCAGCGATGTTTCCATTAAAATGATTATTGAATTGAGGAAGAGTCATGTTTAACTCCCGAAGTATTATAGGGTCAATTATTACTCTTGGAAATATTGCCTGGCCTTCAAGTTTGAAAGCACGAATAAATCCTGGACCAACAATAATCCTTTTTTGTTCATCATAAAATACGCTACCAAAAGCCAGCCCTCCGCGCATCCATATGTCTTTTTGCGCAAGGGAAGATTGTAGTGTTTGAATTGCTCTTAAAAGTGTTTTTAAGCCATCTTCCGAACCGGGTGTCATAAGGATTACCGAATCGCTGATTGATAGCATTTTCAATTCCGCCTTTGATTTGTCTGCTTCGAGCACTCTAAATATTTCTTCAAGAGAGTCAAAATAGCTCTCAAGTTTATTTGTGTCTGCAGGATTGCCGACCAGTTCAGTAAATCCTAAAACGTCAATAAACGCGATATACTTTTTATCATAATTTATATGCATGTCCAAATTCTACTATTTGTAATGAGTCCGAGCGCATGTCAACCGTTAGTTTGTCGTCCGGGGCGCATGCGGCATAACGTTCCGCGTGCAGCCGACGTTAATGATTGCGGCTACCGAAACGTTTACTTAAAGATACAAATAAAAATTTTACCTCCGTCCCAATATTAGATGCTAGGCGCCGGCAATAAATTTGTCAGCCCGAAGCCGCGCGCCGACTGCCGCAAACATTAATGTGTCCGTGCGTGAGAGTAGGGAAGGCTTGTGCGTCGCTGTCCGCAGGTGACGGCTGCACGCTGTTAGTACCTGTGGGGGCGCACTCAGTTTTATTCACCTTTGTTTTGCGTTTTTAATTTCTTCTTTTTATATCTTTCCATTTTACGTAAATTTCTACTAGTCTTATCCATGTGGAATCCGGTTATCCAGCAATTCCAGCACCATATTTTCGGACGTAAATAATGATTCAGTGCAGTAGATTTGTCTTTTGGAGAACGAGTTTTAGAAATGTCAAACACACTATTTAAAGTCAATAAGTATTTAATTTTTGTACTGTCGGAAGTCATTGTGATTATCTGTCTGGAAACTTTTTGTGCGCCATCCATAGATTGAATCTCAATTTTTCCATTCTTTATATATTTTCTCAAATCCGCTTTTAGTATTGAAATACGTTTATTTGTTAGCTCTTCTTTCTCTAGAGTGTCGCGCCAAATTACAAGGCCATTAATGTTGTCCTTGAAATGATTTGCGATGAATTTAAAACAGGAGTCCGTCGAATAAGGCATTGGTGCATAGTCAGTCGACTTGTGTTTAAAATGAATACTTGGAAAAGTCATTTTAAGTTCGCTTTTAATAAGTCTGTCGATTTCCGCGTCCTGTCCGTGAAGTCTTGTCGAGAGGAAAAGTATTATTGTCAATTTTTTGAATGTCTGCATACTTTTTTGTCCGACGAATTTTATTTATGAGGATTTGTCCGCCCCCATTGGTACTAACGTTTTGCGGATTTACCCAGTGCGGCTTTCGGAGCTTCCTGTGTCTATACCCACAAATGGTTATATCGAAGATAACTGTTTTTTGCGCCGCCGCCAAAAATGTCCCGAAGGGGCCGCTTGTCAGGCGCGCGGCGCGCTACCTCGTCCGCCGCATTGGGTAAATGTGCTGTTATGCGGTCGTGCGTTTCAGTTTAGGTCCAACGAATTCCTCTTTTTTTTAGCTCGTTGGTTACAGCGTCCAATGTCTGTTGTACAAAGTCTACTGCCCAATTGTGGCTTTCTTGAATGTAGTCCATGTCGTTTATGTACACGAAGCCAGTTTCTGTCAGGTAAAAAGCCTTTTTGTTTGTTATAACTGTTTTATATATTGGCTGATCTTTTACGTCTTTTGTGTAGTCAACAACAATGTTTGAGCCATTGTGTACAATCATGTTTCTTACGTCTTGATTTACTTTGAAACGGCTCCATTCCTTACCTGAGTTTATTGTAATATTTAATTTTTCTTGCAGATAGTTTTTAGCCTTATCAATTCCACGGTCTTTATTGTATTCAATGAATTTGTCGCCAATATAAATTGCACCGAGTCTACAAGATTCAATTAAGCCCCATTCGAGGAAGGAATTTGTTTTGATGAAAAGTGCGTTATAAATGAACTGTTTTGAATTGACGTCTGACCATTTAACTAAGTCATTAAGTAAGTCATTCATGTCGCTGTCCGTAACGTCTATTGAAGCAATAACTTCTCCTTCGTTTGAGGCTTTATTTACACGCTCAGCTTTTTCTTCAAGAAATGTCTTAAGCTGTTTTATGTAGTCGTTGATATTGCCGTACTGAAGTCTGGCTAACTGCTGAAAGCGTCCGTAGTCCATTGTAAGGTCGTTGCCCAAATACATATTGTCTTTTTTAAGTGTTTAATCGTCTGCAGTCGCATGCCGCATAACGTTTGGCGGCTACTGGCCGTTGGGCTTTCGAAGCATCAACTGTCTATAACCACAAATGTTTATATGAAGATACAAATGTTTTTGCAGCGCCGCAATAAAATTCGCGAAGCGACCGATTGTCAGCGCGCGCTGCACTTATACTTCCGCCCAATGGCCAGTAGGTGCTGTTAGCAGCTGCAAAGGCGCACCCAGCTTACTTATAGTCGCTCAGTTCTAATATTTGTTTGTCGTCTGAAATTGTCAACTTTGTTTTGAAGAAGTCGGGACGATTTTTAGACACCGTTTGTATTATGTCGTAGCCTAAAGTATAACCGCCCCAAATAGGATAGTCTTTAGAACCAAACATTACTGAATTAAGTAAAGTTGGATCGTCGCTTTGTAGGTCGGGTTTTATTTTACTCCAAAGCTCTGCTTTTTCTTTGTTGCTTAATGCTGAAGTCCACGGCACGCTTACTTTAGGATATAATAAATGAGCAAATGAGTCAGCCATGCCTTCGGAAATTAAGTTTCTGAGCAAAGTAAACTCAAGTAAAGCGTTACTACTAATGCTAAAATGATAACTATGGTTAAATTCGTGAGCAACGGCATATTCAAGAACTTCCTGCCAAGAATTTATTGTAAAGTCAATTGTAAGGAATATTTGCTTGCTACCAATAGTGAGGCCAGTAACGCCTCCCATTTTGTTTATTATTTCTTTATCGTCGGAAGACAAAGGGATAATGTAAAATGTTACGTTATTATTTTTAAGGTGCTTGTTACAAAGGTTAAACGCCGATGAAATGATTTTTTCAATTTCATTTTTGTGCGCTTTCAAGTCTGCGATAAATATTGTCAGTCCTGAAGTGTCGGCAATGGGATGTGAAAAATTTTCGCTTACAAAGTCTGGATATTCTGCGTTTGAAAAATGGTCTTTAATTATCGCGTCTTTTATTTTTTCGGCGTAAATCTTGTCGCGATTTTGAAAGTCGGACTTTACTGTCGTGAGAAAGTCAGTGTAATATTTGTCGAGAAAGACGACCTTATGAAAAAGGGTGTCTTCTTTGTTTGAGTCTGTCGTCTGTGAAGTTTGTTGTCCGCAACCCGACAGAAAAACAAATATTATGAAAGTCAGTCCGTATTTCATGAAGTTTTATCTAACGTAATGTCTGTCCGCCTTTGTTGCTGCTAACGTTCCCCAGATTTACGCTGTGCGGCTTTATTGCCCTCAACAGTCTATACCCGAAAAACTATATTTAAAGATAAATGCTTTTTAGCGAAAGCCGCAACAAATTTTCAGTCTGCGTAGCAGGCTTTGCGGCTGAAGCGATAACCCGCGTCCGCCCGCATAGCGTAAATGTGGTGTTACTGGTTGTTGCCGCCACACAGGTGCGAGCAGATTGCGTGTCTGCACAAATTATTTTAAATAGCAACTTGTCTCAGAAAACGGTTCACTTGTTTCGTTAAGTTTGTCACAATCTTTTTTTGCTTGCTGTTTCGTTGTCTTGACAGTCCATTGTTCGTTTGTGCCGCCAGGATTTTGGCATACACAAGTATAATTTTTCTCGCAAGCAGTCAAAAGAGAGATTGTCAAAGTTGTTATTAAAAGATTTTTCATGTGATTGTGTTTTTGTCAACTGTAAAATTGTCTACGGAGAATTGTCCCGCGGCAATTACCAGTAACGTTTTGCAGCTACTTGCAGTTTTTTGCTATGTCAAGTTACGCATTTGAGCGCTAACCCGCAAAAAATTGCAAGTAGGTGCTGTTAGCAGTATGGTGGCGGCACACAGTTGATTAGTCTACTGATTGTCCTGATTGGGGTATTCTTTTGTTCCAATGTTTGTATATTTTAAGTCCGTGAACCAGCCGAAATTTTTTATAACAGTTTCATAGTATTCGATCTCTTCGTCTGAATATGGGTCTATTCTTTCAAGGTAGCCATATTTGAAAGGAAAAATTTCTTTAGATGTCCCAATTACAATCAACTTATTATGCGGACTGAATTTTTTGTACAAATAAATTTCGGCAGTCAATTTAATAAACTCATCTAACTCTTCTTCTTTCAGTGTTGAATTATAAAATAGCATTAAGCAACTTGCATCGTGAAATGCGTTGTGCATAAGTCGTCTGCTCAAGAAATTGGAAGATTTATTCTTGTGTGCATGACAATGCTCGAAAAATGTATGGGCAAAAAGTCGCCTTTCTGTTCTGTTCAGGCTCATCAAATAGTCGCCAATAATTTTGCATTGAGGTAAACTTGCAATGTCATTTTTCACCATTTCATCAACGAAATAACTTATTTTGTCGGCCTTTCGTTTTAAAAGTGTCTGGTCGTTGGTATTGTAAAAATCCCATCGACCATCGATATCCAGCATCATTTGTTTAGCGTCGTGTTCAAACCACTCTTTCGGGAATTCTCTTTTGTTTGTTACAAACCAAGCCAAAAGATCTTTTTCCTTTCCAATTAAGTTAATGGCGATATCTTTTCGGTATAAAGTCTCTTTCTTTTTTAAGTAGTCAATGATTTCAGGAACAGAATCAATTTCAAATAAAATTGTTTCAAATGTTTCTTTGTCAAAATTATGAACGATTGTGTCTTTTTCCGATTCAACTATTTTATATGCGTCAGGGTCGTGACCATAATTTAACGTAATAAGAATGTAATTATTAATTATGTCGGCATCAAATTCTTTTTCTTTCCCATTTTTGTCAACGAGAATGCACTTTTTTTTCAGTAGAAGAGTTCTTTTTGCGCCTAATAATTGGTCTTTTGATTTGCCAAATACTTTTTTGTCAAACCGTGCCTGGTTGCCTGTAAAAGCGTAGTTTTTTACGGAAACTAATATACAACTGTCTTTGAATAGTATTAAGAGGTCGCAAACCTCTTTGTTGTCCGAGTTTTTAATGAAGGGATTTAAAAGGCAATACTCTTCAAGCAACTTGTCTTTTGATAAGTCGTATGCAAATTTTTCAGCCTCGGCTCCCTTGTCGTCTGTTATTTCTGTCACGTTAATTTATTTGTCTGGATGAGATTTTTGTCCGGAGGAATGTCCCGCCACTTACTGCTAACGTTTTGCAGCTACTGGCAGTTTTTTGCTAAATCCAAGTTATACATTTGAGCGTTAACCCGCAAAAAATTGCCAGTAGGTGCTGTTATAAGTAGTAGGGCGGCACACAGCTCAGTACGTTTTGCTGTCGGTGTCCGCCGTTAAAAACCTTTAGAGAACTTTAGTCCTATTTCTTTTCTCAATTTTTTTCTTGTCGCTTCGAGAGTTTTAAGTTCGGCTTCAATTGCATTTAGGTCTGTGTACAAAGCGGACACTTTTGTTTTGTCAATCTTATTAAGAACCTCGGGAAGAATTGAAGCGTCCGATTTATTTACCAGAGCAGTAATGTCTCCGTCCATAAGATTCAGTCGATGTTTGCAAAGCAAGTTATTCAAGCCAGCTTGGCAGGTACAACTTATAGATGTCAGTTTATCAAACTTGAAAGCCACAGTATAAATTTCGTCACTGCTACTGCTTTTAATGTCAAATTTATATTCCATGTTAATTGGTGATTAGCAAACCGTGAGATTGAATACTGAACTGGTCTTTTTTACCTTTGAATAATACCTTTTTTATTTCTTCGGTTATTTTATTTGTGTCTGTTGAATTGATAACGAATAATTCAACACCAAGCGTCGGACTAAAACCAGAGTTAGGGGATTCGTCTAAAGCACTTTTAAGAATTGCTTCGTCGCAAGTAAAAGTCTTGGAATGATAAGTGAAACTGTCTTTAAGAACTTTGATAACATCCGATTTCTTTGAGATTAGTAAATCACTTACGCTGTCGGTTATGATTGCGAAGCCAGTCGAGCCAGCAGGAACTTTTGATTTTATGAAGTCAGAATTAATATACTTTGGTCGAATAGAAGTCAAGCAAGGTTTTAAATCGTTTGTTGAAAGTAAGGATTCATCGTCTTTCCATAGGAATGAAAAGAAAGCGCCTTGAGTAGTTTCTATTACTTTATTTGAAGTCAGGTCATTTGGATAAACTTTTTCAAAGATGATTTTAGTATTCCAATTTGAACCGAACACATCCATGTCACCTTTTGTACTGTTAATTGCACGGGTCGGGCTTTTGACTTGAACCATAAAGTCGATTTCTTTTATTTCTTCGCCCCAATTTTTTCCTGATGTCCTTGTCTTGTAAATTACGTCACCTTGCTCAAATTTGCATTGAGCAACGCTGTCTTTATAAGCAGGAGATAGAGTCCATTTGAAGCCGTCAATTTTATTTTCCATGTCGATATGTTTTTGTCTACGGGAATTGTCCCGCCCTATTACTTATAACGTTTTCCAGATTTGCGTCCGGCGGGTTTATGAAACACTTTCCTGTCTGCACCCGCCAAACAAAATAAACTGCCGAAACGCTGCCTCTTTTTTTGCTTATAGTAAAAATAAACATTCCGCCGTCGGCGGACAAATTATAAGCAAAAAACTTGCACGTCCCCCCGCTGGAGCAAATGTGGTGTTATAAGCTGTAAGTGCCACAAAGGTGCGTTACGCTTAAGTGTCCGCCGTGTTTTATTTTTTTGTCCAAGTATTTATTGAGCCTTTATATTCAAACTCTGCTTGGTCGATTGCGTCTTCAATTGTGTCGTGGCAAGTGTCCGTTATTGATTCCCATTTTGAATTGCAACCGAATAAATAAAAGCTATTTTCATTGTCATACTTACATATTGCAAGTCCATGCATTGGTTCGGGTGAATTTATTTGTCCGGGGGTTTTATTTACAATAAGATGCTTAGTATTATTTGTGAATGAATGTCTGCCGTCAATTGTGGTATAAAGTAGAACTTTTGCATTTCCGATGATGTCTGGAGCAACCATTTAATTTATATTAGAATGTTTTTTGTCTAACGGATTGTCCGCACTTATTGCTTATAACGTTCTCGGGGCTGGCGTTCGGCGGGCTTTATTGCTCGTCCCGAAATACAACCCCAAATGTTTTATTAAAGATACTCAACAAAATTAGCGGCAGCAAAAAAAAACGCGTCAGCGGCCAAAATATTTGCTCGCCGCGATATACCGCTCTGCCCGCTGACCGCTACGCCCCGTGTTAGTGGTTGGCGATGCTACTTAGCTACGTTTCGTTTAAGTGTCTGCTTTATAATTTTCTTTGTCTTTGGAAAATGGAAACAATATTGCGGCAGCGAGGCCATAAAATGCTAACCAGTGTCCCGAAAATCCTCTTACTTCATTTGCTCGATAGTGATGATATTCGTGTTCAGTCAAGGTTCTAATTAATTTTCCGTGATCGCGTAAAATAAATTGTCCGTCTCTAATGTCTGGTGAGCCATGTTGTGATGTCAAAAACAGCATGAAATTAATTATAGCATAGAAGAAGCCTAAGCCCGCAATTATTGTCAACCAAGTAGGTGTTTTACGGAAAATTATTTTATAAAAACCGAAGGAATTAGTTAAGGTTGCTGATTGTCGATATGCTTTTAGCTCTTCGTTTTTGGTCAAACCATAAACTGCAGGAAACCAAACAACAAAAATACCTACATGTAAAAGCCAAACAAATGGAAATTTGGCCGTTGTGTCAAAATCGGCAAGCGAAAGTAAATGAACGGTAAGTCCTAACACCCAACCAATAACTGCAAAATAAAATATAAGTTTTTTCACTGCCTAATAAATTACTTTAAATTACTTTGTTTGGTTATTTTAATTAGTTCGTCAACCTTATTTTCTGAGTAATTAAACCAGCTTTTTTCCGCGGAGAACATTGTAGTATTGCCTTTTAGATTTAAAATCAAATGTTTTTCTTTTTCATTTTTACCAAAAGTAATAACGTATTCGCCATTAAAATACTTATTATCTGAAATGATTGTGAGTAGATATTTATTGTCTTTTTTTGATAATTGCCATTTTGCATTAGTATTAGAGTCAGGAACTATTCCCCACTTTTGTCTATCTATGATTCCTGGTATTTTTGCACTTCCGTTTGAGTAAAACTCTATGTAATTTAGAGTTAGGCAATATAACAAATCGTTGTCCTCTTTAAATTGAAAACTAGTTATGGCAAATTCACCCGTTATTGTTTTTTCTACTGTACTGTCCGCACAACTTAAAAGTAATAAAACTGTCCCAAGAAAAGTTATTGTATGAGAAAGTATTTTTGTCATTTATAATGTTCTTTGTCGTACAAAATCTGTGCGCAGCGCTTACCACTAACGTTTTGCAGCTACTTACAGTTTTTTGCTTTGTCAAGTTACGCATTTGAGCGTAACCCGCAAAAAATTGGAAGTAGGTGCTGTTATGCGTATGGTGGGCGCACGCAGATACGTCATGTTGACGTGTCTGCAAATTACCGACCTTTTTTGAGCGTGTCATTAAGATATTTTTTCTTAAAGCCTTTAAATTCTTCGCCTGTCCAGCCAGAATTTCGAATTGTTATGACGCCGTCTGGGTCTATTAAATAGTAAGTTGTCGTTGCTGAATAGCCGCCTCTTGTAACTGAAACCACCCACGCTATTTTGTCGGGTATGAAGGCAGCCCAATTGAGTTTTGCCCGTGGAAGAGATCCGCTAGCGTTGCAAGTTGAATTCCATTTTTCTTTTGGGTTTGCAATGTCCGAAATTGTGTCTACAATATTTTTAAGAATCCAGGTCGGAATATTTTCTTTCTGTTTAGTCACGTCAAAGGAATGATAAACTAATATTCTTTTCCAGTCGCTATGAGTTGAGTCGTCTTGAATGCTATTTGTCTGACTGAAAATTGTCGTAGAGAAAATTGTCAGGAGAAATATTAAAGTCTGTTGTCGCATTTTGTCAACCAAATATTTTTGTCTTACGGAATGTCCGTCCGCCCACTTACGCATAACGTTCCGCTTATGGGCGCAGTAATTTAATGCGAACTACCGAAACGTTTATTTAAAGATACAAATTAAATTGTCTGCCTAAATGTTACGGCAGCAAAAAAAGAATTAACCAAGCGGTCGCTCGCCGATTAATGCCCTGTTCGCATTAAATTATTGTCAGCGCTAGGTTTGGCTTGTGCGTAAGAGCGCTCCGGCCATAAGCTGTTAGGTGAAAGCTTTGCGCCGCAGGCATAAAAAACGGCCACCTCGCAAAGCGTGTTTTAGGCGCAGTTATTGCCAAAGAGGGTTAATTTAGCGTTGAAATATTGTCGACAATGTCACCAGATTGTCGCAGTGTTTTAAAAGCGACATCGCGCAAAAAAAAGTGAACAAAAATTACAGGAACAAAAGATTCAAAAATAACACCAATAGGTCTAGCCGTCTTGAAAAAGTCAGCCAAAATCCAGACCTTTAACAACAGTTAAAACATTTGAACTGCTTTCTCTCTTATGCAAACACGGGTTTGCAACGATCAAAAACAGTCAAATGTTTGTTTTGTTTACAACAAAACGCTCTATGGAGCTAACTGTTGTTAAACCTTTCCAGAATCTTTTGTCCTGACCTTGATTGATTTTTTTGGCGATGGAAATTAACCCTCTTCCTCTCTGTCGTCTACCTACAACCAACTTTAGAAGCACACTGCCCCGAGTTCGCTCAAATGCCGCGCCTAAAATTTTACCTAACGGGTTGCGGCTAAAAGAAGTGGCGGCTTTGGAACACTAAACTGTCTAAACGCACAATGTTTATTAGTTGCACAACTGTTTATATTCGCACTTCGCCCGCCATTTTTTTTAGGTGCTGTTAGCG